>CANQMR010000008.1 GCA_947625015.1 uncultured Lachnospiraceae bacterium | reverse complement strand
CAATATCTGCATTTTTCAAGGTTCATCAGAGCCTGTTTTTTTCAGCTCAGTTTTTCATATGTCACTTGACACTACCTGTTTCCAACTTATCCTCTTGATTGCTGATATCCAAAAAAAGCGCGCCGCCCGTCTCCGTAGAACCCCATGTGTTATATATTAATGTATCCGGCAATTTTTTTCGAAGCAGTTTTCTGGTACTGACAGGTACTGCACCCGCACCAAATTCAATATATCTCAATTTACCCAGCACCTCAATATATTCATCGGATATCTGCTGCCTGATCATCTCAAAACCAGCGTTCACACACGCCATACAGTTGCAATGCCATACTTCAATATTCTTAATCAATTCTTTGGCAAAAGAAAAACCGTTTTGAAGAACTATGGTTTCCCCATTATATAAGGCCGATCTTAACACACGCATACCAAAAGAATGGTTAAGCGGTAAAGGCAGCAGCAAAACATCCTCCTGCCGCATGCCGATACCTGTTGCAGTATTATATATGCTGGCTGCTATTGCCGCTTTAGAAAGGACAACTCCCTTGGGCTTCCCCGTAGTTCCAGATGTGAAGAGAATTTCACTGATTTCCGTCTCCCCTGTTTTTGACATTTCTACAGCACAGTTTCTGGAATCAGGTAATTTACTATTACATATATGATTTAAGGAATAGCTGTGCGGAATTTCTTTCAACTTTGGGTGATCCGTCAAAATCAGATGCGCTTTCGTTAAATCCAAGATATATTTTACCTCATCATAGGAAGCAGACTTGTGAAGGGGCACTGCTATCGCATTTATTCCCAGCAAAGCCAGATAAGCAACAATATACTCCACTCTGGAGGGTGCACTGAACAAAACCGCCTCCTGTTCCTTTACACCCAATGCCAGAAGATTCATCTGTGCTGTGCGAACCTTATCTGCTAACTGTCCATAAGTTGTCACCACATCCCCCACTATTACTGCTGGTTTATCTTTTAATACCTCTCCATATTCCTGCACTTTTTCCCAAAGATAACATTGGTTCATTCCAGACTCCTCCTATCCGCTGTTCCATTTCAGTCAAATTATAATATTTATTTTTACTAATTATCAAAATCTTCCTGACAGTTAATAATTCCATTCTCATAAATATCATCTGTTTCTATCACTTCATAGATATCTGCCATATTTATTTTTGCACTAACAACACCCCACGAAAGCCCTACGCCAAAACCACACATCAATGTCTGAATATCCTTATCCTCTTCTTTTTGTCCATATGTATCACATAATGTAAGAGGAATTGCAGGAGCAGATGTATTTCCATAATGATCAAGACATACCGGCATTTTTTCCATGGGGATTTTGAGTTTTTTAGACAACTGTTTATGAATATATTTATTGGCCTGATGCATTGCAAAACAGTCATAATCTTCAACAACAGTATTTGTCTTGTTTAAAAATTCCCCTATTGTATCGGGAACATCTGAAATAGTAAATGTAAAGACTGCCACGCCATTCATGTTAGTATTGTATAATGTTCTCTCATTACCATCTTTCCACATCAATGGCTCCGGGCTTGGTGTAAGGTTACGAGCTCCACCACCAGGTACAATAATCGTCTTATAACCTGTTCCATCTGTTCGCAACAGGGCTTTAATCGACGCAGTTTCTTCTGTTTTCTCATATAAAACAGCGCTTCCGGCATCCCCAAACAACATTACAATCGATTTATCCTCTGGATTAATCATTTTTGTACAGCTCTCTGCTACAATCAACAGCGCCTTTTTTATATCCGAATTAGCAAGCATAGAACAAATCACCTGTGTTCCATATACAAAAGCACTGCACCCCAAACCTATATCAAAAGCCGCGCAATCTTTGGACAGTCCTAACCGCTTATGAAGCACACAGGCTGTAGCAGGCTTCCTGTAATCAGGAGAATGAGAGGCGAATACCAATGCGCCAATTTCCTCTCTGTCAATCTTCTTTTCCTGGATAATTTTTTCTGCCGCTGCAAAGCCTAAATCTGAAGCCGTCTGATGTTCCCTTGTTTTCCGATACTCCTGAACACCTACCATATCCTTAAATTTATCCACCTGCTCCTTGCCAAAAACTTCTTTAAAATCATCCGCTCTTACTGTTTGTGCGGGAACTGCGCTGGCAACGGCACTGATTTTTATATGTTCGTATTGAAAAAATGGCATTATCTCGTCTTCCTTTCCATTACTCCTTCATTCTATCTTTCTCCGGCAATCCGGATAACAGACCTAAACCTAACATGTTAAGCGCCCCCCCCCGTCACATCAAGAGAAGCCCCGGTTATCAAACGGGCCGCATCACTTAATAAAAATGCCACCAGAGTTGCTACATCAACAGGCTTTCCAACACCTAAATACTGTCTTGCCCTCACAGCCTCCACATCAGCAGAACCTTTTGTGTTTTGCATATGCTGCTCATAAATCGCTGTTTCAATCCAGCCCGGCATAACCGTATTCACACGAAAGCCCTTTACTGACAATTCCTTTGCCATGCAACGCACTGCTGCATCCATGGCAGCCTTTGATGCGGAATATGCGGTCTTGCTTGCATTCCCCTGACAAGAGGCTATGGATGAAATACCTACAATGCTGCAACCACTTTCTGCATACCTCTTTTTAATAGATATGCATCTGCATATTTCTACAAATGAAGAAAAATTAATGCTCATCACTTCCTGTAGAATATTGGGCTTTATTGTTTTGAGGGGCCTTGAACTTCCGATTCCTGCACTATGTACAAAACCATCAAGCGCGCCCTGTTCTGCGATAATTCCTTTTATCAGTTCCTCTATCCCATCCAGTTTTGATAAATCCGCCACATAATAACAGGATGACTGATTATTTAATCCGTCCAGCACCTCCCGGAGCTTATCCTCTCTCCTTGCTACCAGAATCACTCTCGCCTCCAGCTTATCCAGCAGCTCAGCAATAGCTTGTCCGATACCGGAGGATGCCCCGGTTATTAATATTGTTTTGTCCTTTAAATTTACAAGATTGTACATATTTTTCTATCCCTTCCTTTATAGAAGTTTTGGTATGCAACGATTTCACTCCTCCATCTTTGCCAGGATATCCCCAATGGTATCAAATCCATCAATATCCTTTCCTACTATCTTCTTTCCAAATTCATCCTCAAATAAGACAATTAAAGAAAGGCGCGCCATGGAATCAAACTGTAATACATCTTCCAGTTTCATCTCGGCAGACAGCTCTCCTTCATCCAACTCCAGCATATCCTCCAGTAACGCTAATTTTTCTCTTTCTGACATAATTCTTTCCTCCTAGATTCATTTTTTATTAATACAACAGTCTTTTTAAAACTGCTATATTCCTATACGCCATTATTTTTCCCAGCTTACATTTTCCATGATTACCTTTGTCGGCATGGGAGAAGTCATTGCTCTCAATTTTACTTTTCCGGTTATAAAAGAACCTGCTCCTATAATTGCACCATCTCCGATTCTTGAACCCTTCATCACCATACATCTGCTGCAAAGCCATACATGATTTCCTATTGTCACTGTGCTCTTTTTATCATTGACTCCGGTTTTATGATAGTCGCTATCATAAATTGTAACATCCCTGCCAATCATTACATCATGTCCGATTGTAATCGTGTTTGAGCATTGAATATTACAATTTGCATTAGTTGCCATTTGTCCAATTTTCAAACATCCACCTCTGTTCACATGAAGCGTAGAATTATAAGCAAGCCTCACTCTTCCCGTTATAGTTAACTGACCGCCATTTTGCACTTTTAAATAACACTCTGCCTTAGAGCCTTTTACACGCAAAGTATTTAAAATAAAATTATCTCCAATGTATACTTTAGCTCCTTTTTCAATATCAATGCAGCTCCCTTTACATGGAATAATATATTTCCCTTTTTTTCGTTCAATCCGCCCACAAAAAAAGTTATAATATATTAATTTTATTAAATCTATCTTATGGATTTTGCGAATCAAATTCATTATTTTTCGTAATCCATGTCTCACCTTTTTCTGTCCAATATCCTTTTTATTTACATACTTTTTTAAGACCTGTCCAAAAGGCAGTTCATTTATGTCTTCCCGAAATTGCCCAATCTTATCGCTTTTTACTGGATTATAATATAATGCAGGATTTCCTTTTGCCACATCACCAAGCGTCCGTTCTATATACTTCAGCGAACCTTTAACCTTTTCAAAAAGCAATTCCCCCTTTTCAGAATTTAACATCAACAGAGAACATCCGTTAAAATAATCTTGTTTTTCCACTCCTGTAATTCCCCAAAAATCACCTACCGTTATATCTGCAACTCTCGGTATCGTCCTATAATGACAAGAAAAGCACGAATCTCTAATATTCATATTTTTTCCAATAAACATAATTGTTGTCGGATTATGATATCGATCTTTGTAAAACTCCTTGCCATTATCAAATTTAAAATATGTTCCAAAGCAACTCCAGCCTTTCCTCTTATTCTTTGAATGGGCAACTACTATTTTTCCGCCATACATCTTTTCCCGATACTCAATGTGCAGTCTATGTACACGTGGAGAAGGGTTTCCCCTGCACACAAAATCACATTGAATCAAATTATTATATTCCTTCCCTAAAAAAGAATGTAATGCCGCATTATAACAAGGCGTCCCAACAAACAATACTATATTACTCTTGTCTAATTGTTCTTTTATTTTTCCATAAATTCCATTTGTATCTGCCTGAAAGTATTTTGTCTGTGTGATTTTCGTCAAACCCTCCATATCGTGGACCAGTATGTATCTGGCACTTTTGAAATCCTCAGCATATGCAACCCCCGCCACATATCCGCCCTGTTCAATAACATATTTTGACAATTCATAACAAATTCCGCCTGAGGTACAGTTTAATCTCGTCTTTGTATCTCTCGTCCAAGCAGCATACACCTTGGGTTCTTGTTTTATACTTTTATAATTATTTAAATTGGGACATTTCTTTTCACACAAGCCACATTCAATGCATTTATCAGAATCAACTTTAGGATACCAAAAACCTCCGTTATCCTCCTCAAAAGAAATCGCAGAAACCGGGCAGACATCCGCACACATTTTACATCCGGTGCATCTATCAGTAAATCGCATTTTTTCCAGCATAATTAACCTCCTTAAAATTCTGTTATCTTCTATACTAAAGTATCCCCGCCATCACAAACCAAAACCTGTCCATTCAAACAAACGGACCGCTCACTTAATAAAAAGCATACCATTTCAGCAATCTCCTCTGCTAAATGCCACCTCGAATCTATCACATCCGGCTTGTACAAATTACCCTCTGTGTTTAATTCAAATTCTTTTTGGATTGATGATATTGTATAACCTGGAGCTACACCATTACACCTGATTCCATATCTTGCACCCTCCTTCGCCAATCCGCATACAAAATTATTGATTCCAGCTTTCAGTATTCCATATGGTTTTGTGTGCCCTATCACCCCCCCGTTTGATGATATCATTACTATGTTTCCGCTTTTTTGACCGAGCATTTCCTGATAAACTCGTTGCGTCAAAAAATATGGTCCTTTCAGCAAAACATTCACTAAAGTATTCCAATCCTCTTCTGTTACCTCATCAAACTTTTTCCCATTGCTGATTCCTGCATTATTTACCAGTGCATCAATACGTCCATCAAAAATATTTATAATTTGCGAAACAGCTTTTTCTAACTGAGAGATATCTCCAACATCATGCACTAAAAATTTACAATTATTTCCCAGTTCTTTTGCAGCATTTTCCAATTTGTTAGCATTTCTACCTGTAATCAAAACTTTTGCGCCCATGGAAATACAACGCTTAGCAATGGCATATCCTATTCCGCTTCCCCCACCGGTTATCACAATATTTTTATCCAAAAGCATTTCGCAATCTTTAATCTGCTTTATTTGAACGTAAGTAGTTGCTCCAATCTGTATAAAGCCTTTCTTACGAAAACCCCGCACCGTATTTTTGATGCTCTTTATTATCTTCATCTTGATATCAACCTCGCTCTTCCCCAATTAACACTCCAACTCCTGCACGTCTTTAAATAGAATTTGTGAAAATACTGCCTGTCCCTTTTTATTCATAAATATGTCATCTTGAAACATATCATCTGTAAAACGGTCGTCTACATAATAGTCCAATAGCGGAATGTCCGGATACTCCAACCGTATTTTCTGTAAATTCTGTCGCACAAATACGTTAACAAATTCATCGCTTATAAATTTTTTTGTCAGTCTTGGGACAGGTGGAATAACAAAAATGGGACGCCAATTATTTTCAAGGCAAAAGTCAATGCCATTTTTTATAATTTGCACTTTTTCCATAAACGCCCTTTCATGCTCTTTTGCTTGTCTGGGATTTTTTAAATCCTGTAATTTACACTCATCTTTCCAATGAGCAACAATCGGTAACTCATCTTTATTAGCCTTTTTCGTAATCTGCTTAATATTCATAGTCTGAATTTTTGAAACGACCTTGGTTAAAAGCGGAAACCATTTTAAGGCAAATTCTCTCCCGCGCGTATACTGGTCAATATCTTCCTTAGGTAAAATTCCATAAAATTTATCAGAATAACCTGGCTTATCCGTCCCGCGCACCCAAGCAAAAGACAGCGGACACATAATAATAATAATAATAATAGCGCCATTTTTAATATGGTCTTTATATCTTTTTAACAGACGAAAACCATACTTATAGCTTTGAGGTGCCGTACTCAAGTTAAATCCTGAGTTATTTGAATATTCATAAGAAATTGCATATAGTCCAGGTCCTGAACCAATATTTACAATTTCCAACTCTGACGGAACTCCTTTTCGAAAGTTCTCCGTTCCTCCTTGAGAAATTCTATATCTATTTGTATGCCTGTAAATCAACTCCAGACATTGCTCCAAAATAATACCTGTTATAAATAAAATCAAAAAATATTTCATTACTAATTTTTCCCTTCTGCTGTTCATCATTAACCTGATTTATCACTTTGTCTTGCCTGTGCTTTGACAAGTCGCTTAACAAGTGCTCCTGTTTGCTTTAACCTTGTATCCCTGCAATATATTAAAAACAATAAGATGATTGGTACAGGCACACATATGAGCGTACGCAAAACTAATCCCACAATCCCACTTTCAGAAATGTGGGCGCACATTCCATAAGTAATGCCTCCGATTAACACTGTTATCAAAAAATGCATAAGCAGTGTTCCTATATACTCTAACCATGCATGCTTATAATCAAAATAAACATCAAATAATACTTTCCCACCAAATGGGTCAATGATAACAACCAGACTTATGACAGTAGAGAGTAAAACACCGGCAATACCTATGCGGCTAACCCAAAAAATATTTAAACATAAATTAACTGTCGCTCCTAGCAAGCGTATATATCTTCCCTCTTTCCATATACCTCCGGCAGATTTGTAAACCCATATGATATCCCCCATCTTATTGGTATAAAAATAGAGTACAAACAAAAAAGCAATTTTTTTTGAAAACAGAAAGTTCTCCCCTGCCCATACTTTCACAAAAGGCTGAAGCAGGCACATCTGGCATATGGCACACCATGATATCAGGCACAGCCACAGTAAATTAAACTGACGGAAATTTCTGTAATTTTTCTCCTTATCCTCCACCGCAATGCTATTCCCAACTACCGGTATAATGGAAGCTGATATTACACCCACCAAATTTACCAAAGCATTATGTATATACAAGTAATTATTGTATTTTCCAAGCAGACTCAAACCTAAAAACGCCGATATAACAATATTATCCACACCGAACAGCACAACATTTCCTATACTCTGAAAAAACAATCCTTTTACTTTATCTTTAATTACATGAATATCCTCTGCCGGCAGTTTGCCCCTGCATACATATTGGGGATATTTTTTTCTTGAAAGATATTCCACAAACAAATTGCGCAATACGGTGCTTAACGGAATCACCCAGACAAACATATAATAGGAAGGCAATAAAAGTAACCCTACACATTGCAGTATACACTTGGCGCTGTTTGCGACAATATCCACCCTGCTTATCATATCCACCATCTGACAGGCATTCAGTAGGGAAGTTTTATAGGCAAACAGGTAATAGCTCAATACCGTATTTAACAGGTAAACACTGTACAAGACGTAAATGTTAATGTCATCCGGCACTTCCCCTGAAATTAAATTCTGTATAAAGGGAAGAAGGGCAAGTCCCAATACTAATATGACGCTTCCGATAACATAGTAGCATTTTTTATAAAACGCTAGCAGGGCACATACCTTTTCATCATCCCCATCAGCAATCGGCTTGTACATGCTGAATACAAGCGCACTGCCTATGCCAAGCTCCGTTAAACTCAATATCATCAAAACGGACTTAAACAATCCGTCCAATCCTATATACTGAACTCCTAATATGTAAATCAGGCAGGTTTGCGTGATAAAAGGAAATAATAAATTTACGATTTTCCCGACAAAGGTCCATATAATATTCTTTTTGCTCCGCTCCACACGGTCTGCCACCGCATTTCACCTACCCTTCCCATACTATCTATTCTTTCCTATTCAATAGAGCCCGCTGCCAGAGTGCCTCCATTATCACAAACGATTGTCTGTCCATTCACACAGGCGGAACGGTTACTAAGGAGAAATAATGTCACTTCTGCAATCTCCTCAGCCCGTAAAACCCTTTTTGTTCTCACATTTATATCGTACAGATTTCCTTCCGGCGAATATTTCCTGCTCCAGCCTGTAATATTTGACAATGTCACTCCCGGCGCTACGGCATTGCATCGGATTCCATATTTGTAACATTTTTTCGCTATTCCCTCCGTAAAAGATACAACTGCCTTTTTGCTCAAGCCATAAGGGGAAGTCACTCCCACAAGACCACTATTAGAAGCCACATTTACTATTACGCCTTTGACCTTTTTTTCTATACACTGCCTGACATATGCTTGCGTCAGAAAGTATAATCCTCTCAGATTTGTATCAAAAACATCATTATACAAATCATATTCACATTCAGGAAAAAGAGACGATGTAGGAGAAATACCCGCATTGTTAACAAGACAATCCACCTGATCAAATCTTCCCAAAATTTCATCATAACTTTTTTCATGTACCTCACGAATGTCATGCACATAATATGATGCTCTTTCTCCCAGTCTTTCCACACACCCTTTTAAATTTTCCTCGTTTCTTCCCGTAATGAGCACATTGGCCCCGGATTCGATACACCTTTTCGCAATCGCCAATCCGATTCCACTATACCCCCCCCGTAATAACCACATTCTTTCCTTCCAGTAAAGCGCAGTCATTCAAGAGAGCTACATTGACATATGTTATCCCTCCATTTTTAAATCCACCTATTAGGAAAAAGTTAAGGGTATTCCTCATGTACTTAAGTATTTTCTTTAAATAATTAAATATTTTCTTCATATCTTCATCCTTTCTGCCCCCTTATGAAAGCACAATGCCTTTTTCAAAAAACATATAGATTTCTCCCTATATGCCTCCACTTCCTTATCTACAGTCTCCCATTTTGCTTCTGATATGGAATCTGCCGATAACATTTCCTCTAAAGTGACATCATCCGGCAATAACCTATCCTTTAAAAGCATCTTATCCAGCAGCGTGTGTAATCTTGAACCCATATTCTCATCTCCCTCTCCGCCTTTTCTTTCAAAAACATAAAAATCCGTATGGTATAGTATGGAAAATACGCTGGCATGAAATGAATCCGTAATTACATATTCTGCACTTTCTATGAGTCCTATAAATCCAGCCGGGTCAATGTTATCAGGCTGAACATCGCCAAATTGGGAAATCTTCTTCAGGCGGAAAAGGCGCAGCGTATAAGGAATAAATACAATTTGTAATTCCTTCTTTTTCGCGAACTGTGTAACCAGTCTCCTCTGGTTTTCATCATCACCTAATAAATACACAAATATATAATTTTTCAAATCACTTGCTTTTTTAATTTTATCCCATTGTTTCCGGTTCAACAGCATTGCCGGATCGCAGACAACTTCCACCTCTTTTTGTATATCCTTTGAAATTTCCGCCTGCAACTGGGTTTCGCGCAGGGAAATATAATCCAACCGCTTTAGATAAGGATACATCTGTGCTTTTTCGTTCTTATCCAGCCTGCTTTTTCCGATGCTGGCACTGTAAGATATTTTTTTCTTATTGTCAGGTACGAAACCGAGCGCGTAATAATATAAATTTGAAAAATCCAAGTTCCATATCTGGTCGCTGCCACATATGAAAATATCAAACTCCTTCACACAGTCTTTTATGTTTTTATTTGAATAAATCTGCTCAGTGTGGGGAATTGTCCTTTCAAACGCTTTTAGCCCGGTGCGCCATCTACGGACATGCCTGCTATATTCGTGAAAAAATAAACTTTTAATTATATTTTTTATTGCTGTATTTATATATAAACTGCCCCTGCTTTTCGTATAAGTAAAGGAAATCTGTTTTACATCAAATCCCATACTCTGTATGAATTGCTGCAAAGCGTAACTTTGGAGCAAGCCGCCATAATTAAAATTATTGAAATATCTTGTTATGATTCCAACCCTGTCCATAATTTCTCACAGTCCTTCTATTAATTTTATCCATTGCGGAATCACATTCTCCTGCGAAAACCGCCATAAATCTTTATCAGCATTTGCACCCAAGCGAAGGCGTTCTTTTTCATCCCCCATTAAATATAGCAATTTTTCGGCAAATTCTTTCTCATCAAACGCTTTTACCAAATATCCATTTTCGCCATCAGTAATGATTTCATTCGGCCCCTCTTTCACATCAAAACTTAGCAACGGCAGTCCATATGCCTGCGCTTCTAAAAGCACAAGTCCAAATCCTTCATATCTTGAAGAAAGCACAAAAACAGAACTGCTTTTATAAAAATCCTCTATTCTTCGCTGGAAGGGCAAAATCTCAACCTGTTTTAATCCCAGACTTTCCTTTTGTTCCAGCAATTCCTGTTGTTTTGAGCCACTGCCAATTATGCTTAATTTCCACTCGTCATACTCTCCCTTATCCTCTATTTGCTTCCATATATCCAACAACATATCAAATCCTTTTTGCTCCTCCAGTCTACCCACAGCTAATACCCTCTTTACTGACAAATCCGCTTTTTCTGATGTATGAAAAATCACTGGATTATAGATGTGTTCAACTCTTTTTATATTTTTCAGATTATCCATGTAATTTGCTTTATCTTCCTTTCCCAACACCACTACTGCATCGGAATATCTTGCTGCAAAATACCTGCACCACCACCGGATAGAATATTTTTTATCTGCAAAATAATTAAAGTGCTCCCAAGTAATCAGTTTGATTCCCTGCTTTTTTATCGTTCTGATAGCAGGCAAGACATTAAAAATTTTATAGGTTTCCACTACAATCAATGTCTCAACTTTTGTCTTATGGCAAAAGTGCCTGATACTTTTCATTGCATATATTCTTTTTTGAAATTTGTTATCAAACTTTTCTCCCTGAAGTGATATGACGCAAATTCTTTCATCCAGATGAAATTTTATCTCTTCTTTCAACGTGAGGGATAAAATAGATACAGTATATGTATCTGCTAATGCCCCGGCAACCTGTGCTGTAACACGCTCAGTACCCCCCCCCGCCGCTCATATCATTTATTAAAAATGTGATTTTTTTCATTTTCTCGATATCCTCACTTTCCTTCGCACTATATGACAGGCTAAATATAAGCAGCAGTTTATCTTTCTGTATCTCATGTTCACTCTTTCAAAAAATTTTCCAGTTCTTCCGGCGTTCCCAACACATGAACCCTTTTTTCATTTACAATACTTATCGTAACGCTCATGCCCCTTTCAATCATACGATTGTAAAGTGGCGCAATATATTTTTCGCTTTTCTCCATTTTGCTATCGTCAGCATAATATTCTTTATATAATTCTTTAAAAAGAGCCGCTGATTTGAAATAATAGGCCCCTAAGGTACAATTATCTGAAATTCTTACTTTTTCCCTTACTTCCGTCACATTGCCATCTGGACCGACTTTCGCAAAACTCCAATGCTCTCCAGCCGCATGAAAACATGGAATATACCCGTCACCCTCAATACTTTCGTACCTCATTTCATTTGGCTCTACATATGTATCAATATTGTATATCATTATCTCCTCATCAGGATTGCAATAAGGAATCGCAAGCATACAGGTAGTTGCCTGTCCATCCGTAGCATAATCTATCTCGACTACTTCAATGTTAGAAATGTTATATTGGGCCATGTTATCTCGAATAAAGTTTTCACTTTTATCCTCCTTCCGAACAACAAATATATATTTTGATACAATCTTGTTGTAACCTATAAGGCTATCCATAGACCATTGAAATAGTGTTTTACCCTTTGCCTCTATTTTATATTTAGGGCAGTCATATCCTGCTTTTCTAAATCTGGAACCAAGTCCAGCCATGGTAATAATTATCGTCATATTAAATTTCTCCTATTGGGACTGTTCTTTACATTTTTTACATATTTCATTTAATTCATCTATTGTACAATTTAAAAATTCATCCGGCCTTATTGTTCTATCGTCAACATAATATCCTTTATGTCCTGGCCATGGCTTACCATAAATAATTTCATCGTAAGGGATATCCCACTTATCAAGCCATTCCGTAAGAACTCTGGCTGTTTTCTTATTAATCAGGCCCATATTTCCATTGTAAGTATTCATATTCCGCGATGTGAACAATACGATTTTAGCGCCATGCTCTTTATAATATCTAATTTTATCCACTATGTTTTTATATGGCACAATATCCTCATATTGTTCATCTCGTTTCTTGATTGGACAAAGTGTACCATCAATATCAAATATGAACGAATAATCCTCAAACATCCCTATCCCCTCCGCTTACTGTAATATCAACTACCCTGTTGAGAATATCTAATCCTGTTCCAAGCATAGTCATCTGATGGTCAATACTCTCTCCATGAAGCGGTATCATGCTTAAGAACAACAACGCTTCTATAAGTTCTATCTTTTTTATATCGCCCCCTATTTCATTTTTAAATGCCTCTTTGAAAATTTCATATAAATCAAAATCCATATTTCTCTCTGAAATCATATAATTTATTTCAGCGTTGTCTAATTCATATGTTGTTTCAAACAGATCTTTTATAATGTAATCATATTTACCATCTATGCTATGAAATAACTTTGCTAATTCATATCTTTGATCTCCATAAATATCAAAAAAGCCAAACTTTCCACGCGGATCTATCACTTTTATAAAAGTCAAATTGCTATCGACCATTATATTGGAAAAACATAAATCTCCATGGATAATGGCAAATTCGCTTACGTCATAAAGATATTCCGGAATAATTTTTTTGAGTCTTTGCACGACCTCATCAAGTGAAATATATACTTTACCATTTACAGTAATATGCTTTGTAAAAAATCCGAGGAATCTCTTATCAGCCTTTAATTTATTAAGTCTTTGAAGTGTTTTTGTTAAGTACATATCTTCTAACGACGCCACAATCTTATCATCATTTACCGTATACTTTTTAAAATCATCATAAACAAAACGTATATGCCTAAAAATATCTATCCACTGTTGTTTCGTTAATTCACCATACAAAAAAAGTTCATGCAATGTATGATACACATAATACTCCATTGATATATATGGCTCTTCATACACAGTTGAATAATCAAAAATTCTAGGTCTTACATACTCAATATCCATGGGCAGCTTTATATACCATTTAATTTCTCCAATAAACTTGTCCTTGTCATCACTGGTTTTTTTTAAAATCCCTCTATTTTTATCAATCGTAATATGGTTAAATTCTCTAGCCCTTACCTCAAGTTTCGAATTGTAATACTTGTCCTGGTGGCCGATATCAAACCAATTCCTAGTAGAAACTGCTTCCATAGGATGCTTGTTGCTATAAGTCCGAATAGCATAATAGAATGTACTCATACCAAGTTCTTTACAAGCAAAAGCCTCTTGAAGACATTCTCTAAAATAAGCTGTATCTGTAATACTGAATACACCCACAAAAAGTTTTTTTTGCATTTCAGGATTAACAGAATTTTTGTCATATATGTTAGTGATGAAGCCAGCCTGTTCATCAAAATATGTCCATGTTTCACACATATAATCTTCATAACAGTAAAAAGCATCACGATCAGCAATCAATGAAACATCTTCGGTAACGATTGTATCAGCAAAATTTATGATAACTGGCTCATCGACACCCTCTAATGCAAAATATATCGTATGCCCTAAGTCTTTAAGTTCATCAAGCGTTTTTATATTAACTCCTTTTTTTGTATATTTATTAAGCCGACGCCGCACCTTATCTGATTTTTCATAGCAGATAATATCAATAACAGGAAAATCTCTATATTGCTCATAGAGATAATCAAAGACAATCTGCTGATTGATTGGATATATAATCCCCGGTAACTTACCAAGACTCCATAAATCTTCGGGAACTATTTTAGCACTTGGAATTATTATTCTTGAATCAGACATTTTAACCTCTCTTATATTTCTGCATCCGTTTTTTGATTACTTATCGTTATACGCTGTTTTTGATTTTACTAACATTTCCGGAATTTCTATAACATAAATGATATAGCGCAATAAAATTAATATTAATTTTCTTGTCACACTTCGAGCCGTTTTATAGCCATGTCCCTCTGTTTGCCGACTCCTGTCGAGATGAAACTGCATAACAACCGCATCAGTTATCGCTTCCTTTGAAGAAACCCAGTGCACATTCATCTTATCAATAATTTCTCTCTGCTTTTTAATACTAAAAATGTCTAAATATTCATTGATTCCTCCCGAACTTAAATAATGGTATTTTTTTATCCCCATATCATGTTCAATGCATAAATAGGCATAAAATACATAATATTCAAAGCACTCCCATGTATTACATATTTTTTCAATATCAAAATTTTTAAGCCACTCAAAAAAGCCTCGCAGGTATGAACATTTATAAACCTGCAATTCATTAAACCAGAAGTTATATTTAAAAAAATCTAATGCCTTTCGCAATTTTTTGTTATAGTATAATCCCATAGCTTTATAACATTTTCTCATTATCAAAAAACCATTGGGAGACAGATTAGAGGCAAGCATACTCCTCGATTCCCATATTTCTTCAGCCAATGCATCCACATCAAAACTCCTGAGAAACACCGACTCACAATCCACTAAAATTATATAATTATAATCGTTCATATATTTCCTGAGTCCGTATAGCTTTTTTGTGACTGCCTTCGCACTGTATTCATTTAATTTTGCCGGAATAATACTATATAATATTGAATCAATACCGATTTCATTTTTCACTCTATGTAAAAACTTATCCTTATGCTCACCATTTGAAAAAATAAATATAAGATCCGCTTCTATCTTGTATTTTATTTTACTCTTATACAAATTTATTGCTAAATCAAAATGATTTACCATGTCATATAATGGACAAATAAATGCCGTTTTCATATGCTCTCCTCCAATAAGCTATTTTTGACTGATATATAATTCACTATCACTCATTATCTATTTCATTCATTTTCAAATACCTTACCTTTGAAATGAATTTTATTCCCGCAACATTTTTGGATTTAATAAAATGCAATAATATCATTTTATCCTTACTCATTGATTTACTATCCATTCGCTTCAAGGCTTCCGCAATCAATGGTTGCCTTAACAGTTCTGTTAGTTTGCTTAATTTCCATTGCCTGCTTTTATTATTTTCAGGATGATAGTAATCATTTAAAATAATAAAAATTACAATAACTCTAATGTACGCATTAAAATCATTTTGCATGCTGCTATTATGATAATCCGCTACATTTTCTTGAATCTTTTCAAGTGATGTTATATAACTATCTGCTATCCCCTCTTTATATTTTCTGCTTAATGATCCGCTGGTAATCCGATAATTGTAAAATACATTTTCAGATACATAAATATTATCCACATACCTGCCAATGCGAACCGAAAAATCCACATCTTCTGATTGGGTAAGATTTTCATCAAACATTACCCTATGGCCTTTCATTATTTTTGATGAATATATATTGCTCCAGACCAACCCAAAATGATTAGACGGATTAAGCATAAATTTCAAATATTCTTCATTGGTATAGTAGCCTTGCTGAATATTGGATATTGGTATCTTTTTTCCCTTTTGATATTTCATATAATTAAAAGAAAAAATGTCTATCCTTCCATTAAACCGTTCATATGCTTCCACAAATTTTTCCAGTGCTTCCGGCTCAATCCAATCATCAGCATCTATAAACCAAATGTAATCTCCCGTAGACAACTGTATTCCTTTGTTTCTTGCAGCAGAAACTCCTGCATTTCCCTGTTTATAAATGCGGACACGACTATCCGTTTCATATCTTTTACAAATCTGATATGATTCATCTGTAGAACCATCATCAATCAATAACAATTCAAAATTAGAATAAGTTTGATTTATAATCGCTTTAATACAATTATCTAAGTAACGCTCCGCATTAAAAACTGGTATTATTATGCTAATTTTTAAATTTATCATTTTTTATCTCCATAGAAATGTTACATATTGTTTTTCTCAAGCAACTTGTTGCTCTATTTTCTATTAGTTCATAAGAAATAAGCGACATAAACACCGTAATAGCAAATGATAATATCAGATTTAGAATTACCCCCCCCGATTTCATTTTTGGCGCTATTAACCTTGAAAATGCCTTTATCACAAAATAATGCAGCAAATAAAAGGAATAACTGATTTTTCCTAAGAACAAATATGTCTTTGGAAACCTGATATTTGAAAATAACAAAATAGCTACGCTCATCAATACTGAAATCAATAATATCTCTATAATGGTAAGCCTATAATAATTTTCACAAATCAAAAAAACTCCACAACCTAAAACCACTAACACAGACTTCCATATATTGGAAATATCTTTACTGTACCGTTGTTTTAACGAAGCCTTTTTGCTATAAAAGATAGAAAACAGGATACCTGCTGCCCAATATAAAGAAACTCTTCCACCATATATATTCAGCCATACTACATTTGTCTTCGTTACTTCATTTATGAATACAAACATCAGCAAAACAACTACAACTGTATAACCAGCCTTTACATTGGATTTAAAAATCTTAAGCGCTATATAAAAAATAATTGAAGTAAACATTTCCAAATATAATGTCCAGCCTACAGCTAATAGCGGCTGTATCAAATTTGTCCCCTCTATCCTGCATGGTATAAAGAGCAATGATTTAAGGAGATTTTCAACAGTCGGATCTGCTGTATGCAAAAGTCCGGGTGCAATATGCCCGATTACAAACACGCCAAGCGTTGTAAGATAATATAAAGGTAATATTCGGAGTAAGCGATTCACTAAATAATTATTTGTTTTTCCATATGTGGTGTATATCATCAAAAAACCGCTAATCCAGAAAAACACCGCTACGCCTAGTTGACCTGTCAAATGAATTTTTATAGTATACTCTTCTAAAAAATGACATAAAAAAACCGATATTGCCGCATATCCCCTTATTAATTGTATAATTTGAAGTTTTGGTTTCATCTATAAATCATCCTATTTCCATTCTTTATTTATCTGTAGACTTCTAATGTATAAATACAATAAAATCATATAAAAAAGTCCTTCATGAAAAGTACTATAAAATAATTCTGCCCCCATAAATGCAATGAAAAATAGCAAATCAATAATTAATTTTTGTTTTCTTAATTTTTGAAAAACTACCCATAAAAATTTTATATATACAAAAAAACCTATCAAAGAAAAATCCATTAACAATTCAAAATGACTTGAATGAACCGGTAATACCCCATTTATAATTGCCCGATAGGAACCACCATCCCTCATGATTTCAGATAAATTCATATGGCTGCATATCAGAATATTGGAAAAGCTGCCCGGCCCAGTACCAAACAGAATATTAATTATATTGCTAAACTTTATCTGTAAGGAATAATAAATTAATATTAAGTGTGATCTCGTAGAACCACTTGAATTTCCAATACGACCAAAAACTGAAAAATACTTTGCATTTTGGTATACAAACCAGATACCGCAGCCTATTACTATTCCTACTACTACCAATAAGACAAGTTTTTTCCAAAATACTTTTACATGAGCCATATTTTCTCTGTAAAAGGCTAATAAATAAAACGGAATAAATATTATCCCTAATCTTGAAGTCGTTGTTAGCGACAAAATAAAATATAATATTGAAATTACATATTTTTTTGAGGATGAAATCAAGCCCAAAGAAATAAATGCATAAAAAGCAAAAAATATTACCGCATGTGATTTATCATCAAACAAATATGACAGATAGGCTTTTTTATTTATTACAATTCCATTGTATCCCATTACAATATACGGAATTAAGAATACATATGCGCTTACTTTAAAACAATCCTGTACCTTTAGCAGTAGTTGAGAGGTGTTCATGCTTAAACACATAACAAAATAACTAATATAAAGGCTAATCATTGAAAAAAATCCAATATGCCCCCAATGCATTGATATTCCATACCTTAATGCCGAAAATGCAGAAGCTAAAATCATAAGCGTAATCATGCATACATTATAGGATAAATACCTCTTTTTCAATTCTGTAAGAATAAGTGGAGCCAGCAATAAAAATGACACTATCTGACCTATGTTTGAAATTGCAAACCGGCCAAATATTTTAAATCCAAAAGGCATGGAAAAAATAAAGATCAATAAAGACAACTGCATTATATTCTCTTTATTTAACACCATAATTTTTTCTGTTCTTATATTAAAAGCTCCCCTCAAATTTCCTATGCCTAAACTTCGCATCCAAAAAAGCCTTTCCTTTCACAAACCAATTAATTTTCTCCATATGGAGCGTTCGAAGCTCCTTAACCGGAATGTTATTTTTATTAAGCCAAACATTGAACAGCAATTCGCTTAACCGTCCAAATAATCTAGCCTGAAATGCATCATACTGCTTATAATCTATTTTCGTTTCCAGTTCTTCCAATATGGGAAACAGCCATTCGCAATAAGCATCCGCCAATTCTTTTTTCATAATGAACATATTAAACATGTACCCATGTTTCTGTTTCATCACCCTGTCAAAGATTTTCAGATAATCAGAACACTTTTTTCGGATTATCTTTCTTGTTTCGATAAGGTGTTCCTCATAATGCGTATGGGCATAATGGGTATATAAACTTTCAATATAGTAATTTCGCGGTTTGGGTACAATCACATTACATCTGGATAATACTTTTTCAGCCTCTTTTCCAGTCAACACACAGTTCCTACGACTGGCTAAATTATTATGTAAGCCAGGTTTTACTGTAAAATACCTTCTGTAATGTACTAATCCTATATATTCACAATGCAGGTTTTTCCATGCCCAGTACAAGCCTGTCAATTCACAATAATACGGATTTTTTAAAGATATATTGTCACCTGTATTATCCTTAACAAATCCTAATTCCAACACATTACCATTTCTATCTTTTTTTCCCTCTGCTCCCACATGGAGAGGAAGATATATTTTGTCCTCAGGCATCCAATATTTCTTGTGTGTAGCTACAATTACTTTTATATCCTTCATATCTTTGTCTTGTATCAGACAAACCCTCCTTTATTTAACACTAGCCGTCCAAGAAGGCCGCTGTTATATTCCATCTCCTACGAGACCAACATCCTCCCACTCCATAGCCCGGCAAAAGGCACGAACGGCAAAGAGAAATCTGCCTGCTTTTAAGACTTATTAACGATCTCCAATCCAAGCCTTATTTTTCTGATCTCACCATGAATAGGTAATGTAAATTCGGCTAATCTCTTATGTCGGTCTACTCTGCATATATGCTCCGGCTTGTCCATCAAAGGACCTTCATAGATTTCAAATCTGCCCGATACAATATCCCCCCTAGACATGGGGACCGTATAATCCGCATCAAACAACTCATCCAGAAACTTCTGTTCTTCCGGATAAATCGGGACAAAATCACGCCCAACGCGAACCGGCGACACAAGGTCAGACAAAGTAGAAGTAATCATTGCCTCAATATCTTTTGGACATTCCGTATCTACAAAAAAATATCCCGGAAACAGCACCTTTTTTTCTTCATGCCATTCTCCCTGGTATCGTTTCATACATATATACCGAGGAACAAAAACGCTGCAATACGCTTGAATAGAAAACGCATTTCTGCATTTATCTGCGCACTTTTCTTCCTCTCCTGCCTTTGTGTAAAGGACATACCACATATTGCCACCTCATTTTATGAAATGTTCTATCAATACTTGATTAATAATTACAAAGCGAAACATTGTATGACTATCCAAACGTCTCTAATCAGGAATATATCGCTTTAGTTCAAATGTTTTTTTCTTTGTATCGCTTTCATTCCTACATTTTAGCAGTAATAACGGATTAAATCAAGTATAAATTTTATAAGTATCATGTACAATAATACAGAAAGGTGGTGCAATAATATGTATGAACAAGAATTTCCAGTGCGTTTGGCCATGTTACGCACCAAGAAAGGCATATCTGCCCGTGATATGAGCCTGTCCATCGGCCAAAATGCCGGATATATTAATAATATAGAAACCGGAAAAGCACTCCCATCTATGTCTGCTTTCTTTTTTATATGCGAATATTTGGATATTACTCCTAAGGATTTTTTTGATTTAGATTCAAAGCAGCCAAAAGAATTAAATGATCTAATAGCCAACTTGAAAAAATTAAATGCAAGACAGTTAGAAAACATATCTTGCCTTGTAAAAGATTTAATCAGATAAAAATAATATACCCCTTCTAACCACATCAATAATTATGGCCAAAAGGGGTACTATACTATAGATTATTCAAATACATCTAATTTGAATTTCATTATTATGAGATTCTCACGCATCCTTGAGCACCCTGTGAATCTTCTGTAAAAGCACATCCTCCTTAATCGGTTTCACTGCATAATCTACAGCCCCAAACATGACCGCCTTCTCCACATAACTCTTTTCATTATTAGAGGTGAGAAAGATAACCGGCACCTTACTCTTCGCTGAATAGAGATTGTTAATCTGGCGTAAAAGCTGATACCCGTTGATATCCGGCATATCCACGTCTAAGATTATCATGTCCGGCCTGTTCTGCTTAAAATACCCTAAAGCCCGCATACCCTTGGAAAAAAGCACAATATTATATTTGTCCCGCAGCATGCTCTCTAAGGTTTTCAACACCATGGGGCTGTCGTCCACAGCCACAATCATCTTTCTTCCGTCCACTTTCTGGCTTTCTACACTGATCTCTTCCATACACATTCTCCTTTACGCTTTTAATATTTCCATTGCCTTATCTTCGTCAAATTCTTCCTCGATAGCCAACAAGGCATTTTTAATCTTTTCATGCATCTGTGGTGCGAGAGGACTGGCAAGCCATGCCTTTAACTGTTCCACAGCCTGATCGGTCTGAAATTCATCCAGCCATTTCACAACCTGGTCAATCTCCTCCTGCGCAATCTCTATCTCCTCCCCGTCACTTACTGCCGCATATTTCTCCTCTTCCTCCGGCCGGTATTCATGATAGAGGGCGTCAAAGCGTTGGCGATAGGTCTCCCATTCCGTCGTCAGTTCCTCCCAATGCTCTTTTGCATAGGTCAAATCTCCGGCCTTTCCTGCCTTCTCATGCTCGAAAGCAATATCCGCCAGTTGATCCGCGCCCAGCATCCGGGCGTTCCCCTTAAGGGCGTGCATCTGTATGCCGTAATTTTCCATGTCCCCTTCCTTCAGGAAGTTACCAATCTCCTGCTCCATCGTCTCCTTCTGGCGGATGAACATTTTCATCAAATCCAGATAGACATCCAGGCTGCCAGCGGCATAGCCAAGTCCTTTCCGGATAGAGATTCCCTGCTCTAAGTATAACTGCTCCCGCTGCTGTTCGTCCTCGTCTTCCGGTTCCTCCGGCGGAATTTCTCCGCCTGTCTGGTCTCCGGTAAGAATCAGCTCTTCCGGCAGATATTTCATAACCATGTTTTCTAACAGGAGGCCGTCCACCGGCTTGGTCAGGAAATCCACAAACCCTTCACTTAAATACATCTCTTTGGCGCCCACAATGGCGTTGGCGGTCAGGGCAATCACAGGAACCCCTTCATTGGGCCCGCCGGGCATCTCCCGCAGCTTGTGGAGCGTCTGTATGCCGTCCATTTCCGGCATCATATGATCCATGAAAATCATATGGTATTTCTCCTGTTCCGCTAAGGACAGACATTCTTTTCCTGATGAGGCAGTATCGATATGGACCTTTGTCCGCTTCAAGAGCGCCTGGAATACCGTAAGGTTCATGGCGTTGTCATCTACTACTAAAACCCTTGCCTCCGGCGCCTCAAAGACCTGCTGCTCCACAGTGTGCTTCTCCGTATGCCGGTTTAAAATTTCTTGGAAATCGCCAACCGGCGTTTCCTCCACAATCTCCTGAGGAATGGTTACGGTAAAGGTGGAACCCTGCTGATAGACGCTGTCCACCTTCATATCCCCGTCCATAAGCTTTACCAATGACACAGTAATATTCATTCCAAGTCCCGTACCCTCTATGTTACGGTTCTTCTCCTCATCTAACCGCTGGAATTTCTCAAACAGCCTGCCTAAGTCTTCTTCCTTGATTCCCATGCCGGTATCTTTAACGGATATCGTAAGCAGCAGCTTTTTCTCCTCGGTCCGTTCATATGCTGCAATCAGCTCCACATTTCCCTGCTCCGTATATTTTACCGCATTGGTTAAAAGGTTCGTCACAATCTGCTTAATGCGGATATCGTCACCAAAGAGTTTTCCCGGCATATCCGGCGGAATCCGGAAGGAAATGCCCAGTCCCTTTTCATTGGCTTTCAGGTAAATCACATTCCACAGATTTAAGAACAAATCCCCTGCCTCATATTCCACCGGAACAATCTCCATCTTGCCGGACTCAATCTTTGACAGGTCTAAGATATCATTAATCAGGAACAGCAGCGTCTTGCCGGCGTTCTGGATATTCTCTGCATAGCCTAACAGCTGCTCGTCATTACACTCCCTTAATATCATCTCATTCATTCCCAATACCGCATTAATCGGGGTGCGGATTTCATGGGACATATTGGACAAAAACAGGGATTTGGCACGTTCCGCCCGGATAGCGGAGTCCGCCATTTCCTTTAAGTTGTCATTGGTCTGCTGCTGCCAGTATATCATTTTATGCATGACGATATTCATGCCCAGAATACATATGCCAAAAAGTCCCAAAAACAGCAGGATATATTCCAGGACATTGCCATAGATGCTCCACCAGTTCTTCAGCACGATTATCCGGAAGCCGGAAGCCGTCTCCTCTAAAGAATCCCCTACCCGGAGCGTTCCGTCATAGTCCTTGAGCGTGACAATCCCATTTTCGCTATACAGTTTGTCATACACCAGATCGTGGATATTGACCGAATCCTCATCTGAAAATTCATATTCCGAATTGGGGTGGTCGATAATCAGTCCGTTTTTATCCACCAGAAACGCATAACCCGTATCCGAATATCCCTCTCCTAAAATATCCGTCAGCACATCCAGATAAAAGTCAATGGCAAATACGCCGTAAAACTCTCCCTGCTCCGACTGTACCATCTTGGAAAAGGTAATGCAGTATTCTCCTGTCCGGGCGTCGTAATAGGGCTCCGTAATATTAAAATCTTCCGCCGTCAGCGCCCCCACATACCATACACGTTCCTCCTCCACATAATCCGCCTCCGGTACCCAGCCGTTATTCATGACCATGGGATGACCATGGGCAAAATTCGGATTGGCAATATAGGTGGCTGATATCTTGGGATAATGCCTGGTAATATCATCTAAGAATTTTACCATCTCGTCATAGTCTTCCAGAATCTCCGGCTTGGCCGCCACTACATTTTGAAACATATCCAGAATACTTTTCTGTTCCAGTACCCAGTCGCCCACCTCATAATTATATTTCCGCAGCTCCTCCTCCATTTTAATCCGGCTGTCGTTGACCGCCATTCTTGCACAGATGACAATGGTTACAATCATGGACACCACAAAAATAGAGGTAATCCCCACCTGGAATTTCCGCTGCTCCTGAATCGTCAGATCGTTTTGTTCGATTCCGTCCCCGGCATGCCTGCGTCCGTCTTTTTGGGATCCGGTCTTTTTTTCCTTCTTAAACCTCTTCTGTTCTTCCATTCCCTCTGTCGTTTCCTCTGCCTCCGAAAGCCTCTTTTTTCTGCTCACATTCCAGAGATACGCCGCATAGAAGACAATCATGGCAAACACTAAAAGAACAAGCAGCAGCAGGCTTCGGACAATCTGCTGATAGCTTTCCTGATAGAGCATCTGGTTGCTCACATTGGAGATCAGGTACCAGCCGTTTTCCGTTTTACTGCAAAATACCGTACTGTCAGTTCCCTCCTGCTTCATCTTCAGGGAAATGCTGTCCCCGTCTGTGGCAAGAAGCCGGAGAAAGATGTTGCGGTACTGGGGCAGTTCAGCGGAAAGTTTTTTTCCAATCTTATCCGAATCCGAATACCCCACAATCACTTCATTTGCATCTACAATAATGGCCTCCCCGTATCCGTCCCCCACAAGGGCGCTGACATAGCTCTGTATTTCCGATACGCTGTAATCCATTCCCATGATCGTGACGCCATCCCCTAACTTCTTTGCCACAGTAAAGCACATATTGTCCGTAAAAGCGTCGTCATAGGTAGAGGAAATGTATACATCCCCTTTTTTCACTGTCTGCAATCCCCGGTACCAGCTCCGGTCCTGAAGAACATAGTCCTCCGGCGTTTCCATGCCCGATATGAGAACCTGCCCGTCTACCACGCAGAACAGGTTCAGAATTAATCCGTCGGACAAATCATACTCTAATTCCCTCTGACGCAAAAGAAAATCCCGAATCTCCTTCTCCGAAGCCCCCTGCTGTATAATTTGCTCTAAATCCTCGCCTACCCGCTCCAATGCATTCTCCGCCCTGGTCAGGGAGCCCTGAAAATTGGCGGCAATGTTCTGCACGCGCATCCGGCCAAGCTCCTGCGCCTGCTTCGTTGAAATGGTATACATCAGTAAGATATTGCCCAGCAGTCCCACTAAAATTACGACTGCCATAACCAAAATCATAATCCGACTCCGCCTATGGTTTGTATTCTTTCTTTTCATCACTGCCTCCAAACCGGAACGCCTGCCGTTTTCCGACGGCGCTCCTTTTCTTTACTTTATTGCTTCATCTGCTGTTTCATGCTCTGATTTCTGCATATACAAAAGGCCAAAACTGTCCGGCCCGCAGTTGGCGGAAATCGCCGGCGAAGCCTTCTGGTAAATCACCTGTTCAAAAGGAATCTTTTCCCGTACCCGGTCTGCAATTCCGTCCAATTCGTCCTGATTCAGCCCCGCATGGGTAATAAATAACATGCGCCTGTCAATCTTTGGCGCGTTCTTCAAAACAGAGTCAATATATTTTCTCCATATGACGTCCCTGCCACCCATGCGAATCGCCCCGACCGTCATGCTGCTGTTTTTCAGTACAATGACCGGATGCAGCATGAACGCCTGGCAGATAGCGTTGACTTTGTCGGGAATCCTGCCGGCCCGGGCTAAATATTCTGTGTCCCCCACAATAAAGCTGGTCTTTGTCCGGGCTTTCATACGGTCAATCTCCTTTAATACCGCCTCCACATTCATTCCCTCTGCGGCATGCATGGCGGCATACAGGACAATCAGTCCCATGCCGCTGGAAAGGTGTCCGGAATCGATTACCGTCACATTGTCAAATGTTCTCGAAGCCTTTAACGCATTTTCGTAACCCTGGCTGGCATGTTTTGCCATGGCAATATGTATAATATGCTGGGCGCCGGCTAATTGCTCGGAGAAGAACACCTCGTAGTCCTCCGGTTCGGGAGCTTCGGAGCGCACATTTTTGCCATTCTCTCCAATGTAGGTAAGCACGCCCTCCGTTTCAATCTCCTCGCCGTCCTTAAATTCTCCGCCTTCTGTGAGAACCCGGTACGGCATGACCTCAATCCGGTATTTCTTCGCCAACTCCACAGGAATATCGCTAACGCTGTCCGTTGTAATCATTATCGGCAGCTTTCTCTTGTGTCCCAAAACCGGTCCCACCACCATGTCCTTAAACTCCTGGGCATTGGCAAGGCTCACCATCTCCCTTGGCAGATGCTTAAGCAGTTCTTCCTCTAGCTGGGCGCCGCTTACGGGCTTTAACAGATAACCGTCAAAGCCCTCCCGCTTATAAAGCGCCTGATTCTCCCCGCCTGCATTGGCCGTTAAGATTACCACAGGCGTCTCCATATTCAGTCCGCCCACCTGGCTGCGGAGCTGGTGGAGACACTCGATGCCGTCCATCTCCGGCATAAGGTGGTCCATAAATATGACGTCGTAGCGGTGCTGTAAAGAAAGCCTGATACATTCTGCGCCGCTTTTGGCTTTATCCACATTTACCCTGGTTGCCTGAAGCAGTTTTTCCGCCACTAACAGATTGGTTTCGTTATCATCTACAATCAGGATATGGGCCTTTGGCGCCTCGAAGGACGCTTTATAGTGTTCATGAGCATTTAGCGTCCGTTTCTTTTCAAAATCCAGTTCTCCTAACTTTTTCTCCTCTGCCACTCTCTGGGGCAGAGTAACCACAAAGCTGGAGCCCTTCCGGTAGACGCTGTCCACGCCGATCTCGCCGCCCATCAGATCCACTAGCTGTTTTACAATGGAAAGTCCCAGTCCGGTTCCTTCAATATAGTGGTTTTCCTTTACATCCACCCGCTGGAATGCGTCAAACAGATGGGGAATGCTTTCCTTTTTGATGCCCATGCCGGTATCCGTCACCGAATACACCACATGCACAATGTCCCCCTCTTTTTTCCTGCACTGAATGGACAGGGTAACGGAGCCCTCCGGGGTATATTTCACCGCATTATTTAACAGATTGATAAGAATCTGCTTAATCCGCACCTCGTCTCCATAGAGTTTAGACGGAATATCCTCCGCCACGTCAATGTGGAAACTAAGCCCCTTTTCCTTTGCCCTTACCCAGATCATATTGACGATGTCGGAAAGGGAATCGCCCACATCATAGACCTCTGTGACGATATCCATTTTCCCCGATTCCATCTTGGACATATCCAGGATATCATTGATAAGGGCTAACAAAATCTTGCTGGCATTCTGGATATTTTTCGCATCCTCCACTACCTCGTCCGATACCTCTTCCCGCAGAATCATTTCATTCAGGCCGATAATGGTATTAATCGGCGTGCGGATTTCATGGCTCATGCTGGAAAAGAAACGGTTCTGCGCCTTATTCAGCTCTTCAATCTTTTTGTTCTGCTCCCGCACCATCTCATTTTCCGTCTTGTAGGAGCCCTTCTGGAACAAGAGCATGCCGCAGGTCACAAAGGAAACAATGGTTAAGGTCATGGCGGAGTCCACATAGGTCATCTCCAGATTGTGCTGCGTGATGCGCTGGGGATAAAAATAGGCAATGTAATAACAGATTAAAAACATGATATAACCGCCCGCAAGCAGGATATATTTTGCTTTTCCCTCTACCGTAAGCGTGACGAGGACAAAGCCTAATACAAACCAGATCGGGCCGCCCCCGAATACCCCTCCGGCAGTCAGGAAATTAAAGGGCAGCACTAAAAACATAGCCAGTGCGGATATGATGATCGCGCCTCGCTGGATTTTGTGGGTGCGCAGGGTGATAATAACAATAATGGCAAAAATAACAACCGCCGCCAATATGGAAAGCTGGTTGATCAGGCTCTCCCCCGCAAAGAAACCGGTAACGCTGCCCAACACCAGACCGACAATGCCAATATTGGTAATTAAGCGAAACACCCGCTCCTGTAAGGACTGCCCGCTGTTACCTGCAATTTTTTGTCCCAGTTTTTCCAGTTTCATCACGCTTCACCTTCTTTCAGGCTCTTAGTCAGATCGGTAAGTTTCCGGGCTGCCTCCTCAAACTCGAACTGCTCCATCGCCTGGCTGATTTCCCGGAGCAGCTTCTTCACTCTCTTTCCCTGCCACATGGTTTCTCCCAATTCACTGAGAATCCGCTCTGCGCCGTCAGATTCGTAGGTGGCAAGGCTTTCCTGTAGAAGCTCTAACTGTTCAAACAGTTCTTCATCTGACAAAGCCCTGCCCTGCGGCAATTCTTCCTCAGATGCTTCTTCCTCAGCTACCTCCTCCCGGTTATCCGGCCCGAAGTCCTCCTCTATGCCAAGAATCTCCCGGAACCTGCCGCCAAGCGTTCTATATGCGTCTAACAGTTCTTCATGGTGGCCTTCCATATATGCAAGATCGCTTTCCTTGGCCGCCGTTTCCTGGTTTTTTGCCATCTCAAAAATCGCATCTGCGCCCAACAGCCTAGATGTGCTTTTCAGGGAATGAACCTGAATCCGGTAATTTTCATAATCCTTCGCCGCATACAGGCTCTCTAACTGCTCCGCCTTCTGCTCCGCTTCCCTTGCATACATCTCAAGCATTTGCAGATAAAAGTTTTCCTCTCCTCTGCAATAAGTCATGCCCTCTTTCGTGTTGACGCCCAGTTCCCGAAACGGCGCTAATTTTCCCTTCGGCGCCTTCTTTTCATCAGCCTTTTTCATGCCCGCCTGTCTTTCGCCTTCCGGCTCTTTTTCATTCTCTGCAAGCTCTTCGTCTGGCTGCGCCGTCTGCTCCTGTAGCTGGCTGCCGTCCACATACTGAATCCGGGACTTGGGCAGTACTTTACGCAAAACCCTTTCTAATTCAGCGGTCTCTACGGGTTTGGGCACAAACTCATCAAAGCCCTCCCCTAAGAACATCTCCCTTGCGCCGCTGACCGCATTAGCAGTAAAGGCAATGACGGTGAGGGAATTGGCGGAACCGGTCTTTAATCTGCGCAGATGCTTTAAGGTCTCCACCCCGTCCATCTCCGGCATCATATGGTCTAAAAAAATCAGGTCAAACTCTTTCCTGCCGCAGATTTCGATCGCCTTTCTGCCGCTCTCCGCAGTCTCCACTTCCATCCGGTAATCCCGGAAAATTCCCTCTGCCACCATACGGTTCATGGGTTCGTCATCCACAACTAAAACCCGGACGCCCGGACAAAGCATCCGTCTTTCTGTCTGCTCGCCCTCCTGTTCCTCCGGCACCGTATTTAATATATTGACAACCGGAAAAGCGGAAAACGGCTTCGCCAGCAGTTTTACCCGGCTTCCCTCCGGCAGAATATAGTCCTCGTTTCCAATCAGGACAACCTGCACTTCCTCATCTAATGACTCAAACCAATCCGGGTCATCCTCATATTCCTCTTTTGCCACAAACAAATGCGTCAGCTCATAAGCCCGCGCAAGGCTATCTAACTCATCCATATTAAACACCCTGTGAACGGAAACATCCAGTTCGCAGGCAATATGGGTAATGACTTCATCATAGAATTTTCTGACCTCCGGAGTCTCATATTTCTCCGGCCGAAGATAACAGGCCAGGCAAAGCTCCCTGCGCCGGTCCACCTTCATACACTTAGTATCATCCGTCACCTTCTGGGGAATGCTGACGGTAACGCAGGTACCGCTCCCCTCCCTGCTTTCTACATGGGCAAAGCCTTCCATGGCGGACGCCATGCCATAGACAATCGGAATGCCAAGACCAAGTCCGCCCGCTTTTCGGTTTCTTCCGGCGCTGGACTGGTAGAACTTCTCCCGGATTTTTTCCATGCTTTTTTTGTCCATCCCGGTTCCGGTATCCGTAACCCGGATACACAGGTTGATTCCGTAAGGCTTAGGCAGTCCGCATATTCTTACGCAGACGCCGCCCTTATCCGTAAATTTGATGGCGTTGTCCAACAAATGCTTGATAATCTTCTTTATCTTTCTTGCGTCTCCATGCAGCATGGCGGGTATGCCCGCATCCACGTCAAATATCAACTCCAGTCCCTGCTTGTTGTTCATCACGCGGCTTTCAGAGATAATGTCATTGACGAGGGAGGCGATCATATAATCCTCTTCGCTTAAAGTCACTCTGCCCGTATCAATCTCAGTAAAATCCAGAATGTCCTCAATCTGCCGGAACAGACGGTGTCCTGCCTGCTGGATAGAAAGAAGGTTATCCCGATCCTGCGCATTACGGCGTTTTTTCAGCATGACCGTCGTCAGTCCCGTCACCGCATTAATGGGCGTCCGAAGTTCATGGGACACATTGGTCAAAAAATCCTCCGTCCGGCGGTTGGTATCCTCTAATTCTGCAATACGCACGTCCATTTCCCTCCGCTCCCTGTCGGATTTGTCAACCAGATGACCGAGGATGCGCCCCACTAAAAAGACCATCAGAAAATGAAACAGTATCCGGAAAATCATAATCGGCGTATAGGAAAAATCCCTGCCAAAGACAAAAACAAGATCATAGACCATGACCGCATAATACACAGCCATGCAAAAACGAATCATGCTGTACATTCCCGCAACATAATAGATGATAATCACTGCAATCATGACAGGCGCAAGGTCAAAAAAGCTGGTCTCATGGATGCCAAAAAAGAAAAAAGCGCACATGCTCATCACGAAATACAGCCATTTTTTCAGTTCTCCCGGAACCCTCCTGCTGACAAAAATCACCCAGCATGCCACCAGCCATAAAAACAGCCTAAGCACCACAGACATATCCCAGTCCAGCAAAAGCGCCTCCACAGTCAACAACGCCAGAAAAAATGTGTAGCAGAGCAGCAGCGTCAGATATGATTCCTGTCTCTTTTCCTGTTCATGCATAGAACATTTCCTCCTGTTATCTTTCCCGCATAAGGTAATCGTTGTCTTCATCTATCATTGCCAGCATAATATCTGCAAATGCGGGATCGAACTGGGTTCCCTTCCCCTTTTCAATCTCAGCGCGCACCTTCTCCTGCGGCAGGGCGTCCCGGTAGCTTCTTCTCGACGTCATCGCGTCATAGGAATCCGCAACCGCAATAATCCGGGCCTCTAAAGGAATGTCCTTGCCGGATAATCCATCGGGATAACCGCCGCCGTCATAGCGTTCATGGTGGTATCTGGCTCCGGTCACGAGCTTCGGAAATTCCTTAATATTTTTTAAAATGGTCTCTCCTAATGCGGGGTGCGTCTTGATGATATTGTATTCCTCATCACTAAGCGCAGATGGCTTATTGATAATGGTGTCGGGAATCCCGATCTTGCCCACATCATGAAGAAGTCCGATGGTATAAATGTCCTCCTGCTGTTCCCGGGACAGTCCCGCTCTTTTCGCAATCTGCATCGAATATTCCGCCACTCTGGAGGAATGCCCTTTCGTATAAGTATCCTTGGCATCAATGGCGCCGGAAAGGGCCTTGATAATCTGGATAAACAGGGCTTCTAACTTCCTGTGCTGCTCTAACACTTCATGCGTCTTTTCCTCTACCTCCTGGGCTAAGTTCGTTTGCAGCCGGTTCAGTTCAATGGCATTTTTCACCCGCAGCAAAAGGACCTCCGGCACAAAGGGCTTCTTAATAAAATCAATCGCACCTGTATTCAGGCCCATTGTCTCCGTCTCGCTGTCATCATCTGCCGTTAAGAAAATCACAGGTATATCCACTATACCGTAGCGTTCCCTGATTATGGAGATGGTCTCGAATCCATCCATCTCCGGCATATGTATGTCAAGAAGAATCAAATCCGGTTTGTTAAACTGTAAGAACTTGACTGCCGCTTCACCGGACTTTACGCAGCTCACTTTAATTCCTGCCTCCCCTAATATATGGTTGGCCATGGTCAGGTTCGATGTGTTGTCGTCTACAACTAATATCCACATACTCATAATATACATCCCACTTTCTCTTTTCTCCCCAGTGCAGCAATCCTGCTTCCCTGATTGCTACTTCAGTTATACCATCTTTTTTGTTAAGCCGTATCTCGATGCCGTCTGACAAATCTGTCTGCAAGCAGACGTTTTGTCATTCGCCATCTCCGCACGGCTTATTGCTTTCGCGGACATTATACCACAATATTTAAACCTTGTATATTATAAACTGTATTTCACAATCACAATTTCCTCTTGCCAGTTCTTTCATTGCTTGTTATACTTTTTAAGAGCGTGGCGAGAGTAGCGCAAGCGTGCCTGCGTCGGTATGGTTAAGCTACGCAATTTAAAAAGCATGCTGCGTTTCGCTGTTGCTAAATTACATCTCAATTGCAAAAGGAGAAAACCATGGGTGGATTTTTTGGAGTTGTCGCAAAAGAAGACTGTATGTTTGATTTATTTTTTGGAACCGACTACCATTCGCATTTAGGTACCAGGCGGGGAGGTATGGCTGTCTATGGAGAGAAAGGCTTTGACCGCTCCATTCACAATATCGAGAACGCCCCCTTCCGTACCAAGTTTGACAAGGACATGCGGGAAATGCATGGTTATATGGGAATCGGCTGCATATCGGACTATGAGCCGCAGCCCTTAATCGTGCGCTCCCATCATGGCACCTACGCCATTACTACAGTCAGCAAGATTAATAACACAGATGAGATTGTCAATACCATTTTTCATCATGGCAATTCTCATTTTTTAGAGATGAGCGGCGGAGATATCAATCCAACCGAGTTAATCGCCGCCATTATCAACCAGAAGGAAAATATTATCGACGGCATACACTATGCCTTAGAGTTAATTGACGGTTCCCTGACGATCCTGCTTATGACGCCGAAGGGCATCTATGCGGCCAGGGATAAGTACGGGCGTACGCCGGTTATCATCGGCAAAAAGGAAGACGCCTGGTGCCTGACCTTTGAGGATTTTGCATACCGCAATCTGGGTTATGAGGATTATAAAGAATTAGGGCCCGGAGAAATTGACATTGTAACGCAGGAGGGCGTCAAGACCTTAGTGCCGCCGGGGGACAAAATGAAAATCTGCACTTTCCTGTGGGTTTACTACGGCTATCCATCCAGCTCCTATGAGGGCGTCAGCGTGGAGCAGATGCGCTACAACTGCGGAGCAAGCCTGGCAAAGCGGGATAATGTAAAACCGGATATCGTTGCCGGGGTACCGGATTCCGGAACCGCTCACGCCGTCGGATATTCCAATGCGTCCGGCATTCCGTTTTCCAGACCGTTCATCAAGTACACGCCCACCTGGCCCCGTTCCTTTATGCCTACCATACAGAGCAAGAGAAACCTGATCGCCAAAATGAAGCTGCTGGCTGTTCATGATTTAATCAAAGATAAGAGCCTGTTATTAATTGACGACTCGATTGTGCGGGGAACCCAGCTTCGGGAAACCACAGAATTTTTATACCAAAGCGGCGCAAAGGAAGTACATATCCGCCCTGCCTGTCCACCTTTGGTATACGGCTGCAAATACCTGAACTTCTCCCGTTCTTCCTCAGAAATGGACTTAATTACCAGACGGGTCATTGCAAAGCTGGAAGGAACAGAAGAGGTATCCGAAGAAGTATTACAGCAGTACACCGATCCGGAATCTCCAAAGTATGACCAGATGGTGGAGGAGATTCGTAAGGAGCTTAATTTTACCACCCTCCGCTACAACCGGCTGGATGATATGTTAGCGGCAGTGGGACTTCCGGAGGACAAGCTGTGCACCTACTGCTGGAACGGAAAAGAATAACTGTAATTGTGACAAAGAGCATCCGAGGGGTAGCTACTCCTCGTAATGCCCTTTGCAAGACAATATCTCAAGTATGCCATTATTGATGCGATATATCAAACGGTTACTATCATCTATGCGACGGCTCCAGAATCCGGCATAATCTCCCTTTAATGGTTCTGGCTTTCCTATACCGTCAAAATTCGCTCTTTCTATGTCCTTTATGAGTGCATTTATCCGTTTTATAGTTTTCTTGTCTTGCGTCTGCCAGTAAAGATATTCTTCCCATGCTTCATCAAACCATATCTTTTTCATTAGTCTATATCCTCGATTATCTCATGTTCTATACCCTTGTCAGCATTAAGGGCAGCGATACCACGTTGCAGCTTTTCCAGATATTCGGCGTTCTGTTTTGCTTTCATCATGTCGTTATACTCACGCTCGGAAACAATAACCACATTTCTATTATTTTTACGTGAGACAATAACTGGTTCTCCATTAAAAGCATTATCAAGATAGCTTTTCAGGTTAGCCCTGAGGTCAATCGGTTTTGTGGCAATCATTTTATGCACTTCCTTTCTGTACCAAAAACGGTACTTATTTTAGTACTTTTATTATATTTTAAGCATATGCGTATGTCAATAAATTATTCACAAAATGATAGTGTAAATTGTAGGATATGAGATTTAGGCTATCATTAATTAAATACAATGAAGTTTTTTATGCCACCCATACCTTTATTCAACTGATTTCAGGGATTCTGCCATGTCCACAGCCTCTAACTTTCTGGACATGAACAGATTGACTAACTGATTAAACAGCAGCGTCAGCACAATGCTGATGATGTAGCTTAGCAAAGTAATATGCACATCAAAGGCCACTGCATCAATGTTAATCTGTTTCATGACAAAATCATGAAGGCAGTATCCCAGGCCAATGCCCACAAGGCTTCCCAACAGAGTCAGCGCCATATTTTCCCTGAACACATAAGAATGGGTTTCCTCCTTATAGAATCCCAACACCTTTATGGTGGCAATCTCCCGTATCCGCTCTGTGATATTGATATTGTTCAGGTTGTAGATTACAATAAATGCCAGCAGAGTCGCGCAGATTACCACCAGAATCACCACATAATCCAGACTTTTCATCATATCGGACACATGCGTCTTAGCATCCTCGCTGATGGACACCGTCGTCACGCCGTCCTGCTTCATAAACGCAGCCGCCGTCTCATGGATTCTGTCTTCTTCCACATTGACAAACATTTCATTAAAATCGGCCTGCTCCCCAAAGAGAGCCTCATAGGTTTCCGGTTCCATAACCACATAATGGTTAAAATAATTCTCAAAAATACCGGTAACCGTAACCTCGCCGCCCTTTAAGTCCGAATTTTGCAAGTGAATCCTGTCCCCTTCATGAATATCATAATTCTCTGCAATCTTAAAGGAAATGACAGCCTCGCCTTTCCCCGGAAAAGCAATGGCGTTTCCTGCTTGATCATGGAGGTCAACATACTGTCCAAAGTCTTCCCTTTCCTCAGGAACTAAGAGATTGACATCCTTTGTCCTGCCTTCCGAATGAAGCTCCACGCTCTGCCCGCAGACAAGCAGGGAATCCGTTACCCCATCTACTTCCACTGACTCTTCTTCCTCTAATCCCACTGCCAGATCATAGACGAATATGGTATCAAACTGGGTATTGGCAATTCCCGCAATGGAATCCCGGATGCCTAAACCCGTTACCAACAGGGCCGTACAGCCGCTGATGCCTACTATCATCATAAAAAGACGCTTTTTATAGCGGAACAGGTTCCGGATAGATACCTTATCTAAAAATTTCAGCCGGTTCCACAGCGGGGAAATCCGTTCTAAAAATACGCGTTTTCCGGTCTTCGGCGCCTTAGGCCGCATCAGTGCTGCCGCCATCTCCTGCAATTCGCGGTAACAGGAAATAAAGGTCGCGCCTCCTGCGCATATAAGCGCCGCCAAAACAGACATCAGCAGACACCCCGGCTTAAACAGATACCGCAGCGAACCCATATCATACATCATTTTATAGGCCGTCCAGATTACCATGGAAAATACCCAGGTTCCCGCAAAGTAACCAAGAACTGCTCCAATCGCCGCCGCGCTGCCGGAATAGGTAATATATTTTCCGATAATGGCGCTATTAGAATACCCCAGCGCCTTTAGCACGCCAATCTGGGTGCGCTGCTCCTCCATCATTCTCGTCATGGTAGTCATGCAAACCAACGCTGCCACCAGGAAGAAAAAAATGGGAAATACTCTCGACACGCCCTCAATAATACCCGCGTCATTTTTAAAGCTCTCGTAACCGATATTGCTGCTCCTGCCTAACAGATAGGTATCCGGTTTTTCTATGTCCGCCACCTCTTCTTTTGCATCTGCAAGCTCTTTTTCCGCCTTCCCGATTTCCTCGTCAAATTCCCCGCGGGCGTCCTCATATTCCGCCTGCCCGTCTGCAAGTTCCTGCTCTGCGGTGACTAATTCCCGCTCTTTATCCGCAATCTGGCCTTTCGCCTTTTCTAACTCTTCCTTCCCCTCTTTGATCTGTAACGCCGCCTCATCCAGCTTCTTTTTCGCTTTGGCAAGCTCCTTTTCTCCCTTAGCAATCTCTTTGCCGGACTGGTCAAGCCGGGCTTTATTTGCCGCAAAGTCAGCTTCTGCGGCGCTAAGCGTAATCTCCGCCTCTGTAAGCCCGGTTCCGGTAGCGTCAAGCGTTGCCCGCCATCCGGCAAGCTCCTTCTCCTTTGCCTGTCTGTCCGCCTCGCTCAAATACGCCTTTCCTGCTTCATAAGCGGCCATGGCCTCTGCATACTGCTTCTCGCTTTCCTCATAGGCGGCTTTCCCGGAATCATATTCTGCTTTCTTTGTCTGATACTCCGCATAACCGGTCTCGTAAGCCGAAAGCCCCGCCTGATACTCCGCCTTTCCCTTATCAAACTCCTTTTTATTTTTGCGGTATGTCTTAAGTCCTTCTTTATATTCCTTCTCGCTTTTTTCAAGCTTTTCTTCATTTTCCGCTATGGTCTTTTTTGCGTTGCGGATCTGACGCTTTCCGTCTGCAAGTTGGCTTTTTCCATCCTCCAATTCCTTCAAAGCGTCGGAAAGCTCCTGTTCTCCCTCGCTTTTGTTTTCATTTAATGTCTGCTGCGCATCGGCAATTTTCTCTCTGGCGTCGTTGTAAATGCGGTCGTAGCGGCTATTCGCAGCCTCTTCGTTAAGCTGTTCCCATATGTCTTCCTTCGCGGAAATCAAGTCGTCATACTCCTTGGAATAAAGGGGCATATTCTGGTCAAACATCACATAAATGCTGGTATCGTAATCCATGTCAAAGGCTTCCGGCTTAAGATAGATATAGCCGTCAATCATACCGTCCCCCACAGAGGTCGCCCCCCGTTGGTAATAGATATAAATCGGAGAGCGCACCAGTCCCACAATGGTATAGGCCTGCACCTGAAAGGCATCTGCGGTCTCCTCTTCATTGGCGTCGGAAAGGGTGAGTGTTGTTCCAATGCTGTCCTTGGAAAAAGCGTGTTCATCCGCCAAACATTCCCCGGCATGTTCCGGCATCCGCCCGGCTGTCAGTTCCGGCACATTTACCTTTTCTGGAAGCTCCAGCGCACGAACTACCCACTCATTGCCGCCCTCTCCCATCATCAGCGCATCCATGCTCTTACTGCCCTCAGACTGCCTGACGCCCTGCTCCTTCGACAGTATATCTGCGGTCTCCTCGTCAAAGCCCAGGGTAGAAATCATCTGATAGTCATACATCTCATGATTGTCCAGATAATAATCTGCGCTGTCTAACATCAGCTGATACGCCACCTTAAGCCCTGCAAAAAATCCGATTCCCAGAGCCACAATTAACAGCATGGCCATATATCTTCCAAAGCTGGTTTTTATTTCCCGGAAGGTTGATTTTATCATTCCCTTATTCATCACATCACCATTCAAGTTCTTCCACATCCACTGTGCGTTCATTTTTCCGGATGCTGTCAATCTGCCCACTCTTTACCGTTATGACTCTGTCCGCCATTCCTGTCAACGCCTGGTTATGGGTAATAACGACCACTGTAGTGCCGGTCTGCCGGCAGGTATCCTGCAACAGCTTAAGCACTGCCTTTCCTGTCTTGTAATCCAAGGCTCCCGTAGGCTCGTCACAGAGAAGCAGCTTGGGATTCTTAGCCAGTGCTCTGGCAATGGCAACCCTTTGCTGCTCGCCGCCGGATAGCTGCGCCGGAAAATTGGACATTCTCTCTGAAAGTCCCACCTTATCAAGTACCTCTCTGGCGTCCAACGGATTTTTACAAATCTGGGAGGCTAACTCCACATTTTCCAGCGCCGTTAAATTGCCAATCAGATTATAAAACTGAAACACAAATCCCACATCATACCTTCTATAAGTGGTAAGCTCCTTTTTATTCAGGCTGGATATCTGTTTGCCGTCTAACCATACCTCGCCCTCCGTCAGCGTGTCCATTCCGCCCAGAATATTCAGTATGGTCGTCTTTCCGGCTCCGGAGGCGCCTACAATAATCGTAAATTCCCCTTTTTCCAGAGAAAAATTCACACCGGAAAGCGCATGGATTTCCACTTCCCCGGTGTGATAGCATTTACTGACATTTTTAAACTCTACAAAAGAACCCATTTTTGTTCCCCTTTTACATTTTTCATGCACTGTTGCAAATTTTAGGCTTTTATATAATTTTTACAAACGAAACAATACCATCGCAGGCACGCTCCCGCTACCCTCGCCACGCAACGGTACATAAGGCGCTGCTGCGCACCGCCTAAGCACCGGCGGGCTCGCAGTGCCTGCGTATGGTAATTGTTTCGTTCATATAATGCGATATTGACTTTAGTAATGGTATCAGAGCTGCTAAATCTGCGGTAATTGTTTTGCTCATATAATGCGATATTGTTTTCTAAGGTTTTGCAATCAGGTCTTATTTTCCTGGTTCGCAGCCGCTATCTTTTTCTTCTTGCGGCGTTCCATGTCCATTTCTATAAGGGTGTATATTACCGCGGTAAAGGGAATCCCCAAAAACATACCGATTACACCGTTAAATTCACCGCCGATGATGATGGCTGCAAATATTAAAATGGATGGAATCCCTATGGCGTTGCCCACAACATGGGGATAAATCAGGCGGTTGTCAACCTGCTGCAAAATCAGGAACATCACAATAAAGGTAAGCGCCTGCACAGGCGATTCCATAACCAGCAGGATTGCCCCGACTGCTCCGCCGAAAAATGCGCCCACCACAGGAACTAAAGCGGTCACTGCCACGATCACGCCGATTAATACCGGATAGGGCATTCCGGCAATACCCATGGAAAAGGCGATCAGGCCGCCTAATATTACGGCATCTAAGCACTGGCCGGAAATAAAGCTGGCATAGGTCTCATAGAAGATGTGTCCGATTTTTTCAAGCTCTGCCGCCACATTATCGGGAAAATAAGACTCCATAAAGCGGCGTATCCAGACTAGAATCGCCTCCTTCTTTGCCAGAATATAAAAGGCAAAGAACAAACCGATAAAAAATTTGGCAAAGACAGAGAACACGCTTCCGACCACATTGCCGCTGGCCTTAATCGCGCCCATAACCGACTCATTTTCTATCAGGCCGAACATATCATTGACAATGTCTTCATCTATCTTGAAATTCTGTACCGTATCAATTAAATCCTTGGAAATTCCGAAATTCTTTTCTAAAAATGCACCAGTCGTATCTAAGGCATGCGGAACCCTTGCTGCAATCTGCTTCACGCTGTCCACAATTCCCGGTATCACATTAAAACACACAATGGTAATCATTCCCGCTAAAATCAACACCGATATGATAATGGATACGGTTCGCCGGATTACCTGATTTTCAAAAATCCCCTTTGTCATATACTGCTCTAACTTAACTACAATCAGGTTAATAACAAAGGCGATTACCACCCCGTATAACAAAGGTGATATTGCATTATAGCAGGCAAGCGCTATGCTCTTAATCAGCGACAAATGCTCTACCGCCACATAGAAAATCACAATCAAAAATCCGCATTTTAATATTGCCTTATCCCGCTCCCGAATCATTCCCTCACCTGATTTCTACTATACTACAACCGGATTTCTCCTATAAAGGCTGAAAATCCTCCGCTCCATGCTTACAAATCGGGCAGACAAAATCCGCCGGCAGAGTATCTCCCTCATAGATATAACCACAAATTGTACAGACAAAGCCCTTCTTCTTTTCCTCTGTCCCCGGCGCCTTCTTAATGTTGGCATGATAGTAGGTGTAAGTAGCCGAAGGCTTATCCGACAGTACTTCGCCGCCGGTCACATCTGCAATGAATAATGTATGGGTGCCCAAATCCACTGTATCAACCACCTTACCGGAAATATAACCGTTACACTCCTTTGTCAGGTAAGCGACGCCATTTTGTGCCCTGCTGTATTCATAATCCGCAAACTTATCCGTATCCCGTCCGCTCTGAAACCCAAAATGCTGGAATGTGGCAAAGGAAGCGCTCTCATCTAATATGGAGAGATTAAATTCCTTCGTCTTCATCACCATATCATGGGTATAGTTATCCTTATTCACAGTGATAATAATCCGGTTAGGCGATGTAGTAACCTGTGCGCCGGTATTGATAATACACCCGTTATCCTTATCTCCGTCCTTCGCTGTCAGTACAAACAAACCATAGCTTAACTTGTTCATCACCTTGCTATCCATCTCTCTACCTCCTTTTATATAACCGCTCAACAAATTATTCCCGCTCAGCCATTGGAATATAAGGCTGCTGTTTCTTTACCGCCTTATAGGCCGGACGGATAATCTTACCCTGGTTAATCAGCTCCTCAATGCGGTGTGCGCTCCAGCCTGCCATTCTGGCAACGGCAAACAGCGGGGTAAACAGTTCCACCGGCAGTCCCAACATCTGATACACAAAGCCGGAATAGAAATCCACATTGGCGCTTACGCCCTTATAAATCCTGCGCTCCTCTGCAATAACCTCCGGCGCTAACCGTTCCACATTGGAATAAAGCCGGTATTCCTTCTCGTAACCCTTTTCCACAGAAAGCTTCTCCACAAAGCCCTTAAACACCTTGGCTCTGGGGTCGGAAATGGAATAGACCGCATGTCCCATACCATAGATTAAGCCTGCCCTGTCAAACGCCTCTTTATTCAACAGCTTCTTGAGATAAGCCTTAATCTGCTCATCATCATCCCAGTCCTTTACCTGTTCCTTCATGTCTGCGAACATCTTAGTCACCTTGATGTTGGCGCCGCCATGCTTCGGTCCTTTAAGGGAGCCTAAGGAAGCCGCCATGGAAGAATAAGTGTCCGTTCCGGAAGAACTTACAACATGGGTGGTAAAGGTGGAATTATTACCGCCACCATGCTCTGCATGAAGAACTAACGCCAAATCTAAGATTCTTGCCTCTAACTCCGAATATTTGCTGTCCGGCCTTAAGAGATACAGAATATTCTCCGCCGTAGACAACTGAGGCTGAGGCGTATGTATGTATAAGCTGTTGCCATCGTGATAATGGCTGTAGGCCTGATATCCATATACGGACAGCAGCGGAACTACTGAAATTAATTGCAGGCACTGGCGCAGCACATTGGGAATCGATGTGTCGTCTGCTTTTTCATCATAGGCATACAAAGTCAATATACTTCTCTGAAGGGTATTCATCATATCCTTGCTGGGCGCTTTTAAGATAATATCCCTGACAAAATGCGTCGGCAGGGAGGACCTGTAATCCGCTAATATCTTTGTAATTTTGGCAAGTTCACCTTCATTGGGCAGCTTTCCAAACAGGAGCAGATACACCGTCTCCTCATAGCCAAACCGTTTCTCCTTGATAAATCCTGCCACTATATCCTCTACATCCACACCCTGATAATACAGCTTACCGTCGCATGGAATCATATCATTGTCTTCCACAATATATGACTGAATCCTGGAGACATCCGTAAGGCCCGTAAGCACGCCCTTACCATTGATATCTCTAAGACCCCTCTTTACTTCATATTTGGTAAACAGTTCCGGATCAATATAGAGATTCTCCATGCATAATTCTGACAATCCCTGTATCTCCTCTGTAATCATTGAATATGAATTAATCTTCTCCATGTGGTTATCGTTCACTCAATCACCCTTTCTTTTCTAATAACAATTATACTCCAGATGATAGTATAACATAAAATACCCGTTTTACCTAGCAATTTTTTTATTATAGTCTTATTTTGTATAAAAAATATATGGCAATCATATAATCTCACTCTTTATGGGCAGCCATAATATTACAATATATTTACCATCATGTATTTGCGTCTCACATTGTCCGTTCATCTTTTTCATCATAAAACAAACATTTTTCATTCCAATGTTATTTCCCCTTTTTTCTTTCCAGTCATCTATAATTTTATTTTCTATTCTTATTCCAAACCATTTTTCTTCAAATAAAATATTCAGCTTAACCGGAATAGACGGATCGGCATATTTTTCAAAATTAGAAATAATATTATCAAATATTCTTCCCCAGAAATCATCATTGATTGCAATTTTAGCACAAACATCTCCCGGATTTTTATATTCTACCACAAGCCCTGCTTTCTGCATGGAACAAACAAATTCAGAGAGATAGTCCCCGGTAACGGATTGCCAATCTACCGGCGGGTTTAATAAAATATTTTGTTCTCGTTTTGCAAGGAAATACTCAAACATTTGATTTGACAGAGTTCGCATTTGAACTGCTTTATCAAAAGATTTTTCTATATATTTTCTTTCAATCTTTTCCCCGTTTTCATCTTGCTTTCGCATAATCTCCAAATATGTCATCAAACCGGTAAGCGGCGTTCGTAAATCATGCGACATTCCTGTAACGAGTTCTTCTTCTGCAATCCTCAATTTTTCTTCCATTTCCTGTGTCTCTAATAAAGACATTCGCATTTTGTTTAATCCATCTGCAAGTCCGGCCAACTCATCTTCACCCTGTATCACAATCGAATGTGTAAGACAGCCTCCGCCAATCATGTCAATTTCTTCTTTCAATGCCTTAATATAAATAACTCTTTTTTTCATACCTTGTACAAATATAATCAACATTACCACCACACTTAACAGAATGGACAGTACAAGAACTGAAATATAATATTTTTCTTCGTAACCCTCATAAATCAAAACATCAGCGGTCCCATCTGCAAATTCGACAGTGTGAAAATATTGCCATGACTTGTGAAGGTAATCCGCATCTGTTTTTCCAATCGGTGTTCTTGCCATATATGTACTATCATATAATAATTCGCGCTTTCTTGATATGGTAACAAGAGGAATATTCCGTTCATGAATCCAATCTGTTAATAATGTAGTATCTTTTGTTGAAATATTATTTTGGGTAATATACTTCTGAAATTCTTCTATCCGTTTGTTTTCAACCCGTTTTAAATAATCTGAGTCTTCAAAATAGAAATCTAATATTGTCTTACTTCCCAAATAGAATAAAGCAAAGAAAAAAACTGCGATAACCATTGATTTGCAAAGCAGTAACATCATCTCTCCAGTTAAACTTTTTCTATACTTTCCCTTAAAAAATCCACAAAAAATCGGTTTATTTTTTTGTTTCATTACCAAGTCGATACCCCTTTCCCCAAACCGTTTGAATGTAATCAGGATTATCAGGATTATCCTCAATCTTTAAACGCAGTTTTCGAATATGAACCATAACCGTATTACCAGATGAATATATAAATGGTTCCTCCCATACGCTTTCATAAAGATTTTGAATGGAAAAAATTTTTTTAGGATTTTCCATGAGTAATCGAAGAATTTTGTATTCAATATCTGTAAGCTCTAAATCTGCGTCCTTTTTGATAACTTCGTTGTTTGATTTATTCAGGCGAATATCAAGATATTCTACCCACTCATTGGAGGGACTGCTCACTCCCTTCATTCCTCCATATACCTGATATCTGCGCAGCAGAGATGTTACTCGTCCCAATAATTCTGCATATGAAAATGGTTTTATTAAATAATCATCACCACCAGCCATCAAGCCAATCAATTTATCGGATTCCTGTGCTTTTGCAGTTAGAAACAGAACCGGAACATAAGATATTTTTCGTATTTCCTCACAAACACGCAAACCTGAAATTCCCGGCATCATTATGTCTAAAATAACTAAATCTATATCATCAGATAAAAGTTTCAAGCCCTCCATTCCATTAGATGCTTCCGTTATACGATAACCCTCACTGCTCAAAAGAATTCGTATCCCCTCCCGGATATCGGCATCGTCTTCGATTATTAAAATTTCGGTTTGCTCCATTTCTGTCTTCACCTTCTTTCTGCAACTATTCTAGCGTATAAATCCAGGTTTGGCAAATTTGAGGAATTAATTTTTCATAACTCCATTCGTGCGAACTGTTTGTATAGCTGAAAGGATCGTTCACTATAAACCCGTTTTTATTATAACCTCTAATTACAATAAAGTGTCCTTGATCTGTAAAATCCCCAGGTCCCATCGAACAAATCAGCACCGCTCCCTCCGAAAGATACTTTTTCATCTCATCTTCTGCCAAAACCTCTATATTCTCCACTGTAACGCCATAATATTCTGCAATATCTGTCATTAAGTCCCATGATGTTCCAACACCCTCAATATAATATCCCTTGTCCATGCTATAACCCGCAATAAAATCCGGTGTTAATTGTGGATTCCTTGTTAAAGCAAAGAGAACCATAGACAAACAGGTAGGCCCACAGCCTGACAGCCCGATTATACTATTTCCATATGGTTTATATCCCCATCTGCTGTCCCATTGTATCAGTAATGGAAATTCCGTTTCCTTTTCAGTCTGTGTAAATTCTTCGGAAAGCAGTTTCGTTTGCTTTCCATATTGCTCTACAAAATCTAACATTTCAGGATTTCGTTCTAAATCCTCTATCATTCTTGTCGGATAGGCGTCCCGTTGTTTAAGAATAGCACAATAACGCCTGCTTTTTCGTATAACATCTTTATCACTTTCATTTAATGCAAAAGCCTGTACGGTCTCTTCTATTTCATCACTTACACACATATTAAGGGAGTGGTTTTTCAAAACTATCCCATAACAAAATACTATAATCAGCAAAATCACACAAAATATATATTGCATATTTTTCTTTGCAGCAGACACATATTGTTCTTTTTCTATTGCTGTCTTATTTTTTTCTTGCAATCCCTTTTTAGCTATCACTATAATAATTAAAAAACCAATAACCGTAGGAATACCTGCTGTTATACCATAATCTCCACCTGTAAATAACTTATTTCTTGTATCAGGCGTATAATTCCAAATTGTCAAAAAATTATGCTCTGTTGCTATTTCCAGAATTTGTCCGGAAGTAATAATATTGTACATTCCATGTATTATAACGCCAGACCATATGGAACCCGTTTCATAAGCCACCGCAGAAAGAGCAATGCCCGCTATTGTAATAGATATCAGCATCATAATTGTATCTGTAATATGTGAAAGCTCCATATTCTCTAAGTGAATAGAGGCAAACAGAAAAGCTGAGATAAAAATTGCCCATTTTCTGGAAAAAAAACCATCCAAAATATTCATAATCATTCCGCGAAAAATAATTTCTTCTACTATTCCAGATAACACACCTGTCCGTAAAATAGTATAAGAATAAATATATACCAAGTCTGTATGGCTTAAGATGTTTTTTTGTAATGTGCCATCTAAGAAAAATATATAAAAAAGGCAAATAGCACTGGGAATAAGCACTGCAACCACACACCATTTAAACTTCGGCAATGGACCACAAATCATAAACTTTTTCATTGGCATTTTTAATACAAACACTGCATATAACCATGTAAACAATATAACAATGCTGATATTAATCAGAACTGACATCATTTCATCATAAGGTTCCGTAAGATTCATATGAAATGCAAACATTCGTGTCCATTCGCCCAACAAGAACACGAAATACATTACTATAACATGTATAAATATATTTCTTTTACTGACTGCCATTTTACATCTCCACCTTTTTAACAATTATCGCTGTATCAACCGATTCCGATTTTTTAGTTAATTAACTTATTCTGATTATATAACCATTCTTAAAATACAATTTAATTCTTAACTACTCTCTTAAAAAATTCTTAACATATCTTAAATTGAATTTTACTCACCTGTTTTAATTACCCAAACAAAAAATTTTTAATGACAAAAAAATCAAAGAAAAAGACCTGCCCCAGTTCTGCACTGAAACAGGTCTTTGCTTTATATCGATTGAATTTATCTCTTATACGGTAATCTCTGCCGTCATGCCCAGAAGGTCGCTGTTTGCGGCAAGCACAGGTTTAACCACCTCTGTGATAAACTCCTCTGTCTGCTGCGGCGCCCTTCCCACAAAATTCTTTGGCTCTAACAATTCCACAATCATTTCCTTTGTCATGCCAAAGGCCGGATCGCCTGCGATACGGTCAACCAAGTCATTTTCTTTGCCTTCCTGCTTGACTACTGCGCCGGCAGCCATCGAATGTTCCCGAATCCGCTCGTGAAGCTCCTGGCGGTCACCGCCCCGCTTTACTGCGTCCATCATAATATTCTCTGTCGCCATAAACGGAATCTCCTTCATGAACCGCTGATAGATAACCTTGTCATATACCACCAACCCGTCCACTACATTTAAATACAGATCCAAAATCCCGTCCACTGCAAGAAATGCCTCCGGAATGGAAATGCGCTTGTTGGCGGAGTCGTCCAGCGTCCGTTCAAACCACTGGGTTGCCGCTGTAATCGCCGGATTTAACGCATCTGCCATAACATAATTGGCAAGAGAGGCAATCCGTTCAGACCGCATGGGGTTCCGCTTGTAGGCCATGGCAGAGGAACCGATCTGGTTCTTTTCAAAAGGCTCCTCAATCTCCTTTAAATGCTGGAGCAGACGGATATCGTTGGAGAACTTATGGGCGCTTTGCGCAATGCCGCTTAACACATTCAGCACCCTTGTGTCCACCTTCCGGGAATAGGTCTGTCCGGAGACGGGATAGCACTCCTTAAATCCCATCTTCTCGGCAATCATGCCGTCAATCTTTCTCACTGTATCGTGATCCCCGTCAAACAGCTCCATAAAGCTGGCCTGGGTTCCTGTCGTCCCCTTACAGCCTAAGAGTTTCTGCTGGCTGATCATATATTCCAAATCGGATAAATCCAGCATTAAATCCTCTAACCAGAGGGTTGCCCGCTTTCCTACGGTCGTGGGCTGCGCAGGCTGGAAATGCGTAAAGGCAAGGGTTGGCAGATCCTTATATTTCATCGCAAATTGGGAAAGCTCATTGATGACATTCAACAGCTTCTTACGGACTAATTTCATCGCTTCGGTCATAATGATTACATCCGTATTGTCCCCTACATAGCAGCTGGTCGCGCCTAAATGTATAATGCCCGCCGCCGCCGGACACTGCTTGCCGTAGGCGTAGACATGGCTCATCACATCATGACGCACCTGTTTTTCCCGTTTTCTCGCCACATCATAATTAATATCATTCTGAAAAGCCTTCAGCTCTTCAATCTGTTCCTCCGTAATGACCGGCTTGCCGTTTTCTGACAATCCCAGCTCGTGCTCCGTCTCCGCTAATGCAATCCACAGCTTTCTCCAAGTCTTAAACTTCATATCCGGCGAGAAAATATACTGCATCTCCCGGCTGGCATACCTCTCTGACAATGGGCTTACATACTTATCCTTCATACTTCCTCCTCATCTATATCCTTTTCTTCCTGTTCTCTCTTACGGTGGCGTCATGCTCCCCCCGTATGTCCTCCTTCGGCGGCTCTAACGGATAATTGCCGCTAAAGCAGCCGTCGCAGTACTGCCTTCCGGCAGACAGCTCCTTAAGCCGTTCCAACCTTAAATACCCTAACGAATCCGCTCCTAATATCTCCCGGATTTCCTCCGTAGTGCGGTTGTGGGCAATCAACTGGTCCTCACTGGGAATATCGGTTCCGAAATAACAAGGGTGCAAAAAAGGCGGCGACGAAATCCGCACATGCACTTCCGTTGCCCCTGCTTCTTTTAACATGCTGACAATCCGGTCAGAGGTGGTTCCCCGGACAATGGAATCGTCAATCATAATCACCCGCTTGCCCTTAACGGCGTCCTTTAACACATTCAGCTTTACCTGTACGCTGGACTCCCGCTGGCTCTGTTTGGGCTTAATAAATGTCCTTCCCACATAGCTGTTCTTGACAAACGCCGTTCCATAGGGAATCCCTGATTCCAGGGAATAGCCTAACGCCGCCGCATTGCCGGACTCCGGCACGCCCACCACCAAATCCGCCTCCACAGGGGAGTCCTTGGCAAGACATCTTCCGGCAATAATCCTCGACTCATAGACGCTCATTTTATCAAAAACGCTGTCCGGTCTCGCAAAATAGATATATTCAAAAATGCATCTCGCATGTTTGTCCTGACACATATCCCTATAGGATACAAGACCATTTTCCGGCGATATGGCTACCATCTCTCCCGGCTCCACATCCCGCACAAACTCCGCCCCGATAGTGTCTAAGGCGCAGCTTTCAGAGGCCAGTATGTAGGTATTGTTCCGCCTGCCAATGCAAAGAGGACGGAACCCGAATGGATCTCTTGCCCCAATCAGCTTCCGGGGGCTCATAATAATCAAAGAGTAGGAACCCTTTACCTTCTTGAGTGCCTGCAATACCGCCTGTTCCACATTGGGGGCCTTCACCCGCTCCCTGGCAATGTGATAGGCAATGACCTCCGAGTCAATGGTGGTCTGGAAAATCGCCCCGTTAAGCTCTAACTCCCGCCGAAGCTCCGGCGCATTGACCAGATTGCCGTTATGGGCCAGTCCCAAAGTTCCCTTTACATAATTTAAAACCAAAGGTTGGGCATTCTCTCTGGTGGAAGCGCCCGCTGTAGAATAGCGGACATGGCCTACCCCGATGTTGCCCTTTAGCTTGTCTAAATCCTCCGGCGTAAACACCTCATTGACGAGCCCCATGCCCTTAGCGGAAAGCACCTTTCCCTTCGGTCCCTCCGTATCTGACACTGCAATCCCGCAGCTCTCCTGTCCCCTATGCTGCAAGGCAAACAGTCCGTAATAAATGGAAGCCGCCACATCACCGCCGTCAAAATCATAAATACCGAAAACCCCGCACTCCTCATGGAGCGCATCCTCATCAAAGCTGTAATCCATAATATCGCTCATGTAAAAGTCTCCTACTATTTATCACTTGTCAATATGCTCTCTGAATCACATCAGATACCGGCTTTTATGTTATCCTTTTTTCATAAAACTGTCAATGGATATCGGATTTTATTTGTTATTTTTATTGTTTTATGCTACAATGCTTTATAATATAATGTATGCGGAGGAGATATGCCATGCAGGAGAAGAGACGATATAAAAGATTACCGATTCAGTTAAAGTTAGAAGTATCCGAGGTTTTCAAGCAGGACAATGATGTAATCCATGATTTGAACGCCCAGATTGATGTATTTGATATTTCCAAGGCGGGAATCGGATTTACGACGACAACCTTTATTCCCAACGACTATTATTTCAACGCCACCATTTTGTTGGAGAACTCGGACCAAAAGCTGTTGACCGTTGTCAAGATTCTCCACAGGACTGAATTAGAAAATGGTCTGTACCGTTACGGTTGTGAATTTGTCGGGCTGGCCGGTATCTTTGACTCCGTATTTACGGAATATGAGAAATTTATCGAAGGGTAAATATATTTACTTCCTTCCCGCCGGCGCCAGATTAAGAGACTGCCAGCGGCCAAGGCCGCTTTCCATATCCGCAGCAAGTCTGCGGATAATTTTATCTAAATGCAAATCTGCTAATGTTCCCTTTTTTGTCACTGTCAAATCCGCCTCCTGTCCATAGGAAAAGCTGTTAAGCCAGTCGCATTTTCCAAAGCCCACCATGGAACCGCCGGCATAATTATAGCCTGCGTCATACCCCGACGCATTGTAGGCGCCGATATAGGAAAGGTCGTATTTCCCCAGTTCCAGATACGGCGGAATATACGCCTCTAATTCATAGGTTCCCGTCATCAGACTTTCCGGCAAAATCAGGGAAAATTCCGCCGAAGCTCCGGTTTCCCTATGCTTATACACAAGATAAATGGATGTGACGCCGACGCCGTCCTCCACGCTTACCTGAAATCTGGCCTTCCCCATCGTCATGCCGTCATATTGGAGCAACCGAAGTCCGGTTATCTCCGGCGCCTCATAATAACCGTTCTCCAAAGCCTTGGTTGTAGCGCCGTATTTCTTTGCCGTCTTCGGAGTGACAGTGGTTCCGTCGGCAGCCTGAAGCCCGTAGTAAGCCGCAATGCCGTTGGCGTCTGCCTTCGCCAGCTTTCTAAGTCCTTCCTCGGAGGCAAAAAAAGACTTATCTGCTTCCGCATCCATGTAACAGTGCTCAATAATCATCGCGGGCATACCGTAATTGACGGCATGGCGGATTACCCCGTAATAGTCGTCAAAGCTTCCGTCCCCGCGCCTTCCGCCCATCTGGGTCACTCTGGCAAAGGTTCCCGCATTATCAAGGCCGACAGCCTCAAATTCCCCCAACAGATAATCTGCAAAATGCCTGAGATTTTCCCGATAGGCTTCTGCCGTTGTGATATACACAGACGCTCCCTTAGACTGGTGGGACACGCTGGCGTTGAAATGAAGGCTGATTAAGATGTCCGCCCCGCCCTCCGAAGCCCGGCGGGCCCGTTCATAGAGGGGCACCTGCTCGTCTTCCTCTCTGGTCAGCATCACCTCCGCTTCCGGATACCGGGAAAGCTCCTCCTTGAGAAACTTTGCCATTTTCAGGTTCAAATCCTTTTCCAGCAAACCGTAGTACATGGCCCCCTCTTCCTCACCCCCATGCCCCGGGTCTAGGGCAATGGCAACCGTCCGGGCGGACGCCTGCAAACCCCACAGGCACACCCCCAGCCAAATTAAACATATACTTAAGAATACCTTAAACGACCTTTGCATATATATCCTCTTTCTTATTCTTACTATTTAATTGTCATGGTTTTTTTCTTTCCTGTTTTACCGGTCAGTTTCTTTTCGTATATTTTCTTCGCCTTAGAAGGAACCTTAAATCCGGCCTTTTTATCTATTCCCTTAAAACAGTCCTTTCCGAAAGAAGGCGGTGTTTTTCCTTTAAACTGCACTGTGGATAGCTTTTTACAGTCTTTGAATGCCTTCTTCCCTATACTTTTAAGCTTTGACGGAAATATTATCTTTTTCAGTGCAGTACATCCCTCAAAAGCGCTGTTTCCTATCTTTTTCAGTTTTGAATTACATATTATGCTCTTTAACTTCCTGCAGCCGAAAAATGCAGAACTTTCAATGGTTTCTATATTCTTACCAAGCTCCACCTTCTTAAGTCTCTTATTCTTCGCAAAGGCTTTGCTTGCTATGGAAGTCACCTTGTATACCTGCCCGTTTGCTTTAACCGTTGCAGGAACTTTAACTTTAGATGATTTACTCTTTGTAGCTTTAAATGCCGCAGTCATGCTGCCCTGATTCAACACATAAGTATTACTGCTTATCTGAACAGAAAGCTGATTTTGGTTTTGCTGCTTCTGTTGGCGGCTTATTTCCGCATGACAAACACTACAATACACCACTTCATCGTATCCGCCGTCTTTCTCATTCTCACGAACCGGTTTTCCTGCCGTATGATCCTCCACATTAATTTTTAATTTCGTCTGAACGACACTTCCGTTTTTCTTATAGGATATTATAAGCTCCTTTTCGCCCACAGTATTCACATCAAGGCTACCGACATTTGTGGTATATCCGGTTACCGGCTGACTATATCCATCCCGGTAATTGGCAGTAACTGTCAGGTCAGTCAAGCTAACAGGCATCCCTATATGGGAAGCCAACACCCCCTTTTGAGCGACAAGGCTCTCCGGCGGGATAGAACTATTATGGCTGACTGTAATATTTAGCACATACTCACCGGCTTCATGGTTATCATCTCCTGCGGCGCTTACCACAATAGCTGCCTTCCCTACCTTATGTCCGGTAATCCTGCCTTTTTCATCAACCTCCGCAATATTCGGATTATTACTCTTGTAAGTTATATCACCAAATGCCGAAGAAACTTCTTCAATCTCTATACTCTTTTCCGACTCTACCGTTTCAGGGGATTTAACCTTTATCGACTGCTCTGCTTTCAGGATTGTAAACTCCACATTCTTTTCGCCTGAGTATTCCCCTATGCCTTTGACTGTCGCCATTCCGGTTCCCGCATTAATATTGTTCTCACAGGATACCTCATAATCCACTCCCTTCTCCAACAGCAGACCACCGTCTGACACATACAGCTTCGGTGTCAGCGCCTCCCCATTGTAAACGCACTCCTCTGACGGCTCTACAACACAATCCGCTATAGTATCATGAAGGGATATAGTGGAAAAGGTCAGTTTCGGATCTGTAGCTTTACTTCTGTAGCTGGCATATTTATAGTATATAGCATTGCTGGGCAATTTTGAACCAAGAGATGCAGGATAATACACTGTTGCTTCAACATATTCAAAAGCACGGGAAGCAGATGGGTTCTGCAATTCCGGCAGATCTCCGCGGAAATAAATTTCCTCAACATCAGAAGAATAAAAACCATACATACCAATCAACTTAACCGACGCAGGCACTATAATTTTTTTAAGCCAGTACACTGTGCCACAAAAAGCATATGGCATTATCTTCTCCACACCGGAAGGAATAATATAACTTGTATTATCATGTTCGGGGGGATAAACGATTAGTTCCGTTCGCTCACGGTTAAACAAAACACCATCCACATCTGTGTAGTATGGGTTATCTTTATCAACAAAAATGTTTTTTAAATGCATACAGCCCACATAGTACAAACCTTGATTATGTATATATCCCATAAAAGCATCTGGATAAATGACCTTCACGGAAGCCGGTATCCGTATCTCTTTCAGCTCATAATTACTGTCAAACACTCCTCTTCCTATCGTTTCAAGAGTGTCCGGAAGCTGTATTGTCTGGAAAGAAATCGAATCAAACGCATAGTCACCTATCGCCGTAATACCCGCATTGAGGGTAACGCCTTTTATATGTCCTATATAATGGCTCCACTCTTTATCTTTCGTTATCGTTCCGCTCCCGTTTATAACCAATTCCTCATCAGCCGTAACTTTCCAGTCAATATCTGTACCATCTATATGTCCCGACCCATAAGGCTCATCTGTCCACAAGGCATAAAGTGTAATCGTTCCTGCAGATTGAAGTAAATTCGATATGGATTGTTTCTCATCGTATATTGTGCCGGAAGAAGCTGACGGAGATGTTCCCCAGCCTATAAATCGATATCCCGGACGCACATAAGGATTAGTAGGGATTTTGTAGGGGTATGCGTATTTGCAAACCATATCTTCCAGCTTATCGCCTGTACCACCGTTGCTGTCAAAATGGATGGTATAGTAATAATCCTTTGTCCAATGCGCATAGAGGGTGTGGTCTGCATTGACACTTACCACACTATTCTCTGTTACCTTCTTCCCGCCTGTGCGCTCAGTATACCAACCGTCAAATACATATCCCTGTCTTACCGGATGGGGTAATGTTCCGTAAGTCGTGCTGCCTCCATATTTTATCTTCTGCGAGACAGGGGAAACTGTGCCTCCATTAGCATCAAAATAAAGCGTATGCTCATTGCATACGGTAATATTATACGCATATGTATGGGCGTCGCTGTTGGTATACCACTTTATCTTTCCTCCTACCATAACAGAATACCGAATTGATACCGTCACCCTATAGATAACAGTTGCAGTTCCGACAGCATTCGCCTTTATTACACAGGATTCACCATTCTGGGAAACAATGGATACCGCTGTACCTGAAAGACTCCAGCCTCCCGGAGTAATCGTCATATTAACAGCTCCCGGATATGAAGAAGCAACATTAGGCCTTAATGACGAGGTCTCTCCTACCGACATAGTCTTGGACAATTCAATGTAGCTCGCCTTTGAATCAACAGACGGAATCCACACTGCCACAAAACCCAACAACATAAATATAAACCGGCAAAACCATAATCTTTCTCTGTTCATAGGCGCCTCCTCCTTGAAATTTCCAATCCTTTTACATCATTATATATATGACAGGAATTAATTTCAAGCAACATTTTTGCCTACTCTTACATTTTATGCCGCCCTCCGCCGTTTATGATATATGCAGACTACGGCAGCCGCAAACACCACCAGGGCGTAACCGCCAACGACGCCCAACTGGGGCAGAAAATCCGTAAAAATGCCCTCGGAGGTCTCACTGATAGCGCCAATCGCCGCATTATTGACCGTATACCAGTATACGGGCGTAAACCGGGCCACCCGTTCCACTCCGCCGGTGAAAAACTGCACAGGAACAAATGTCCCGCCCAGGAAACAGAGCGCCAGACTTAAGACATTCGTCAAGCCGGTTACGGTCTGCAAATTCGAGGATATGGTTCCGGTCAAAATGGCAAGGCTTAAGCCAAACAGCAGCATCACTCCTATATTCACCATGAAATAGGGCAGCCGGACATCCGTAAAGATTGCCCCCTTCGAGGCAATTCCCGCTATGGCAAACACCAGTGCAAACTCCATCAGACCGAATACAAGCACAGCCAAAGTCAGGCTTAAAAGCCTTGCTTTTATGGGCGCAGCGCCGCACTCCGTCCGCTCTTTCACGCCCGGCCTGTTAAAGCAAAACAGGATAAGCCCTGCTCCGTTCATACCCAGGGTGATAAAAAGATATGGCACATACACAAAAAATTCCGTAATAAAATCATGCTGGTCGGCGTTGACAAAGGAAGCCATGCGCACTTTGGTATCTTCCTTTTTTAACTGATTGAGTTCCTCCGCCGCCTCCTCTAAAGTATACCCCGCCTCTAAGAAGCCTGTCAACTTGGAAAGGTACATATCAAGCTCCGCCTCAAAATAGTCAGACTCATAGACCCCCGGCACCTTCATGCGTTTTAGCTGTATTTTCTCCTTTTGCCCGGAAAGCAGGCTCTCCGTAAAGCCTTTGGGGATAACCAGCACATAACTGATTTCCTTCCAGTAAAGCGCCTCTTTTATCTTCTCCTCATCATAGGCAAGCTCCTTTATCTCATGCTCTCCGCCAAAATATTTCCGAACGGCCTCTCCAAAGGCCGCCTGTTCCTCATCGACCAGTCCGAAAGAGATACCGGTATTCTCAAACTCCTTCCGGGAATCCACAGAGTTTGCAGAAGACATCGCCAAAGATGCGCCCAGAAAAACGCACAAATACAATATTACTGTTCCCCGGTAATGATATAACATCTTAAAAAATGTCTTAAATACTTGCATACTTCGTCCTCCCCAGCTTTACTATACTGACTGCGATAAAGAGGAGACCAATCCCCACCAGCGTAGCCAGATTGATCCAATACTGCCGAACATCTCCGAATACCGCCAGACTTTTAAAGGCGTTTACGATCAGGGTAGCCGGATTGATCCGGTTGACAATCGGACAGGTTTCCTCTAAATAGTAGGTAATCTTTACCCACTGCAATCCGCCCAAAAATGAACTGGCCATATAAAAGGCAACGCTAATTGCATCCTTTGCGCGGGGCGAGCCCCGGAAGACAACGGCAATCATGGTGCCTGCCGCAAGCCCGGTAAAGCAGCCCGCGCAGACGCCTAAGAAAATCAGCCCTTTGCTGCTGCCAAAGTCCCGATGAAAGACATAGACCAAAACCGCCAAAATCCCGGCCATCAGAACACAGTAGATGAACAGCGTGGCCAGAAAATCGGACACCACCTGACTGATTTTTCCCTTTGCCGACGCATTTCTTCTGGCTCCCAAAGGAGATAAATCCGCCTGAATGGAAAGCCCGTTTTGCACCCCTACCTCTGCCGCCATCAGGCAGGCCATGGCAAGCAGGGCGTAGAAATACTGGTTATAGGGGTCCTTGTCCTGTCCCTTTAAGGGAATGTCCTCGATTTCCACCTCCCCGTCCTTTAGCATGGCCATAACCAGGTCCTGTATCTTTTCCGGATTATGCGCGGCTGCCCGCTCTATCAGCGCGCGGTTTTGCTTATACTGGTCCAAAAAGACCTTTATGATAGAGGCGCTTACCGTAGAATCCTTTACCACCAGTTCAAAATCTTCATCTGCAATCAAAATATATCCCTCAAGCTTATCCTGCTTTAAGGCTTTTTGGGCCTGGGGTTCCCGCTCATAGGCAGTCACCTCAAACATCGCCTTTCCCTCTCCGGTCTCGGCGCCTTTCAGCATTTCCATAAAATAAGGCTCCTCCATTTCTCCCACCACCCCTACGGGAATCCGGGAAAACAGGCTGGCCTCATTGAGATTGGAAAACACAAAGTAAAACAGTGTCCCTAAGATTAACGGAAAGCTGATTGACCAGAACAGCACCATAGGGCTTCGGAGAATCTTTTTTATCTGATACAAAAAATGCTGCATACCGCTCCCCTCCTAATCTCTCAGCTCTTTGCCGGTAATCTCTAAAAATACATCATTTAAGGTGGGCAGCGCCGAATGTACGCTCCAGAAGGAAATATCCTTCTCCTTCATGTAGTCAAGAAGCCTTAAAAGGTTATGCCTGCCTTTGGAAAAATACACCTTCAAATAGGGGGCCTCATACAAAATCCGCTGCACATGGGGCAGCGCCTCAATTTCCTGCACCTGCTTCCCGGAAAGCTCCATTACCTCCATGCTGATTGTCTCTCCGAAATCAATCATGGATTTCAGCTCGTCGTTGGTGCCAATGGCTATATTTTTTCCCTTGTCCATAATGGCAATGCGGGTGCATATCTGCTCCACCTCCTCCATGTAATGGGAGGTATAAATGACCGTTGCCCCGTTTTCATTCAACTGCTTGATGCCCTCTAATATCTTATTCCGGCTCTGGGGGTCCACAGCCACCGTCGGCTCGTCCATAATAATCAGCTTAGGCTTGTGGGCAATGCCACAGGCAATGTTTAACCGCCGCAGCAGTCCGCCGGATAACTTCTTGGGAAGAAACTTTCTGTAATCGGAAAGCTCCACAAAGGCAATGGCCTCCTCCACTAACTCCCGCCGCTTTGCCTTATCCTTTACATAGAGGCCGCAGAAATAATCAATGTTCTCATAGACCGTCAGCTCGTCAAATACCGCCACATTCTGCATGACCACGCCGATATCTTTTTTCAGGTCATAGCTGCCCGGTTTCATCTCCCGGCCAAATACTTCAATCTTTCCCTTGTCGTATTCCAAAAGCGACAACAGGCAGTTAATTGTGGTGGATTTCCCGCTGCCGTTCGGTCCTAAGAGGCCGAAAATCTCGCCCTCCTCAATGGCCAGATTAAAATGGTCCAAGGCGACCAGTTCTCCATAGCGCTTGACTAAGTTCTCAATCTTTACAATCATGATTTTCCTCTCCCGCATCAAAGTTTTGTTGTTGCTATGCTTTCATATTATCATTTTGTGCAGAAAAATGAAGTGTGAAATGTAAGAAAACGATGTGACAAATGTCACATCGTTTATCTCATGCAGATTATGTGCTTACGCTCGTTTTAAATTCCGATTTCGGAATATTTTTATCTTTACATGTCTTTATATTCCCATTTCGGAATATTTTTATCTTTATTTGTCTATATATTCCCATTTCGGAATTATTGTTTCCACAAATTAACCTAAATTCTTAGGCAGTTTCAACCGCCTAATCATCTCTTCTATTACCGCTTCTCTGTCCTGGCACGATTTTGCCGCTTCAAGCCAATTTTTGCTGTCATAGCCGCCAATCGACTTTCTTATATCTTTTTGCAGCCGTTTTTTATATGCGCCCTCATCATTCATATAGTGAAACCAAGGCAGGAGAAATTGCCGGATTGCATCTACAATGTTCAGAAAACTTATCCTTGCCACATTCTCATCTGCATAATCCCACCACACATCCTTACCTGCAATCAATTCGCCGAGCCTGCCGCCCAGACCGATTACCATATCTTCTTCCGGAACATACAAGGGCATTAAAGCATAATTGACCGTAAAGGTTTTAGAGCCATGCGCTTCTTTTTGTAAATCGACATATTCCAGCAAATCAATCCCGTTCCGTCTGACGAAACTGTTCGTTTTCCATTGATAAAAGCCCTGCTCGCTCAAATAACTTTTCAAAATCTCCTTACTGCAATTTTTGAACGCCATATCTGCCGCAGCTTTATTGACGCAGAGCAGTTCCTCCTCTAATCTCATATGGCTCCGGTTTCCCTGTAAAATGAATTTCTTACTCATTCTTTCTATCCCCTTTTTTTGATGAAAACAGCCGGCCCGCCAGCCGTCCAAAAATGCTTTCTTTTTTCCTTCCTTCTCCACAGAAAGAATCCAGATATTGATAAAGCGTATCATCGCCAAATTTCTGTGCAAACTCCCGGGCATAAGCAAAAGCGTCTTCGCCCTTTTGGTTCTGATAATGCACATCGGCGCCATTTTTTATCAGAAATGCGACAACCTCCGTCTCTCCGTACCATGCTGCGCTTAACAAGGTTTCCGACAGCACTGTCACTTTTTCATTTTTCGGAATATAGGGCATAAGCCGCTTTAGAACTTCTATCCGTCTGGCAAGATACTCTTTCCGCTTTTCCTGCCCCATAACTGTATGCTCCATATACTTCATGATATCTTTCACATTTTCCAGCCTGTTAAGCAGATACGCAAGCACTTCCAGATTGTGATTGCCACAGGCGGGAATCAGCAGTTTTTCCCAATCGTCCTCCGGCAGCGGCGTTTTGTCATGTATTTTTTCAATGTGGTCAATAATCTGCTCCGGGGAAAGTACATCTGTATTGTGTCCAATATATCTTTGCAGTTTTTTAAGCTCCTCCTCCGGCAGTCCAGCCGGTTCCCTGTCATGGGGCGCCGGATTTTCAAATTCAACTCCTAAAAGATTTTCCATCATTTTGTGCGTATCAAGAAGCATCTCCTTTTCATGGGGTTTCAGATAGGGATTATCCGTACCAAGATAAGGCTGATGAATCTGCGTAACTGCCACCGGCTTTTTTAACACCAGCCCCACCTTATCAAGAGGCGGCCTGTCATAAGGCACGCACATTTCGTCAGAAAAAATGGTCTGAATAGCCAGCCACCTGGCATAGCCCTGAGAGAAGTTTTTATGCTCCGGCAGTTTTACTTCGGCAAACTCCCCGTCAGTCCAAAAATGCTTTGCCAAAACTAAAAGTCCATAGGCCCACCAACACTGTATCTTAAGCCAGTCGGCAAAATCCTGCCTGCTGTAAACATCACATAATGTCTGTAAGTTTTGTGAAAGCCTCCCGATATCGTGGTTCATCACCGCCAACAGACAGGATACCAACGCCCTGTCCCAGATTGACTTCTTGGAGGTTGTAAATTTCTCTGCTTTTGCCATAATCTTTTCCTGGTCATACACATCCTTATCAGGCTTGTTATAAAGCAGGCAGAGTAAAAGATTCGTACCTTGCACATAGGCGGCATACCCGTTCTTTGCCAGCGGTAGTCCCTCCGGTAAAAGCCGGTAAATGTTATCAAAATCCGAACATGCCAGTAAGCTCCATATCGTCCCAAACACATGGGAATGGTCGTATCCGGAAGACGCCTCAGGCAGCGCCACAGTTTTTGCCATATGAAGAAAAATCCGCTGCATCCGCTCATAGTCCTCCTCCTGTACTGCCGTCTTCATCTCTCTTTCATACAGCGGGGCCAGATAATAATAACCGCTATAGACGCCATGTAAAAGCCACAACAGATATTCCGTACTGTTTTCACCATACTGCTTTAGCTTTTCCTCAGCATGTCCTAATAGATATTCATAATACTCCTCTATTTCCCCTGCCATGTACTCCTTAGCCTCCGGGCTGATGAAGCCCTCCGTTTCATATTCTATACTCTCTGACACCTCCCGTTTTGTCTGCTGGCTGCTGTTAAAAATATTATAAAAATGTTCCCGGCTATTGCGTGATTGTAATAGAATCCATTACCCGCTTTACTTCCTTTTCTATCTTTTCCCGCTGTTCGGCAGAAAAACCGTTATTGATTTCAACGAATACCTCCAGCAAATCCTCCCCGTCCTGAAAAAAATAACTCCTGACATCACCCTGTTTCGTTCTGGCACTGGCCATTACCTTATACAAAGTATTCTCCTGTTCTTCAAAGCGGTATTCCTCTACATTGCCACATATCTGCTCCCACCGCTTTTTGATTCCCTGACTGCTTACCTCTGAATAACCATTATCAATCATAAAGGCAATCAGGCTGTGACTGCCCTCCTCACTTTCATATTCATAAATCTGATATGCGTCTGTATGTCCGTCCCCTCTATCCACAAAATCATCTGAGGGAAGCTGATATGCAACCGTATTAGCATTTAAGGTTTGAAAAGAAGCGGTTTGCTCCTCGTTTTGAGAATCCGTTTCTTCATCATGCAGCAGGTTCCAAACCGTCTGTCCTATTTGTTCATATGATGTTGATAACGGCAATTCCACTCCCGGATTATTTTTAATCCAAATATATCCGCCATCGGAATCTCTTATCATTCTCTGCACTTTTAACACATTCTCATTTTCCGTAACCTCCACACATTTAAACCTTTTGCTAAACGCCGCGAAGCCTTTTATTCCTGAAATCTGCCAAAAATGAAAGCCCTTCAGTTCCTCCCTTCCAACCGGTTCCGCTTTTCCTGACTTTTCCAATCCCTCCAGCACAGTCTTTCCCAGTTGACTTGGCGTGATATCATTTTTTTCCGTAAGCACAGGCTCCATTGTTACATTCATTACGGAATCCTGCAATTTGGTAGATGAAGCAACAATATATCCCCATTGAGAATTATAATATATGTGTACCATAGCCGGTTTCACCGATTGACTGTTCTTTCTTAGGTATTTCTCTAAAAATCCCATAATTTTGCTCCAATTTCTCTGTTTCCGGTAATATATCCTGCATTTAAAATTATACATGCTTAACTGTGTGGTAATAGTTTTATTACCCGTATGGTAGCATAACCCTTTTTATTCGTCAACCGTAAATTTGACTGACAATTGTCACATCCTTTTGAAAAGGCTTGTCAATCCTGAGATTTTCTATTATTGTATAAGCAATGATAAATCATATCAAAATACATTTTGTATTGTCTGAAAGAAATGAGATGAAAAGGAGAAGATGTGTTATGTCAACCATTATAGATTCTATTGTAATATTCATCTTATGCGCCGCTCTATATCCGGTGCAAAAATGGAATGCGCTCTTTATTATGTGCCTTCTGCTGTTCGTCTCCCTGTACCTGTTCCAATACTGTCTTTCAGATATGAAAATGTTCCGGAGAATGTGCGTTCCGGCCCTGATTCTCTTTTTTTTAGTTCCCGGACTTATCGGTTTTATTCCCTTTTATGTATATGTCTGTTTTTACCGGAGGCAATACGCCATAGCTGCCCTGTTTTTCCTTCCCTTTCTGACAATGGCGGCGGACAATCCATATACTGCAAATTCAGCCTTCTGTTTTCTGGCTGCCCTTTCCTTTTATCTCGCCTTCCGCAACAATAAGCAGGCCCGCTTAATCACCGACCTTCACGCCATGCGGGATCACAGCATAGAGCAGCAGCTTACCTTAAAATACGCCAACGCCCAGCTTCTGGAAAACCAAAACAACCAGATTTACATTGCCACACTAAAGGAACGAAGCCGTATTGCCAAGGAAATCCACGACAATGTGGGGCATCTGCTGACCAGCTCCCTTTTACAGACCGGCGCCCTATTAGCTGTCTGTAAAAATGAAACCCTGCTGCCCTATGTGGAAACCCTTAAAAATACATTAGACGAAGCCATGTCCAGCATACGCCACAGCGTACATGACCTGCACAATGAAGCCATTGACATGAAGGAGGTCCTGACACAGCTTACCGAACAGTTTACCTTCTGTCCGGTGAATCTGCAATGCAGCATTTCCCGGCAGATTCCCACCCCGGTAAAATACTGTTTCCTGACCATTGCCAAAGAGGGGCTTAACAATATTGCCAGACACAGCAACGCAACCTCCGCCCACATCACAGTCAGGGAGCATCCTGCCTTTTACCAACTGACCATAGAGGATAACGGCACCAAGGGTTCCGGGGAAACACAGCCGGACATAAACTCTTCCTCCGGCCTGGGACTTTACAGTATGCAGGAGCGGGTACAGGCGCTCCATGGCACTATCAATATACAAAATCAAAAAGGATTCCGGGTATTTATCAGCATACCCAAGGAGGCTTTCCCGGATTAAAACATATAATCTTCACATTTTATTAATCTTTTATCAAGATTTGAGGAGTACGCTGTAATCATCAAGAACGAAGGGCTGTGAGCCTGTTCACAGCCCTAAGAAAGAAGGGATTATAATGCATACAAAAAAGAAAATAGCCGCTGTCACTCTGACGGCAATGCTTGCCTGTTCATTGCTTGGCGGTTGTACAAAGAATAACAAAGACACAACGAGCAGTACCTCAAAGAGTACTGCCGCTGCCCAGCTTGATTTCAGCAACAGTACGCTGAACGGAATCGTAACCTCTGTGGATGACAATGTCATTACCCTATCTTTAAACGGCAGAATGAATATGCGGGCAGGACAGGGCAAAGGAATGCAAGCGCCCGATGCCCCCTCTGGTAACAGCGGGGAAACAGACCAGACTCCTCCTGATGCTCCTTCCGGTAACGGCGGGGAAACGGACCAGACTCCTCCCGACGCTCCCTCTGGTAACAACGGGGAAATGGGCCATATGAATACCGATAACACTTCAACGGTTACCCTGACGATTACAGACGAATCTGTGTTACAGGATATTGCCCTTTCCGATATTACCGAAGGGACCTTCCTAACCATATCCTTTGGTGACAATAATCAGATTACCGGCGTCGCAAAAGCAGAAATGGGCGGTAATCCCGGTGAAAATCCCAATAGCTCCTCAAATAATTCTGTCAACACCGGAACCGGAGCCAATACCATCACAGCGGACGCAGAAGAAGAAGGTACATCCTATACCTCTGAAAAGGCAGATGAAAATGCCCTCCGTATTGAAGGAGATATCAGCTACCTTGGCGCCAATCTTAATGTTACCAAATCTTCAGGGGATACCAGTAATACGGAAGCCAGTGATTTTTACGGTTTAAACGCCAGTGTCCTTGGCCTTGAGGGAGCAAATCTTACGCTCTCCCAGTCTGCTATCTCCACTACTGCCAAAGGGGCAAACGGTGTATTCGCTTACGGCTCGGGCACAGCCGTAACCCTCAAAAATACCAGTATTACCACTCAGGCAGACAACTCCGGCGGCGTTGATGTGACCGGCGGCGCCAGCATCACAGCAGAAAATTTAAGCATTGAAACAAGTGGAAATTCCTCTGCCGCCCTCCGCAGTGACCGGGGCGGCGGAACATTAGATGTAACCGCCGGCGATTATACCACCAACGGAACAGGCTCTCCTGCCATTTACTGTACAGCAGATATTGCGGTAAAGGATGCAAAGCTTACCGCCAACGCCTCCGAAGGTGTAGTAATTGAAGGGAACAATTCTGTCACATTGGAAAACTGCCAGGTGACAGGAAATATGCAGGGAACCTATCAGGGTGATGAAAGTGAAAATCTCCATGGAATTATGATTTATCAGAGTATGTCCGGAGATGCAGAAGAAGGCCGGGCCTCCTTTTCTGTTACCGGAGGAAGCATTACTTCATTAAATGGTGATTTAATCTATTCCACCAACACTTCTTCTGTGGTAAACTTAAATCATGTAGCGCTCACTCCTGCCAACGACACCCTTTTAAGAGTATGCGGCAACGACGGCTCCCGGGGCTGGGGAGAATCCGGCAGCAACGGCGCTGATATGGAGTTAAATGCAACCGAGCAGACTTTAACCGGCAAAATTATTGTAGATGAGATTTCCTCCCTAAACCTTTCCTTGTCCTCAAACAGTACTTTAGAGGGCAGCATTAATGAAGAAAATGAAGGCGGCGCCGTAACGGTAACACTGGACGACACAAGCACCTGGAAATTAACCGGAGACAGTTACATTACCTCCTTAGAGGGTTCTTTAGATTCCATAGATATGAATGGCCACACCCTTTATATTAACGGGGCTGCCCAGAAAAAATAGATGAAAAACGGGGGACAAATATGCGCATTATCATTATCGACGACGACCAACTGGTCTGCACCTCATTAAAAATGATTTTAGAACAGGAAGATGATATTACTGTCTGCGCAACAGGTCTGGACGGAGCCGACGCCCTTCCCCTCTTTCGGGAATACAAGCCGGACATTCTCCTAATGGATATCCAGATGAAGCGGGTAAACGGAACCGAAGCCCTTAAGGGGCTGTTGGCAGAATACCCTGACGCCAATGTCATCTTTTTAACGACCTTTGTAGACGACGCCTACATTATGGACGCCTTGAAATACGGCGCAAAGGGTTACATTGTCAAGCAGAATTATGACAGCATCCTTCCCGCCTTACAGGCAGTCCTGTCAGGACAAAATGTATTTGGCAGTGAGGTCATGGAAAAAATTCCGTCGCTGATAAGACAGGATACCGCATTCGACTATTCCCAATACGGTTTGACGGAAAAAGAATTTGAAATCATTTCGCTGATTGCAGACGGTTTAAGCAACAAGGAAATTGCTTCTGCGTTATATTTAAGCGACGGCACCCTCCGCAATTACATCAGCACAATATTAGACAAGCTGGGCCTTCGTGACCGTACCCAGCTCGCCGTATTTTTCTATCAGAACAAATAAATGCCGGAACAGATTATATGCATTTGAAAACAGCCTGCTCTTATTTTTGTAAAAGCAGCGCCGCCGCCCCGATAATCCCCGCATCATTTCCAAGACAGGAAGTGACAATGGGCGGAATCTCGCCATGCTCCCCGCCAAAACAAAGCGGTTTCACCTTCTCTGCCAGCGGACCGGTGAGATTTTCCTTCTGGGCTGCCACGCCGCCCCCCAAGATTATCATTTCCGGCCGGAATATATTGATTACATTGGCAATTCCCTCCGCCAGATTCTCCTCATATTCTTCAATGACTCCGATTGCGGCTTTGTCTCCTTTCGCCGCCGCCTCAAAAGGAATCATTCCGTTCATATTGTCAGGATTATCCCCACACATGGAGTTCATCAGAGAATCCGGGTGGCTCCGGGCTTCCCGGCGGGCAATCCGCAGCAGGGCCGTTGCAGAAGCGTAAGCCTCCAGACAGCCACGCCGCCCGCAGGTACAGGGTTCTCCTCCGGCTTTTATTACCATATGTCCCAGTTCCATACCGCCCTTAAGCGGCCCATGAAATATCCTGCCATTTAAAATGACGCCGCCGCCCACACCGGTTCCTAAAGTGAGCAGCACCGCGCTTTTTACACCCTTCGCTGCACCGGCGCAGACCTCGCCTAAGGCCGCCGCATCTGCGTCATTAGCGATAGCAACGGGAAGGGAAAGCGCCCCTTTCATCTGCTCCACAATGGGAACCCTTTCCCAGTGAAAATTATTAGAATACAAAATGATTCCCTGCTCATCATCAATGGTGCCGGGGCTTCCTATGCCAATTCCCTCGCAATCCGCCGCCGTCAGATTTTTTCTTTCCAACAACTGCCGGACGGCGTCAACTATATCCTGAATCATTTTCTCCGGCGGTACGTCAAGCCTTGTGGGAATCACTAATTTATCCAGAATCCGGTTCTCCTCGTCTACCAGACCAAATTTCACTGACATGCCGCCCATGTCGATTCCAACCCGCATATCGTTCCTCTCCTTTTGTACGGCGCAATGTCCTTTTTTGCATATCCTGCAAATTCGGATTCTGCCTTGATTATCCTATCGGATAAAGTTTGTTCGTGTAATCTCCTCTTCCTCCGGAAGTCCTATGCCGTTGGCTTTTCCGTTTTCTAAAAGTCTCAGCATCCACGCCATATTCCGGCCAAGGGTACGCATAATCTGCAAACCCTCTAAATCCTGTATTACTTCCTCCGGCTTATTGCCATGCACCATATTCCAGTAAAAGGACGGAACCATCAGCATCCGGTTAATGCCAAGATACTTATTTAATACATCATATGTGGCCGTAGTCCCCGCCCGTCTGGCAGAAGCAATACAGGCCGCCGGTTTATACTGCATATACTTACCGGCGCTGTAAAACAGGCGGTCTAAGACAGCTAACAGGGCGCCGTTAGGCGATGCGTAATATACCGGAGTACCGAAAATGTAACCGTCCGCCTCCTTAACCTTGTCAATCAGCTCGCTTACCACGTCATCTTCAAACACGCATTTTGCTTTTCCGCTTTTTGCGCAGCCTCCACAGCCAATGCAGCCCCGGACCGGCTTGTTGCCAATCTGGAAAATCTCTGCTTCAATGCCCTCCTCCTGTAATACGCCTGCAATCTCCGTCAGCGCAGTGTAGGTGCAGCCCTGGGCATTAGGGCTTCCGTTAATCAATAATACTTTCATACTGTCTCCTTCCTTAACCGTCTATTATACTAAATATATGCGATTTTTATTACTTTAGACAATATCCTTTCAGACCGTTTCACTTTCCGGATACAACTCCCCGTAAATCCTGTCGGCATCATAATCCGGTGCGTATTTTTCCGCCACCTCGCAGATGTGTTGAATGTACTCAATGTCATCTTCTTCTAATTCCTCTGCAATCACCTCGACGGATTTATTCTTTGCCAGCTTGCGGCAGATTTGGGATATAATTTTCCGGTTAGCGCCCTCAATGCTGCCAATCATCCTTCCCTCACGCTTTCCCTCAAGTTTGCCCTCAAGCCTTCCTTCAAGCCTGCCCTCACGCCTGCCCTTACGCCTGCCTTCATCCTCCGCTTCCTCAAGCTGCCTGCGGTATTCCGTTTCCCATGCATATTCCAAAACCTGTCCACCCATAAATTCGTCCACCCTTCCTTTCATTGCCTTACATTTGACAAATGCCTGTTTGCTTACGTCCCACATTAACTGCAACAGCAGTACTTTGTCATATTCCCTTATCATATGCTCCTTCACCCGGCGGTTTAGTTCCTTCTCAATTGCCTCCAAATCCCCGCCAAGCAGTTCTTTCATGCGGTCTTCCGCCTCTGCCTTTTCTTTCTCATTTTCTATGCTGTCTTCTGCTGTTCCCGTTTTTGGCTCATATTTTAGTATATAATAAGGCAGCATCATATACAACTGTTTTTCAAAAATTTCCTTCAGGGAATAATCCGGATTTTTTATAATGGGCACCCGGTACACCACTTCTTCCCCACCCGGCAGAACCAGCTTATAGGTAAACTGCTCCGGGGTATTTTGGTTGCTCCGCAGGTAAAGCAGGGCGGAGTTTTGCACCCGCACTACATAAGTTCCTCTCTCTTCCCGCTCCACAAAGTTCACCGCATCCATCCAGTCGTACTCAAAAAGACGAATGGCAATGTCCCCGTTCGGATTGCTCTCGCACTCCAAATGATACCGCCTGTCCCCCACCTTAAACTTAGAATCCGGCAGCCGCTCTTCATTCCCTATCCTTTTTTCCTGTATTTTCTTATCCGTATGTGCGTCCTCCATATTTGTATTTCATCTGCGCATCTGATAAGAATATTCTACCGAAAATAGATAAAATATGCAATTAAATTTTCTGTGAACTTTTCGTGTCATGGATTTCATAAATACAATGGGAATTTCACAATTATGCTCAATTTGTGACATGGGTGTTCCAATTATGAAATCTGTGTCACAAAGTAATGAAATTCCATTCAAAATTACATCAGAACACTTCTGCGAACGCGATTTTTCTATATAAAATGGAATATAATTCAGCTTTCATTTTGCACATAAAATAGAGCCCGATACAATCCAGATTTCGCTTCGCACATAAAATATGGACCGTTTTCCAAAAATGGAATCCGGCCCATATTTTTTCTTTTTTTCAATTTCATCTCTTAGTAAACCGGTATCATTTGCAAGGGCGTATTCTCCCTGCCCCTTTACAGCAGCTCCTTCAAAATCTGGTTCACCATGCCCGGATTTGCCTTGCCCTTCATGGCCTTCATGGTCTGCCCGACCAAAAATCCAATGGCCTTTTCCTTGCCGTTCCGGTAATCCGCAACGGACTGGGGATTATCCGCAATGACCTGCTCTATCGTGGCGCGGAGGGCGCCCTCGTCATTTACGGTTTTCAACCCTTTCTCCTCCACATATTGAGCCGGGTCAATGTCCTCTGCGAAGATTTTTTCAAATACCTCCTTGGCAACCGTAGAGTTGATTGCCTGATCGTCCGTAAGCTGAATCAGTTTTGCCAGGTTCGCCGCAGAAAATGTAATATCCTCCGGCTCCATTTCCTTTTCCTTTAACAGACGCATCGTCTCCACCATAAGCCAGTTGGAAACCTTTTTCGGATTTGCATTTAAGGCTATGGTTTCCTCAAAAATATCCGCCAGCTTCTTGGTTCCGGTCAGGATATCCGCATCATACTCCGGCAGGCCGTACTCCTCCTGATAGCGGGCCTTTTTCTCTTCCCGAAATTCCGGCTGCTTGCCGCGAATCTCCTCTAGCCACTCGTCGCTGATGACAATCGGCACCAAATCCGGGTCCGGAAAATAGCGGTAATCCTGGGCGTCCTCTTTGGAACGCATGGCATAGGAATATTCCTTGGTATCGTCCCACCGTCTGGTCTCCTGCACCACTTCTTTTCCAGCCTCTAACAGGTCAATCTGGCGTTCCCGCTCATTTTCAATGGCTCTGGCAATGGCCTTAAAGGAATTTAAGTTCTTCATCTCGGTTCTGGTGCCGTATTCCTCTGCGCCAACCTCGCGAATGGACAGGTTCACATCTGCCCGCATGGAGCCCTCGTTTAATTTACAGTCAGAAGCGCCTAGATACTGTATCGTGGTGCGCAGCTTGTCAAGATATGCGATTACCTCGTCTGCCGAGCGCATATCCGGCTCCGAAACAATCTCGATAAGCGGCACTCCGGAACGGTTGAAATCCACAAGGGAGCTGTCGGTATAAGCGTCATGAATCAGCTTGCCCGCATCTTCCTCCATATGAATCTCATGAATACCGATATATTTTTTCTTTCCCTCCACTTCAATCTCGACCTTGCCGTCGCGGCAAATAGGGTAATAAAGCTGGGAAATCTGATAATTCTGCGGATTATCGGGATAAAAATAATTCTTGCGGTCAAATTTGCAGTTTCGGGTAATGGTACAGTTGGTGGCAAGACCTACGGCAATCGCCTTATTTACCACTTCCTTATTCAGCACCGGCAGAGAGCCGGGCATACCGGTACACACCGGGCAGGTATGGGTATTCGGTGCTCCGCCAAAAGCGGTGGAACAGCCGCAGAAAATCTTTGTCTTCGTCGCCAACTCCACATGCACCTCTAATCCGATTACGGTTTCATATACCTTGCTCATCTTAAAGCCCCCTTTCCACTGCAAAAGCAGGACGCTTATATTCCCTGCTCTGCTCAAATGCGTATGCGGCGCGGATTATGCTCTTTTCGTCAAAATGACGGGCGAGAAGCTGAAGGCCAATCGGAAGTCCGTTACTGTCATAGCCGCAGGGCAGGGAAATTCCCGGCAGGCCGGCGAGATTTACGGACACCGTATAGACGTCGCCCAGATACATCTTAATCGGGTCGCTTAAGGATTCGCCCAGCTTTAGGGCGGTGGTCGGAGCCACAGGCCCTAATATCACATCATATTTTTCAAAAGCCCGGTCAAACGCCTGCTTAATCAGCGCCTTTGTGCGGAGGGCCTTCATATAGTATGCGTCGAAATATCCGGAAGACAGCACAAAGGAGCCTAACATAATTCTCCGCTTTACCTCCGGCCCAAAGCCCTCGGAGCGGGTTTTCTTATACATATTGTGAAGATCCGTAAATTCGGCTGTACGGTAGCCGTATTTTACCCCGTCAAAACGCTCTAAGTTTGAGCTTGCCTCGGCGGAGGCGATAATATAATAAGCGGGAATGGCGTATTCCACCAGACTCAAATCAAACTCCTCAACCTCGGCGCCTTTTTCCTCTAACACCTTTGCCGCAGCCATAACAGCCGCCTTGACCTCGGCGTCTAAGCCTTCCCCGAAATAGTCTCTCGGAATACCGATGCGAAGTCCCTTCACATCATCTGTCAAAGCCGCCATAAAATCATCTCCGGTTTCCTTTACCGAGGTGGAATCCTTATCGTCCTTGCCGCTGATTGCCTCTAAAATTGCGGCGCAGTCTGTCACATCTTTCGCTATCGGCCCAATCTGGTCTAAGGAGGAGCCGTAGGCAATCAGTCCATATCGGGATACCCGCCCATAGGTAGGCTTCATTCCCGTTACCCCGCAAAAGCCTGCGGGCTGGCGGATACTGCCGCCGGTATCAGAGCCTAAGGCGTAAGGCACTTCCTCTGCCGCCACTGCCGCTGCGGAACCGCCTGAGGAGCCGCCCGGCACTCTGGCTAAATCCCATGGATTCTTTGTCTCCCCATAAAATGAAGTCTCTGTCGTGGAGCCCATGGCAAACTCGTCCATATTCGTCTTTCCCACAATCACCGCTCCTGCCGCCTGCAATTTCTCCACTGCCGTTGCGGTAAAGGTGGGCTTAAAATTAGATAAAATCTTTGACGAGCATGTGGTTAACATTCCGTCGATACACATATTATCTTTAATGGCAACCGGAACCCCTGCCAAGGGGCCTGTAACCTTTCCTGCGTCTATCAAACCCTGTACTTCCTCCGCCCGTTTCAATGCGCCTTCCCGGTCTATGGTCACAAAGGCGTTAATCTCCTTTTCCTTTGCCTCTATGCTATCCAGATAAGCCGAAGTGGCTTCCACAACGGAAATCTCTTTATTCTTAATTTTCTTTCCCAGCTCCACAGCTGTCAGATTTAAGTCCATATCGTTCTCCTTCCTGTTCGTTCTATTAAGGGGCACTCGCGCCGGTTTGCCTTTCCCTGTTCGTTCCGTTCAAGGGTGCTTGCGCCGGTTCGCCTTTCCCATTTTATTCAAAGGTCTTTGGCACCTTATAGGCCCCTTCCTTCTGCTCCGGTGCGTTCTTTAACATATTCTCCCGGTCGTCCCCGTTAGTTACCACATCTTCCCGGAACACATTATGAACGGAAAATGTATGGCTCATGGGCTCCACGCCCTCCGTATCCAGTTCATTTAACTTTCCCACATACTGAAGCATGTTAGACATATCCTTTTTAGCCTGCTCCTTTTCCTCATCGGAAAGCTCCAGCTTTGCAAGGATTCCCACATATTCAATCGTTTCATCTGTTATCTGCATCCTGCACCTCCTGTTATCCTCTTGACATCTTTGTCTATTATAATCCATAATTCATCATTTTACCATACACGCTGCATCATAAACTGAATTTCCTGCATAACTTTTGCAAGGCGATGCCCGACGGCCCCGTTACGCCTGGAAAAGCCCGCAGTGGAGAAAGGCGTTGTAAAGCCCGTCCTTATCCACATCTGTCGTCACATAATCCGCAATCTCCTTTAACTTCGGATTGCCGTTTCCCATGGCGACGCCAAATCCGGTTTCCCGAAGCATCTGTATATCATTTTCTCCGTCTCCGATTCCAATGGTGTCCTTCCGGTCCGCCCCGAAATGGGAAATCAAAATCCGGATTCCATTGCCCTTATCCATGCCGGACTCCGAGAGTTCGCCGCTTCGCCCCGGCAACCTGATTGCGCTGTCCACTACGGTAAATTCTGCCTGCAAATCCTGCTTTATCTGTTCCGGTTCATGCTCCTTTGTCACATATAAAAGCTTATTTACCGGCAGCTTGTACGGCTCCTTTACCGCCGAAAGGGGGCTTGCCAAGTCAAACAGCGCCTTGTCGTAGGGCTCTCCTCTGGCATTGCACTCCTCAATATGCCTGCGGATATATTCCAAGCCGATATCATTGACTAACAAATCGTCATTCGTTTCGAGCAGGACCGCCATGTTTTTACCCAGAAAATAATCTAACAGCCGTCTGTTCATGGCCTCCGTCATGGGACGGTGATATATCATCCTGCCCTCTAATTCCACATAGGCTCCCGCCGAACCCACAATGCCGTCAAAGGGAACGCTCATAATATCCTCGTGCATCTCGCACCGGGACCTGCCGGAACAGATAAATACCTTGTGTCCCGCTGCCCTGGCCTTCCCGATAGCCTCCCTTGCACTGTCCGGTATGACGCCGTCCGCCGCCACCAAAGTTCCGTCTATATCAAGAAATACATATTTTGTGTTCATTGCAGCCTCCTCATATAACCGGCTTAACTTGTCCGCATTTTTCGCAAACAAGAATCCAATTCCGCCTTATTTTAACTTTTTTAACTTTGTTTGTAAAGTTAAAACTTCCGCTTTTGTCTCAGCATTTTTACCGCTTTTCCATAGCTGATTCCCGGCTTTCCCCAAGCCTTGCATAAAACCACAGGGCCACCGCCATGGTACACACCTCCACAGCCGTCATAATCCACCAGATGCTTTCTTTTCCAAAAAACGCCGGCGCCACCAGGACAAACAGAGCGCTTAGCAAAAATCCCCTGAGCAGGCTGATTGTCAGCGCATATTTAGGCCGTACCACAGCCTGAAAGAAAATGGAGCTGTAAATATTCACCATGGCAAACAGCATGGACAGAAAATAGATACGGATTGCAGGCGTACCCTCTGTAACCACGACAGCCGACGGCTCCACAAAGAGGTGGATTAAGCGGTTCGTCCCAAAGAAAATCAATCCATACATGGCCACAGCCATTCCCGCAATGGTGCAAAACCCAATCTGAAAAAAACGCTTAATCCGCCGGGGCTTACCCGCTCCCAGATTGTAAGATACCAGGGGCTGCATGGCGTCCCCCGCCCCATTTAAAAAGGAATTTGTCACAATCAGGGTATTCGTAATAATGCTGTATATGACAAGGGCATAACCGCCCCCGTAATACCGTATAATCTGCTGGTTGAACAAAAACACCACAATCCCCCACGCCACCTCGTTAAGACATGGCGCAGCCCCGTTTTTCATGATTTTGGGTATCCGTTCAGGCCGCAGCGCCCTCCACGAAAAATGCAGATGATTTTTGCCGGAGAAAAGGTGGCTTAAGCCGATGCAAAGATTAACGCCATTACCGATAATGGTTGCGGCAATGGCTCCGCTCATTCCCAAATTCCATTTATAGATAAAAATGTAATCTAAAATCACATTGAGGCTGGAGCCAACCACCGTTCCCGCCATAGCGCGCTTCGGGGCCTCATCATTCCGGACAAAGGCAAGAATGACCGGCTGCATCACCAGTACCCAGCCAAAGGCAAAGAAAATGCTGCCATACGCCTTCGCATAGGAAAGCACCTCCCGGCTTACTCCCATCAGCCGGTATATCCTGCCCTGTAGCAAAAAAGGCACTGCGCTTCCCACAATTCCCACCAGCAGCGCCGCCGTTACCGTAGTGGTAAAAATCCGCATCTGCTCCTTTTTATTGCCATTTCCTTTTGCCACAGACAACAAAACAGAACCGCCGATTCCAAAGAGATATCCCACACCAAAATACACAGAAAATACCGGCAGCAGCAGATTCAACGCCACCAGCGCAGTCTCGCCGATTCCCTTGCCAATCATCAACGTATCCGTAATAATATAGATTGCGTTAAAGGCCATTCCCAGCATGGTAGGCAGCAGATATTTTCGATATAAAACTGTCTCCTTGTCCTGTCCCAGATTCATGCGCCCGTTTCCTCTCCGTTTTCCTGTTCATCTTATTCACAAAAGCGTCCCTCTCCGGCAATATTTGCCGCACAACCCTTACGATAATTCATTGCATTTTCCCAGCTGCAAAAGCACTTTTTATTCTAGCATATTTTTTGCAGCTTTTATAGGATAATCCTTGAAATACCCACAAAAATACGATAAAATAAAACAAAGATTATATGTTTGGGGAGGTAAGATACATATGAGATTAGTAACGCGTTCAGATTTTGACGGACTTGCCTGCGGTGCTTTATTGCTTGAAGCGGGAATTATTGATTCATGGACCTTTGCGCATCCGAAGGATTTACAGGACGGACTGGTGCCGGTAGACGAGAACGACTGTCTTGCAAACGTACCCTTCGTGGAGGGCTGCGGACTCTGGTTCGACCACCATTCCAGTGAGCATGAGCGTCAGGAATTAGAGGGCAAATATAAAGGTGAAAGCCGGATTACTCCCTCCTGCGCCAGAATTATCTATGACTATTACGGCGGCAAGGAGCGGTTCGGACACTTTGACGAGATGATGGAGGCAGTGGACAAGGTGGATTCCGGTAACCTGACCATTGAGGAAGTACAGAATCCAACCGGCTGGATTTTAGTCGGATTTTTAATGGACCCCCGTACCGGCCTTGGCAGATGGCGCAATTTCACTATTCCCAATTACAAGCTGATGGAGGAATTAATGCAGGCGTGCCGCACCATGAGCACAGAGGAGATTCTGGCGCTTCCGGATGTGAAGGAACGAATTGATGTATATTTTGAGCAGACGGAGAAATTTAAGGAAATGGTATCTGCCCATACAAGAGTGGAGAAGGATGTCATCATTACCGACCTTCGGGGCGTAGACCCAATCTATTCCGGCAACCGCTTTATGATATACAGTATGTATCCGGAACAGAATATTTCCGCATGGATTGTCAACGGCAAAGGCGGCAAGGGCTGTTCTGCCGCAGTGGGCTACAGCATATTGAACCGGACATCCAATGTAGACGTCGGAAGCCTGATGTTAAAATACGGCGGCGGCGGACACAAAGCAGTGGGTACCTGCCAGTTTAACGACGACAATATGGATACCGAGCTGCCTAAGATGTTAGACGAGCTGATTAACGGCGTTAAATAACAAGAACGAAAACAGCCTATCCTGTAACCGACACAGGATAGGCTATTTTATTTGCCTTTTATTCATCCCAGCACATCTTTATATAACCGAAACACATTTCCATAAAATATCTTTTCAATCTCCCCTTCATGAAATCCCCCTTTTGCCAGAGCATACCAGAGTTTCTCCATGTGTTCCGCCTTGGGCATACCGGCATAGGAAGGAATCCCGTCAAAGTCGCTGCCAAGCCCCAAACACGCTATGCCGCCCACATTTACCATATGTCTTGCATGTTTGACAATATCGGACAAATCCGCCCTGCTTCCCTCTCCCGGTCTTTTCCCTGCAAGGGATAATCCGGACTTTGTCCGGTTTCCCTCTTTTTCCGTCCCCGCAAAGGGGTCCCGCAGAAAATCCCCGCAATAATTAAGGCCCGTAACCCCGCCCCGTTCCGCTAACTTTCTAATCATGTCATCGGTAAGATTTCTCACCCATGGACACACAGCCCTTGCGTTGGAGTGGCTTGCCACAAAGGGGCGTTTTGAATACTGAACCACATCCCAAAAGCCCCGGTCCGACAAATGGGATACATCAATCACCATACCCAGATTTTCCATTTCCTCCACAAAGGCAATTCCCGTTTCTGTAAGCCCTCTCTCACAGTCCGGCGTATAAAAGTCCAGGTGTTCACTATAATTCGGGAAACCTAACTCATTGGGGTAATTCCAGGTAAGCGTCATCATCCGCACGCCTTCCCTGTATAGCTGCCTGAGATTATCAAGACTTCCCCCGCAGGCCTCGCCGCCCTCTACCGTAAGCAGGGCGGACAGTCTCCCGGCCTTTTCGTTTTCCGCAATCTCACCGGTAGTTGTCACCTGCGTAATCCTGTCCTTATTCCGGCTCATTTCCGCCTTAAAAACAGAAAGCAGCTCCATGACTTTGTCATAGGAGCTGATTCCCGTTTCCTGTTCCACAAACAGGGCAAAATTCTGTACAGCATATCCGCCCTGCTGCATCCGCTGTAAATCCAGCATAAATGTATTCTCTTTAAGACCGGCGCGCTCTCCTCTTTTTTGGGCTTCAAGGATAGCGCTTATGGTATCGCAATGCATATCGATAATCCGCATAGATAACCTCTGATTTCTTTCTGTTATATTCTATTGCCGTTTTCCCTTATAAATAACCAATCGCCAAAACCGTTTGGCCGGACAAGAAAATGCATTGGCCTTAACCTAATTAAGCAGATTACTGTATGGTCTTAATCCAGCCCTCAGGCGCCTCAATACGGCCCATCTGGATTCCTGTCAGGGTGTCATATAACTTCTTGGTGACAGGTCCCATCTCGTCCATTCCGCTTGGGAAACAGATTTCTTCGCCATGGTTTACCACCTTGCCTACCGGAGAGATTACGGCTGCTGTTCCGCAAAGTCCGCACTCTGCGAAATCCTTTAATTCTTCAAATCTGACCTCTCTGTGCTCTACGGTCATGCCTAAATACTTCTCTGCCACAACCATCAGGGAACGGCGGGTAATAGACGGCAGAATACTGTCAGACTTCGGTGTGACAAACTTTCCGTCCTTGGTGATGAAAATAAAGTTAGCGCCGCCTGTCTCCTCCACCTTGGTTCTGGTTGCAGGGTCCAGATACATATTCTCCTCATATCCCTCTTTATGGGCGTCTACAATCATCTGCAAGCTCATTGCATAGTTAGCGCCCGCCTTGATGTTACCGGTTCCGCGGGGAGCCGCCCTGTCATAATCAGACACGCGGATTGTCATAGGCTTTGCGCCGCCCTTGAAATACGGACCTACCGGCGTCACAAAAATACGGAACTGGTACTCGTCTGCCGGCTTCACGCCGATAACCGGATTGCTTCCAAACATATAGGGACGGATATACAGGGTAGCGCCGGAACCGTAAGGGGGAACATAATCCGCATTGGCCTGAACGGTCTTTACCACAGCCTCCACAAAACGATCCTCCGGAAATACCGGCATCTCTAACCGTCTGCATGAATCCGCTAATCTCTTCGCATTCAAATCCGGACGGAAACACACGATTCTTCCGTCTTCGGTGGTATATGCCTTAAGCCCCTCAAAACAGGTCTGGGCATATTGCAGCACGCCGGCGCACTCGCTGATTGTTACCATTGCATCTGTTGTAATGGTTCCCTCGTCCCATGCGCCATCCTTGTAATTGGATACATATCTGTTGTCTGTCTGAATATAGGCAAATCCTAAATTTGCCCAGTCGATATTCTTGCTCATCTCACTAACTTCCTTTCCTTCACTGTATGATTACAGCTTTAATGTATTTCCACTCATGTATCTAAGTTTACCACCCGCATAATATTTACGCAAGGGGCAATCCTACAAAGCCTGAATCCGCTTAAGAGCCTCTAATGTATTCTCATAGCTGCCAAAGGCTGTCAGCCGGAAATAGCCCTCGCCGCTGGGACCAAAGCCGGAGCCCGGCGTTCCCACCACATTAGCGTTTTCCAGAAGGTGGTCAAAAAATTCCCACGAAGTCATGCCCTTCGGGGTAGCCAGCCAGATATAAGGCGCATTGATGCCGCCGGATACCGTAAAGCCTGCCTCGGCCAGACCTTCCTTGATGATTTTGGCGTTGTTCATATAATAGGCAATCTGCTCTGCCGTCTGCTTTTTGCCTTCCTCGGAATACACAGCCTCTCCTGCCCGCTGGATAATGTACGGCGCGCCGTTGAATTTGGTGCCATGGCGTCTTGCCCAGAGCGCATTTAAAGAGGTTCCTTCCCTGTCCTTTAACTCCTTCGGCACTACGGCAAATCCGAGACGGGTTCCCGTAAAGCCTGCATTTTTGGAAAAACTCCTAAGCTCAATAGAGCAGGTCTTTGCCCCTGCGCACTCATAGATAGAATGCGGCACATCATCCTCGCTGATATACGCCTCATAAGCCGCATCATAGATGATTACCGCCCCGTTTTTATTGGCGTAATCCACCCACTGCTGAAGCTGCTCCTTCTTAATCGTTGCTCCGGTCGGATTATTGGGGAAACACAGATAAATAATATCCGGCGTTGTCTCCGGCAGCTCCGGCGCAAACCCATTTTCCGCCTTGCAGGGCATATAGATTACATCACTCCAAAGCTCTGTGTCCGGATTGTAAGTACCGGTTCTTCCCGCCATGGCGTTGGTGTCCACATACACAGGATATACCGGGTCGCAGACCGCAATCTTATTGTCTACGGAAAAAATCTCCTGAATGTTGCCGGAGTCGCTCTTCGCGCCGTCGCTGATGAAAATCTCGTCAATGGCGATATCCACGCCCCTCGCCTTGTAATCATTTTTTGCAATGGCGCTCCGAAGGAACTCATACCCCAAATCCGGCGTATACCCCCGGAAGGTCTCCTTTACCGCCATTTCATCCACCGCCTTGTGCAGGCTCTCAATAATGGCCGGCGCCAAAGGCTGCGTCACATCTCCGATTCCGAGAGAGATAACCTCCTTATCCGGATGCGCCTCCTTATACGCGCTCACTTTCTTTCCAATAGTGGAAAAAAGATAGCTGCCCGGCAATTTTAAATAATTGTCATTTACCTTAAACATAACATCCTCCTTAGACTTTATGTAAAATTATCGTCTTCCTATTATACATCAATTTCCCCATCAAAGACAATGGCTGCCGGACCGGTCATATACACCAGATTGGCTTCCCTGTCCCAGCGGACCTTCAAATCCCCGCCTAACAGATGCAGGGTAATTTCATCATCTGTAAGCCCGTTCAAAATACAGGCCACCGTCGAGGCGCAGGCACCGGTTCCACAGGCCAAGGTCTCGCCGGTTCCCCGCTCCCATACCCGCATATTCACTGTCTTTCTGTCAAGAATCTGAATAAATTCCGCATTAATCCGGTTGGGAAACAGCTCATGGCTTTCAAATAACGGTCCCTTTTCCTCTAAAGGAAATGCCGCCGTATCCTCCACAAAAACTACACAGTGGGGATTGCCCATGGAGACGCAGGTCATCTTATATTCCTGCCCGCCGACAGAAATCGGCTCCGCCACCAAAATATCCTTATCCGAACGGACCGGTATCTTTGCCGGCAGCAGCTCCGGCGCTCCCATATTGACCGTAACCATAACCACCCTGCCCTTGTCAACCGTAAGGTCTAAATATTTAATTCCCGCCAAAGTCTCCACAGAAATGCTGGTCTTATCCGTAAGCCCTTTGTCGTACACATATTTTGCCACGCAGCGAATCCCGTTGCCGCACATTTCCGAGCGGGAACCGTCTGCATTGTACATATCCATGCAAAAGTCCGCCACCTCAGAGGGCTTGATTAAAATGAGCCCGTCAGAGCCAATGCCAAAATGCCTGTCGCTGACCTTTATCGCCAGCCCCTTGGGATTTTCCACCTGTTCCGCAAAGCAATTCACATACACATAATCATTACCTAAGCCTTCCATTTTTGTAAACCTCATATGAAACCTCCCTTCCTGTTCCCCATTATACTACTCCCGCACCTAAAATACATCTAAAATCATGTGCGCCGTCTCTACCAGATTGGTACCGTTATCCATGCTCTTTTTCTGTATATATTTATGGGCTTCTTCCTCCGTCATTCCCCGTTTGTCCATTAACATTCCTTTTGCCCTGATAATAATCTCCTGCTCCTCTTTGGTCCGGACTGCCGGCTTCGCTCTTTTCTTCTTCCTCTCCTCGTAAAGCTTATCATACATTTCCCAGAGAGTCTCTAAAATCTCCGCCGTCTTTACCGGCATAGGCAGACAGACGATATCCTCCGAATCGCACTCAGAATAGTACCGTTTCGACGCCAGCAGCAGCATGTCAAAAGTATCGGGCAGATATTCCTTCATCTCGCTGTACATCATATCTGCCAGCTTATACCCACTGACCACAATGCCGCTGTCCAAATCATCTGCCAGATGAATCACCTGGGCGGCCGTAGTGCATGCCGCCATCACATCAAATCCGTTGCGCACAAGAAGATTTTTTATACTTTTGGCCTCCTCCAGCTTGGGGAATACTACGATTATACTGATCACATTTTCCACTCCTTGCCTTATACGAAGTCATTTCTTACCAAAAATATTTAAATCTTATACAGATATTCCTCAATCTCCCATGCCGTCACCTGTTCCCGGAACCGGTTCCATTCTTTCCGCTTGGCGTCTAAATATTTGGCGTGCACATGCTCGCCTAACACCTTCTTCATAAATTCATCATCTTCAAAATAGTGGCAGGCTTTACTTAAGTTAGAAGGTATGGACTCAATGCCCTGGGCCTCTAACTCTTTTTTGGACATTTCAAATACATTTCCCTCCACGCTCGGCGGAATCTCCAATTCCCGCTTAATGCCGTCTAAGCCTGCGGCCAGACAGGTTGCCAGCAGCAGATAAGGATTCGCCGCCGGGTCCGGTGAGCGCAGTTCTATCCGCATATTGGTTCCCCTTGTAGAAGGAATACGAATCAACGGACTCCGGTTGCCCTCTGACCAGGTAATATAGACCGGCGCCTCAAATCCCGGCAGCAGACGCTTATAGGAATTGACAATGGGATTGGAAATCAGCGTCATTCCCTTCATATGCTCCATGATTCCCGCAATAAACTGATACGCCTCTTTGCTGACTCCGTTCGGAGCGGAATGGTCATTAAATATATTCTTTCCATCCTTAGAAAGCGACATATTAATATGCAGTCCTGAACCGCAGACGCCGTATACCGGCTTTGGCATAAAGCTGGCAAAGAGCCCATGTCGCTTGGCAATGGTCTTTACCACCAGTTTAAAAGTCATCATATTATCCGCCGCCTTTAAGGCATTGGTATATTTAAAATCAATCTCATGCTGGGCCGGCGCCACCTCATGGTGGGACGCCTCAATCTCAAAGCCCATGGCCTCTAAATTCAGTATAATATCCCGGCGGGCATTTTCTCCCAAATCCAGAGGGGAAATATCAAAATAACCTGCTTTTTCATGGGTAATCGTCGTCGGCCTTCCGTCATCATCTGTGTGGAACAGGAAAAACTCGCACTCCGGGCCCACATCAAAGCTGTAGCCCATATCGGCCGCTTTCTCCAATACCTTCTTTAAAATGTAGCGCGGATCCCCCTCAAAAGGCGTTCCGTTGGGGCGGTACACATCGCAAATCATTCTTGCCACCTTCCCATGCTGGGGGCGCCATGGAAATATCTCAAAGGTATTCAAATCCGGATACAGATACATATCCGACTCATCTATCCGCACAAATCCCTCAATGGAGGAACCGTCAAACATACATTTATTATCCAGCGCTTTTTCCAACTGGCTGGCTGTGATTGCCACATTTTTCAGCGTTCCAAACATATCCGTAAACTGAAGCCGGATAAACTCGATATCCTCTTCCTCTACAAGCCGCATAACATCTTGTTTTGTATACTTACTCATGCGCATCTCTCCTTTGGCTAAGATTTGATATAGACAACAATCTAAGCATATTCTAAAATAACTTTCTTCCTATATTAATGTTTATCCATATCATCTGTATGTTATCTCACTTAAAATATTTTGTCAATGTTTACCTGGCATTTCCCGGCAATCCGGCCAAACCTCTCCGCCGCATTGAAATAATATATTTCTTTACTTATGGTACATATAAATATATAATATTATCAAACGAAAGATATAGGGAGGTCAAAGGATATGGAAAAGCATTATGCAAGCAAGGTGATTCAGATTGCAGAGGCAGAGGTCGGATATATGGAAAAATCTGCCGCCGCCTACCGGACCAACAAAACCATTCTTGATTCTAAAACCGCCGGCGCCGGAAAAGACAACTACACAAAATACGGCCGGGATATGAAGAAACTATATCCCGCTGTTATTGATTTCCCCGCACCTTGGTGCGATTGTTTTGTGGACTGGTGTTTTCAAAAAGCCTATGGCGTTTCCAATGCGAAGAGACTGCTGGCCGGTCATTTTGACGATTACACTGTAAACAGCGCCGGTCTGTATAAAAACAAAAATGCATGGCACACCACCAATCCCAAGGTGGGCGACCAGATTTTTTTCAAAAACGCCAACGGCGGCATTAACCATACCGGACTGGTATATAAGGTGACTGCCACAACGGTTTATACCATCGAGGGAAATACCAGTTCTGCCAGCGGAGTAGTGCCAAATGGCGGAACCGTAGCGAAAAAATCTTATCCCCTGAATTATCCCCGCATCGCCGGATATGGACGGCCTAGATATGACGCAGAGGAAAAAACAGCCTCCAAACCCGCACAATCGCCATCAAATAAAGCAGCGAACCCCAAAACCGAAAAGGAAAAGAAACCCGCGTCTCAAACCGCCCCTAAACCTGTCAAACCCGCAGTAAAAAAATCTTCAAACAGTACATACATTGTGAAAAAAGGAGATACCCTCAGCGGAATTGGCGCAAAATTAAAGATTAATTGGAAAAAGATTGCCGACATAAATGGAATCAAGCAGCCATACAAGCTGACCATTGGACAAACCCTGAAATTACCGGACGGCGCATCCGCCTCCGGCAAATCTTCCAAGGCATAAAAAGAGCTCCCCATGGGACTCGAACCCACGACCTACGCATTACGAATGCGTTGCTCTACCAACTGAGCTAGGGAAGCTGATGATGAATAAGATTGCCACTGCATTCTCACAGTGGCAATCTTAAGCCTATGCTATTAATCTACTACATAAGGCATTAATGCAATGTGACGTGCTCTCTTAATGGCAACTGTCAAAGCTCTCTGATGCTTAGCGCAGTTACCGGTAATTCTTCTCGGAAGAATCTTACCTCTCTCTGAAACATATCTCTTTAATTTGTTGACATCCTTATAGTCAATTAAATTGTTCTCTTCAGAACAAAATACACATACCTTTTTTCTTCTGCGGATAGTCCTTCTCTTAATTGGCGCATCTCCGCGTTCTGGCTTATCTGTCTTATTATATGCCATTATTCTTTCCTCCTAATTATTAAATGGAAGCTCTTCTTCAATACCCTCGGGTATGCTCATAAATCCGTCACTGCTTGCAGCGCTTGGTATCGGATGGGCATTACCGCCAAAATCACCGCCATCATTATTCTGAGCGGCATTCCTGCTCTCGGCAAATTCCTGATCTTCAACAATAACATCTGTTGTATATACCTTAACGCCATCCTTATTGGTATAACTTCCGGTCTGGATTCTCCCGGTAACACAGATCTTTGTCCCTTTTTTCAGCCACTTTTCAGCAAATTCAGCGCCGCGGCCAAAGGCAACGCAGGAAATAAAATCTGCTGTCTGATCGCTGTTTCTCTGAAACCTTCTGTCGACTGCCAGAGTATATCTGGCTATCTGCGTCGCACTCTCACCCTGCGAAAAGCGAACCTCCGGATCTCTTGTTAAGCGTCCCATTAAAATTACTTTATTCATTTGGAATCCTCCTATTCGTTACGCGTCCTGTCTAACGCACAGATATCTGATGACAGGCTCCATAATACGAACTTGAGCTTCTACCTGTGCCGGAACATCAGATTCCGCATCGAATTGGATGAAGTAATAAAATCCCTCTTTCATCTTCTGGATCTCGTAAGCTAATCTCTTCTTACCAGCATCCTCGACCTCTGTCACAGTGCCGCCAAACTTGGTAATAATATCCTTTGCCTTCTCGACAGCATCTGCTCTAGCGTCGTCTTCGATCTTTGCACTGACAATCAACGCTAATTCATATTTGTTCATGTCTTATGCACCTCCTTATGGTCTCTGGCCCTCCCCATCACCAGGAGAGCAAGGAATTGTGTTATACACCACAGTGTTAGATTGTACCATAAGGAAATTCATAAATCAAGTTTTTTCTATGAAACCTTTAAAATTCTTTTCCACAACCCGTCTTGCCAGCATAACCTGATGGCCGCAGCCCCTGCACCGAAGCCGGAAATCCGCGCCGGTACGAATAATCTCCCATTCGTTGGTGCCGCAGGGATGCTGTTTTTTCAGTTTGATAACCTGTCCAACCTCCAAGTCCATACAAATCTCCCTCAAATTGTGCAAAGACTGTCATTTATTCTTCTGCCGTCCGGTTCCCGTCCATATCCTCCGCAGGCATATCCTCCTGCGCTGACTCTGACATATCCATTCCCGCCTGATTCAACTCTGACACCTCCTCATCTGAAAGTCCCAGACTGTTCAAATCAATGCCAGACATATCCAAAGAGCCGTCCTCCATCATAGAGGCCAGCAGTTGATCCATATCCGGAATCGGCTCAAATATCTCTGTTCTTGCAAACTCGATCCTTGCCTTATCCTCCGTCAGCGGCTCCCCAAGGTAATAGCCCTGCAAATAATTCATAAACAGCATATCCGCCATTTCCTTCATCTGCTCAGACTCAATACCGTCCGCCAATATTTTCTTCCCATTTTCTTCAAATACCGCAGTCATTGCGCTGACTAACAGATAAATATTCTCATGGTCAACCGTATCTCTTATCATCTTCTTGTTAATCTTAATAATCTCAAACGGCAGTTCCATCATGTGGGACAGATCCAAAAATCCTGTTCCAAATCCGTCTAAATAGAACCGGAATCCCTTATCCGACATATCCATTATGCGCTTTTTCGCCATGTCATACTGCATGGAGAACACTTCCTCCGGCAATTCAATAGCGATATGTTCGGGAGACAGGTTATATTTATCCAGAATCTCCATAAGCCTGCTCTCTACATCCTCCGCCATGAACTGCTGTCTTGAAAAGTTCACAGAGATAATCGGCACTTTCTCACCCGCGTCCATAAAGGAGCGGATAAATTGACAAATCTTCTCAATCTGCACATATCCAATATCAATGACATAACCGTTCTCCTCGGCAATCGGGAAAAACTCGGCGGGCGAAATATCGCCCAGCAATCCGTCCTTCAACCGGAACAAGGCCTCTCCGCGGGTAAAAGCGTTCGCTTCCACATCAAAAATAGGCTGATATTTGATATAAATCTTTCCGTCCTGAATCACTTCCTTTAATATAGAAGTAATCCGGATACGGCGCTGCATTTTTTCCTTAAATTCGCTGTTGCACACAATACACTGGTTGTTCTTATTCTGCTTGGCGCAGGTATTGAGAAAATCGAGCAATTCCTGAATCTCCGTCAGGCTCTCCGCCATATCCGGATATCTTACAATACTGATACAGGTCGTCATCTTATGTTTCAGCTTATCCACTTCCCATGAATGTTCAAACCGCTCTAAAATCTGGTCACTCCAGGCTTTCACATCTTCTTCTGAAAAGTCTTCCAAAACAACGCCAAAAATATCGCCGCTATAACGGGCTGTGCTTTTCTTCGGGGAAATATCATCGATATATCGGCCCACCTCTTTGATGAACTTATTCCCGTTCTGAAAACCGTATTCCCGATTGACGCGCTTAAAATCATTCAACGCCACCAAAGCTACCGTCATATTCTTATTACAGCCAATCCGGTAATCTAACTTCTTCAGAAAAGACTCCCGGTTCATCAGCCTTGTCATTCCATCAATCTTGACATTATAGTTATAACTGTAAAGATACAGCAAAAGCAGAACCGTCGCATAGGTAAATCCCAAAACAGCCGTAGACTTTAACCGGTACTGAATGTAATATCCAAAAAACATCACAAAGGGAATCCCAAAAAATACATATCTGCCATGCTTTAACAGTTCATGGTAATGACGAAAAATAATAATCAAATAGGTAATCAGAGAAACCGCTGCCAGAATATAAGGGAGCTTGTACCACGAATTAAAGACAACCTGCACAGAATCCTCAACCTTGCACACATCAAACACTTTATGGGTTCCCCAGTTTGCCAACATTAATAAAAGATTAACAAAGGCCGGAAAGCCTGTTATCACATATTCCGATATGGATATGCTGTTAGACCGGTATACCGTCTTTAGCAAATAAATATTGAGAATCGCCCAGACTCCCACCATAAGGAAAAAGCTCAGGCAGACAAGTAATTCAGACAGCCACATCAGGCTGAACAGGTTCTCATGGACTATCATGCCCGACAACAGATTAAAGGGTAAAAATACGGTTATCAGCCGTAGCATATTCAAGTAAATCTTATCCCTCAAATCTAACACATTATAACTGACGCTGCTGGCAATCCACAGCACAACGCCTATAATAAAAGCCCCCGCCTCTAAGTAGAAATTCAATCTCATGCCTGTAACCCCCATAACTAATTTTCAAATCACTACTGTCATATTTTAACATAATTTGATAGGGATAGAAAGACATTTTTATGAAAAAAGGAAATAAAAAAAACAGGCCGAAACCTGTCTGCAATAAAAAGTGCCCAGAACCGGAATCGAACCAGTGACACGAGGATTTTCAGTCCTCTGCTCTACCAACTGAGCTATCTGGGCATAACACTTAGATAAGCGTTAAGTAGCGGGGACAGGATTTGAACCTATGACCTCCGGGTTATGAGCCCGGCGAGCTTCCAGACTGCTCCACCCCGCGATATGAAATTAAAATGGATGGAGGTGGATTCGAACCACCGAAGCAATATGCAGCAGATTTACAGTCTGTCCCCTTTGGCCACTCGGGAATCCATCCATATTCATAAATGATTGCATCCGTTGCCTTTTAAACAACGAAGGCAATTATAACATAACATCCTGATGATGTCAAGCCGATAGGGGGACTCGAACCCTCAACCTGCTGATTACAAATCAGCTGCTCTGCCAATTGAGCCATATCGGCATATATCTCTTGCCAAGTGCTCAATGCCTCCACACCGGCATAGTGACCCCAACGGGAATCGAACCCGTGTTACCGCCGTGAAAGGGCGATGTCTTAACCGCTTGACCATGGGGCCGGATTATATATTGGTCGCTTCCAATATCAACAACGGTACTTATGTTATCATATCTCAGAACATAATGCAAGCACTTTTTTCGGTTTGATTCACTGTTTAATTATTTACTTATTGCTTGTGTGTTTTGCACAATCCCCCTTCCTTATCTATTTACCTCGTGGCGCTTAAATATTGCCCTTGACAGCAAAGCAAAGATAACCGTTCCCGCCATATTGACAATCATGGAGGCCGTCGGCCAGCTCGCCACTATTTTTCCTATGCTGTATGCCTCATAGCTTGCATATGTAAAAAATATAATCGTTGAAGGGAACAGTTTCACAATATGACGGAATATATATCCCAGCTCTAACATCTGCGCAATTATCGGTGCCAGAATCAATAAAAAGGCAACTACTATGACATAAAAAGGATTTTTCAAAAGCGCAGAGAACAGCAGCGTAATTCCCACCATCCCCAATGTGAGAACATAGCCAAGCACCAGAAAAAGAACTACCCCCTGTGCCATTGTCATATCATAGGGAATCATTGTTGTTGGATTTTGCATTTGTATAGGCAAATCTGCTCCCTCCATGCCATATACAAGCAGACAGGCGAGCGAATATGCAAGCATAATTGCCCAATACACAACCGTTGCAAACAATACTGCTGTCATTATCTTTGCAGTGACTAATTTTCCTTTTCCATGCTTCATACACAAAAATAATGAGTCGCATTTTGACTGGTATTCTCCTGCGAAAACCGGAGCTGCGCTTATACATGCCAGCATCATGATTAATATGAGACAATCGCCCATATACAGAATTTCTCTCCAGCCTCCGCAGTATCCGTAGCTACATCCAGCGATTGCATCGGCCTTTTTATTCCAATAGGCCGCCTGTTGTTCTGTAATTATCCCTGATTCAGTGTAATCTTTGATGACCTTCCCACGTGTTTCAATTTGAGCCTTCCGAAAATCTTTCTTATAATTTTTTTCAAATACGTCCAATGTCGATTCATTCGAACCCCACTCAGCATAAGCATTGTATATCATATAGAAAAGCTCCCGATTCGGCAGATAAAACGAGCGGTACACATCTTCCGATAAGTAATCATACCAGTGGGCATCCGAACTTGTTTCGGGGTTATTCCGATACTCCAGATACTGGCCGACTAATTTATCCACCCTTTCCTGGCTAAGCTCCCTGGGCAACTGGGTTTCCCTAAACACCCTGATCGCAGAGAGTCCTCTGTACTCCCGCCCCTGATAATCCACAGCCTCTTGCTGCGCTATGCCCGAAACAAAAGACAACAGGAAAATAAAACCGACCCCTGCCATTACAAATTTTACCAACAAACTTTTCCCTATTTTTTTCCACTCATACCGAATCATTTCAAACATCAATCCTGCCCTCCTTCATCATAAAAACAGCTTAAGTACAAATCCTCCAATGTCGGTTCCACTGTTACGGCGTCCTGGCAGGGCTTATTTTCAGAGACTACCCTTGCCTCAATATAATCCCTGTAATTATGCAGGTTGGAAATGCAGTGTTTCTTCTCAAACTGCGCCCATTCCCCCGCCGGCACCCGACAGTTCCATACCGTTCCCTCAATCTGCGTTACCAGATTGTCTGCGCTGTCCTGATAAATAAATTTCCCCTTCTTCATCAGTATGATTTCATCTGAATTATACTCCACATCTGAGACGATATGCGTCGATATGATAATGATTTTATCCTCTGCCATCTGCGAAATGATATTCCTGAAATACATTCTCTCCTTAGGATCAAGTCCCGATGTCGGCTCATCTAAAATCAAAATTTTAGGATCATTTAAAAGCGCCTGCGCAATTCCTAACCGCCGCTTCATCCCGCCGGAAAATGTCCGGATTTTATGGTTGCCCTCCGAGCTTAGGTTTACAAGGTTCAAAAGCTCCTCCGCCTTCATTCTGGCATAGCGGGGATTCAGCCCCTTAATGGACGCTATATAGAGCAAAAACTCCATCGCCGTAAATCCCATCGTATAGCCGAAGTCCTGCGGAAGATAACCCAGTAAATCCCTGAAATCCTCCCCCATGCCGATATTATTTTTGCCGTCCACCTTTACCTCTCCCGCCGTAGGAGAAATCAGTCCGCAAATCATCTGCATTGTCGTTGTCTTGCCTGCGCCGTTTGCGCCGAGAAAGCCGTATACGCCCTCCGTCAGCTTTGCGTTAATGTTGTCAACGACAGTCCTTCCCTTAAACTGTTTAGACAGCCCTTCCAATGTTAATTCCATCTAAATTCTCCTTTCCTTTTCCTATCAGTTTATTCAGTTCCATGAATAATCCGATTGTGATAAAAATGCCCGCCGCAAGCCACAGAACAATACCCGGTTCTGCATAGGCGATACCCACGCACTTTTTGAGAATGGTAAATATGCAGCTTAAGAAAACACTATAGGATACGCAGTAAAGCAGGACGTCTTCCTCCCTCCTGTTAAAGATGTGCATGCACCCCAAACAAGTCAGGTTGTAAGGCACGCAGCTATATATAATCATCTGCCATATAGACATCTTATCCAATGATGAGACAAATATTGTTGTTCCTGCTAAGCATAGTAAATCTATGACGCCGAATAGCAGCAGCCGGGCCAAAAGAACCTTTTCCATACAATTCCTTGCCGACAAATGCAGTTCCACCAGCCCCGGCATATAAATACCGTATATCTCCTTTACATTCATCAAAAACAGAATCGGGCTTGCTGTCGCGAACAGGGAAAGCATCTCCATACTCATTCCTTCAATATGAGAGATTATCAGATACATCATAAAAACAACCCATACTATTTTTAAAATCCATGTCTGCTTTCTTATGAAGCGAATCTGGTCAAGAAAAAACTCCGCATTTGACATTCTGATATCTGAATGAAGCGGTATCTTTTTTACATTCGCAACGGTTTTTCTGTACTTTTCCTCGTCATAAGGCGGGATTTCCAGCTTTGACAGCTTTTTTTTCAACCATATACTCATATTTTTCCCTCCAGTCTTTTTTTCAGGTTCTTTTCCGCCCTCTTCAACATATAGCGGACTGTAGATACCGGTTTTCCATAAATCTCAGCAATCTCCCTGTTTTTAAGCTGCTGAAAATATTTTAAAATAATTATGTTCTTCTCCTCCGGGTCTAAGGAGGCAAGGGCCCCCATAATCGTCATCCGGTCCTCCGTATTCGCCATTTTGTCACTATATTCCACATCATTGCTCAATTCATCAAGGCTGATATCCTTCTGCTTTTTAAAATGGTCCTTCACACAATTTTTAGCTATCACATACAAAAAGTTCTTCAATTTTCCCGATTCAATGTACCCATCTATATTTTTCAGAAACTTCAAAAAAACATCCTGCGTGATGTCCTGTGCAAGATCCCTGTTCTTCACAAAGCAATATACATACCTGTAAATATCTCCATAATGCTGTTCTATCATCTGATCTATGGAATTTTCATATGAACCTTTATTTCTTAACACAAAAATTCTCCTTAGCTGCGCTTAAGCATTTTTCACTATGCTTATATTATAATAACGATTCAGAACCGAAAAAAAACAACTTTTTTTACATTTTTATAATACATCTGCTATTCTTTAAAATGAACAGGGAAAGTACTGCCTTTGCTTATTGGCTAAATTATGCGCTACACGAAAAAAAAGCAGGCATCAGCCGTATACTGATACCTGCTTTTTCATAGATAAAATAATCGATAATGCTATTGTAGTTGGAAATTATCTTAACGACAAATCTGAGCATATAAATTGATATCAACTACTGTAAATCATAATGTCTTACCCAACATATCGTAAATATAAGCCCGTAAGCCATCTTCGCTACCTATGCCGTATTTCTGGTTTATTAAAATATAATAATTCATAATACTCTCTTTCGGCAAAAGCGCACTGGAAGGAATGCCTTCGCCATACCCTCTTCTCGCTTCCATCCATGGAAGCTCATTGTGCGTGATCCTCTCCAATACTTTTCCGCCATACATTCCGAAAGTATTTACCACAAGGTCTATCACCCGTTTCTCGTTCTCCGTCAGGGCATCCTCCATACCTTCCAGAAGTGCAAACCGCGCATCATCAATCGGATTATATTTAAAGTCCCTAAAAAGGTCATACACCTCCGGATAAACCGGGCCATGAACCCATGCCCTGCAATCTTCTTCAAAGAGCGGCTCTCCATACAATGCGGAATAAACGCCCTGGATAAAATAAAGTAACTTCTGCAACATGAGTGGTGTTACCTCTTCTAGCTTTTTAAAGATATACGCGATCACCCTAAGCATTTTATCCGAAACAGAAAACAGACATTCTATACTTTCTGCCGCACCAAAAGCCTTCCTGTATGCCGCTTCCGTCAGCTTCTTCCGGTTCTCAATGAGTTTCTGCTTCATGTATGCCGGGGATGAAAGCACCGCTTTGACGATATCCGAATACTCTTTAGAAGGCACCTGTCCTTCCAGATATCTTGATACGGTCACCTCTCCGAAGCCAAGCGCCAGAGACAGCGGCGCTTTTCCGATTTTATAAATTTTCATCAGTCTTTCGATATCATCAATCGATACAAGCCCTTCTGCCTCCCTGTACTGCTCGTCGATTTCCTGAACATTCTTATCCATAAGACCCGGAATGCTCATTTCTTCGCCACAATCAGCGCAGACAGCCACAGTGATTCCAAAAGTGTATTCTTTATCCCTTATATTTTTTACAATGTCCTTTTTCTGCAAAAGATACTCTGTCTCTTTTCTACATTCTATACAGAAATCTCTTCTTCCCTTTTCTTTCATAACAGTTACCTCCGATTTGTCCTCTGATTATTTGAAATAATATGTAAGCGGATACTTCTGTTCATGAAATGAAATAACGATTACAAAACTGTTCTCCAACTTGTTGAACTTGATATATAAAGAAACTATCTTTTCCTCTGTTCCATTTCTCTCCAAAAGAGCTACATCCTTTCCAAATACATACAGTCTTTCATGCTCAAAACCCTTATGCTCATTCTGCAAAATCTCTGAAAAGTCCATTACGGTAAGGCTCAATATGATTTCTTTTGTTTTGGCCTCATCAATAACATAATCCAAAAACAGGTTGATGTTATCCTGCCGCTTGGCATTCCGGTCTAGCCGATAATTGTCTTTCTCAACAGCTTCCTTCACCTCGGAAAGATACTGTTCTATATCTTTTTTACCTATATTCAACACTTTATCCTCCGCAAGGTTTATGATGTGATTTTTAATTATTTCCATCATTAGTATAACTATATGATTGCTTTTTGTCAATATCCTATCATCAAAAGAACTATTGAATTTATAATCCCCCATATTCTGTTTTACAATAACCTGCCGTCCTCCATTTCAAAAACTTCATCACAAACCTGCATATCTTCTGCATAATGACTGGTCATCAATATTGTTTTTCCTTCTGCTGCCAATTCACGTAAAAGCTGCTTTATATCGGCAATGCCTTTTTTATCCAGTCCATTCATTGGCTCATCCAATAAAATCAGTTCCGGTTTTTCCATTATTGCCTGTGCAATACCCAAACGCTGCCGCATACCGAGAGAATACTTCCCAACCTTCTTCCTGCTATCCGGTTCAAGCCCCACCATACGAATTGCGGAAGCTATCTCCTCCTTGCCAATCACCTTACGGATACCGGCAAGATATTGCAGATTCTGATATGCCGTATATTGCGGCAAAAAACCAGGTGTTTCTATAACCAGTCCCATGCTCTGCGGGAAATCCACGTCCACCCCTATTTTTTTACCCATTACAAAAATGTCTCCGGAAGACGGTTTCAGATAACCCGCTATTAGTTTAAACAGGACTGTTTTGCCGGAACCGTTTTTCCCCACAATCCCATAAATGCGGCCCTTCTGAAATTCCATACTGATATTTTTTATCATTTCTTCCGAAGAGAATTTTTTACTTACATTTTCTAATCTAATCACACTTTCCATTCATCCAGTTCCTTTCTTCTAAATAGCCTTTTCTCCATAAAAATGGTATTCCTGCATAACAAAGCAGTATCATTAACATTTCTAATATCAAAACGACCAGTGCGGAAAATCCGTTTTTGCTATACCATTGGCTGCGTACATACATTCCCGGCGCCAGCCAGGCGCATTGACAATTTACAGACAAGACATAACCAAATCCCTCTGCCACAATCAACAATCCGGCAACTGCTCTGGTTTGCACCATAATATCCGTCGCCACCATCAGCGATACCAGACACAGTAAATGCGCATAATACACCATCACGACCTGAAACTCCCCTGTTCCAAAACCGGTCTGCTCTCCCAATATTACCCATATTAATGTAATACCAAAAAATACTACGCTAATCTTCCCCTGAACATGGAAAAAATGCCGCCTCCACCATCGTTTAATCCCCTCATGCCGGTAAAGCGAAAAATAAATGGTTTTCTTATAGAAATTTAATTCTATTCCCGTCAGCAAAATAAAGTATCCGAGTAAAAAAAGCCATTTTCCCATTGCCAATAAATCAATATATCCATTTCCCTGCCATTCAATCCCGCCCAGCAGGAAACGCAGGTCACAGGCTTTGCGTTCACCGGGCCAGATTCGCATCAGATATGTCATAAGTCCCACAGATACCGCCACAGGCAGCCAATCTGCGTATGCTTTTTGCCTTCCTCTCCTATCCATTTAATCCCCCGATTCCTGATTAGAAAAACGCTGAAAATCAATGCAGCATATGATTTTATGTGACAATATCATTAATATACAAGTGAAAATGAGAAACAGCAGGCAGGAATTTCCCAAACCGGTTAATGCGCCTTTTCCCACCTGCAATGCAGGAATAGAACGGGCAAGCAGCGAATATGTAATCTTGAATCCGAATCCTTCCTTCATGATTTCATAACCAAAAAAATGAACGACTATTCCAAACACAGCTCCCGTCCTATGCCGGAGTGCCAGACTAAACAGGTAAGTTAATACACCAATCCATACGGCATATAACACTGATAATAAAAATGTCTGGAAAAAAGCCATATACAGGGACTCTGCTTTGATAAATGATTGATACGGAAAGCTGGCATCATACTCATTTGCCATAATACCTGACGCCAGCTTCACAATGGAATAACTCCATACATTAGCCAGATAACCATTTTTTAAGCTTATGCAAATTGTTGCCGCTACTAATATAATATAATACAGCACCGACTGCATACAGATATAAAGAAGTACCGCATTATTCCACCGTTTGCGGTTTGTACGGTATACTGCATAATAGGATATATCATCAATAAACGGTACTCCTGATATCACAAGCAGCCAGCCCAATATCATAAACAGAATCGTATTCGGATTATTGGCCGCTACGAGGAAAGGCTCCAATACATTAATCGGCTCTCCTAAACTTGCCGCATACCTCACATATCCTATTGAATGATTGACAATTAATACCATTCCCACCAGATAACCCAGCCACACCCTTTTTGTCTTCATCTGGATTCGGAATTCGTATAAACAAAGCGTTATTACACTACTCATTTTTTGCTCTCTTTCCTAAGCCAATCCAGCTTATTACAACTGTGAGGATAATATACACAAGCTCCATAAAAGCAGATAAAGGGTAGGAATCAATATCATCTCCCCGGACAAGATAAATCGGATTAAACATCTGATACCGATAAAGTACCACCCACATGGTTTCATACAAGACAAAAGGGGCAATTACAGTAACATAGCGGTTGTGGCTCCAAACGGCAAAGGCAAACGCCACAAAAGCAAAGAGAACGCCAAATAAGACGCCCAATAATACCTTAAACCCAAGCACAAACCAGTCACCATATTTCCCCAGATAATATACCGCCTGGGTTCCCTCCAAAAAACCGTCCTGCGGTACGCCATGAACGCCTGTCACATATCCGATTATGCAGACGCAGGCAAAAGGAATGCCCACAATCATGCCACCGGAAATGCCGACGGAAATCAGCCGGACAACGCCATAGGTCTTCCAGTTCGTTCTCGATAGAATCATTTGAAGATAACCGCTGTTATATTCATCACAAAATCTGACTGCATATCCCAATGCCGGAAAAACTGCTGCAAAGGGACCGAATCCGGATAAGGCCATCGCATTTACAATATAGACATAGGTACTGATTCCGGCAGACCGGTCCATGTCTGTGTATGTAACCATTCCATGTACCAGTATTGCCAGCAGGGCGATAAGAGAAATCCATAACATCTTATCCTGAAGAGTCCTTTTTATATCCTGTTTTAAAAAGCATACGTTCATTATTTTTTACCCTGTTTTCATTCATTGACACCAGATTATTTCTCCGGTTACTGCGTCAATTACAATATCATGCGACGCGTCCGCGCTATCTATCTCATTAAGCGGAATATATATTCTCCATATCGGCTGTAACACAAAGCTTTTCCAGTCATCCGTAGTAAGCATATACGCCAGTTCGACATGATTAAATATTGTATGGGAAGAACAGGGGATTTCACCGGAATTAACATATTCCTCTAACACCTTTAAAAGCTGTTCCGGCTCCATTACCTCCGATTCTTTACTGTCCGATTCTTCCCACAACATATTATCCATATATATCGTTCCAACGCCTGAGGTTCCTACATCTGCGGTTCCATATACAACGGGAACCTGTTGGGAACCTGTTCCATAATCCAACTGCTCTGCTATGGGCAGCCCACCAATCGCAGCTGTAAATTCCATGGAATAATATACTTCTCCGCCATCTGCGCATCCTTCATAATACTCCAACTGCATATCCCGTATTCCCAGGGCAGACAGCATAGTCTCCATTTCTTCCCAGGCCATATCAATGGTGTACTGGTCATTTACATTATTTTTCACCACAGTGCCATCACCTTTAGACATTACACTATATTTCGTCTCCACATCTGAATTCACGTAAAAAAGATTTGCATCAGAAGAACGGGAAAATATAATTGTTCCATCTTGATTTTCAAGATGAACCGCATGGTCTACCGTAGTTTTCTTTTGCATTATAATTCCTTCGCTGTTACTGGCTTTTTCTTCATCATAAGCCTCGATGTCATCTATTTCATGGGTATCCGCGCCCCCAAAAAAGGTATCTTTGATAACGGCAGGATCAAAGGTCTGATTAAGCGGTTTCGCCTCTATCGTCTTTACCTGGCTATAATCTATATCAGCAAAGGTCGTATCAATATTCATTACATTCGTTCCCGTCCCAAGGCTTACCTTGCAGATCCCGTCCTCTGAAATCTGTACATGGGCTTCATCTTCACTATCCTTGCCCGATGTATCTGCCACACTTTCCTGATTCTCTTTTTCCGCATACCGGATTCCGTCTGTTTCACTGGTCTCAGGCACACTGGCGCAACCGGACATATTATTTATGAATAAAATCATCAGTACTATAAAATAACTTTTTTTAATACGCATAGTCATCTCACCCCATTATTTTTGTATGCTATTGTTTTATTTATCTTTGCGTACTTTTAATATGTAATTTCCAGTAATTATTATATATATTCTTTATGCATCAATTACGTATCCATTATGTATCAATTCTGTATCATTCTTCTATATCTGTAACATGGGTTTATATTGATAAAAAAAGTCCTTCCGGATTAACTATTCCAAAAGGACTTTTCATAATTATATTTACTTGATTAAATTATATCATCTTTGTATCCATAGCGTAAGCCTCCAGTTTTGATGATCATGTGCAATTTAATAAAAATTAGCAAATTTTCTATATTTATTTATGAAAATTCCTCTCCTCAAAATTTGTTATAACGCTGCCGTCTGTCATATCTACATTGACATATACATATTCATCCCACTCAAAAATATCTGACCTCTCCGCAGAATCATCAACCTTTCCAAATTCAATTAAAAAAGAATAGACTGGCTTTGCATGCAATACTGCTCCTTCTCTATCTTTATTATCATTTTCGTTTTCTGACTTTTCTGCATAAATCATATATTCAATCCGTATTTCACACACTTTTACTCTGCCAAACCCGGAAAGTTTCTCTTCTACAAGGTTAACTGCACTTTGAAAATCAATAACCTCATCCACAGGCTCTTCTTCAACAACATAAACAGGCGTGTAATTATATAAAAAATACGGTTTGTCAGGCTCAGCAAAGTCCAAAACAACCCTGGAACCCTCATAGGGTATCATAGCAGAATCGTCCCCATAGTCACCTTCTGCAAGATAATTCAAACCTACCCCCTTGTACATCCGCTGAACCAACAGGACAACATTGTGTGTCCGGTCAGGTTTCTTTTTCACACATACAGTCCGAATTTCATAATCAAACTCATCCTGTAAGATTTCACAGGCATCTACCCATTCCTGTGTTTTTTCAAGCATCTCCGAGAGCGGAATCTGTCCGCTCTTCAAATTGCATTTCATCTGAGGACATTTTTCACGATTAAGATGTATCCGCTCAACCGTTCGCAGCCGTTCATCTTGATCATATACCTGTTTATTAATATATGAAATCTCGCCATTTTCATCTACCGCCAGATAGGCGTCCTCACCCTTATATTCATACCAGTTACTGGTATTATAATCATGACCGTCTACATAGCTCCACTCCGGATTCTCAACCTCAAACAGCTCTGCAATTTTGTCTTTGTTTTCGTCATAATCTTTCGGTCTTTTTAAGACAATATTTTCTATACTCTCGATTCCGGAAAAATCCACCTTTTTCGGGAGTTTTAGATTACCCGGTACATGGTCAATATCTTCTATGCTTGCATTTCTCAACTCTTCAACAGTGCAGTAGTTTACTTCTGTTTTTTCAATTTGTCCCCCTTCTCCATAGTCTTCCATTCGGTCCTTTACCTCATCCGGTACCTGCTGGCACCCCGCTAACAGGAAAAGAAGAAAAAATACAGCAAATCTTTTTACTTTAATCATGAAAATTCCTCTCCTTAAAATTCGTTATAACCTTGGTATGCAATACTATTCCTTCTCTCAACATTATCATTTTTATTTATGAAAGTTCCTTCTCTCAAAATCTGTTATAATGGTGCCGTCTGTCATGTCTACATTGACATATACATATTCATCACTCTCAAAAACACCTAACGTCTCCTCAGCCTCATTAACCTCTCCAAATTCAATTAAAAAAGAATAAACCGGCTTGGTATGCAATACTGCTCCTTCTCCATATATTTCTCTATATTTATTATCATTTTCGTTCTCTGACATTTCTGCATAAATCATATATTCAATCCGTATTTCACACACTTTTACTTTACCAAACCCGGAAAGCTTCTCTTCAACAAGATTAACTGCACTTTGAAAATCAATAACCTCATTCACAGACTCTTCTTCAACAATGTGAACAGGCGCATAATTAAATAAAAAATACGGTTTGTCAGGCTCAACAAAGTTTAAATCAACCTCCGAGTTCACATAGGATATCGTGCTATATTCGCTCCCATCAATGTTTCCGTTTCCTGCAAGATAATTCAAACCTACCCCTTTGTACATCCGCTGAACCACCAGGGCAAGGCGGTGTGTCCGGTCCGGTCGCTTTTTCACACATACAGTCCGAAGTTCATAATCAAACTCATCCTGTAAGATTTCACAGCCATCTACCCATTCCTGTGTTTTTTCAAGCATCTCCGGGAGCGGAATCTGGCCGCTGCTTAAATTATAGGTCATGTCAGGACACTCTTCACGATTAAGATGTATCCGCTCAACCGTATCCAGTTGCTCATCTTCATCATATACTTGTTCATTAATATATGAAATCACGCCATTTTCATCTACCGACAGATAGGCATCTTCACCCTGATATAGATACCAGTTACTGCTAGGATAATCTAAAATACGCCCTTCTACAAAGTCCCACTCCGGATTCTCAACCCCAAACAGCTCTGCAATTTTGTCTTTGTTTTCGTCATAATCTTCCGGTCTTTTCAAGACAAGATTTTCTATACTCTCTATTCCGGAAAAATCCACCTTTTTCGGGAGCTTTAGATTACCCGGTACATGGTCAAGTTCTTCTATACTTGCATTTCTCAACTCTTCAACAGTGCAGTAGCTTACTTCTGTTTTTTTAATTTGTCCCCCTTCGCCGTAGTTTTCCATTCGGTTCTTTACCTCATCAGGCACCTGCTGGCACCCCACCGGCAGAACAAGAAAAAGTACACAAAAAATAATAAAAAGAATCAAATTAATCTTTCGCATAAATGAATCACCACCTCAAAACCGTTCCCTTGAACACCTGTATCTTAATTAAAAATGCCAAATATTTCCCCTTTTTAATTATGAAAGTTCCTTTTATCAAGATTTGTTATAATGGTGCCATCTGTCATGTCTACATTGACATATACATATTCAGCACTCTCAAGAAGACCCAATGTCTCATTAGCATCATCAACCTCTCCAAATTCAATTAAAAAAGAATAGACCGGCTTTGTATGCAATACTGCTCCTTCTTTTTCCGTATTATTATCATTATCTTCTGATTTTTGGGGAATAATCATATATTCAACCCGTATCTCACAAACTTTTATTTTGGAAAACCCGGAAAGCTCCTCCTCTACAAGATTGACGGCGCTTTGAAAATCAATAACCTCATCCACAGGCTCTTCTTCAACAATGTGAACAGGCGATTGATTAAATAAAAAATAAGGTTCGTCAATCTCGGCATAGTTCATATCAACCCAAGATCCCTCATAGAATAACGTATCCGAATCGTCCACTTTGTCATAGAGTGCAAAATAATTCAAACCTACCCCCTTGTACATCCGCTGAGCCGACAGGGCAACAATGTCTGTCCGGTCCGGTTTCTTTTTCACACATACAGTCCGCAGTTCATAATCAAATTCATCCTGTAGAAGCTCGCAGCCATCTACCCATTCCTGTATTTTGTCAAGCATCTCCGGAAGCGGAATCTTGCCGCTGCTTAAGTTACAGGTCATGTCAGGACACGCTTCATAATTAAGATGTATCCGTTCAACCGTACGCAACCGCTCATCTTCATCATATACTTGTTCATTAACATATGAAATCTCGCCATTTTCATCTACCGCCAGATAGGCATCTTCACCCTGATATAGATACCAGTTACTACCTATCCCATTTTCTGCGACTCCGTCTATATAGCTCCACTCCGGATTCTCAACCCCAAACAGCTCTGCAATTTTGTCTTTGTTTTCGTCATAATCTTCCGGTCTTTTCAAGACAAGATTTTCTATACTCTCTATTCCGGAAAAATCCACCTTTTTCGGGAGCTTTAAATTATTCGGTACATGGTCAAGTTCTTCTATACTTGCATTTCTCAACTCTTCAACAGTGCAGTAGTTTACTTCTGTTTTTTTAATTTGTCCCCCTTGACCGTAATTTTCCATTCGATTCTTTACCTCATCCGGTACCTGCTGGCACCCCGCCGGCAGAACAAGAAAAAGCACACAAAAAATAATAAAAAGGATTAAATTAATCTTTCGCATAAATGAATCACCACCTTAAAACCTTCCCTTGAACATCTGTATCTTAATTAAAAATGCCAAATATTTCCCCTTTTTATTTATGAAAGTTCCTTCTCTCAAAATTCGTTATAACGCTGCCATCTGTCATATCTACATTAACATATACATATTCATCTCTCTCAAAAACATTTAACATCTCCGCAGCATCATCAACCTCTCCAAATTCAATTAAAAAAGAATAGACCGGCTTGGTATGCAATACTGCTCCTTCTTTTGCCGTATTATTATCTTCATTTTCTGATTTTGGGGGAACAATCATATATTCAACCCGTATTTCACAAACCTCTATTTTGGAAAATCCGGAAAGCTCCTCCTCTACAAGATTGACAGCACTTTGAAAATCAATAACCTCATCCACAGGCTCTTCTTCAACAACATGAACAGGCGCGTGATTAAATAAAAAATAAGGTTTGTCAGGCTCAGCAAAGTTCAAAACAACCCAGGAACCCTCATAGAATTTCGTATCCGAATCGTCCAATTCGTCGTATCTTGCAAAATAATTCAAACCTACCCCCTTGTACATCCGCTGAACCGACAGGGCAACATTGTGTGTCCGATCCGCTCTCTTTTTTACACATACAACCTGAAATTTATAATCAAACTCATCTTGTAAGATTTCACAGCCATCTACCCATTCCTGTGTTTTTTCAAGCATCTCGGGGAGCGGAATCTGGCCGCTGCTTAAGTTACAGGTCATATCAGGACACTCTTCACGATTAAGATGTATCCGCTCAACCGTATGCAACTGCTCATCTTCATCATATACTTGTTCATTAATATATGAAATCTCGCCATTTTCATCTACCGACAGATAGGCATCTTCACCATCATATTCATACCAGTTACTACCTAACCCATTTTGGTAGTGTCAAAAACTACCTGTTTTTTTATTGTTAAATCTTTATAAAAACCTTGGTTTTAAGGGAAATCTGCAATA
>CANQMR010000007.1 GCA_947625015.1 uncultured Lachnospiraceae bacterium | reverse complement strand
GCAACTCCAAGCGCGGCCGTTGATGCCGTCGCTCCTGCTTCGGCTGTTCCTAAGGTTGCCGTTGATGCTGTCGCTCCCGCTGCCGCTGCCCCCATGGCTGTTGTGGAGGCTGCCGTTCCTCCCTCGGCAACGCCGAGAGTTGCTGTCGTGCTTGCTGATGTCGCCGTCAGCATATTGTATATTGCCATTCCTGCATTATACAGCTGTATTCCTGTGGTAAATCCTTTGTATCCTAATACTACTGCGCCGATAACAGGCAGCAGCCGTTCTATCGTGTCAATGTTTTCCCCCACATAGCCAACTACTGTACTGATTCCATCTGCGACCACAGGTAACAGGTCTGCCGCTATAGGTGCTGCCGTTGTAATAATCTGCTCTGTCGCCGGTACTGCTGTGGCAACAATCTCGGATATTGCAGGCGTTACAGCCTTAATCGTATCTATGGTTCCTGGCAATAAGTCTGCCACTAGTGGCAATATGTTTTGCGTAAACTGTGCGGCCATATCACCCACCTCGGGCGCTATATCCTTCAATCCTTCAGTCACCATAGGCAGTGCGGCTTTAGCTAGATTTTCAACCTCAGGAAGTGCTACTAACCCTATTTCCGTTAGAAAATTTTTACCCAGGTTTTTGAGCGCGCTTATTTCATAGTCTATGTTATCCGTCTGCGCGGCAAATGCTTTATTGGTGGCGCCAGCAGCATCATACATTGCTTGGGTTTTATCCGCAAAATTCTGTGATTGAGTTCCTGCTAATGCTAGTATCGCAGTCTGCGCCTCGACAGAACTAAACATCTTAGCAAGCTGCTGTGTATCTCCATCAACCGTACCGCTTAATGCATCTAATGTACCCTGCAAACCAAGGGATTCTATTGCCGCCGAACCGGAAGAATACCCTAACTGTTCCAATGCGCCCGCCATGCCTTGTGATGGGGACATTAATCCGGATAAGACAGCCTTAAGCTGCGTCATCACCTCTGCCGTTCCACCGGTGACACCAGTCAATGTTGCCGACGCTCCAAACAGTTCTTCCTGACTTACTTGCAATGCGCTTGCCAAAGGTGTTACCTTTCCGATATTGGCAGCTAATTCTGGAAATGATGTTTGTCCCAATTTCACTGTTTGAAAGGCTAAATCGGAAGTTTTCTCAAATGCTTCTTTCGATGTATCCCCATATCCCTTGGTGACAGCCGTCAGTAAGTTAATCGCATCCGTCGTTGTAGCATTTCCGGCTTTAGCGGCCTGCGCTGATATCGTTAAGTTATTCAGACTGTCTTCTGTATCCCCCACTGCTGATATGACCTGATACAGACCATCCGTTAAATCACTGGTATCAATATTTAATTCATTCGATATACCCAGTATGCCTGATTGTAGTTCGGCTATCCGGCCATCAACTTCCTGCGTCGTCCCATCCAATAATGTAGCCACATTTGACATCTCTTTTTGCATGGTCCCCGCATTTTTAATAGCCGCTGTAGAAACTGCTGTGATTGCTGCCATAGATGCTGCTGTCCCCGCAGCTACCGCCTGTCCTATCTTAATCCCCGAAGATTTAAGGCTTCCCCCTAAATCTGCCATAGTTGCAGATGCTACCTTTATTGATTTTTTAAAAGAGGGAGAAACCTCTCCCTTCATACATAATATAGCTTCTAATGTCTTCTCTGTACTCAATGTCTCTTAGCGCTTCTCCTGGTCATATTCCTTTTTTTAATCTTCTCAATTTCTTTTTGTTCTTCTTTCAGGTCCTCTGATGCCTCTGCCGCATCCTGAAGAAATTCTGTCAGCGGCATCATCATGATTTCTTTTATTCCGCTGTTATAGACTCGTGAATATCCTCGGATGGTTCTTCTGAGCTGCTTGCCGGAGACTCTTGGTGATAGTCCTCCACCAAGGCTCCTAAGATAAAATTTCTTCCAATATTAATCAACTTAATTACATCTTTTCCTTTTAAACTACTAAATTCGCTTGCCGTAAACTGCGGATTGCTTGCATTAACCATGTGATATCCAAGGTACAAGTGAAATGCAAGGTCATTCGTAGCATATACCACTGATGGCTTTTGTATTTTGTTTGCATACTCCCTGGATTCAGCATCCGCCTTAATATACATTTCAGCCGTTAATTTGTCTTCGTCGTATTCATAATCTGTTCCTTTTAGTTGGACTGTTGATTCTTTTTCAGTTTTAGCGCTTCTGAAAAATTCTCCGCCCAAATTAACCAGCGTCACACAATCCTTTCCGCATATCCTCTCCAAGTCCATGCTGGATATATCCGGATTAACCTTCATGATTGCCGCATATGTCAGCCACATATGCAGCACGTTATCCGTTTCCGGCAGTGCCGAAAAAAACTCCTTGTTAAACCTTGCGTTTGCGATTGCACTCAATATATCGTCTTTGTCCAATTCTTCAAAGTTATAACTTATAACCGTCCGTTCTTCCCCATTAATCAGTATTGGCTTTTTGAGTTGTATTTGCTTCATATAACATAAACCTCCTAATATTAAAAAATTTCAGGGAAAAACCATCCGGCTTTTCCCTGAAAAAAAATCATAAAAATGAATCATTAACATCGTAATTTACACCGAATATATTACATTTACCGGTTAATCTGTTGACATTAATAACCTCTTGTCCGTCTATATACAGTGTGTACACTAGTACCTTATAGGTATGTTCGTTTTCGGATACCGAACCAACCTCCATTTCTCCACCGGGAACCGGTGTCGCTGCCTGTATCCTCATGATTGCCTTACAGCCGTAGTTTCGCGTAACCCCCTCACTGTTTACACCAGACTGTACCCAGCGATACTCTAATTTTTTGGCAATGGCAAGCCGCATGGAATTTATATCAATTCCGATCTTGGTAACTGATGCTTCCATGCTTTCTAACAGATTTGTCAAAAATTCCTGTTCTCCCAGAGCTGTCTTTTGTGTATAGGCTACCCTTGTTATCTCAGGCAGCTTGACAGTTGCATTTCTCGCAACTGCCACGTCATCAGCATAGACACTTGTCCCTTCTACAGCCCCGGTTATTTCAACGTAGTTCATATTATTCCTCCTCTAAAAATTCGCTGATTCCAGCCGATGTATATGCTGCGTAACACTCGGCGACTTTGAATAGTGGTGCGTTTGTTTGCAATACATTCCATACAAATCTTCCTTCCATGATACCTTCTGTCGAATTATTAGTCTCCAGAAACATTACCTTTGGCGTTCCGACTAATGCTCCGTCTGCTACCAGCGCTCCAAGCCATTCTTCGAAATCATGAGTAATGGTATCCTTATCCGCCTTGGTAATGGTATCATCGATCTTGCCCCCGTACATCTCCTGGAACATATTCAGTGTGTAATTGAGCATGATTACATTTGCATCAAAATACAGCCGCTTATCAATAGCATCTTTTTTGCTAAATTGATATGCCGCTGTATGGTCGCCCCATAATTTGAACTGACCTCCCCACGCAGCTATTGTAGAAATTCCATCTTGTACAAGTTCGTTGGCGTCTTCCTGGTCGTATCCTTCATTATTGGATTCTTCGCCAAAATAATGATAGTCAATCGGAATCACCTTGTTGCCATCCGTTCCGCATGGCCGGCCCTTTTCGTTATCCACACGCATTTTCTCCACAACTGCCAGCGTGGACAAATGAAATGCTCCTTTCCCGATAATATATGCCATTGGCCAGTATATTTTAGAGTTGGATTTAAAGTAATCGTTATCCGCTCTCCATTTTTTGGCCTTATCAAATGTATCAATCGGATCAGTTTTGTCCTGAATCGGAAGGTCTGCATACACGAATCCGAACCAATGCCCGTTAATCTGATAGCATGTATCACATAAGTAGGCATAATTATCCGGGTTATCGGTAAATCCGGGAGCTGCTACATACATCGGAACCACACCGTAAAACGGATACATTTTTTCTAACACATGGACTCCTGTATATACCCCATTCTCTTTTTTACCTCTGAACACTGTATCTGTAATCATGCTCATGTCAACCTCGGCATATGTACACTGCACCTGTCCGTCCAGCTTGGTATCCTTGGTCTTGCCGATTGAAGTGATTGTTAGTTTTCCTGCATCATAGTTATACGCAAGCGTATAATCTGTATTCTCAACCTTTCCTTCAATCCCGAACGTGTCCAGAATGATGGTGTCGCTCACAATCACAGCTTCCCCATTCACAAATGTAAGTGTATGTTCATTTGCTTCTGTGCAGTGGGTAGACGGATCTAAGATATTAATGACATAGATCGGACCTACATTTCCTTTCACATTGTCAAAATGTGCATCAATCACCTCAGACAGGGTATACTTTTCCTTGTCGGAAGAATACCCGATGATATTTTTGGCAGTGATATTTTTCAGCTTAACCGGCTCGTTTACCAGGTTAAGGTTTTTGTATCCTCTCACCAAATGCACCGGCGCTGTTCCCACATATACTGCGGCTAATTCCGTCTCTACTGCGTCATCAACCACAGAATTTTCTATATGGCCATAAGTGCCATATAAGTATTCGCTATTGCTACTCATAAAAAACCTCCTATAAAAATTCATCCAGTTTTGTTCCAATCGGTGTGACGATAGTCTCCAGCGTTAATGTCAACCATGCATAGTAGTAAGGGTATGCGTCCACTATTGCTTTATCCTGCGTGTACGGGCCATATTGTATAGGGACATCCATCTTAATCTTAAGGTCGCCCATCTGCCCGTCATGTACGACATCCTGCCTTACCTTGTCAATAAAGTTATACACATCCTTCCATCCATCTTCTGTACGTGTATATTTTTTATCTCCTTTGGATGCATACTCTATTTGCGTTTTCTCACTATATGACACGATTTGCTGCAAATCCACCTCTTTGTTGCTTATATATTCACCCGGCTTCCATATACAAAAGGACAGCTCTATTTCAAATTCCGATTTGCCGCTGATTAAGTCGTCTGTCCTTTTTTTAAGGATAACCACGATGCCCGGTACTGTATGGGTGATACCTGGCGGCATCCGGCTCTTTGACGGTTCATAAAATGCAAAGACTTCCGGGTTTTTATAATTCGGAATATAATCACCCGCGTCTTTTTCAGCCGGAACCAAGTACTGTATCTTGGGACACACGTTATCTTTCAAATAGCTGCATATCGTATCCATCGCCTTAACTGTTGTCATATCATCACCTACTCCCTGTACCTATACGCATGCACCACATGTACACCCATTTCAAAGTCCCGGCTTTGTATGATGTATTCAGCTCCATCCACATTCAGGCTTTCCCCTTCGCCTTTGAAAAAGCCATCATCAAACCGGCTTGCCTCTTCTTGCGGAATATAAATTCTGATTGCAATCATGCCATGCTCATGGTTGGAATCCTCCGCATTGGTAATTGTGTCTATAATACAGTTAATTTGGATTGACTCAATAACATGTTTTTCCGCAAATTCATCATCACAAAAAAATGTGGCATCATCTGCGATAACGCTATCCCGAAATTTCATCTGTTTGCTCCTCTTTTAATCTTTTTCCCGAAGCCTCTTTAGTTCCCGGTGCAGCACTCTTCTTTCCGGCATGTTCTTTTAGCTCGGACTTCGTTTCTGAATCACTCTTTTCATCCTGCACTAAAACCGCGCTGCCGTTGGCAATTAAACTCTCGCCAATATTTTTATCAACAGAAAAAGGGGCGCTGGCGTCATCATACCGAACCAGCTTCCCCTGCTCTCTTATGGCAATCACTTTCCCTTTATTTAATTGAATCTTCACTTTCCTGCCCTCCTTACTTAACAAACCTCTTCATATTGTTTTCAAGCCGCTTTTCGATGTTCGGCAATACAACATGCTCCACATCTGCACGATCTGAGGTGATCGCCTGCGGCAATGCCAGAGTCTTAATCGGTACTATTGGATACCTTGTATCTGCCAACCTTCTCCATGGCATCAGCGGTGCTTTTTTTACGTTCTGCAAAAAAGTCCGTCTTCCTAAATTCACTTTCCGCTTGAGAATGATTGTTGCAGTTACCCTATATTTTTTACGCGGCTCCGGCATCTCGGTAGGCGTGAATCTATAATGTACCAGTGATAGTCGCTTGCCTTTCCATATGATTTCATAGTTTGGCACATCAATATTCCCCATCTTTTTTGTTCCTTTGACTTTAATTGACCTCTTTTCAAATTCGTCTTTTTTTAAAGTATAGGCGTGCCTCACCGCTTTGGATACCCATGCCGGCGCCCGTTTTCGGAAATCCTGTGCCGTAGCTTTTGCCGCTTTGCCAATATCGTCTTGCAGACCAAGCAACCCTTTTACCGGCTTTTTGGTATCCATTTTAAAATCCAATGCGATTGCCTGACCTGGTTTACTCATCATTACCCCTTGCCTCTAACTCATCCTGATAGTCAAGGATTGCAGCCCTCATCTGATCTAATGTCATGCTGGTAGTAAGATCTGTCATTCCAATCTTATCCGCATACTGCATCATAGTCTCTTTCCTCTGGATAGCCTTTAATTCATCTTCTGTCATGTAGCGTTCGCTCTCGTCCTGTTGTGCTGGTTCCGGAGCATTTGCTTCCGTACCGGCTACAGCTACCCTCATCGGACTATCTCCCATGTAAACTATGCCAACCGGATCATTAATGTCTGCTACCAGCCATCCTTTCCAATCCTTAGGATATGGAACCGGCCTTGAAAACATAGATACACTGATCAGGTTGTTTTTGCTATCAGACAAAACCCTCGGAACTAATTTTTCAGCGAAAGACTGTACATTCCCATCCTCGCCGACAAAGTCTACCGGGCCATATGCTGTACTCCCCATTGCCGGCTGTATCATAATGATGGCACCCGCCGGAATGAACTTTTTGAGCGTTTTATCCAAATCCTCATACTGCTCATCATAGGTAAACACATTGAGATATACACCCATCACATTAATCGTCCCATTGAATGTGACACCTTCCGGTGTCTCCGCCGGATCAATTTCGCCGAACTTGACACTTTTTTTGTCGAAATAGTCGAGGAAATCCGCATCGCCAAACAAATCTGTACTCACATCCGAGCCTAGCACTAAATCTGAAACCCTAACACCCCTGCTTTTCAGCTCTCTTGTCATGTTGTAAAGCTGGGTGAGCTTTTCTTTCACTGTCATAGAGTTCCAGCTTTTTGGCAGCTTATACTTATTTGCGAAGTCTTTCTCGTAAAACTGAAGACTAATCATCTGATATTTGTCCTTCTCAATGTCCTCTGCTTTGGCATAGTGCTTCATCATGCACTGTCCTGTCATGATGATATCCGTACACATCTTCTCCATCGTTCTGTAGGTTGCATTTCGCATGTCATCCATGCGCTCTGCCTGAACTTCGTTCTGCCGACTGGCAGCAGAACGCGGAGAATTGGGGTCCTCTCCGAATGCCTTATTCCTGACATCCTGCACTGTGATTACCGTTTTGGGACCAATGTAAGGCGGATTAAATTTATATGCCGAATACTTCTGCGCCTCAACCGGAATGCCATTTACATATGGCACGACGAATGGCGCCACGCTTCTACTCCCTTCTTTACATTCGATTAAAACCTCGTCTGAGTGGAAACATTTTCCGTCCGGAAAATACCGGTTTTTAAAAAACTGTACCACCGGATACATCTTTTTTACTGCATCAATTAACTGATATGTTACTGTAATCATGATTTACCTCCTATTTTTAACCTAAAATGATTCCTTTTTCCCGGAATCGCTCAACATCCTGATCTGTAAGCTCAACCTCCGCTTTAACCTCAGAGGTTCTAAATTCTCCTGTGATATAGCATTTTGCCATGATCTCCTTGTCCTCTGCGGTATATTCCACCGTCTGCGCTACAATGCAATTAACATCTCCTTCTGAAGCATGCAGTGTGTATTTTCCCTCTTCCGTCAAGTCAAGCACTTGACCACGTTCAATCACTCCGGCCTCACTATTTTCAGCCAAGTCAATATTGATAAGTTTTACGTCAATATCATGGCCACTTAATACCAGATTGTCATATCCAACCTCATATGCTTTTTCCATTGCTTTTACCTCCTTGTTTACTATGCTTGGCATTAACATATCCGGCCAGCTCATCAGCTTCCGTATTTTTTTCGCCATCCGGTTCCGGCTTAATATCCGCTACATTGGACTCGCTATGGTCGCTCATCACATCATCCATATACTTTGCCGTCTGGTTTTTATGTTTTGTCAACGCCCTGTAAGCCAGTTCCTTGGCATCGCAGGGATTTACGTACTTGGCATCATATGCCATCTCCGCACTCACAGCACCCTCAATGTTCTCAATGTCCTGCATCCTCCTTCTCTCTTTTTTAACTGCATCCTCTACAGCCTTAGCTTCTTTTTCATCATGCAGCTCTTTCGTGTTTTTCACAAAAGTATCCAGTTCATCATTAATCTCAGGATACTGTTCGCAAGCTTCTTGTAATGTCATGCTTTTTCTTCCTCCTTCATTGGATATTTTTTTATGTAATGGCTCTTTTGCCTCTACATCTTTCACATCTTTCACCTTTTGGTCCTGTATGATAAATTCTTTCAGCAACGCCACTTTTTCTTCCGGTATTAAAGTGTGCGATATCGCACACGCCTTTACCATGTCCAGCATTTCATCCTCTTCTTTATCCTCTTCCGTCTCCTGCTTCAGATTCACCACAAAGAGAATGTTGTCAACAAAACCGTACTCCTGCGCCCGGTTTGCGCTCATCCATGTCTCATCATCAATGAGTTTGTGCAACTCTTCCCTGGTATGTCCTGTCTTTTCTTGGTATGCATTCACTATTGTTTCATCAACTTGCTCTAAACACTCAGTTGCGCTCCGCAAATCCCTCGCTTTACCGTAAGCGCTGGCGCTTGCGTTATGAAACATAAAGTATGATACCGGAGATGCATTTACTGTATCCGCACCACACATTAATACTGTAGCTGCCGAACATGCCTGTCCGACCACATTAACCACTACTGTATGTCCAGCTTCGCTAATTTGCCGCAGAATCGTATATATCTCTGCTCCTGCGGAACAATATCCGCCTGGACTGTTCAGATCGATTTCCAGCATTTCATCCTCTCCAAGGCTTTTTGCTACGTTTTCAACCATTCTTGGACAGATAGCATCAAACCCCAGCCATCGATATATCATTGCCGTATCGTTATCTACGATCTCTCCAATTAATTTAATTTTGCCCATCGTTTTTGCCTCCTATCTCTTTCATTTTTTCTGTTTCTATCACCAACTGGCTCCAGTTTTCTTCAAAATCAGAGCCGTTGACTTCAATGCACTCACGCTCCCTGGTGCTTAATCCCTCCTGTATTCTAAGCGTAGCGCCCTGAGCCTCTTTTACCGGGTCTAACTGTCCCGGCGCCGGACCGTTCCATTCCGCATTACAGTAGGCCGCTTTAATCAGCGGATCATCAAAAAAGCCCGGCGCATGAATACGATCTTTCGCTACCGCTTCGGCCAGCCATATTTCATATATGGGCTGGCAAAAATCTGTAGCAAACCACTTTCTTTTCATTCGGAATGCTTTCCATGCCTGAAGCAATGCTCCCCTGCTCGCACTGTAAGAAGCTGTAAATTCCAACAAAAGCACCTCTACCGGAATCTCTAAAGCAGCTCCAATGTATTTGCAAAACGATTTTACAAACGGATCAAAATTATTGTTAGGGCGCTTGGAATCAGCAATCTCTATCTTTTCACCGGGAGCAAGATAATTAATCAGACCATTTCCCAGATGATAGTTTTTTTCGTCATCATCTGTCTCATCCTCATCTTCAACTCCTGCGAAGTCTATATTTTCACTACCGTCCTCTGTCGTGACAAATACTGTAAATAGTCCATTAATCACAGCGGCCATAATCTCTGCTTCCTGGTATCTGGATAGCTGCTTAATGCTTTCTAATACAGGCGCCAAAAAGGGAACCCCTCTATACTGCTCGCAGCGTTCAGCTTCGAATACGTGCAGTATATTAGGATTCCCCGTCTTGCTACCAACGGCCTCAACTCTTATCCATTCCTTGTTGACCGGCTCATATTGATAGCTATTACTTACCCAGTACGCTTGAATGGTTCCCTTTTTGTTAATCTCGACACCATTAATGATCCGATTTCCGTTCTCGGTATTTTTTTTGTATAAATCAACGAACTCCCCATATTCTCCGGGAGAAGATACCTTATCCGCTTCTATCAGCTTAATCCGTAACTGATATGGCATAAAAGCTTTAGGTTCCTCATAGTCAATGGCTGCAAAACATTCACCGTTTATCAACCATGACAGGAATGCGACTTGTTGCAGTTCTGAAAATGTATCTATCCCTTTGATGTCACAATACTTCGACTTGGCCCACAAATTCCATTCCTGTTTTATACTTTTTTCCAGTTGTTTGGCTTCATCTCTTGAGATTCCTAATGCCGTATAATTAACCTTAGGACTCAGTACCAAGCCTTCCCCGACACAGTTTGTCCTGTTCGCCTTAATTGCTGCTGTCGCAATTGGAGCATTCATGTATACATCCCTGGAGCGCTGCCGCAGTGTATGTAGATTCAGGTCTATATCCTGCTGCGGGCTTCCCGACTCAGCAGTCCAGCCTTTAAAACTATTTTTGCTGTGGGATGCGGCCCCGTTGCTGTATCCATAGTTGACCGGCCTTACATCCATCACTCTCTGCTTAAACTGTTCCAGCTTAATTTCATTCTGCATCTTAATGATATTGAGTTCCCTGGATGTTTGGCGTTCTTCTCGTTTTAATGCTATGTTTTGTTTTAAACTCAACCTTATCCTCCTAATAATCCTTTGGAATAATTCTTGCTACTTTTCTTTTCCCTGCGTTCGCGTCTATACTGGCAATCTGCGATGCCAGAGAAGATATCATCTTCTGTACATCGGCAAGATTGGCCCTTGTCAGCGATCGGGAACCAATCGTATAAGATTGCCCTGCTAATATGCGTTCCTCCGCCTCTTCGTATAGTTGCAACCTTTTTTGTAAACGTCGCTTTTTTTCTTCCATGTGTTTCGGCAGTTTTATCATATCTCCACTCCTTTACTTACCACTCCTCTTTTTTTCTTTTTCTTTGCAGATGATGGCTGCATATAATTAATTCCATTCTTAATCTTTTTCTCTAACAAATCCCAATTAGGCGACAGCATTTCGACGGCAGCATATGCATAATTACGCAAATCGAGCGGCTCATTTCTGACGCCGCTCTTTTTCACCCATTGTATCTTCAATTTGTTTTTTACCATTTTCGTTACCTTTTCCTCTGACGTGAGCCCTTTAAAATATGTGTCGTCATATCCTGCTTTTTCATCATTTGGAAAGTGGCAGTATCTCGGCCCCGGCTGCTTGACATTAAGCCATGCGACAATATCCTCTTTGCCGGCATCCACACCAAGAATCATGATATGCGTCGCATCCGTCACCTGTCCCTTCCTGTTCTTTATCTCCACCTTTGTCCTTTTATATAGCAGAGGGATTCCCGGTGTATTGGCATACCCCTTGATTCCATATATCGGCCTGTGCTTTTTTTCCATATCCCTGACAAACTTATAAACCATATTGGTATGATGCCCACCGGTATCCACACAGGCTGCGGCTATATTCAGACAACCCCCGTCTTGAAAATGAAATGTGGTTGAGTGTATATACTGTTCCAGCTCCTCCCATGTACTGTCCAGCGCCGGATCTTGCCAGAAACAAAATTTACTGATTCCCCAGCTCTCATATCCTTTGCCCCAGCCGACCACCTCCACCTCTAAGTGATCATCCTGCGTATCTATTCCAGCCGTTAATAATAACACGCCCTGCGGAATCTCAGCCTCATAAGCCTCTCTCCTTTTTATTAATTCATGCTCATCCGCTCCTTCTCCTCTTTCCTCCCAGGTTTCGCCTAACGCTGTATTAATAAATACCTTTAATTTTTCTGTCGAACCATACTGCTTAAATTCCTCATTTGCTTCCTTAAATTCATTCACGATTTTCTTCCACTGAACCCATGGTGAGCTTAATTCATTCATGTGGAAGCTCCTGTGATCTGTCCTCTCCGGATGTGCTGCTATCCATTTATGCGGCTGTTCCTGCCAGTCCCGCTGCCCTAGTTTTTCATGACAATGTACACATTCCATCATCATATCAGAAAAATGAATCCTCTTAAATTCGTATGGCTGCCATACCTTACAGTACGGGCACTGCACATTCCATTCCTCCATTGTACCCTTTTGGTATTCTTTTTCAATTTCTGATATCCCTTCGACTGTAGGAGTTGATATCTTTATGATTTTTTTATTCCAGAATGTTGTTGTCCTTTTTTCCGCCAGTTTAATCGGTGATCCTTCGCTTCCTACACTTAAAGGATATCTGTCTATCTCATCCATTAATACGACTCTGATCGGCCTTGATGATAATGATGCCGCTGAATTAGCTCCCGTAATCGTTATGTGCCCGCCCGGAAATTTTTTGTGCAGAATCGTGTTGTCGCTATCCTTGCTTCGCGGCTCCTTAACCTTATCTTTTAACACACCTGTAGATGCAATCATCGGCGCCAGCCTGTCCTTGGAAAAATCCTTCGCTAAGTCCAGATTAGGTACCATTACCAATGTTGGCGAAGGCTCGTATTCTATATAATATCCTATCATGTTCAGCATCATTTCTGTCTTGCCTACCTGTGATGATGACTTAATTGTTAAATACGCCAAATTCGGATCATTGACTGCATTCATAATCTCTCTTTGGTATTCCGCCCTTGATGTATTCCAACGCCCCGGTTCTGCTGATACCCCGGCTGTTAATACCCGGTATCGGTCAGCCCAGTCGCTAATCAGCATTTTTTCCCTTGGTTCTAATATTTTTGCAACCTTTTTAAAAAAGAGCACTGTTTTATAATCTAAATCAGTCCTCATCCACCTCATCCTCTATGTCTATATATTTATCTGATTTAAAATCTTCCGGATTATAATTCGCTAAATCCATTAATACCACATTCATCTCATCCGTCAGTGTTGTATTGATATATGCTCTGTCTCTGTTTTCCAACCTCGCAGAGAGCTTCGCCGGAAGACTTAACAGCTTCTGTTTGAACGTAACCAGCATATCCGTCAGGACCATTTCAACATCCGCCTCTTCATACATCTTTCCTTTCATTAAAGCTAATCTCAATTCAGATATCTGTCTTTTGGTGTGCTCGTGCTTAGCTTTTTCTGTGTTTAAGTCTTCCACCTCATCTAAACTTCTTTTAGGCTCCTGCTGCTTGGCCGAGTTTTCTACTTTTAAATTGACAATGTAATTTCGTATGCTGTCTTTAAGTATGTATCTTCCCTGGCGGCTTCTGACTATAATCCCTTCATCTGCTAACTGCCTGATCCTTCGGTCACTGACTCCAATGATATCGGCCAATACCTTACTGGATACGGCCACTGTGTCTATCTTCTCAATCGTATCTTTGCTGTTCATTCTGTTCACCATCCTAACGGAGGCTGGTCTGCATGAACCTCATGCAGACCAAAAGCCAATACATAGCAAAAAAGAGGCAGGTCTTTTTTTGACCGCACCTCTCTCATCTTAACTATAACACATTTGGGCACGACATTCACGACATTTTTTTATTTTTTTTCATTTTTGTGGAAATGGCAATATAAAAAAATTCTTGTTAGTCTCTGGGCCGTTTTGGGGCTCGCCCGACCCGCAAACCTGCTTCTTGCCCGAAAGAACCTACTTTGTACAAATTGCACAAATTGCCTCTTAAAAAATGTTGACATATCTTGTAATTGTGTCAATAAAAATGTTAAATGTTTCTTCTTATATATAATCATATAATTTTCTTTATTTAATTTGACAGTTACCTTATTGTGATAAATTATTGTAATCCTGCACAAATTATTTCCCTCTTAGCATCTCTTTTAACATCTTTTATACTTCAATGCCTGCATCAGTCTGTCTTTGTTGTTTTGGTTAATCCCGATATATCTTAGTGTCACGCTTATATCCGCATGATTGAGTATCTCCATGATTGTGACAGCATCATGCGTCTGTTGGTACAAATGATATCCCCAGGTCTTGCGCATGGTGTGAGTACCTATATTGTCTAACTTAAAATACTTCGCTGCGTCATTTAGTATGTTATATACCTGTTGACGGCAGAGGGGACGGTTTATTTTACATCGGCTTGCAAAAAGATATTCATAGTCTTTCTTTCCCTTAATATATTCCTTTAATATATCCTTCAGCTCTGGGTTAATAATAAATCTCTTTTCTTTTCCTGTCTTTTTTTCCCGGATATATACATAGTCTTTGTTCTTGACATCCCGCACTTTAAGCCGAAGAATATCTGATACTCTTAAGCCGGAATAGATACCAAACATCCATAGCGCATAGTTCCGTTCCCCATATCTCCCTGTCCTTAAATAATCCGCTATATCCAACACTACATTCATGTCCCTTATCGGCTCCACCGTATTCATTCCATTCACCCCTTTTTAGTGCACGACATTCACGACATTTTTTTATTAATCTCTTTTTTTAAAAAGCGTTCCATCTGCTTTTGGCAGCTGTCCTTTGTATATAGAGGCCCCATCTCGTTAGCTACCTGGTACCATGTTTTCCCTTCAATGTATTTTTTTGTAATCATTCTCCGCATCCGGCTGTCATTAATCGTACTAATGTATTTCTCTACATCTAATACCTTCTCCTGAATATCATGTTCCCGCTGCTGTAATATCCTGATATTTTTCTTTATCAAATACAAAACCTCGTCTTCATCCGCCACAGGATATCCCTCCAGATGATATATCTGCAGGCCGCCTTCTCCGCCCTTTACAACATCCCTTACATTACCGCCACTGTTAATTCTATCCCTTTTATCCTGTAGCTTCTGGATTCTTTTTTCCAGTTCTTCCTTTTCATTAAGTAAGTCTATATATTGCACTAATATATGTTTCATCGACCTCATCCTTTATTTATTCCAACCTTCTGGTTTTGCGCATCCTTCAAACTCAATCACCCATACATATGGATTGGCATCCCATCCGTATGTATCAATATCCTCTTTTTTCAAGGTAGACTCCCAGATTTCCATAAAATGGCACATGGAGCTTACTCTTATCTTCCCTTCCGTTAGATATTCGTCAGCCCCCTCTCTGATTGCTCCGTCTTCCGTTATATCTTGCAATCGTTCCGATTTTACATCCGTCACCCGCAGGAAGATTCGGGCCGCCTCTTTGGGCATGTGAGATGTCTCCCTGACATATATGATATCTCCAACCTCAATAGGCTTTTTAGTACTTTTTTTCTGTAATCTTCTTGTTACGGTTTTTCTTCCGTCTATGATAGCACTGACCATTTCCGTATTAAATATCATAGGTCTAATCACTGTATTCACTTCCCCTTTTATCTTTTCTATAAATTCTTTAATGCGACATTCCTCACATCTTTGTATCAGATAATCCGAATCCTCCGCTGCGTGCTTACATAGAGAATCACATATATATTCCATAAATTCTTCCTCAAACTCACCCATTCCCTTTTCCCTTTCCAAATGCCTGCTTAAGTTCAAGCCTTTGGCATTCTGTATATGGCGTCTTCTTGGCATACAGGATGGTAATATCATGTTCTTTTAGCTTGTCCATAATATCCATCCATATATCTGCATGCTTTATTGCTTTTCCTCTTACTTTGTAATTATTGACCGCCCACTTTTCCGTCCAGTCATTGGCAAAAGCATTTACAATATATTCAGATGCCGTATATATTGTTATCCTGCTCGGTTTCTTCATATGGCTGACAGCCTGCTGTAATGCTATCAGGTTTAGCCTGTTTGGTGTTATATCCTTCACCACATCACTTAATGATAGTGTATATGGCTCTTGGCCTTTTTTCGTCATTATCATTGTTTCCAATATGACATGGTATTTCCCGCTGCCGGATTTCAACGGTCCTGTATGCTCCGTATATATGTATATATTAACCTCTTTCAATTTGTCTCCTTTCTCCGGTTCCTGCATCAGGAACCGGGATTCTATATCTACCGTCATATATGTGTGGTGTATAACGGTGGTGCTACATTGCTTCTGGAATGTCTAATCGTCCTATGTCTCCTATAAATTTTGTGTAATCTTTTTTTTCTAAAATAGCCTGGAGGGCTGCAAATTGGCATGAACCGTTTGTCCAATATAAATTTTTTCCATCATATGGTCCTGCAATGGTGTCATTCTCTCCTTCGTCAACTGCACATGGATCTAACAACAGTTCTACCATTTCATTTACGCATATTACTTTATCCTTTTTCTGATACACCCGTACCGGGATCGGAGTCTCTAATATTACCGCTGTCTTTTTAAATGGTTCTGTTAATTCGTACTGTTCAGCATTAATATTAATATACTCAGGCGGCATCTCTATCTGGTTCCCGGCGCTGGTGCTTCTCCAGTATTCTCCCGGTTCTGGCAATACACCAGTAAGCTGCACCAATGCAGCCCTGCCATCTTTGTTAAATACATCTTCATCCATCGTCATTATCCACCATTGCCCGGAAAGAATAATACGCCCATCATTGTTACCGACCAGTAGTCCATATCCTTTATATGCCTCCTTTAGAATTTTTTTAAATACACTCTTGTTAAATATCATTTTGATTCTCCTTTCTGAATATCCCTTTAAATCAATTTGTAAAGTTCTTTGACTAAATTATTGAAATTATCCCCATACCAAAAACTTACCAGATGTTTACATAATTTTTCTCTATATGATTTTTCCGGAATCAGCACCTTATATGTATAAATCTTTCCGTCCCGCTGCATCTTAAGGTAATTCTTCCGCACCAGCTTCGCCAGGAAGGTAGATACCGTCTGCGGCGCCCAGTCCTTACCATAAAATCTGTTTACCCGGTCAACCACATCTGACAATACCGGTTCCTTTTTGCAATCCCAGATTGCCTTCATTACCAGTTCTTCACTCTTTGTCAAATCCTCTATTACCATAAATTAAACCTCCTACTGAATCTTTTCTCACAAAACATTTTTCAATTTCAGCTGCTTTTCCAATTTTGCTATCCGGATGAGAACAGTACCACTTTCCGCCGTAATAAGCCCTCTGATTGCAATACTTACAGTTTACGCAGCTTATCTCATTTTTGATTTTCTGTGCTAGTTTGATTAGTTCCTTATTTTTTATGCTCATTTCCCTTTCCTCCGATTCTTTTCTATACACTCCAGCATTGCCATGCAGATTGCCATAATGTGTATAACTCTCCAATAAATATATTGTTCACTTTTTGGTGTTGAGTTATCGTTTAATGCTTTGCACATTTCTCCATATTCCGTTCCAATTATTGTTGCCCAAACATAAGCGTTATGGTTTTGTTCTCCCCGCTTTTCAACCTGCCACTTTCTATCTTTTAATACATCTTCAATAATTTTTTCTTGAATATCCATGCCCATTCTCCTTTAAATCTCTAATTTTCATAGCCATACGCTTTTCCTCTGGTCCTACTTGCACACTGCCTTTCCCATCTTAAATCTCCTCATCATCTTCTGTTATGAGTAGTCGCATTTTATTTTTATTCGCGCACACTTTCTCTGCCTCTTCTTTGTCCATATATATATCTTTTTCCTTTAATTCTTTTTGCATTTCAGCTGGTTCCCGGCTCCACAACGTTACCTCATAATCTTTAGTGTTTGGCATAAAATACCTTAGTTGTATCCTGTTTGCTCTATGTTCGTATATGTATACCTTGATTTCTTCCACCACATATTCCAATGTATCCAAATCAACTGCTCTGGTTGTGACCAGATATAAATGTCCTCCCGGCGCCACAGGCAGCCAGATGTTATACCCGGTTTGTGCGATATCGCACAAACCTTTTTCTTGGTCCTCCGAATTGTCGTCAGACTGAATGAAATCAACACTTTCCGGCTTTTCTTCCTCTGTTTTTTGTGGCTCTGCATCTGCTTTTTTTGCCTCATTTGACAAAGTTTCCACCTGATTCTCACAGCTTTCTGCGGTTTCCGGCGCTTTTTTTCATCTGGCAAAACGGCTGGAGATTGAATGGAATCAACCTTTTTGGAACTTTTCTCCTTCTTTTTTGTCTTTTCTTTCCTGGCAGCTGCTTTTTCCTGCTCTGCCGCTTCCTGCTCCTGCTGTTTTTTCCATTCTTCCCCGTATGCCTGCATCCATACATCTGTCCCCCTTACCGTCTCCTGCGGATAAGCTGCCCGGACCATATAGTAAAAGTCTTGATACGTCTTTTGCTCTATTGTATTTTTGAATATATTCTTAATCTTTAGGCCCTCTTCCTTACCATAAAAGAACAAAAAGAACGGAATATGCTTAAATGTCCGGTTTCCCGCTGCATTGAAGTCCGCCACCCACCAATCCATAGCATTGGATTCCGGGTCCATGTTGACCAGCTTATCCAGATATTCTTTCATTTCCCTTGGCCGGAACAGTTCCCGGATTGCTTCGGATATATCTGCCTCCTTCTTTTCAGGCTTGTCAGCCTCCGGAACAATGTCCGGCATATCATTCAGTATATTCATCTGCCCTTCTACCTGGTCGATCTGGCCGTCCTGTTCTTCCTGAAGCTTCCGTTCTGCTTCCTTCAGTTCCCGAATATCTTCCACCTTTGTATCCGGTGTTAACAATTCATAATCTTCAACCGGCAGGGATAGCATTTCGGTTAAGGCAGATTTCCCAAATCCTTGAAACTGTTCCAAGAGCTCCCGGCTGTTCCCACCGACAGAGTATTTGTCGTTAATACTCATAAACCGGGAGACCACAGTCCTTGACATATTAAATTCTGCTTGTGCCATATCATATACATTTTTGTATCCGTCTTCTTTGAAAAGCTCTTTATCTCTAATCTGTTTTAGCCAGTATCCGACATCGATAAAGCTTAACACCATATTGCTGATGTTGTTTCTGATTTCCGCTTTGATTTCTCCATATCCCAAATCTAAAAGATTATTTTCCATTCTTCTTATCCCCTTTCTTCTTTATCTTCTTTATCTCCTTGTCTGCTGTCATATATTCATGTATAACCATAGGCACGACCATAGCGGATGCCGGTGTCCCGGATGCATGAATCTCCCCAGCTTTCCTAAATACCTTGGCGCATATGTCATTTAGGCTTTTCCCTTTCTGCCGGATGGCCGCCGCCAGCTCTTCCCCTGTACAGTCAATATCCATATCCACCCCAGCCTTATGCAGGGAATATACCACCTTCTCCTGCATGGTAAGGCTCTTCAAGGCTTCTGCTACCTCTATAGCGTTAGCCACATACATCTTGCTGTATTCTGCAATTTCCACATCCAGCTTTCCCGCTGCTGCAGTCTGAGTATCGCAAATCAAATCCACATATCCATCCCAATAGGCGTCTGCCATATCCTTGTCAATTCCATTTTCCTTTGCCAGAATACCGACTCCCTCTCTGTCTCCCGCTGCCTTAAGCTCGGCAGCTTTCTTGTTAATTTCCTCCGCGCTGTCCATTTCACCATACTTATACTTCATAAACTACCTCCTTTATACTGCCATGTAATCAGTTTCTAATATTTCTGCTAGTTCCTTATCCCGTTCTACCTTGCTTGCTTTAAGCATCTTCAGATTTGACAGATGCAGCCTTGTACTCGTCTGGGCCATCTGTCTGTCTTCCTTTGTCAGATTTCGCTTCAAATTCCTTTGGTATTCCTTTAAGAATCCCTTTATTTCTTCCAAGCCAGTTTGCCTGTTATAAAATGTCCTCTGCTGCCGGATATTGCCTCCCGGCTCAATCTCCAGAGTGTAGAACGGCTTGTCAGGCTCCTCTGTCTTCCGAACAAAAGCAATAAAGCTTTCATGCCGGTTAATCCTGTCGTAATAGCGTTCCGATGAAGCCACACAATGCTTTAGATAATTCCCGTCTTTCCTGATTTCCATAATGGTATCTGGAACAATCACACGATATGTCCCGCTGCTGTATTCGTATTTTGACTTACAGTTTTTCAAGAACGGCTCGGCATTCGGATACTTTTCTTTTATCTTCTTTACCGCTGTCTCATTTTCCTTTTCAATTGTCTCCATAACCCTTTGATTATGTCGCAGTTCCAAGTCCCTTGGCTTATACACAATTTCATCGTTCACATCATATTCCAGCTCCGCTGACATCTTCAGGTAATCTTCCCAGTCATTTAATATCTCTAATGGTGACTTCTCCCCATTGGTCATGCCGCTCTGCTTTTGCAGATAATTCGCAAACTGTTCAGGAGACATTCTATTCATGATAAACTCATAATCTTTAGTGTATATTATGGCAGACTGAAAAAATGCAATTACACTGTCTTTTACCTTTTTTCCCGTCTTTTCTTCCCATTGCAGCCATTCTAGGAATATTGGACCGCCTGAATATTTTTTTAGTCTGTTGACTCTCTGCATAGATACATTTAAAAAACCGTCTATCGTGTTAGCTGACATAACATACATTCTTGTTGGGAACCAATATTCTCCGAGCGGGTTATTCCAGTATTTCATTCTATCTATTACATCTTCTGTGATAGATTTTAATCCGGCTTTTATCAAATATTCTAATTTTCCAATGTTCTTATATTGATCTACAACTATGCTATAATTTAAATCCCACTGTTTTTTATGGAGTTCTTGTAATATATATCCCACCGGTTCAAACGGGGTACCCTTTACCTCCTGCACTATATTCGGAGCATACAGATGATTATATATAAACCTCTGTTTGGGATATGCGTTCGTGTCCCAGTAGTATGTGTATCCAAGATAACTACTTTGCAAAAAATATGTCTTTGTTGTTTTGTCCGGTTCTTTCATCATTACAATATTGGGTTTAATGGCACATTCCACAGTCTGGCGACATTCTTCCCATGTACATCTTGTTTCCCATAACTGGGTTGCCATCATGTCTTTGCCGGGTATCTTATTGATAATCGCAACCTGCTCACTCCGGCTTTGATATAATGTACCCTTTCTCTTTTTGACCATCACATCTGTATCTGTCCTGGTACATCTGATTATCTCATTATGCCGGATTTTCCTTTTGAAATGATGCGGTCTCCCGCAGGCCGTACATTGATACACGTTTTTTTCCTTATTGAAAAACATGTACCGTTCTGTAAATACCTCCCTTACTGCCCATCTTTCAATTCCTGCCGGAGCATATGGCAGTGAATCTATCATCTTATTTATTCTCTCCCTTTTTCGCTCCGTTTCCCTTCCTCTTTTTTCGCCCCGAATCTGATATTCATAGTGTTCTATACGTCTGTATGCGTTTTCCACCGTCTTACTGTTCCAAAAGCATATCAGTAACTTCTTTTGTGATGCGTCCTGTATCTTAAATTTTTCAACGTCAAATGTTGTACCATAAAACGGACTGCCAGAAGCTATGGTTACTAATCCTTTTCTGCCCCATTTATGGTCTCTTAGTGATGCATACTGCGTCCCTTCTTGGTTGATCGCATACCTGTATTGAAGCTGCTTGTCCTGGTACAGGTTAAGGACTAACACATCTTCTATCACCTGGACTGTCATTTCCTTTCCCATTCCCGCTGCCGCTGGCGGTTTCGTGCTTTCAATCAGTTTTTTATTCACGTTCTTGCACCTCCTCTAACTGGTACCACTGGTTTTTTTCTATCTCTTTACCATCTACCTGTCCGATCCATACGCCTGTTATAACTCCTTCCTGTTCCCATATCATAGCGATGACAGAATCCATGCCGCCCTTAACCTTCGGGTTGGCTCCTTTGGCTATGGCTATGCCATAATCCCCTGCCTCAGCTGTATCCTTCTTAATGTATGCTGTCTCAGGCATTCCCGGGTGATTTATCACATACTCTATTCCTGCCTCTACCATTTCTTTAAGCGTTAATTCCTTAAGCAGCCTTATTTCCGTCGCTGCTATGGCCGAATCTCCCTCCACCTCATCCATATCCCCGCCTATTTCTACTTCAAAATACCGGTCTTTCCGGTGAACTCCATAGTAATTAAAGCAGTCCAACGGATTTTCACAGCAGTGGAATCCATTCTGGTATCTGTTCGCCTCATCCTCCTTGTATTTCTTCCCCGGTTCGTATACAAACTCTTTCCCCATCCTTGCAGACAGGTCCTCACTAAATGCTTTATATGCTATCACTTTTTTATTCCCTCTTTCTTACCGTATTAATTTGTTCCAGTTTGTGCAGCGTGTATGAAAAGTAATCGTACCCTTCCAATGTCTTACCGGATATCACAGAGTCTTTTTCCAGGTAGTACCCTTCCGGCACCCGGATATTCTCGTAATACGTATTTACACCCCTGATGATTTTCTTAACCGGTTCCGGGCGGATCAGGTTCCGCGAGGGATAGTACCTCTTGCCTATCAGTTCCCCGTCCGTCTCAATGGTTTTGTTGGCATATTTTTCAAAGTATTCCGCCACCTTGGCATATTGCCCGTCTGTGTTCAGCGGATCTATATGGATTCCGCCCTTGTCCCAGCACTCCTTCAGGATGCGGGCTATGTTCCGGGTACCGCACTCGGACAGCATCATATGTATATGGGCTGCCCCTCTTGGCCCCCGCTCCTTGACATAGATATATTTAAGCGGTACACCCTCCTTCTTATATGCCTTACGAAGCTTTCTCAAGCATCTGCTCATGTCTCCCTGCATGGCCTGACTGGATGCCGGACGCATATCCTTCTTGTAGTCCAGCGTCACAAGGTAATCGCTGTCGCAGAAGTTTGCATTCATCAGCCACCTCAGGTTGCGGGTAGCTAACCTAATGTTGACCTTAATCTGCGTCAGCGTAGATTCCTTCTGTCTTTTCCCTCTGCGTTCCCCTATGCATGGATACCTGGCAGAATGATACTTCATAACCTCAACTACTGCTCCACCACGCCATACTAATTTCCAATATGGCATTTTTATCTCCTTTGGTTCTAAAGATAATTACTTTACCGAGCTGTAAAGGCAAGCATAAACCCTTGATTTTTCTTATTTTTTTCAATGATTCAGCTTGCCTTTAATCCATGCATATGTTATAATTTGTATTGGATATATACATTATGCATGGAAGGGCGTCGGTTCTTGTAACCGGCGTTTTTCTTATTCCATCAGCAGGCCGGCTATCTTACGTACTGTAAACTCGCTTAAATCGTACCATTCGGCAATCAATGCCGGTGGCGTTCCCTTGTTGGCCAGCTCCTTAATTCTTTCTTTATCGGCCTTGCTTAAATGCTTACGGGTTCTCCCATAATATGGCATGGTTCCTCACTCCTTTCCCATATATTAATTTTTTTATCCAGCTCTTTCTCGGATTTTCCATATTTGTACACGATTGTTAATTTTTCCCCATCATCAGACTTTACAAGCCAATTTCGGGAGTTTAACCCATTTGCAAAGATTACCGCCGCCTGCTGATGGTTTGGTTGTCTAAGTTCTTTGTCCATCCGTTTTTTCTCCTTCCTGCTATGATTCGTCTTTAAAAATGTGTATATGTGTATTCAATACCATCTTCAACAGCAACGATTGTATCAATCCTGTCTTTATAAGCACCCGTTTTTCCAATCTTTCGCGCTTTTTGTTCCGCTTCCAATTTGCTGTTGGCATTTATATGCAGCCAATGGAACGGACTGCCTTTTTCATCGTGGATTGTAATTAAGAAAGATTTATGTGGAATTTTTTTTAATTTCCCCTTTCCATTGCAACTGTAGCAAATACCGTCGATTCCAGACTTATATGTAAATTTCCCAGTTCCCTGGCATTTCCCACAAGTGATAATTTCAACTTGTTCCATCCGTTTTCTCTCCTTCCAACATCAGCTCCATCACCTGGGCAAATGTCTGTGTCTTCCGGCCTTTGGCGCGAAGCTTGTAGAGCTCGTACTGTATCTGCATAAATAATTTTTTTGATTCCAGCTTATTGACAGATGGAATCAGCTCCGGCAGCGAAAGAGAATATTCTTCTTTAATGAATCGGGCAAAAGTATATTCCGGATCATTTGGATTATACATATAATTGAATTTCCCTGATTTTAAATCTTCACTGTCCATGAGTTCCCAGTCAGGTGCTTTATCTTCTGCACTCGTTGGTGTAAATGCCGAAACCAGCGCCCCTATTCCTGTTCCCGCTGCCGCTATACCAAAGCCTGTCCATATGACAGCCGGTACCGCCGTCGTGATGGCTATCACAATCCCTGTGATTACCATAGCCACACAAATATGACAGACTGTCTCCTGTGTTTCTTTTTTCACGATATTCCTCCTATCCTTTAAATCTGACTGCACTTGATGTCCTGATTTCTTCCACATGCGCCGGGCCCGAAAACAGTCTTCCTTCCGGCTGTTCCAACTGCGTTGCTTTTTGCTTTCGTTTTTGGCGTTCCCTGTATTCCTCAATCGACACCTTACTCTTGTCCCTTGGCCGCCTGCCGCTTCCTACACCGCCCATATCATTCCTCCATATCCTGATATCTTCTATGCTTGTCCTTTTACCCTGCCGTCAGCAGGGGGGACTCTACGACACATCTTCCTGCTGTTTCAGTAAATGATTGGTAACAATTTGGGATATTCTCTCCCGGATATGTTTCTGCCGCCTTTCCAATTCCTCTGGCGTTAGGTGGGCATAGGCATCATCACGTATGATGATATGGGTATTGCCTCTGTAATAATCTTTCACTACTGCCATAAGCATCCTCCTTCCTTTGAATTAGAATATTCATCTGTTTTTGTCCATGTTCTTAATTCAATGACTTTATTTTTTCCTTCCTATCCCGCTGCCCTGTTGTTTGCATTTCGCAAACTAGTATGGTAAAAAAATATTTTCTCTTGGAAAATTGCAGATTTGAGCAAACATCTGTATATCTGCCTCACTCATCTTAGTTTTTCCGCTTTCCCAGTTACTCACAGTAAGCCTAGAAACATTCATTATATCAGCTATATCTTGCTGTGACTTTCCCGCATTTACTCTAACCGCTGCTAATTTAATTTTGAGTGCCAACAAAATCCTCACCCCCTTATGCTTAAATATTGATTGTATCTTACTCCACATTTTGCAAACTGTCAATACATTTTGCAAACTTTTTTATAATTTTGTGTTGTAATAATTTGCAAAATGTGTATAATGTAAAAAAAAGGAGCTGAGTATATGGGAAAAAATCAATTTGCACATTTATTAAAATATTACTTATCCTTAAACGATAAAACTCAAACCGATTTAGTTAATGCCCTCGGATATGATAAATCTACAGTCTCCGGTTGGTGTTCCGGTTCTAGGGTTCCAAAATTAGATGTAATTATCGATATCGCCAATTATTTGCATGTCAGTCCTGGTGATTTAATTTTAGAGGACGATAATAATCATTATTATATCGATCCTGAAACAAGGGAGGTTGCTCAGGCAATTTATGAAAACAAAGATTTGTCTTTGCTTTTTAACGCTGCCAAAGATGCTGATCCGGAAGACCTTAAAACCGTCCATACAATGCTATTAGCGCTAAAGCGAAAAGAAAAAGGGGAATGATGTAAATGACGAGTAATATATATGTACATTATGTTGATTTTAAAAATAGCGTCTCTGCCACCTCTACTGTAAATGCAGACGGAAGTTATTCTATTTTTTTAAACAGCCGCTTATCCCAGACACAGCAATCAAATGGGTATCTTCACGAATTGACACACATTTTACAGCTGGATTTTGAAAACAGAGATAGAAATATTGATTTATTAGAATACTATGCACATCACATTGAGTAATGATTATTAAAAAATTACTGTTCTGAATATAAGAAATAGCCGTCCTGTTCCGACGGCTATTTCTTAGCTTAAAACTTCGCCTGAATGAGTGAAATTCCTTACTTACTTGGTGTTAATTTTACCTTACATCCGGAAATCGTTAATTCTATTCCATCTTTCAGGGACGCATTTTTAAATACAGTAATGCCGTTTCCGGCAGATACATCCATTACCTCATTTAATCCGCCGTCTATTATGTTACTGCTGCTTACATTTCCCATTCCCTCAATACAGGTGATATCATATACGCCAGCTTCAAAGTCCGTTCCGGCTACAAAATTACCGCTTGATAATTCAATCTCTGCTCCTTCCGGCGTTCTGGAACTTACAGCACTCTTATCCACACCATCAGAAGTTACTTTTACAACAGCTGTGGATGTCACAGTAAGTATATCACCGTCGGAAAACTTGGCATTGTTGAAAGAATCCACTGAATATCCGTCACTGGTATCCGTAGACATCACAACATTAATGCCGCCGTTCATCATATTGCTGCTTGATACATTTCCCATTCCGGACAAACATTCCAAATTATACTTTCCGGCAGGCATATCTACTCCTATCTCATAGTGTCCGGCGCTTAATTCAATTTCAAAGGCCTCCAGTTCGGCTTCTGAAGCCTCTTCCGTTGTCGCCTCCTGAGTCGTCTGTTCTTCCTGTTCCTCTTTTGCAGATGATTCTGTAGTGTCGGACTGTGCTACCTGATCAGTATTACCGGTATCCGGCGCCATTGCCAGACAGAGAACACACCATAGTATTCCCACGATTGTTATTGCCACTTTTTTGCCAATCTGCAAATCCTTTTTTGCAATCCACATATAAATAATGCCGATTGGGGGCAAAAATACGATTAAAACCCAAATGAACCACATCCGTTTGTAAAACTTTTCTTTTGTCATAGCTTAATCTCCTTGTATATAATTTAATAATTTAGTAAATCAATAGTATATCATATATTCCTCGCTTTTATAATTGGCACTTTTGACATAAAGCCTTGTTGTTTTTTTAATGTTTATGTTAAAAGTGTACTACTTACTTCATAGACAATTTTTATAAAATGTGTAAAAAAACACATTTTACTGTTGACAATGTGTAAAAAATGTGTATAATATAAGTATAGGAGGTACAGAGATGAAACAGCGAGACCTAATCAAAAAGCTGGAAGCAGCAGGATTTCGATTTAAGGAACATGGTGGGAACCACGATACATATAAGCGTGGAAGTGACATAGAACAGGTTCCCCGGCACAAAGAAATCAACGAGGTTACAGCTAAAAAAATATTAAAAAAATGGGGATTGAAATAATCAATCCCCTATAATATCACATATTTTAAGAAGGGAGATTTATTATGAAAGAAGTATATCCAACATTTATTGCAAAAGAAGAAGACGGTTGTCTGGTTTATGTACCTGATTTTGATATCTACACTGAGGGGGATACATTTGCTGATGCGGTGGAAATGGCCAGGGATGCGATTGGCCTAAAAGGTATAGCCATGGAAGATGATAATGTCCCGCTGCCTCAACCGTCTACTTATGAGGAAGCAACTGCCAAGGCTAAAGAAGATACAGAGATCTATGACTATTCCAAGGGTATCTTGACAATGGTAGATATTGATTTTTCCGCCTACCGAAAAAAGATTGATACTACCATGGTCCGCCGGAATGTGACATTGCCGAACTGGATGGACTACGAGGCAAGGCGGGAGGGGCTGAACGTTTCTCGAATTTTGCAGGAAGCACTATCTTCACGACTGAATACCGCCGCTAAATAGCAACAGCTATTTGAACATTAATTACAATTTGTGCGATATCGCACACACCAGGAGGTTGACCTATGGAACATGATGACAGACATTACTGTATGTATTTGCGTAAATCACGAAAGGACCTTGATGCCGAGCGGGCTGGTATAGATACCCTTGCGCGCCATGAGCAGATGCTTTCCTCTTTTGCCCGTCAGAACAATCTAAAGATCGGAAAGGTATACCGCGAGGTTGTCTCCGGCGACACTATCGCTGCGCGTCCGGAAATGCAGCAGCTCTTACAGGACGTGGAAGCCGGAATATGGAAGGGCGTCCTTGTGGTTGAAGTTGAACGTCTGGCCAGAGGTGATACCATTGACCAGGGGATTATTGCCCAAGTTTTTAAGTTTTCTGAAACCTTGATTGTCACACCGCTAAAAACCTACAATCCAACTAATGAATATGACGAAGAGTTCTTTGAGTATGGATTGTTCCAGTCAAGGCGGGAATATAAAGCTATTACCCGGCGACAGCAGAACGGCGCCAAGGCCGCTATCAACGAAGGCAAATGGCCTTATAATAAAGCGCCCTATGCCTATGAACGCTACAAATTACCCGACCAAAAAGGCTGGAGCCTTCGCATAATCCCGGAAAAAGCGAAAATAGTGAGACAAATATATGAATGGTACGGAACCGGTCAGATCGGATATAACACCATTGCAGAAAAACTTAATTTAATGCACGTTCCGGCGCCGGGAGACCATTGGACAGGATCGGCAATAAAAGGCATACTAACCAATGTCGTTTATATCGGCAAGGTAAAGCGCGGGGAACGAGCCATTTCTAAAAGAACCTCTAACGGAACCCTTACTATATCCCGGCCCCGGAATCATGAATTTATGATAGCTGATGGATTACATGAGCCCATCATTGATGATGAGACCTTTTACCATGTCCAGGACATTTTTAAAACGCATCCAAGTAAGCCGGTTGGAAAGGCACTGGAAATCCGCAATCCGCTGGCCGGCCTTGTTAATTGCCAAATATGCGGCCATAGGATGATCCGCCGGCCCCAGGATCGTTGTCGCACAATGATTATCTGTCCCACCAAGGGTTGCCCTAATATATCCAGCTATGAGGTTGTTTTAGAGGCCGCTACCATTGAAGCGCTGGAAAAATACCTTGAAACTCTTCGGCTGGAAAACTCCCATTCAGCCGGGACTCACTCATTAGACATTTATACCGATACCCTGTCCTGTATAGATGCGGAGATTGAAAAATTAACCCAGCAGCTTGATCATGCCTATGACCTGATCGAGCAGGGGGTATATACCACAGAATTATTTATGCAGCGAAGTACAACACTGCAACATAAGATATCCGAGCAAAACCACAAGCGGGAGGACGTTCTAAGGCAAATTGAACATGAAAAGATGGTTTTGAACAAAAGAAACATATTGGTGCCTAAAATCGAAAATATATTAAATATATATGATACGCTGGAACCGCCGGAAAAAAATGCTCTGCTGACGGAAGTAATTGAATCTATTGATTACATTAAAACAGAGCGTTCGCCTATGCATGGGCCGTATGATAACTTTGAAATTATTCTCCACCCGCGTATTCCTTTATAATTTTATACTTACACCTTTGTGGTACGGATTCCTCAGTGCCGATATCCGTCAGCACGCCCACTACCCGGTTATCCGGCATGGCATATCTTTGAGAGAGATACCTGGTGGAAGCGCCCTTTTCGCCATCCTGCCCGCCTAACTGGCTTATGATTGCCGTAGCAAGCTTTGCGTTCGTGGTTTTAATATTTACAGGATACTCCAGCATTTTCATATAAGTCCACATTAACAATCACATCCTTTCTGCCATGGCCAGGGTTCATTGCCCCAGGTCCAGTACTCATCACTGTGCACGCCGTATATGGTAAGCGGCTCAAAGCGTTTCTGATACACAGAAACGGCTTCCAAAAAGGTATGATGATAATCGTGGTACGCCTTCAGTCCACAGGGACATTCCGGATGGGTATCCAGATAAAGCGCCAGTTCAATCAGCGCAAAATTAGTGGTCTGAATCAGCTTCATTAATTCTTCCTTGCACATATTTTCCATAATCAGCACCTCTCTCCACAAAATACATAATCAAGATCTTTGAAGATGGTGCCCTGCATCAGACCACATTCAGCGTCATACAGGTCACCCCACTGCTGCCATGGAACATATGCCATCACTAACGGAAACTGATCCCCTAATTTTTCCATGGGATCATTCTGATGGCAGTTCGGCGTCATCTTGCAGACACATTCAACCTCTACGCTTCTGCCACCGCCCTGCATCCTCCGCCGCTGGTTGTCGGCCATATTTCTTCCACTATAGTTGTTTACCCTGTCATTCTGTCCGGAACAGCGGTTGCAATTCTGATTTCTGGAATTCTGATTCATGAGATTGGGACTCATGGAATTGGGATTCATGGAATTGCGGCAGTTCTGGTTCATGGGTTTGCCATATCCCCTTCCTGCGGAGGGGTTCATATTACCATAAGGTTCCACAAAAATTCTCCTTATTCCTTTTTTATACTTCATACTATGAAGGAATTTCCCAAAATGTGACAGGGTTAGCTATGTAATTGTCTCAATCCTTTTTGCTACCGGTTAATCCTCTTCGTCCGGAATCACCTTTTCCAATACCCGGTACAGGGTGTCTACATCCACAGGCTTTGCGAGGTGCTCCTGCATACCGGCCTTAAGGGATTCCTCCCTGTCCCCCTCGTAGGTGTTGGCCATAAGACCGATAATGGGAATGGTGTCGCCGTCCTCCTTGCCGGATATGCGGATACATTTGGTGGCTTCCCGTCCGTCCATATAGGGCATGTGTACATCCATCAGCACCGCATCATAGGTATGGGCCGGCTGGGAGACAAACTGGATGACCGCCTTGCGCCCGTTTTCCACTGAATCCACCTGAAATCCTACCACCTCTAACACAGCGCGGATCGCGTCATTGGCCATGTCGCTGTCCTCGGCTAACAGGATACGTCTGCCGGAAAACCGGTCTGCGTCCATATTCTTTCTCTGTTTCATCTGCTTGCCCTTAACCTCTGCCTGCAAGCCAAAGGGAAGGGTAAAATGAAGTTTCGTTCCCTCGCCATCGGCAACCAATCCAATCTGCCCGCCCATCAACTGAATCAGTTTGGCGGCTAAGGACAGATCAAAATGCTGTTCCACCACCATATCCATCTGCTGCCCCTCCGAAAAGCCGAACAAGCCTTCCTTCATGCGCTCCGTCATTCCATTGCCGGTATTTTCAATGGTGAAACGGATAAAGACCTGCTTACTGTCCGCGGCAACCTGCTTTACTTCAAAGCGAATCACGCCGGAAACAGGGGTATAGGAAATCACATTGTCCATCAGATAAAACAACACCTGCTGAAGGCGGATTTCATCCCCGATAATCATCTGGTACTGGCAGTTCGCCTTAATAGAAAACTCTGCATTTTTCTTCTCAATCTTCTTGCGCACAGCAATGTCAAAACGCTCCAAAAAGCGCTCTAGGCGGAACGGCCTCGGAGTAATGGTAATGGATTCCTCGTCCACCCTCACCGCCTCTAATAAGGCGTCCATCACCTTCATCATATGTTCCGCATAGTCGTCAATATTGGAAAGGCACTCCAAAAGCCGGTCCTTATCCTCATAAATCTGCCTTGCCACGCTGGACATGCTTAAAATGCCGCTCATCGGCGTACGTATTTCATGGGAAATGTTTTCCAATATTTGTCCCTTTAATTCGGCGGCAGACCGGGCGGCAAGCAAAGAATCCCGGATCTGTCTCTGCTCCTCAATCTGGACGCTCCGCATCTGCTCCACATCCTGAAATAAAATATAGACGGTTACTTCCTTATTGGTATTCTGCTCAAAGATAATTTTCCCGTTCATGCAGTGATAGGTTCCCTCATGGGTGCGGTAGCGGAAATCAATCTCCTTAATCGACTCTCCGTTCGCATAGGCTTCCTGCAAAAAATTGATGTCAAAACATTCTATAAATTTCTGCTTGTCGTCCAAATGCAGCTTGGACAGCCATTTCAGCACAAAATCCATGCTGTAGGAATACCGCCTGTCCGCTTTGAACAGATTGAAAAAGGTATCCCGCCGAAGCTCCACCACAATGATATCCTTATATATATTCTGCATGGCGGCAATGAATTTTCTTCCCACCACATCCCTCTGCTTTAACAGTTTGGCATTTTCCAACCTCTGCATGGTAAGCACATAGGAATACTTTCCGTCCAACATCTTAATCTTTGTCAACGCCATGCGGAAAGTTCCCTCTAAATGCGGCATATACACATTATCCTCTATGCACTCATTTTCTTTGACCGTATGTATCTTACAGTCCTTACATGGCTTTGTCTCATTGCATAATCCCCTGTAACAGTAGTCCCCGATATGGATATTGGGATAGGCTTCCTTTGCATAGGTATTCATATACTGGATCCGGTAATCCTCATCAATCATATACAAAAGCGTCTGCGTCATCTGGGCCGCCAGTTTAAAAAGGCGCCAGTTGCTCTCCCCCACCAACTCCTTGTAAAACTGCTTCAAAAGCATCTCATTCATGCATTTTAACAGGACATAAAGCTCTCTCTCCTCGTCATCCGTCAGCTCTTTAATGCCCTGCCAGCCCATGATGATATAACCGGCCACCTTGCCATGGTTGCGCATCTGATACTCCGCCACTGCGCCATACCCCATACGCTCATAAAACGCCTTTTCAGCCGGGGGCAGTACCGTAGTAGCTCTCGCCACATAAAGCTCTTTCCGGTCAAAATGATACTGCTCCTCCATAAAATCAATGTACTCCTCAATGCCAACCGGCCTGTCCTCCCTAACTTCATAGTCATAGGCAAGCTCCGGCTCCATGATGTCCTCTTCATAATGAATGACATACATGCTGTCGATTCCAAGCTCCTTTATCATCATATCCATGGTACGCTCAATTCCCTTGGAAATGGTGGAGCTGTGAACCAGTTTGTCAAAAACATCTGCGTTTAAAATCCCCATAATACCAACTTCTTCTCTCCATGTTCTTCTATATACTGATATATCTGACTCCATAAGATTTCATTATTTTTCCCTTATAGGTGCCACAAAAATAGTATGGATTCACCAGTTGAAATCCTCAACGCTTTAATTAAATGCTTAGCTAATTCTGTTGTACTGACAGTATAACACATCACTTTCTGCAGTACAACTTTATTATATAACCATCATACTAACAAACAGTATGTTTACCGTTGGAAAAAAGATTATTGTATAATTTGAAAAAATCTTTTATATCATCTAAATTTGCCTTTTCATAAGTCATACTGCACCTCTAAATGGGAGTTTTCTAAAAGATCAAATATTAATATGCTCAAAACAAACAATGTCTTCGTTATCTTCAATCAAAAGATACGAAGCTCCCTCTAATCCTAAAGCTGAAATAGAAACTACATTTCCTTTCACAAAATTTTGATGAGAATGACCTATTACAACAAGGTCATATTTTATTACATCTTCACTATTACATACCCTATCAAACATACCATTTTTCAAGTCTGAAAGTTGTAAAAACGGATATGAAGAACTAATATCTGAAAACAAAAAATGCGAAAAACATATTTTATGTCCATGACATTCTTTTTCATAGAACAACGGCATTTGCTTGATGAACTGTTTTTGCTCATCTGTAAGTTTTTTTCTCATTTCATCATAATAATCCCGCAAATATTCCACATCTGGATCAATATCAACTCCATGTTCCATATAAAGTTCGCAATTCCCTTTTAGACAGATGATTGCATTGTCTTTTAGTAGTTCCAGACACTCTATTTCCTCATTTCCGCGTTGAAAAATATCTCCCAAAAACACTATTAAATCTACATTCTTTTCGCTGATCTGTTCAAGTACTGCTTTTAATGCACTAAGGTTTCCATGAACATCGGAAAATACAGCAATTTTCATAACTTGTCCTTTCTTATCTTGCCATGATACGTTTACAGCAAGGCTTTCTTCAAATCCCTGACATACTGTGCCTACACTCCTGATTTATCTATTATACCATTTCCATTCTCCATGTACTACTATAAAATATAGGGCAGAAACTATAGAAGTTCCACTATCTAATCTGCGCCTGAAACCGCTTATGCACCGGAAAGGGCTATGGAAAACCGACAGCAGCCCCTTTGAAAACGCCGGTACTTAATGAGTGCGGAGCGCGAATTTAGTACCGTTGCGTTTTCAACAGAGCGAAAGCGTGGCTGCATGTGGTTTTCCATAGCCTTTCCGGTATAATATAGCCCTTTCCGGACCGCAAACAGTAAATTTTAGCACGCACACGCAAAAAATCGAAATATCCTATTGACTTCGCAATAGGAATATGTATAATAGCTTGTATATGTTTAGTAAAAGTAAACTTCAAGTTTATTATAGCAAAGGTTGGTATTGTATGAACATTGGTTACAAGTTAAAAACCCTGCGTGTGGCAAAGGGGCTTACCCAGGAGGAATTAGCGGACCGGGCCGAACTTTCCAAGGGATTTATCTCCCAGGTGGAACGCAACTTAACCTCCCCCTCCATTGCCACATTGATGGATATTCTCCAGTGTCTTGGCACAAACCTAAAGGACTTCTTTAATGATGAGGAGGACGAACAGATTGTGTGGAAGGACGAGGATTATTTTGAAAAGGTTGACGATGCATTAGGCAATAAAATCGAGTGGATTATTCCCAACGCCCAGAAAAATGAGATGGAACCGATCCGGCTGTCCCTAAGGCCCAACGGCTCCACTTACCCGGACCTCCCCCATGAGGGCGAGGAATTCGGATATGTCTTAAAGGGAAGCATCATCATCCACAACGGCAACAAAAACTATCCTGCCAGACAGGGAGAATCCTTTTACTTTACTCCCTCCGGCAGACACTATATCGAAGCTGGGAAAAGCGGCGCCGTTTTAATCTGGGTTTCCAGTCCCCCGAGCTTCTGATTTTGACAGACCGGCGCATTATGCAGCAAATGATTACTGGTTAGGAGGAAGGCCCATGTCCAATAAATTAATTGATTTGGTCAATATCACAAAATCTTATGATAATCTGGTTGTATTAGACGACTTAAATCTGTATATCCGGGAAAATGAGTTTCTCACCCTGCTTGGCCCCTCCGGGTGCGGCAAGACCACTACCCTGCGGTTAATCGGCGGCTTTGAGCAGCCGGACTCCGGGAAGATTCTCTTTGACGGAGACGACATTACCCAGCTTCCCCCTAACCAGCGGCAGTTAAATACCGTATTTCAAAAGTACGCCCTTTTTACCCACATGACCATCGCAGAAAATATTGCCTTTGGCCTTAAACTCAAGGGAAAGAGCAAGTCCTATATTGACGATAAGATTAAATATGCCCTCAAACTGGTCAACTTAGACGGCTATGAAAACCGTATGCCGGACTCCCTCAGCGGCGGCCAGCAGCAGCGGATTGCCATTGCCAGGGCCATTGTCAACGAACCGAAAATCCTTTTGTTGGACGAACCCTTAGGGGCGCTGGATTTAAAACTCCGTCAGGATATGCAGTACGAACTGATCCGCCTGAAAAATGAGCTTGGCATTACCTTTGTCTATGTCACCCACGACCAGGAGGAAGCCCTTACCATGAGCGATACGATTGTGGTGATGAATCAGGGGTACATCCAGCAGGTGGGCACGCCGGAGGATATATACAACGAGCCGCAGAATGCCTTTGTGGCGGATTTTATCGGCGACAGCAACCTGATTGATGCGGTTATGCTTGAAGACCGTTTGGTTTCCTTTTTCGACGCCAAGTGGCCCTGTGTGGACGAGGGCTTTGGAAGCCATGTGCCCGTAGATGTAGTAATCCGCCCTGAAGATGTAGTATTATGTAAACCAGAGGAGGGCATTATTTCCGGGCAGGTTACGCATGTCATCTTCAAAGGCGTTCACTATGAAATGGAAGTTATGGCCGGCGGATTTGAATGGCTGGTCCACTCCACCGTTATGCACCCGGTAGGAGAACCGGTAGGCATTTTTGTAGATCCCTTCAACATCCAGATTATGCACAAGCCGGAATCGGAAGACGAGGAGGTGGCCTATATTGAAGAATAGACAAAGCCGTTTGCTGGCGCTGCCCTTCGCTTTCTGGTCCGCCCTCTTTATCCTGGTTCCGTTAGTTATGATTTTTTATTACGGACTGACCACCAAAACCGGGCAGTTTACCCTTGATAACTTTACCGCGATTACCCAGCTGGAACACATAAAGGCTTTGGGGCTGGCAATCCTTTTATCCGCCGTCTCCACAGCCATCTGTCTGGTGCTGGCCTACCCCCTTGCCATGATTTTGTCAAAACTTGGGGCGAACCAGTCCGCCTTGATTGTGCTGATTTTTATCCTGCCGATGTGGATGAATTTCCTGCTGAGGACACTGGCCTGGCAGACCTTGTTGGAAAAGACCGGCGTTATCAATTCCATTTTAAGGTTCCTTCATCTGCCTGCCTTAAATATCATCAACACCCCACAGGCTATTATCCTTGGCATGGTATATAATTTTCTGCCCTTTATGGTCCTTCCTATCTATAACGCTTTAATTAAGCTCGACAAAGACGTGATCCATGCGGCCAGGGATTTAGGGGCAAACAGCGTGCAGACCTTTATCAAGGTTATCTTCCCGCTGACGCTGCCCGGCGTAATCAGCGGCATTACCATGGTGTTCATTCCCGCCCTGACCACCTTCGTCATCTCCAACCTGTTAGGCGGAAGCAAAATCCTGTTAATCGGAAATGTCATTGAACAGGAATTTACCCAGACCAACAACTGGCATTTGGGAAGCGGGCTTTCCCTGATCCTGATGCTCTTTATCATACTCAACATGGTCTTATCTGCGGTCTTTGACCGGAACGGGGAAGGAGGTATGATGGGATGAAACGGTTTTTAGAACGGTTCTATCTGGCAATTATATTTTTGTTCCTCTATGCGCCCATTGTCACCCTGATTATCCTGTCCTTTAACAAGAGCCGGACAAGGGCAAAATGGGGCGGTTTTTCCGCAAAATGGTATCTGGCCCTCTTTGACAACCAGTCCATTATGGAAGCCCTTTCCAATACCCTGTTCATTGCGCTGGTATCCTCCCTTGCGGCAACCATAATCGGAACCTTAACCTGCATTGCCCTTTCCAATATGAAGGCAAAGGCAAGGAACCTGTTTTTGGCAGTCAACAATATTCCCATGTTGAATGCGGATATCGTTACCGGTATCTCCTTAATGCTTTTGTTTATCAGCTTTGGCATGCGCTTTGGCAGGGAGACTATCCTGCTGGCCCACATTACATTTAATATACCCTATGTCATCTTAAATGTAATGCCCCGGTTCCGGCAGCTAAACCCAAACACCTATGAAGCCGCTTTGGATCTGGGGGCCTCGCCGGTATACGCCTTTTTTAAGATAACCCTGCCGGATATTATGCCCGGCGTGCTGGCAGGCTTTTTGATGTCCTTTACCATGTCCTTAGATGATTTTGTCATCACCCATTTTACGAAGGGCGCGGGGGTAGATACCCTTTCCACCAAAATCTATGCGGAGGTCCGGAAGGGAATCAAGCCGGAAATGTATGCGCTTTCCACTATCATTTTTGTGACTGTGTTCGTCCTGCTTCTCATCGTCAATCTGGCTCCGGCAAAGGAGCGCAGGGAGCAGGCAAAGACAAAACGCTTTTCGCGCAGATGATGCGATGCCGCAGGCAATCTGTTGCCTGTGGGAATAAATCAGGAGGGAACCTTTATGAAAACCATGAAAAAAATAACTGTGTATCTGATTACTTTCATTTTAACCGCAAGCGCGCTTACCGGCTGCGGCAACGGGGAGGCCGCCGGTGAAAACGGCCAGGTCATTGTCTACAACTGGGGAGAATATATGGACCCGGAGGTGATTGAGCTATTCGAGGAGGAAACCGGCATTAAGGTCATCTATGATGAGTACGAGACCAACGAGATTATGTATCCGAAGGTAGAGGCCGGCGCAGCCCAGTACGACATGGTGTGTCCCTCTGATTATATGATACAGAAAATGATTGAAAATGATCTTTTGGCAGAGATTAATTTTGACAACATTCCCAATCTCAAATATATTGGGGAAGAATATATGAAGCAGTCCCGGGAATTTGACCCGGAAAATAAGTACAGCGTACCCTATCTCTTTGGCACCGTCGGCATTTTATACAACAAATCCATGGTTGACGAACCCATCGACTCCTGGAATGTGCTCTGGGACGAAAAATATGCGGACAACATTCTGATGCAGGACTCTGTACGGGACGCCTTTATGGTGGCCTTAAAAAAGCTGGGCTATTCCATGAACACCACCGACAAAAAAGAGTTGGAGGAGGCAAGGGACGCGCTGATTGAGCAGAAGCCTTTAACCCAGGCCTATGTAATCGACCAGGTCAGGGATAAAATGATTCAGAATGAAGCGGCCATCGGCGTCATTTATTCCGGCGAGGCCATCTTCTGCCAGCGGGAAAACCCGGATTTGGAATATGTCATCCCCAAGGAGGGTACCAATGTGTGGATTGATTCCTGGTGTATTTTAAAAAATGCGCCCAACAAGGAAAATGCGGAGAAATTTATTGATTTTCTCTGCCGCCCGGAAATTGCGGCCATGAATTTTGATTATATCACCTACTCCATCCCCAATGAGGAGGGGCGGAAGCTCATCGAAGACGAGGAAATCAGGAACAGTGAAATCGCTTTTCCGGATTTAAGCAAATATTCCAATCTGGAAACCTTCCAATACTTAGGGGACGAGGAGGAAGCCGTCTATAACGAGCTCTGGAAGGAGGTAAAATCTGAATAGACAGCAAGAAGGGGCCGGTTACTCAGGCCCCTTCTTGATAAAAAATTCTGGTCTCATCTATGACATGGTAGCCGGATTGATCCAGGCTTACAATAATCACATTACAATTCTTCTGTAATCCTCCGGTCCAGTACGCCTCGATGCCATGCTGTTTCACATGGCACATCAACGCCTTGTTCATCGCGCCATGGGCCACAATCATTACCCGCTCCCACTGCTCTTTTTTCGGCTCTATTACTTCCCGCATAAACTCTGCCGCCCTTTCGCAGATATGCTCTAAGGTCTCTCCGTTTTCCGGAGGACGGTACCGGTCCGGCTCCTTAAAGAAATAGTGGAACGGATCTTCTTCCTTTTTCAAAAGCTCAGAAAAATTCTCCCCCTCGTACACGCCAAAGGAAAGCTCCCGCAGCCGGTCATCCCGGATAATCGGAATGTTTCTGTGCCCCCGGATTAAACAGGCTGTCTCGTAGGCGCGGATTAAGGGAGAACTGTATATGCAGTCAAAATGTACTTCTTCCAGATTAGCTCCCGTCTCCCCTGCTAACGCTCTTCCATATTCATTTAATTCAATGTCCGTACTTCCCTGTAACAGCTTTGCGGCATTCCATACAGTCTCCCCATGCCGTACAATATATATTTCCATGCTATTTCCTCACTGTATATTCTCAATCTGCCAGTCAATCGGCTCTAAGCCATGGCTTTCCAAAAAGGCATTTGTCTGGCTGAAGTGCCGGCACCCGAAAAATCCCCGGTAGGCTGACAGCGGGCTTGGATGGGGCGCTTTCAGTATCAAATGCTGCGGATTATTCAGACGGGCCGCTTTGTTCTGGGCCGGTCTTCCCCAGAGCAGGAATACCATCGGCCGGTCCTGCTCATTCAAAATATCCATAACCGCATCAGTAAACTGCTCCCAGCCGATTCCCTGATGGGAATTAGCCTGATGGGCGCGAACCGTCAGCACACTGTTTAACAGCAGTACGCCCTGCTTCGCCCATTTTACCAGATAACCGTTGTCGGGTATGTAACAGCCCAAATCATCATGGAGCTCCTGATAAATATTTACTAAAGACGGCGGGATCTCCACCTCCGGTTTTACGCTGAAGCAGAGTCCATGCGCCTGATTCTCACCATGATACGGATCCTGACCGATAATCACGCATTTTACTTCATGGAGAGGCGTCAGATGGAAGGCGTTAAATATATCGTCCGCAGGCGGATATATCGTTCTCCCGCTTCTGTATTCCTCGTTGACTTTGGTATATAGTTTCCTGTAATATTCCTTTTTGTATTCCGGCCGCAAAGGTTCGGCCCAGTCGTTTGTAATTGGTGGCATATTTTCCTCCTGTGGTTTACATAATATATATTATATTGTCATTAAAGCTGTCTGAAAATTACTCGTTATCATCCGTTTTTAGTTTACATAATATATCACCAGCCTGATACTTTACATCCTGCTCTTTGGGATATAAGGCCACCCGCTTGTCCCCGCCCTCCAGCTGCTCAACAGAATTTGTCCCTAAATACAGCTCCGTCATCGTAATCTCCGCCTTTTTCCGACCTTCACAGTCATAGAGCAGAAAGGTATCTCCTACCCTGCCGGTTCCTTTTGCCACAAGCCCTTCCAGCTTTACAAAGGATTCCCCTTTATATTCTTCAGCATACGCATCGTTGATATAGCAGAGAAACTCCGCCTGCTCATGCAGGGTGTAAACCCTGTCATACACAGCCTGTTTTTCAGCGCGCCGCCTGCTTTTCTCTTCCTTTGACAATCTATTTCCAAACATGGCATTTCTCTCCTGTGCCAAGCATTATCTAATCCCCGCTGCTTTTGCAAAACACCTTTTATCAATCCAGAGCTTTTTCCCCGGCGAGTTTCTTTCACAAAACAGCCTCTATCAATCCGGAACTTTTCACTCGGCGAGCTTCTTCCGCAGGGTTTCTTGAAAATCCGAATACCCTTCAAACAACACAGCCTCCATACCGACCTTAAGCGCCGCCTCCACATTAACCTGCCGGTCATCCACGAACAGGCACTCCGAAGGGCTTAAATGATACCGGCTGCATAGCAGTTCATATATGGCTCTGTCCGGTTTTTTAAGCTTCTCTACAGCAGACACCACATAACCGTCCACCATGGAATAAAAGCGGAAAGACGGCCAGTGAAGCCTGTACATATTAAGGGGATAATTAGACAGCAGATACACCTTATAACCCCTTTCCTTAAGTCCGGCAATCATAGGCGCTGCATACGGGTACTCCTCCACAAATTTCTCCGGCTGCTGCCAGAACCGCTCTATCTCCTGCCGATACTCCGGCATACAGTCCATAAATCCCCGAATGGCGTCTGCCTCCTCTATGGTTCCCTCATCCAACTGGCCCCAATACGGGGAATTAATCATGTTTTTCTCAAATTTCCGGATAACGGCGTCATCAAATCCCAGATTCCTGCAATGCTTTTCCCAGCAGAAATCAATCAGCACCATTCCCACATCAAATACAATATTGTGAATCTTTCCGTCCATACGCCACCTGTCCTGAATATGTTATGTCCTTTGCATATTATATCATTTTATTTCTTTCTTACAACATGAAATTTCCCGTCTGTGCCCTACAGATAAGGCAAGTATAATCAACTTGTTGTCGTCTATCTGGCATATCAGTCGGTAGTCCCCTATTCGATACCGCCATTGTCCACTTCTGTTCGCTGTCAGCCCTCTTCCATGCTGACGTAGATTCTTTGCTCCAACAAGATTCTTATCAATCCAGCTTTTAATCATACGCTGCGTGTACCTGTCCAGTTTTCTAAACTCCTTATCGAATCTTGCCGTTGTCTCAACGCTGTAACTCATAAATCCAGTTCCTTCCACAATTCTGACACAGGTCTACTCTTGTTTCCGCTTTCAATATATTCCCGATATGCTTCATCCGCAACTGTAATGTCATACTCATCTTCTATCTTTTCAAAAAGCGCCCTTTTAAAAGCCTCTCCTAATGACATAGAATGAAGCTTAGCGTAACTCTCCGCAAGGGATTTTTCTTCCACTGTCAGTCTGATTGAAAAACTCATGTGCTCAACTCCTTTCTCCTTGTATTGCATTGTACTACATTGTCTTGTCAAGGTCAAGCTAAACCGGGGATAAGTTTTTTTAAGTTTTTAAGTTTTTTAGAATAAGTTTTTTAGAAAAAGGGAATCCTTGACTTTAGCCAGAGCATATGCTATATTATGCCTAGGCAAATGAGATGATGCTCCAAGCGGGCACAAAGTGAAAACCCCAGAGGGTGCGACCTCTGGGGTTTTCTTTAGGCTTCGTTGTCGCTATCCCTGTCAAGCCACTTGCAGATATAGTGGCAAACTATTCCTGCTGCGACAGAGATAAAAAATGAGATGATTAAACCCAAGCAGACACCCCCTTTCTGTTGCCAGAATGGGTGCGACAACGCCCTGATTATACCATTGACTATAGAAATATACAACATTTTTGATGATTCCAACAAAAAATACCCCAATCCCTGATAAATCAAGGACTGAGGCGCCTGTTGATTATACTGCGGGAGATGGGACTTGAACCCACACGGTCGCAATAACCACCAGATCCTTAGTCTGGCCTGTCTGCCAATTCCAGCACTCCCGCTCGCTGCATCTCTGCGCATACGCTGTATCCGAAGAAACGCACCTTGTATAGATTACTATGTTTTCATCAAAAATGCAATAGCAAATTGCAATTTTCTTTTATTATCCGGCTCTGCCTGTCAGAACCGGATAATGTATGTTCGTTCTGATTATCGAAACTATGCCAGCTTTGCCTTGGCAACATCAACTAACTTTGCAAATCCTTCTGCATCAGAAACTGCCATCTCTGCTAACATCTTACGGTTGATATCCACACCGGCTAACTTCAAGCCATACATAAACTTGCTGTAAGATAAACCGTTCATTCTTGCTGCTGCATTGATACGGGCAATCCATAACCGTCTGAACTGTCTCTTTCTCTGCTTTCTGCCTGCATATGAAGAAGTCAGAGCCCGCATAACCGACTGCTTAGCAATTCTGTACTGCTTGGATCTTGCACCTCTGTATCCCTTTGCAAGCTTTAATACTCTGTTATGTCTTTTCTTTGCGCCTACGCCGCCTTTTACTCTTGCCATTTCTATTTCCTCCTAATCCATCTGCTTATAAGTACGGTAAAATCTTCTTCATTACCTTCTCGTTGGTCTTGTCCATCATTGTCGCTTTTCTGAGATTTCTCTTTCTCTTCGGGCTCTTCTTTGTCAAAATGTGGCTCTTGTAAGCCTTATTTCTCTTAAGTCCGCCACTTCCGGTTTTCTTAAAACGCTTTGCTGCTGATTTCTTTGTCTTTAATTTCTGCATAATCATTTCCTCCTTAAAATGTCTAAAACTCTTATATAGAATCGGAACCTGGTTCCACCATATAACTTTATGATAAGCGTACTCTGTTCTCCGAAAGAAAGGCTATTTTTTCTCCGATAAGAACATAATCATGCTTCTTCCTTCAAACTTTGCCGGTTTGTCAATGACCGCAATATCCTCTAACTGTTGGGCAAACTCATCTAAGATTACCTTGCTCTGGTTCACATGGGCAAGCTCGCGCCCCCTGAACCGCAGCGTTACCTTGACCTTGTCTCCCTTAGAAAGAAATTTCCTCGCTTGATTTACCTTGGTATTCAAATCGTTGGTATCAATGTTTGGTGACAGACGCACCTCCTTGATATCAATCGTCTTCTGTTTCTTTTTCGCCTCTTTCTCTTTTCTCGCAAGCTCATAGCGGTATTTACCATAATCAATAATCTTGCATACCGGCGGCTTCGCATTGGGAGCAATCTTAACCAAATCCAATTCCGCTTCCCTTGCCAGCTTCATGGCATCCTTTGCAGACATGATTCCTAACTGCTCTCCTTCTGTCCCAATCAAGCGGACCTCTTTGTCACGAATCTGCTCATTAATCATCAACTCGCTAATGGCTTTGTACCTCCATATCAAAAATTATTAAAAAAAGTGGACAGCAAACCTATCCACTTCTATTAGAAACCTACACATACTTCTCTAATATTTAACCCGAGTCGCCTGTCTGCGCTAAGGTGAGAGTGGATACTCTGCTTTGTTGTCTGCCGCATATTTCACACGACTTGAATAGATTACCATACATATCTATGCAAGTCAAGCAAAAAATATACTTTTTCCACAAATTCCGCAAATTTTTCGCACCCTGCAATGCGCAGGCCCCCCTCCCCGCCTTAAATCCCGGCGGCTGTCACTATATTATCCGCTCTTTAATTAAGTGGCGCGCCGCCAACGGAGATTTCCTTCCTGTTTTTCCTGCACTGGTTTCGGTTTTAAGAAATCCTGCTGCCTGTGCGTCCTGCCTGTAGCGTTGCATGTGCTTTCGAAGAACTCGCACCGGGAAGGGGTGACCGGGAAACATCTAAAGCCCTTTTGAAAACGCCGGTACTTGCGGAGGACGCAAAGTTTATCTCGTCCCATAATATAAACCGTCCTCCGCTTATGTACCGCTGCGTTTTCAACGAGCGAAAGCGCGGCTTAAGATGTTTGCCCAGCACCCCAAAACCGGTGCTCAAACACTTCTTCGCACATGCAACAGGCAGGACGCACAAGCAGCGGATTTCTAAAAAACCGCGTGTCAGGAAAAACAGGAAGGAAATCTCCGTTGGCGGCATATACACTCAAAAAAGCGGATAATATAATGACAGCTGTCGGGGCAGGAGTGCAAGTAGGGCCTGCGCATTATCAGGGTGCTTAATATTTGCTGCCCTTGGCCGGTTCAAAGATATGACGAACCATTTCTTCTTTTTCTTCTGCAAAGACCTGTTCCATGGCTAAACGGCAAAATTCATCCTGGGCTCCAATCTTTTCCAAGCCCCGCAAATCCTGTTTGGCATATTCCCGGCTGTTAGGCTTCAAAATATGCGCCTTTAAGGTGTCTGAAAGCTGTAGTTTCAAAATACCGATAACGTCCTGCTTCAGTTTTTCGTCCTCCACAGGGAAAGTAATCTCTACCCGCTTATCCAGATTTCTGGGCATCCAGTCGGCGCTTCCCATATACACATCTTCAAAACCGTCGTTGTAGAAGTAGAAAATGCGGGAGTGCTCTAAGAAATTCCCTACGAGGGAACGCACTGTAATGTTTTCGGAAATGCCGGGAATACCGGTCTTTAAGCAGCAGATTCCCCGCACAATCAGGTCTATCTTAACTCCGGCGGCGCTGGCTTTATAAAGGGCCTCGATAATCATGGGATCGCACAGGGCGTTCATCTTTGCCACGATTCTTGCCTCCTTGCCCTTCTTTGCATTTTCTGCCTCCCGGTTTATCAGCATTAAGAAACGGTCCTTTAACCAGATCGGGGCCACCATCAGCTTATTCCACACCGGCGGTTCCGAATAACCGGACAGCATATTAAAGACGGCGGTTGCGTCCTCGCCAATCTCATCATTGCAGGTCAGGATTCCCATATCCGTATATAACTTTGCCGTCACATCATTATAGTTACCGGTCCCCAAATGCACATATCTGCGAATGCCGTCCTCCTCCCGCCTTACCACTAAGGCGATCTTGGAGTGGGTTTTTAGTCCCACAAGGCCATAGATTACATGACAGCCGGCCTTCTCTAACATCTTCGCCCAGCCGATATTATTTTCCTCGTCAAATCTGGCCTTCAATTCCACTAATACCGTAACCTGCTTGCCGTTCTCCGCCGCCCTTGCCAAAGAGGCCACAATAGGCGAATTGCCGCTTACCCGGTAAAGCGTCTGCTTGATAGCAAGCACATTGGGATCATTGGCCGCCTGGGAAATGAAATCTACTACCGGCGTAAATTCATAATACGGGTGGTGCAGCAGGATATCGTGTTCTCTAATCTGCTCAAAGATTCCCCGCTCCCGGTCTAAGCCGGGCACCGGCTGCGGAATATACTTCGGCAGCTTATACTCGTCAAATCCGGACAGGCCATAGGCTTTCATCAAAAAGGTTAAATCTAAGGGGCCTTTAATCTTGTAAAGATAATCCTCCTCCACATTTAACTGCTCCATAAGCTTTTTCTGAAGCCGTTTGTCCATCGTATCCGCAACCTCCAAACGGATTACCTCGCCCCACTGCCGTTTCTTTACCTGCTTTTCAATCTCTTTAAGCAGGTCAGCGGCGTCATCCTCATCAATGGCTAAATCCGCATTTCGCATAACCCGGTATGGATGGGCAGATAAAATGGTGTAATTCAAAAACAGCTTATCCAGATTCCGCTCGATTACCTCCTCTAACAGGATAATGGCGGTCTCCCCTTCCTCCTCAGAGGGAATTTCCACAATCCGGGAAAGCACGCCCGGCACCTGTACCGTTGCTATATCGACTACTCCCTCATTCTTTTTATCCTTGATTAAAGCGCCGATATTTAAGGATTTATTCTGAATCAGCGGAAATGGTCTTGATTGGTCTACTGCCATGGGTGTAAGCACAGGATACACATTTTTCTGAAAATACTCATCTACATAGGAGGCCTGTTTTTCGGTCAGGTCCTCATGGCGGTGGACGATATGCAGCCCGCATTTATCAAGCAAAGGCATCAGTGAACGGTTCAGTGTCTTATACTGATCCGCCATAAACTCCTTGGCCTCCGGCAGAATTGCCGCTAACTGCTCCTTGGCCGTCATTCCCGCAATGTCCCTCTTGGTATACCCGGCATGCACCATATCCATCAAAGACGCCACCCGGATCATAAAAAATTCATCCAAATTCGAGGCGGTAATGCTCAAAAATTTAATCCGCTCAAAGGGCAGAATCGTCTTGTCCTTGGCTTCCGCTAAGATTCTCTTGTTAAACTGTAACCACGACAGTTCGCGATTTTCCAGATATTCCGGTTTTAAATATTTATTCTTTTCTTTCATGATACCCGCGCTCCTTTTTGTCTTAATACTGGTCTGATTCCATATACCTTCGAGAAAAAGTCTGCTTTATCGTCAAACAGCCCTCTCTCTAAGGCCAGATCATACAATGTATCTATCGTAATGACCAACTGCTTATCCTTAACCACAATCTGGTAGGCGTTGGCCTTCTGCTTGTGGGAACGGTCCATGGCATTGGCCACTTTAAGGATTGCCACTAACTTTGCAATCTTCATATAATCCGCGCTTCCCAGACTGCCATAGATTTCCCGGTAATCCGGCAGGGGAACGGAATTGTATCTGATGATATTGGCAATCTCCTGCCGCTCCTTATGGGAAAGCCCCATGATTTCGGTTGACATAATAATGGCATAGGAGTTATCCCCGGCGCCGTTCATATTGATAAATTTGCCGCAGTCATGGAGCGTAGCCGCAATCTCTAACTGTAGCCGGTCCTTTGGCTGCAAACCATGTATTTTCTTCGTCTTATCAAAAATTTGACAGGCAATGGCCGCCACATTATAGTTGTGCTCCCGGTTGCAGCGGTAACGCTTGGCAATCTGATATACGGAAGAGCGTATATCATCTTCAAAATTCCTGTGGAATGTCAGGTTCTTATTCTTCTCTAACACATCCACAATGATTCCGTCGCACAAATCCACCTCCGGCGTCCAGATCATATCCGCCTTGGCATTGCGCAGGAAAATTCCGTAAATCATCGCCGCAGGCAGCAGCAAAGTGGCCCGCTCATAGGGAATCTTGTACTCGTCTGCTAAATCGATGATATTCTTGGAAAGAATCTTGTCAAAAATGGCATCTAACTGCTTTTCATTCAGGTGATCCGTAATTTCAAGCTCCGGAACCAGACGAATCAGGTTGCCTATCTCATCTCCAATGGCAATTACATTTTTAATCTCCTTATCCCCCAGATAATGATTTCGGAAAGTGTCAATCTCATTCGAAATAAATTCCTCCATGGCCCGCTCTAACAGCACCTTATTCAACCGCAAATTTTTCAGCCGCTCCCTCACCCTTAACGCGCCGATGGGAATGTTCTGGGTAGCCGTAAGTTTACCGTTATTCATCAGGGAAATCTGGATGCTTCCCGCTCCGATATCCACAATAGCGGTATTCTTCTCCACGATTTTTTCAAAATTCTCCGACTTTACCGCCAGACCTTTGTACATGAGGAAGCGATGCTCGGAGTTGCTTAATATTTTCACCTCAATCCCCGTACGCAGTTTGAGTAAATCGAGCACCATCATGTTGTTTTTGGCCTCCCTCAATGCGCTGGTCGCGTAGGCGCAGTATTCCGTTGTTCCGTACTCCTTCATTTTCTTAGCAAATTTGGAAAGGTTCTCGCTTAACCGGTCCACCGACTCCTGAGAAATATACCCGTCCTTGTAGGTGTCTAAACCTAACTCCATAATATTGCTGACATAGTCTAACTGCCTGTAACCCTTTTTGGCAGTAATCTCATAAATTTTCATGGTGACATCCGTAGAGCCGACGTCAATCGCCGCAAATGTCTTATATGCCATCCGGCATCCCTCCTATCCGCATAATTCTTCTCCCGTATACGCTCCGGTAATGCTGCTTCTTTCCGCGCATAACCGGCAGTTTTTTCTCTTATACCTTCTCCGACGGAAAGCATCCTAAGATTCGAAATTCCTCGGTCTCCGCCATAATGCCCTTTAACGCATTTTTTACCTCGTCGTCCCCTAAGTTCCCCTCAAAATCCACAAAGAAACAATATTCCCACTGCTTGCCGGTCAGCGGAATGGACTCGATACTGGTCATATTCACATTATTAAAGATAAAATGAGCCAGTATATTATAAAGGGTTCCGCACTCATGAGGCAGGGCGAAGGAAATGCTGACCTTATTGGCCTTTTCCACATACACATGGCGGTTGCACACAATCACAAACCGGGTGGTGTTGGTATCCGACACATTTAACTGGGGATTCAATACGGTAAGACCGTAAAGTTTGGCAGCCCTGGCGCTGGCAATGGCAACCTGCGTCATATCCCCGTCTTCATGCACTTTTCTGGCGCTCATCGCCGTATTGGCCATGCTGACCTGCCGCCAGTCCTTATCCTCTAAATATTCCCTGGCCTGCATCAAGCCCTGCGGGTGGGAAAATACGGTAGTCACCTTAGAAAGATCCGTTCCCGGTAGCCCCAGCAGGCACTGGTTTATCTTAATCATCTGCTCTCCCACAATGGACAGCTGATAGCGGTCTAACAAATCGTAGATGCCGTTTACAAAGCCGGCGGTGGAATTTTCGATAGGCAGAACGCCGTAATCTGCCTGCCCTTCCGCCACCATTTTTGCCACTTCAAAAAATTCCTTCACATGGACGGCTGAAATGTCCTCCCCAAAATAGGTAATCATGGCCTCCTCCGCAAAGGCCCCCGGCACGCCGGCATACGCCACCTTCGTATCACCGGAAATGTCCAACTGCTTTACCGGAGTAAACATCTTGTCAATCACATGGTCCCTGTCCCCGATAATGCTGTACTGGTACCGCCGGGACACAGACATAATCTGCAAAAACAACTCCTGTACACTCTTGGCGTTAAACTCCGTACTGGCCATGGCCCCCAGCTTCTCTAACTTCTGCTGCTCCCTTTCCCTGTCGTAAATGGGCTTGCCTGTGGAAATCTTATACTTTGCCACCTCTAAGGACAACGCCATGCGCTTTTCGATCAGCTCCACAATCTGCCGGTCAACAGCATCAATATCCTGCCTTATGTCATTTAAATCCTGTATCATATCACTTCTCCTTTTCACTCCGAAGCTCCTTTAGCATTTGCGACACTGATTTCCTCAAAATGGGGTGAACATAGTCCGGCGCAATTGCCGCTAAGGGTTCTAATACAAATTCCCGCTTTGGAATCTCCGTATGGGGAATCTTAAGATTCTCTGTGTAAATTATCTGGTTATCATAGAAGAGTATGTCAATATCGAGAGTCCTCGGTCCCCAGTGAATGGTCCGTTCCCTGTGAGCCTCCTGCTCAATCCGCATCGCTTCTTCTAAAAGCTCCTCCGGCATCTTTAAGGTCTCTATCTCTAAGGCCCCGTTTAAGAAATCGTCCTGTTCCACATCGCCGTAGGGCTTTGTGACAAGGTAATCAGAGACGGCGGTTACCTTGGTATCCGGCAGGGCGTTTAACCGGTCAATGGCAAAATCCAGATAGCCCTCCTTATCCCCCAGATTCGAACCAATGGAGAGATAAGCCCTGTGCCAGCCCCGGCTGATGGTAACTGCCACAGTATCTAAGGGAACCTGCACCGGCGCCCATGGCTTCTTTACCGTTATCTCAACGCCTGTCAGCTTCGGAAATCCCAGCAACAGCCCCGTTGCCAGTTCCTCCGCCAGCCGCTCGATTAACAGATACCGCTCTGTCTCCACCAGCTTTTTCATAAACTGGCAGACCTCGCCGTAATCAATGGTCTCCTTAATGTCATCGGTTCTTCCCGCTCCTCTTAAATCTAAGGACATGACGGCAGTAATCAGGAACTTCTGCCCTAACAGCGCTTCCTCTTCCAATACGCCATGATACCCGAAAACCTCTAAATCCTGAATTGTAATCTTATCCATACCGTTCTCCTGTCTGGTCTATTTAATGAGCAGTCTGCCCGTTTCTGTAATGCCGCAAATAATCTCTACGGCCTGCCTGTTTCTGTAATACAGCAGATAATCTGCGCAGCCTTCCCGTTTCTGAATTGTCCGGTACTGCCCACTATCCGGCGTTTAAAATGGCCTCCGCCATCCGGAGTCCCCGAAGATTGGTTTTCACATCATGCACCCGGAATATCGAACAACCGGCCATCCGCCCCATAACGGAAGTGGCAAGGGTTCCCTCCTCCCGTTCCCCTGTCGGCAAATCCAGCGTCAGTCCAATCATGGATTTCCTTGATGTTCCAAGCAGCACAGGATAACCCAGCTCCTTAATCCGCTCCAAATGCTTCATCACAGACAGATTCATGGAAAGATCCTTGGCAAAGCCAATACCCGGATCCACTACAATCTTCTCCCTGTCAATGCCGGCTTTCAGGGCAATCCCTACACTCTCCTGCAAATCAGAAAGTATATCCTCCATTAAATCCTGATAATCCATATTATCCCGGTTATGCATCAGACAGCAGGGCACTCCGGCCTCTGCGATCACCTCCGCCATCTTTGCATCCTTTTTCAGTCCCCATATGTCGTTAATCATATCCGCGCCTGCGTCAATCCCCGCCTGCGCCACCTGCGCTTTGCTGGTGTCTAACGATATGGGAATATCGAACCGTCCGGCAACGGCCTCAATGACAGGACACACCCGATCCATCTCCTCCGCCGGAGATATGGGCGTATGTCCCGGTCTTGTGGATTCGCCCCCGATATCCAAAATATGGGCGCCATCCTTTATCAGCTTATCCGCCTGGAACAATGCTTGGTCCAATGTGGTATAGCTTCCCCCATCGGAAAAGGAATCCGGCGTAACATTCAGTATTCCCATGAGATAATAGTGGTTGCTTAAGTCAAAATCCCGGCTGCCAATTATCATAGTCTGTTCTTCCCCTGTCTCAATACACAATCTTTTGGTTCTTTATCCCGTCATCCCAATAGCACTCTTTTTGGGCGGCGCAATCAAAACATGCCCGGCTTAATTTATCCGCCTCGTAAAGCAGATTGGAAAAATCCTCTTTTCCCGCGCCTTTATTCCGCTCCTTGGGGTGATTGGCAATCGCCCTTGTAACCAGGGAAATCTCTTCTTTCTCATAACCGCAGTCCGCTAACACTTCTGCCGCCCACTCCGCTCCCGCCTCATCGTGGGGACGGTTCTCCTCGTACTGGGCGGCCCTCCCAATATCATGGAGTAATGCTGCGCCATAGACGACATCCTTCTTAAAAGAAATTCCCCGCTCCAATGTCAGGATATACATAATTCTTGCCACATCTAAGGCGTGCCCTCTGTCATGCCTGCAAAACATCCTGTCTTTCTCCAGTTCATCGATCCGCCGCTGATACTGTAGGTAAAGCGGATGCCTCATAATCTGTTCAACCCGTTCCATATTCCCTGCCGCCATCCAATTCCCCGATATAAGATAAGGAGCCCCAAGCGATAATCACCGCTTTCTCTCCCTGTTCTTCCAGCCGCCGCCAATCCCTTCCGGCCCGCTCTAATGCCTGAAGGGGATCTTCACAAACCTCTGCATCCCCGCAGTAAGGCAGAACGCTTTCCCTTAACTTAGTTCCGGAAAGCCCTCTTTCGTTCTTCGGCGTAATGGTATATACCTTGTCCGCCAGCGGACAGAGTATTTCCATCATTTTATCGTATTCCTTATCCCTTAATACTCCTATTATAAATATTATTTTCCCGTTTGTAAAATGCTTTTGCACACTTTTTCTAAGCGCATGGGCGCCGTCCGGATTATGGGCGCCGTCCCGGATTATCAGCGGGGCGTCCGATATCTTTTCAAAGCGGCCTGCAATCCGGGCTTCTAAAAGCCCCTGCTTTACCAGACTGCCGTCAAGGCGCAGCTTGGTCTCTATGGCAGTAACCGCATTATAAATCTGATATCTTCCCGCCATGGAAATCCCGTATTCCTCTCCCTTATAACGAAATGTACTGCCCGCTAAAGTTTCCGAGATAATCTCAATATCCTTTTCTTCTACCTCGTAAAATCCGCAAGGATCTGTCCGCTCTGTATTATGTAAACTATCCTGTTCCGGCAGGTATCCAGCATTATGTAAACTAAATTGTTCCTCCAACACCGCCATCACCTGCGGCGGATTGGGATAGGCCACTACCGGACAGCCTTTTTTTATAATCCCCGCCTTCTCAAAGGCAATCTGCTCTATGGTATCCCCGAGAAACTGCATATGATCCATGCCAATGGAGGTGAACACAGTGCAAAGGGGCTGTTCCACTACATTGGTGGCGTCTAATCGGCCGCCCATTCCCGTCTCTAGCACCACCAAATCCACCTTCTGCTCTAAAAAATACAAAAAAGCAATGGCCGTTTCAATTTCAAAGGCAGTCGGAAGCGGCTCCCCGGCCTTTTCCATATCCGAAAGCCCTGTCATCACAACCGAAAAAAGCGCTGCGAACTCCTGCTCTTTCATATACCGCCCGTTAATCTGAAACCGCTCTAAATAACAGAATAATGTGGGTGAAATGTATCTTCCCACCCGCAGTCCCTCCGCCCGGTATAAATGCTCTAAAAAGGTGCAGGTGCTCCCCTTTCCGTTTGTCCCTGCCACATGGATTACCTTAAGGCGGTTCTGGGGATTGCCAAACCGCTGTAAAAGGCTGGTTACCGGCCCCAATCCCAAAACGCTGCCCCTCTTTGCCGCCTGCTCCATATACGCCTGCGCTTCTCTATATGTCATCACTTTTCAACCAACTTCCTGCCAATCTCTGCTAATGAAATATTGTAGCACAAATCCCGGCAGATTGCCACCCCGGACGCAAAAAGACTACAGCCGGATTTCTCCATCTGTAGTCCCTTATTCTGTCTCACTATTATTTGTATCTTGCGGCATTACCCGCAATTACTCCTCCACTGAATTACAGGATACATGCTGAATTAACGGAGTATCCGCATCAATCGGCAGGATTTCGTACCCCTCGCTTTTCAGCGTATCAATCAAAAGCTGCAAGGACTCCACAGTGGTATGGGTTGTCTGCAAATCATGCATCAGCACTATGGAATCATCATTTTTCTCCACATCATTCATAATATTGTCCACCAACTGTTCCGGCGCAAGTCCCGAAGTAACCGCATCCCCGCTCAAAGAATTCCAGTCGTAATAGTTAATGTTATGCTCATTTAAATAAGCGATGTAATTCTCAATAGGCAGCGGAGCCACATTGTTTGAGCTGCCTCCCGGAAACCGGAAAATATTGGGTCTTACCCCGGTCACTTCATTGATTAAGTCGCTTAACTTCGTGAGCTCGTCCCCAAAACTGTCCACAGATTTATAAAAATCCTGATATACATGGGAATACGAATGCATACCAATTGTATGTCCTTCATCTACAATGCGCTTGTAATAATCGTAGTATTTCTCATCTCTGCCAATGACAAAAAAAGTAGCCTTCACATCATTTGCGGCAAGCACATCCAAAATCTGTCCCGTATAAATAGATGGCCCATCGTCAAAGGTTAAGTAAACCCGCTTGACGGCTTTGGCCTGTTTCTCATCTTTGGATTGCCCGTCTTTTTCCGTCTCCTCCCGGCTGTCTTTCCCGGTCAATTTTTCCTCGGAAGACTTCTCCACGCTGGCGCTGCTTAACACCGTTCTGGTGGAGTCGGCAAGTTCCCCATTGTCAGTATCCTGCCCGCTCAAAAGCGCCTCCCGGCTGGACTGGAGCGTCAGATAATCGCCGCCGTCCTCGCTTAGGGCATACTCCAATTCCTGCTCTAACTGGTTCACCCTGTACAGCAAAAATACGCTGGTTAAAATGGGCAGAATTGTCATCATTAAAAAACCGTATATAATTACCTTTTTATAGAGCGCAATCCGCCGCCTTCTGGCAAGCTCCGCTCTTGTTATTTTGGCCATTTTACCACCTGATTTCCCTTCTCCTTAAAATCTGGAAGTCTGCATCTAAAATATAGTATCTGCCATACGGCCACTGTTCATTCATCTGAATAAAAATCGCCAATTTTTCTAAGCGTTGTTATTATAAAAAAAAGATTTTTTTTCGTCAAGCGGTGATTTTCTGTATATTAGGTCAATTTTTGTCATTTTGAATACACTATTAATATAGGATAAAAGGAAGTGAAAAAATTGGGAATACCACTGCTAGAATTTTTTAATGTAAATTATTCTTATCATACAATATCTTGTGAAACTCAGACACTTAAGGACATTTCATTTAAATTAAATAAAAATGAATTTATTTCATTTGTGGGTCCCAGTGGCTGCGGCAAGACTACACTGTTAAATCTGACCGCCGGACTGCTTCCCCTATCCTCCGGCGCTATACGGATCAACGGGAAGCCCAGGGAAGAATCTGACGTCAACATCGGCTATATGCTGCAAAAAGACCACCTGTTAGAGTGGCGCACCATTTACCGGAACCTTACCTTAGGACTGGAAATCCAGAAAAAGAAAGACGCCTCCCATATTGAAATGATGGAGGAGCTCTTAAAAACCTATGGCCTGTGGGATTTTCGCAACGCTTATCCCAGACAGCTTTCCGGCGGTATGCGCCAGCGGGCGGCCTTAATTCGGACTCTGGCCCTGTCTCCGGAAATCCTTCTGCTTGACGAGCCTTTCAGCGCGCTGGATTACCAAACCCGGCTGAATGTGTCCAATGATATCGGTTCCATTATCAAGGAAAAAGGCATCAGCACCCTTTTAGTCACCCATGATTTAGCCGAGGCGATCTCCATGGCCGACAAGGTCATTGTCCTATCCAAGCGCCCCGGAACCATTAAATCCATTATTCCAATTGAATTTGGCGATAACCGCCGCACGCCGGAAAGCGCAAGAAACGCTCCGGAATTTAACAAATATTATAATCAGATATGGGAGGCTATACATGATGAAAACGAAGACTTCAGTTAAGAACGCCCAAACGGAATATGTGAGAAAAATAAAGCGCCGGCAATTTTTGATTCGGTTATACCAGATTCTTATTTTTATCACTTTTTTGTTCCTGTGGGAATATACGGCAAAGCATGGAATAATCAACGACTTTATCTTCTGCTGTCCCTCTAAGCTCTTTGCCACTTTCGTGTCCATGCTAAAGGACGGTTCCCTGCTGCACCATATCGGCATCACCCTCTATGAGACCTTAATCGGCTTTGTCATCGTGATTCTCGGAAGCCTTGGCATGGCCACCCTTTTTTGGTGGAACCAGACCCTGTCTAAGGTATTAGAACCCTATCTGGTAATCCTTAACGCCCTTCCCAAATCCGCCTTGGCTCCGGTTCTCATTGTATGGTTAGGCGCCAACAAGACCACCATTATCGTCTGCGCCTGCTCCGTTGCCATCTTTGGCAGCATTTTAAATCTCTATACCGGCTTTATCAGCGTGGACGCCGATAAAATCAAACTGATAAAAACGCTGAAGGGCAGCCGGTTCCAATGTTTAAAGCTGGTCGTTCTGCCCAGCAATGTGCCGAACATCATCAGCATTATGAAGGTAAACATCGGCCTGTGCCTTGTGGGCGTTGTCATCGGGGAATTTTTAGCAGCGCGAGAAGGTCTGGGCTACCTGATTATATACGGCTCCCAGACCTTCAAAATGAGCAATGTGCTGCTCTCCATCTTAATTCTCTGCGTCATCGCCATGCTGCTCTATACTTTGCTGCAACATATTGAAAAAAAATTAGCAGAATATTTCTAATCCTCAACGATATCAATGACTGACACAGGACAGGAATTTCTGGCCGACTCTGCGGAAGCAAAATTGGAATCTGTCAGTTTTCCATTTGCTTCCGCTAAGCCGTCATCACCAAAGGCAAAAACCTCCGGGCAGGTACTGACGCAAAGTCCGCAGCTTATGCATCCGTCTTTATTTACAACTGCTTTCATATAAACCTCCATTTCAGGCGGCGGCGCCGCATTTTCTTCTAGTATGCGCCGCCGTTGTGTTTTTATACACATTTTCTAATAGACAATCTGATTTCTTCCGTTCCGCTTTCCGGTATACAGATTATCATCCGCCGCCTTAATGGTCTTTTCATAATTGACTCCCGGCTCTGCCTCCTTCACACCGAAGGTCATCGTCACATGAAATTTCTTTCCGTCATAGGCAAACTCGTTGTCCCGAATCTGTCCGGCTAACGCCTCCACCTTTTCTTTGACCTGTTCATAGGCCGTCTCATAAATCAGCAGAAACTCCTCGCCGCCCCACCGGCTGGCAAAACCGCATCCCTCCACGCTTTTCCGTATCCTGGAGGAAATATCGGTCAGAATATAATCGCCGCAGTCGTGTCCATATTGATCGTTGATATTCTTAAACCAGTCGATATCGCACATCACGATTGTAAACCGGCTTTTTTCTTCCTGTAAGTTTTTTAGCCGGTTATTACAGCTTCTTCTGTTATACAGGGAGGTTAACGCATCTAACTCCACCAAAACCTTCAGGTCATGCCTCATTTTATCCGCATAGACGCCTATTTCTCCAATTTCATCCTTGCGCTTCATAATCTCCCCGTCTATGGAGACCGTAAAATTACCGTCCGATATCGTGTGGAGAAACTGTTTAATCCGGTTAATGTCGGAAATCAATCCTTCGGTAAACTTCCTGCAAATTACCAATGCAAGCAAAACGGCCAGCATCGTAAAAAGCAAAAACCACAGCACAATCTCCCCTACACTCCTATACACGATATTCATAGGTTTTCCGGCAAAGACCATACCCACAACGGTCTGGTCCTCATTCCGTAAAGGAGTGTAATATCCAATATAGCGGCTTCCGTTGACCATAACATCAACGGAATAATAATTTTCCCCTTTCTTTAACACTGCGTCCGAAACCACTTTCTCCGCTTTCGTTCCCGCCGCAGACACACCATGCTCATCCTCCACCGTAGTTGAGATTCTCACATCTTTCCAGAAAATAGTGGTGTCGATTCCTGAATTTTCCTTAATGTCATATAACAGGGAAGGATCGCTGATGTTTACATTCCCCTTTTTAATCACTTTACCGTCGTAGGAATAATCCCCCTGCACCGTAAGGTCAAAGCAGCTCTTCAACACATGGGTGGTAGTTTCCAGTTCATCATGAATGTGATCCGACGCTAACTCATAGATTAAATAGGCTCCAAATATAAAAATCGCCACGCCAAGCAATGCTGTCGGCAGTAATATGATAAAAAACAGCTTCCATTTGATACTCTTTCTCTTCTCAGTCAATGTTGTATCCTCCGTATTCCATATGCAAGCCCCTCATACCGTTTCTTATTATAATGAAAATTTCCAAAATATTCAATGAAAACATCTTATGTCCTTTCCGAAATATTGCGCCGCCCTGTTTCCAACGGATTTTTCTGCAAAATTGTTGCGGTTTTTAAATATCAATGGTAAACTGGCTATTTAGATAATTACCAAAATCCTGCGATTCACTTTGAGCAGGGAAAGGAAAACATATGCAGGCAGCAGAGATAATCGAGATTAAAAAATTTATGCAGCTTTTATTAGGAACAAACGCCTTTGATTCCTATGAATTTGTATCCGCCGTCATAAAGACCGATATGTCCTATTCCATTGACGGGCATATCAACCGGAATTTTTATGATGCAAACGACTGGGAAACCCTTCCTTATTCCGAAAATACCTTTCTTCCCTGGGGCATTGCGCGGGAGAAAATTTTTCAACTGATTAAGGGAAAGCAATCTCCTCTCCAGTTTAAAATTATATTAAAAGCCCATAAGGATTTAGCGGATTCTCTGATTAATCAATCAAATTTATCACAAAATCCAAATGATATTACCGGCATATTTCTTAACATCTTATATCAGGACAACAAATTAAATGTGACGGGCGGAATTTCCTACTCATTTTTCACTCTGGAAAAGGATTTGGAAATTCAATTTTTTCAACAAATTGTCACATTATTAAAATCATACGGTATTGATTTTAACTATGAAATCTGAAATTTTCTTTTTATATTTTTGAAAAAGTCTGTAATTTCAACACTTTTAGTCATTTTATGCGCTTTTCGATAAAATGTGACAATCTTAATTTAAAAATGTGGTTTTCATCCCTGTTAGCACTCATTTAAAATGAGTGCTAATTTTTTCTTGACTTTTTAAATGCCGTATACTATTATTGTATTTGTAATGAATTGAAGGAGATGATTTTTTATGCCAAGAAAGAAAAAGGGAAGTTTATCCATCAACAGCGATAACATTTTCCCAATTATTAAAAAGTGGTTGTATTCCGACCATGACATTTTTATCCGGGAACTGATTTCCAATGCCTGCGATGCCGTAACCAAGCTGCGGAAGCTGGCTTTAATCGGAGAATATGAAGAACCGGAGGACACCCGTTACCGGATTGATGTGATTGCCAGTCCCACTGACAAGACGCTTACCTTTATTGATAACGGTATCGGTATGACGGCGGAAGAGGTTCATGAATATATTAATCAGATTGCCTTTTCCGGAGCCTCAGACTTTTTGGAAAAATATAAGGACAAGGCCACAGACGACCAGATTATCGGACATTTCGGCTTAGGCTTTTATTCTGCCTTTATGGTAGCGGACAAGGTGACGATTAACACCCTCTCCTATCAGGCCGACGCAGAGCCGGTATTCTGGGAGTGCGACGGCGGCACAGAATATACGATGTCCACAGGTGACCGGGACGTGCATGGTACGGAAATCACCCTGTATCTGAATGAAGACTGCTACGAGTTTGCCAACGAATACCGAGTAAAAGAGGTTTTGGAAAAGTATTGTTCTTTCATGCCGGAGGAAATCTACTTTACCAATGCTGACGCTGCCAAGGAGGAGGCGGAAGACGTCATTGATTCCGAAGCTTCCGAGCCGGAAGAAGCAAAAGAAGACAAGGCTGCCGACGCCAAAGAGGAGGCGGCGGGCAATGATGAGACCGAGACTGACGAAGACGGCAATGATGAGGCCGGTAAAGAGGTAAAGGAGCCAAAAGAACAGCCCATCAACGACACCCATCCTTTATGGACCAAGCATCCAAACGACTGTACGGAAGAAGAATATAAGGAATTTTATTGCAAGGTGTTCTTAGACTTTAAGGAGCCCTTGTTCTGGATTCATCTGAATATGGATTATCCGTTTAATTTAAAGGGTATTTTATACTTCCCCAAATTTAATTCCGAGTATGACACCTTAGAGGGTACCATTAAGCTCTACAACAATCAGGTGTTTATTGCTGATAATATTAAGGAAGTCATTCCTGAATTTCTGCTGCTGTTAAAGGGCGTCATCGACTGTCCGGACCTTCCTTTAAATGTGTCCCGAAGCGCCCTGCAAAACGACGGCTTTGTGAAGAAAATATCCGATTATATCACCAAAAAGGTGGCAGACAAGCTGTCCGGCATGTTCAAGACCGAGCGGGAAGCCTATGAAAGCTACTGGGAGGACTTAAGCCCGTTTATCAAGTTTGGCTGCTTAAAGGACAGCAAATTTGACGAGAAGATGAAGGATTATATCCTGTACCGGAACTTAGAGGGCAAATACCTCACCCTCTCCGATTATCTTGAAGCGGGTAAGGACAAATACGAGAACACCGTCTTTTATACAGATGATGAAAAGGTACAGTCCCAGTATATTAATATGTTCAAGGAGCAGGGCATTGATGCGGTAGTCCTTACCCACAATATTGATACCCCGTTCATCACGCATCAGGAGCAGAAAAATGAGGGCGTCAAATTTACCCGTATCGACTCGGATATCACAAACACCTTCAAGGAGGATATTCCGGAGGAAGAGTTAAAGGATACCACAGACAAGCTGACGGAAATCTTCAAGAAAGCCTTAGATAACGACAAGCTGACTGTGAAAGTGGAGAAATTGAAGAACGCCGCCATTTCCTCCATGATTACCCTGCCGGAGGAAACCCGGAGAATGCAGGATATGATGAAAATGTATAATATGATGGGCGCCATGGATTCCTCTATGTTCGGCGACGGCGGACAGACTCTAGTCTTAAATGCCAACAACAATCTGGTACAGTATATTCTGAATAACCCGGAGGGAGAAAATACCGCTATGGTCTGCCAGCAGTTATACGACCTGGCCCTCTTAGCCCATGCGCCGTTAGAGGCGGAGGCGATGACCAAGTTCATTGCCAGAAGCAATGAGATTCTTTCCTTGATGACCAAATAAGCAGGAGCAAGCCAGACAAACAAACAGAAACCTTCCGTAAATGCGGGGAATAAAGCCCTGCTTTCCCGGAAGGTTTTTCTTTGTCTCCGCTTATCAGTCAGTCAAAATGCGTCCGTTTATCCGTTTTTTACTTCTTCGGTTCCGCTGTTCCTCTACACCGGAAAGTTGGTTACCCGGAACAAATCCAGCACCCTCTCAATATTCATCTGTCCATACCCCCAGATCATATTGGGATATTCCAGTTCGTTATCCCGTATGGCATTGTTTAAAAAAAAGCTCTGAATCTGAGCGGCAAAGAACACGCCGATATTGTAATTTTCCACATTCCACTGTAAAAACAGGGCCATCATGCCTGCACTGTGGGCCGCGGCCACAGAGGTTCCGCTCCTTCTCACAAAATTTCCCCGAAGGCCGGGACCGGTAATATTCACTCCCGGAGCCGCCAAATCCGGCTTTACCTGGTTTCTGGCGTTATACCCCCGGCTGGCTTCCGCATATATGCTGCCGTTTAGATGATTATAGGCCGTCATGGTCATCGCCAGATTGGCGTTGCCCGGTACCACAATGGTATTATCCGGCTCGCTGCGGAGAAAATATGTATCCGGTCTTACGAACTGCCGGAGGGGCAGCCACATATTAAAGGTTCTCTGCTTTCCCTCGTCAGCATATACGAAAAAATTCCAGATTCCCGGCGTCGGATTGGTCAGCCGGATAAAAATCAGCTCATCTCCGGAATAGGTTTCAATTAACTGATAGGCCACATAAACCATAGATTGGGAAAGAGGCAGCCACACCGATTCCTCCTGACCGAAACGGGGCGGAATCTGCGCAATCCGGTCCCCCTGTGGAGAGACTAAGCCAAGCGAAAAGGTAGTGGGCGCATTTCCCCACAGTTCTATGACAAGCACCTCCTGCCCTTCGTCTACATTTAACTCCACCTGCTGATAGGGCGCATTTTCCGCTAACGAACCGGCGTAATGCAGTCGCTGGTTTCCCTCGTTTCCCGCCGGGACACTAAACATGATGCCTGCGTTTTCCAGTAAATTGCTTATGTAGCGCTCCAAAAAGGTAAGGCCCAAATGCCCCCCGTTGCTGCTCCCCACACCGATCAACAGGGAGAGGGGCAGGTTTCTGGCCGCCGCATATTTTACCAGATAATCCACCGCATAGATTAAATCCGTCTCTGCATAGGCAGGCACGCCCTCCGGCACTCCGAAATAGTTCCGCAGATAGGGTTTTGCCTCCTTTAGCCTGACTATGGCAAGCTCGGCTCCCGGAGCAATACCCAAAAAATCATTTTCCGGGCTGGCGCCTCCGGCGGCCACCCCCGCCATAAAGGTTCCATGACCGTTTTCATCCCTTGAGGGCACCAACGAAAAAGGGTCCTCCCGCCTTAATGCTTCATTAATCTGCTCCCGAAAAAATGTGGTTCCATAAAAAGGCGTCGGGTTTTCATCACTTTTTTCTAATCCTTGTATAGTTTGATCCCAGATTACGCCGATTCTGGTATTTCCATTGGCGTCAAAAAATAAAGGATTGGTATAATCAATCCCGGTATCAATGATGCCGATAATCACATTTTCTCCGGTCAGTCCGGCATTGTTGGGACTTTGTACCTGCTTCACGCCCGTCGCCTCTAAATTAGAGGAATCCATCAGACCAAAGAGTTTCGGTATATAAGAATAGGGTATTGATTCAAGATTTGTGAGATAATTCTGGGAACGGGGCATATGAAATATGGCGATTTTTTCCGCAATGGGATTAATGCACCCGGTACGATATATATCCTCCGCCCCCGTCAGTCCACGAAAAAAGTTAATCATGTAATCCGAATAATCATTACTGTAGATCATTTCTTCACAGGTCATAGCAGCCACCTCAGCTTATATGCTATCCCTATTATATGACGGCAGGCGGAGAGAAATCACAACATCTGCTTACGCATCTGTTAAAAAGGCTTTACAGGCTTTTCATGCATACACATCTGCTTATGCATCCTCTAAAAAGGCTTTATAGGCTTTGTACGCCTCATAGACGTCCGCCTTGCTGGTAATCTCCCAGGGCGCATGCATATTCAGTACCGCCACGCCGCTGTCAATGACATTCATGCCATAAAGGGACAAGATATAGGCGATGGTTCCGCCGCCTCCGATATCCACCTTTCCAAGCTCCGCCGTCTGGAAGGCAACTTTGTGATCGTCCATAATTTTTCTTAACTTGCCCATATATTCTGCATTGGCGTCATTAGAGCCGGATTTGCCCCGGGAGCCGGTAAACTTGTTAAATACCACGCCCCTGCCGAAATAGGCCACATTCTTCTTTTCAAAGGAATTGGCAAAACCGGGATCAAAGGCTGCCGACACATCAGAAGACAGCATATAGGAAGACGCCAGACATTGCTTGAGTTTCAGTTCAGCGTACTGCCCCGCCATGTCCATAATCTGCGCCACCGTATTTTCAAAAAATTTGGACTGCATACCGGTTGCTCCCACAGAGCCAATCTCCTCCTTATCCACTAACAGACAGCAGGCGGTCCGCTCTACAGGCCCCATCTCTAACATAGCGGCCGCAGAGGTATAGGCGCATACCCGGTCGTCCTGTCCATAGCTTATAATCATGGATTCGTCAATACCCGCATTTCTTGCCTTTCCTGCCGGGACAATCTCCAATTCTGCGGAGAGGAAATCCTCTTCCTCCATATCATACTTCTTCTTCAGCAGGGAAAGCACCATTTTCTTGACAGCATCCTTCTCCTCCTTCGGAAGCGGGCGGCTTCCCACCAGAATATCCAACTGTTCGCCCTCCACTACTTTGGCGGCTTTTTTATCCATCTGCTCCCCGGCTAAATGAATCAGTAAATCCGTCACACAAAATACCGGGTCCTTTTCATCCTCCCCAATCACAATATCCAAAACCTGTCCGTCTTTCTTCGCCACTACGCCATGAATCGCCAAAGGCAGGGTTACCCACTGGTATTTCTTGATTCCCCCATAGTAATGGGTATCCAGATAAGCTAACTCCGTATCCTCGTAAAGAGGATTCTGCTTGACATCCATCCGCGGCGAATCAATATGCGCGCCTAATATGTTAAGCCCTTCGACAAGGGGCGCCTTACCAATTTGAAATAAGGCGATGGCCTTCTTCATATTGACCGCATAGATCTTATCTCCTGTCTTTATCTTCCTGCCGGATTTTTTCAGTTCCTCTAAGTCCTCGTAACCGGCCTTTTTCGCCATATCCACAATCACTTTGACACATTCCCGTTCGGTCTTGCCGTTGTCTAAGAATTTGCGGTATTCCTTACAGAGCTTCTCTAACTCTTTAATCTCCTTCTTATCATAATCCTTCCATGCATTTCTCCGTTCCATAATGCTACCTCCTGACTCACATAATCCAAAGAAAAAGAAGAACCGTTCCATGTTCTTCCATTTCTATATCCTTATTATATTATCTTCCTCAAAAAGTGCAAGTATTATTCCAACGCCTGCACATCATTTCTGTTTCGCAGTCTGATTCCGGTCAGGCGTTTTCCAAAGCCAGCACGCCGCGCATCTCAAGAATCGGGCCGCCGGTTCCCTCTATATAATCCCCGGTAATCGTTACCCTTCCAATGTTGTCGTCTCTCGGAATCTGATACATGATATCCAGCATAAATTCCTCAATCGTCGCGCGTAAGGCTCTCGCACCGGTCTTTTTCTCCATGGCATGTCTGGCAATGGCCCGGTAAGCAGCCTCGTCAAAGCGCAAATCAACGCCGTCTAAACTTAACAGTTTTTGATACTGTTTAAGGATTGCGTTCTTAGGTTCCTTCAGTATCTGCACCATCATATCCTCGTCCAGATTCTCCAGCGCAAAGAGCACCGGCAGACGGCCCAAAAATTCCGGAATCATGCCAAACTCCCGCAAATCCTCCATTTTTACCTGTAACAGGATATTTTCATCCTTATCATACTTATCCTTCAAATCAGAACGGAACCCGATAGACGCCTGCTTGTTCAGTCTTGCCTTAATAATATCCTCTATATCCGGAAAAGCGCCGCCGCAGATAAAAAGGATATTCCGGGTGTTAATGGTCGTAAGCGGCACCATGGCATTCTTGCTGCCGGCTCCTACAGGAACCTCCACATCCGCTCCCTCTAAAATCTTAAGCAATCCCTGCTGGACAGCCTCGCCGCTGACATCCCGGGAATTGGTATTCTTTTTCTTGGCAATCTTGTCAATTTCATCAATAAATACAATGCCCCGCTCCGCTTTTTCCACATCATTGTCCGCAGCCGCTAACAGTTTGGAGAGCACGCTTTCCACATCATCGCCAATATATCCCGCTTCTGTCAGCGTAGTGGCGTCGGTAATGGCTAACGGTACATCCAATATACGGGCAATGGTCTTGACCAGATAGGTCTTGCCGCAGCCCGTAGGCCCTACCATCAGCATATTGGATTTCTCAATCTCAATATCGTCCATGGTATCCGTAATCACTCTCTTGTAATGATTGTATACGGCAACGGAAATCACCTTCTTGGCATATTCCTGTCCAATCACATACTCGTCTAACTTGGCCTTCATCTCGTGAGGCGCAGGAATCGAGCTCAACGTCATCTCGGTCGTCTCTTTTTTCTTCTCCTGCTCCTTCTTCCGCTTCACCTTCTGCTTCCTTGGAATATCATCTACCGGAGTAAACTGGTTCCGGCTCATATTCGGCATATTGCTGAGATCCAAAAACTGCATGTTACTGCCGGCAAAGCTGTCAAATGTCTTCTGCATACATTCCTGACAGATATTAATATTGTTGGGCATATAGATCAGCTTACCCGCCTTGGACTCCGGTCTTCTGCAAAGATAGCAGTATTTTTCATATTCGTCTTCCCTGTGGTCGTCTCGCTTGTCTTCCATTCCTTATCCTCCAACATCTGTGCTTTAACATACTCGCTCTTTTACTATAATAACAGATATTCCGTCAGATTGCTATTGTATATTTCAGGCAATTTTACCATAAGCACAGCTATACTATTGGCCTCATTAATATTCTTTTACACATTCCCGCATGGCCTTCAGCACAGTATCGTATGTCTTAGAGGTCCAGTGCAGCCCGTCCGAAGCTGCATATTCCGGTCTTAAATACCCGTCGTCGCCGGAAAGTTCTAAGGCTAAATCATAATAATACACATTCTTTAAGGGAACCACGCTTCGTTCCATCTTTGTATTGTAATAATTTACCGTTTTCAGGCTGATATTAGAGGTCTTGCCCACAGGACTTACCCCCATTACGAAAATCTCCATATCCGGGTTGCTGGCTATACAGGCTTTTAAAATCTTCTTATAATAGCTTATAATCGTATTCATGCCTTTTTCAGAGGGATTGCCCGCCATATCGTTTACGCCCAGCATAATATAGAGCCGATCCGGTTTATAAGCGGTAAGTTTTTTAAGCAGTTCGCTCCTATAATAGCCCGAAGTGGTAATTCCTATCTGGGCAAATATCTTTTGGGATTTATTCTCCTTGATCTTTCCGTAATTTACAAGTCCTACCATCAATGAATCCCCGGCATAAGCCGTCTTTTTAACAATTTTACGAACTTTTTTCTTCATTACCATACTATATGGACTGTAAATATTTTTGCCGTCTTCTTTTTTCAAAGCGCGGATTTTATAATAATAGGTTTTTAACTGCTTGCCGGTCTTATCTGTATATTTGGTTTTCTTCGTCGTTCCGATTTTTTGATACCCACTCTTCTTTGACGTGGAACGGTATACCTCATATTTTTGGGCGTCCTTTACCGGCAGCCAGATTAATTTAATGGTTGCCTTGTCTGTAGCCGTCACGCTGCCCATAAAAGGTTTCTTCAGTTTTCCGGCTGCCTGTACCCCGCTCTGGCAAAGCAGAATCAGACATAAAATCACCAATATTTTGCGAATCTTCTTCATATGCGCCCTCCTCTTTACAGGCTGCATCCCGCCGGCAGAAAATAAAAGCCTAATAATCCTGATACTCTACTGTTCCGTCAGACCATGTAATCACATAATAGCCATGCCCGGAACCATCGCAATCCGGCACCTTCTGTCTGGATACAACTCTTCTGCGCTGTTTTGTTCCCTTTGTCACCACCTGCGCCACCGGCTCCTTTAAAACCTTCTCCGATACCACAGTCCGGTTCTCCTCTTTACCGTCCACGTAGGTTACATTATAAGTTACTTCCTTTTCCCCTTCTACGCCCGGCGTCTTTTCCACCGTCTCATCAGCGTACATGGCATTCGAATACTCTGTCTCCGTCTCAAAGGCAATGGCTTCCTTTACCGTAATTTCCTTAACGGAAACCCGCTCTATTGTAATCTTATCCCCTTCATCTATGCCGGCCTCCCTGCCGGGATTAATACGGTCCTTCTTGTCCACTGCGATATGCTGCTCTGCCAGAAAATCCTCCACATTCTCCGCCTGGGTAAGACAGGTTTTAGTCTCCCCGTCTACGGAAACCGTAACCTCTTTCCGATGTATCACAACAATATGCATACCGCTTTCCAAACCTGCGTCCAAATCATGGTTGACATAATCATGCTCACCTAAGGCAATACCCATCTGGTCTAAAGCCGTCCCCACCGTCTCTCCGGTCATTTCAAGCTCGGTCGGCTGGCCATCTTCTTCCACCGTAACCGCCGCACAGCGGGTAATGGAAACCTGAGCCGCCTTTCCGGTAAGGCTTGCGCCAAGCTCCGGTTCCACCTGATCCTTATCCGAAAGCCTGATTTCCGCCCGCTCTAAAGCCTGTTGTACCGTCTCCCCGGAAGGAACTGCCACCTTTGTCGTGGTCTTCCCGTCTGTAATGGAAACCTCCATCTCCGCTTTTTGGCAGGCGGATAAAATGCCGCAGCCAAGCAGGCAGGCAATGATCAATGCACTATATTTTTTTCTCATTTTCATTCTCATCTGTACTCTCATCCTTTGCGCCATTTTCGTCATTTCCATGTTAATTCTTTCGTTGCCGCCAGCTTATAGCTGTCGCCCTGACCGGTTATGATATCCGCCTTTAAGGCTGCTGTCTGCGCCATACCGCCTAAGGCGTTTAGCTCCTCTTTGGTCAGATAAAGCAGATACCCATAATCCGAGGTCTCTGTGACTGTCGTAAAAGCCTCATAGGTTTTTGTGGTATCCCCACAGGTGAAACGCACATAAATCCTGGCGTCCTCCGGCACATCCCCGGCGTCTATTTCTCCGGATAAGACATAGTAGTCGGTATCTTCCATAGACTCCTGCAACGCCATGGTCTTATCCTCTTTTGCATTTTGCTCCTCTATATTTTCCAGCGTCACTTCCGGCCCTGTCATAATAGGCGGTGCGGTCATATACTCATCCAGATTGCGCTCTACCTTTTCCACTAAGACTAACTCCGGCTTCACCTGCTCCATATATTTCTCCACAGGATAAGGCGTAACCTTTGAAAAGGCAGCCTTTTCAAAATGCTCCGCCATCAGGGGAAGCAGTGTGTTGCCAAAAGAATCCCGGAACATCAAAAGATTTCCCTGCCCCTCCGGACACTGTGTCTCAAGCCATGCCCCTTCCACATCCTGTTCCTTAGATGTATAGTTCCAATGGCTTTCCGTCTGATAGTAATAATTCCATTCCGGCCGGGCGTTTAACGGATACAGCATCTTATTCAAGTCCCCGTATTCCTTTTCTTCCCGGACCGCCTCTACCGTCTCATACCGCTCATGATCCGTCAGCAGGGCATCAAAAATCGTATTGTACGCAAGAACCGCTCCCTTGTTATTCCAATGGGAATCCCGTTTTAAATACAAAATTTCCTCCCTGTCCTCAAAAGGACCAAACAGGTCTGCATAGGCAATCTCCTGACCGGCAAGCTCCGGCGCTATCATATCCATATTCTTTGTATCACTGGCTTTATAGCTCGCATAGTAAGGCATATTGTCGCCGTACAGGGAATTTTTATTAGGAGCAATCGTAAACAGGAAATCCGCTCCCTTTCCCGTAACATACTGCTGTAAAAGCCGCAGGTTATTTACCGTATTAAAGGCCTGGCGCTGATTCATGATGTCTTGCCCCAGATAATCATTCAGGGTATCCGTATAGTATAACCAGCCGTCGGTTCCCACTAAAACCGTATCCACGTTAGACACCTGAAACACCTTGCTCATCATAGCCGCATCTGCCGATACTAATTCCTGACGGAAAGAAAAATGGTCCTCAAAATAGGCGGAAAGCTCCTCGAAGAAGTCCAGATTGACGCCCTTTTCCCCCTTAAGTTTTGGCAATTCCGCCAAAGTTTTATTTTCTGTGGTTGTATCCGTCCTGTAAAATGTCATTCCCGCAAAGGGCAGTACACAGATGACAAGACAGAGCACAATATAAATGATATTTCCTTTTTTGCCCATGATACCACCTCGTTAAAATCTAAAGTATATAAACGGATTGTAAGTGCTTCCTGAAAGCCGCACCATGCACCAGACCAGTAAAAGCATAGACAGAACAAACAGCGTTAAGCTCACTGCCTTCCATTTTTTTGAAGGCTCCTCCGCCTCTATGCCAGCACGAAGCTTATCCGCTAATCCCCTGATTGGCGCCATGCCAATGATTCCGGCTGCCGCCATCACAATAAACCATGGCGTAAGCTGCTGCATAACCAGACTGATGCAGGCCGGTGAGAAAGAAATCCCGGTAAACATCTGCTTAATCATATATAAACCGGAAGACAGGGTATCCGCCCTGAAAATGACAAAGCCCACGCAGACAACCAGCAGAGTGTATATGCGCGACAGCCATTTGGGAAGTTTTTTGATTACGGGCGCATAGGTCTCAAAAAGTAAGAACAGACCATGCCACAAGCCCCAGATTACGAAGGTCCAGTTAGCCCCATGCCACAGACCGGTTAAGAAAAATACAATAATCCGGTTCAGACAGGTTCTTGCCTTTCCCTTCCGGTTGCCCCCAAGAGGGATATAGAGATATTCCTTAAACCAGGTGGACAGGGAAATGTGCCATCTTCTCCAAAATTCCTGTATGCTGGCAGCGCCGTAAGGGTACTGAAAATTCTCCTTAAACTGAAAGCCGAACATATGCCCCAAACCAATGGCCATATCACTGTAACCGCTGAAGTCATAATAAATCTGCAACATATAAGAAACAGCGCCAAGCCACGCCGCCACAAAGTTGACGCTCGCCTCCGGCGCGCCAAAAATATGGTCTGCCACAAGTCCCATCGTATTGGCAATCAATACCTTTTTGCCGAGACCACAGATAAAGCGCCTGATACCTTTTGCAATTTCATCCGCCTTCATGGAACGGCTGCTAATCGCCTCGTTGATGTCTCTGTACTTGACAATCGGTCCCGCAATCAGCTGTGGAAAGAATGAGATATACAGAAGGATTTTCCAGTAACTCTTCTGCACCTCCACCTTTCCCCAATAGACGTCAATCACATAGGATAACGCCTGAAAGGTAAAGAAAGAGATTCCAAGGGGAAGTGCGATTCCCGGCTGATGAAGCTTAAGGGAAAAGATCCGGTTCACGCTTCCTATCAGAAAATCCGTATATTTGAATACGGTAAGAATACCCAGATTCAAAATGATTCCTATTACAACACACAGTTTTTTCTTATTGGTTCCGGCAATGAGCCTTGCAATAATATAATTGAAAAATGAACTGGCCAGCATCAAAAATACATATACAGGTTCGCCATAGGCGTAGAAAAACAGGCTGGCTATAATCAGCAGGGCGTTTTTCAGCTTTATGGATGGCAGCACACAGTATAATGCAAATACGACTGGCAGAAATACGCATAAAAATTCCAGTGAACTGAATATCATCTGTACAATTCCTCTCTTCCGGCTATAATACTACTAGATTTTAAGTTTGTTAACCCGATGAAGTCCCGCCGTCTTATACGTGGAATTATAATATTTCTTATAACTCTTGGCCTCTGCAAACAGGGTGTCATACACATGTCCATTGATTTCCACCCATGCATGCCCGGTATCATCACAGACATATACATTCTTATAGCCACATTCATGGGCCAAAAACGCCAGTGCGCAGGCCTCTGATACACAGCAGCCGGTTCCCTTGCTGTATATGTCATTTGCAAATGTCATCTCCCAGCCCTTCTGGGAACGCACCTTTGCAAAAATGCGGTGTCTATCATATTGATGAGACAATACCCAATCAAAAACCTTTTTCAATTTCTGCTCCTTGGTATCTGTGGGTTTGGTTACTTTATTCATTATCGAATTAGCCTTTAACATGGTCTTAATCTTTTTATTATTATATGAAGATTTCTTTGCCTGACCTTTCTTATCCAGCTTAATACCGTCTATCTTTGTATTCTTCTTCTGCACGCCTGTGCTGCGGTCAAAATAAATATATCCCTTGCCCTTCTTCATCCAGCCTTTTTGCATAACGCCTTTTTTCCCAAAATAATAGGTCTTTCCCTCTATCTCAACGAAGGTCTTTTTTGCTTTGGTTCCGTCTGCATATTCATAATACGTGTTCCCTTTTTTTGTCACCAGCTTGCCTTCCGGCTGCGCTGTCGCATTGGTTTCCGTTGTGGCCGGAGTCGTTGTCTGCTGCTCCGTAGTTGGCGTATCATTAGCCGGCATATCCGTCGTTTCCGCTGCCTGAACCCTGTTTACGGTTACCAGTAACATCACTAAAAATAAAACCACATATATTTCTAACTGTATCCTCTGCTGTAAATTTGCAACATTCTTTTTCATGTTCTGCCCTCCTACTGTTCATTCAAGCGTTTCTTTAGTATGTTTCCGATGTCGGCGGATTGGTTATCGTCTCAATCCCTGATAATTTCTTCTTTAACTCGTCTTTCTTCTGTCCGGCTTTTAACGCCTTTACCAGATTTTGCGCCTTTGCATAATCCTCCGGCGTCTTACTTTTGGCCGCCTGCTTTACTGCATCTGACGCCTTTTGTTCTTTTAAAATCAGCTTGTCCACAAACTTAACGACCGTATCCGTCCATACCTTATATCCGGCATAGGTCATATGTACATAACCGTCGCTGGCGTATTTGCCCTGAAGACCGCCCTTAGAATCCTTTAAAGGCGTATTGATATCTATATAATACATATCCCTGTGTTTTTCACAATACTCTTCCATTCTCTGATTCAACTCATTAATGGCCTTGTTGTTCAGATATTTTTGCTGGCGGGAGTTACACATAGGCGTGGTGCTTTCAATAAATATAACCACCTTGGGATTTTTCTTTCTGATTCCCTTTAGGTAATTCACATAATCCTCATAAGTCTGGGCCGCAGGCTTCCACAAATCATTGGTTCCCATATTGATAAAAACCCGTTTCACCTTAGCTGCCGCAATTGCATCTTTCGCTTTATATTTCCTGCCCCTGTACCCTATTTGATATTTAGAATACGACTGCTTGTCATTCGCAAAGGAATAGCAACCCTGCACCAGCATAACCGGGCCGCCCAGATAGCCTTTTCCCTTAGAATCAAAATAATATTTTAATCCCAGGCCTACCGAATTTCCCACAAAAGCGGAATCTGAAAAATATTTGTTTCTCGTCTTTTCAGATACCTTTTTCTTGCCTGTTGATGCTGTCCGCTGCGTAAGCTGTATTTCATGCGCGCTTTGTAGTACGGGCGTTCCCTGCCGTACCTTTTTGGCCCCGGCTGCATGTACGCCGCAGGATAAAATAAGCGCTGTGCCAAATAATAATTTATTCCATTTTATCATCCTGTAAACTCCTTTGGTGTAATTGTCGCATTCTGTCAGAATTAACAGAAAATACTGCAACACACTTATTGTATCACAAAACTTTCCGGTGTCAACAATTCATTTACCACAAATGTAGATTACAGGCAGCGCACAGTAAAAAATTTCAACATTAGCTTACAGATACCGCATGACAAACTGCTTCGGCGTCATGCCGAGAAACCGCTTAAACTCCCGCTGGAAATGAGACTGGTCCGAATAGCCGAGCTGCCCGGCCCACACACCGAAGCTCTTCTCCGGTTCCCTGACAATATAGCTTACGGCACAATGCAGGCGGATGTACTGGCTTAAGCGCTTCGGTCCGCAGCCAAAATGATCCCGGAACACATACTCCAACTGGCGGGGCGTATAGTCCGCCGCCTCTGCCAGTTCCTCTACTGCCGCCTGTCCCTTACTCTCCATAATCCGGGTTAGCGTATGCCGGATTAAAGGATGGACTTCTTCTATATAAAATATCTCAGAAAATTTCCGGTTCCAATAGCGGGTCTGCTCCCTAAACGAATCCATACCGCCCAATTTTTCCATAGCAAGACGAAGCTGTTCCTCAGAACAGGCAGCGTTATAAAGAGGGCTGATATGCAGCCCCAGTAAAGTATCTCCCGGCTGTTCCACCTTTGTCACCCGGCTGCCGCAATCCAGCGTACAGAGTATTTTCCTGTTACGGTTCCAGAGAAAATCCTTTCCGCCGTCGGGCACATAGATTAAGGTATCTTCAGGCTTCATCTCATAACAGTAACAATCCTTATATCCCTCGATAGCGCACTCATTGTAATCCCATTTTTTCCGGGCAAACATGGGCTGGGGAGATAATTTATATTTCATCGGATTCCTCCTTACATTCTTCCTTTCGGATAACTGTTTTCTAATCTAAATATATGCTATCCCAACTTGCGATTTTCGTCAATGGAAATTCCTGCACTTAACTATATTAATCTTGTCCCGCCTCTTTATCTGCTATGTCAGGATTCATTCTTAAAAAAATTTATTTTGGGTATTGACAAATCAAAATTCTCCAGTATAATGGAAATCGTGTTAAGGGCAAAGGTGCTTCGCAGACAGATGCGTTGCACCTTTTTTCTTATATAACAGAGACAAAGGCGTCTGCAATCATTTTAGATTACTTAAAATGATTCCAGGCGTCTTTCATTATTTTTAGGAGGTGTGTGTTATGGAGTATTCTGCTGTTAACACAATTTGGGTGCTTGTCGGCGCCGCATTGGTATTCTTCATGCAGGCCGGATTCGCCATGGTGGAGACCGGTTTCACAAGAGCGAAGAATGCAGGTAACATTATCATGAAAAATCTGATGGACTTTTCCATCGGTACCCCGATTTTCTGGCTGATTGGTTTCGGCCTGATGTTCGGCAATACCGGCGACGGTGGTTTTATCGGAAGCATAAAAGGTATTGCCTCAGAAAGCAATTACGGAAACGCTATGTGTCCCGATGGGGTTCCATTCTGGGCGTTCTTAATCTTCCAGACGGTATTCTGCGCAACCGCAGCCACCATCGTATCCGGCGCCATGGCGGAGCGTACCAAATTCCTTTCTTACTGTATTTACAGTTTGATTATCAGCCTGGTTATTTATCCGATTTCCGGACACTGGATTTGGGGCGGCGGCTGGCTGGCCCAGATGGGCTTCCACGATTTTGCCGGTTCCACCGCGGTACATATGGTGGGCGGCGTAGCTGCATTTGTCGGCGCCATGATTCTTGGACCCCGTATCGGTAAATATCACAAGGACGGGCGGGCAAGAGCCATTCCCGGACACAGTCTGACTTTGGGCGCTTTGGGCGTATTCATTCTCTGGTTCTGCTGGTTCGGATTTAACGGCGCTTCTACCGTATCCATGGAAGGCGACGCCATTGTATCTGCCGGTAAGATTTTTGTCACTACCAACTTAGCTGCCGCTGTGGCAACGGTAACCGTTATGATTATCACATGGATTCGTTATAAGAAGCCGGATGTTTCCATGACCTTAAATGGTACTCTGGCCGGTCTGGTTGCCATCACAGCCCCCTGCGATACGGTTTCCCCGACCTCTGCCGCAATTATCGGTATCATTTCCGGTTTCATTGTCGTATTCGGCATTGAATTTGTGGATAAGGTATTAAAGGTGGATGACCCCGTCGGCGCTGTGGGCGTCCATGGATTAAACGGAGCCTTCGGTACGCTTGCTGTCGGTCTGTTTTCCGACGGCGCCGGCACAGAGTGGAAGGGATTATTTACCGGCGGCGGTGCGCATCTGCTAGGCGTACAGGCGTTGGGTATGATCACCGTCATTGCCTGGGTTGCCGTTACCATGACCATCGTATTCCAGTTGATTAAGCATACCATTGGCCTTCGTGTCACAGAAGAAGAAGAGGTTCTTGGTCTGGACTCTACCGAGCACAATCTGGCAAATGCTTATTCCGACTTCGTATCTTCACCGGAGAGAAGCGTATTCCTCGGAAGCATGGCCGGCGAGCTGCCTACGGCAGAAGCCGCCACACCTGCGCAGGCGGTTCCGGTTACAGAATACAAGTCTACTGCTCCTGCTGACGGAAGCGGCCATAAACTTACGAAAATCAGTATTTTGTGCAAGCAGAATAAGTTTGACGAGTTAAAGGCTGCCTTAAATGAAATCGGCGTATCCGGCATCACCGTTACCCAGGTACTTGGCTGCGGTATCCAGAAGGGCGCCGCTAAGATGTATCGTGGTGCGGAAATCGATGTTGTCCTTCTGCCTAAGGTAAAGGTTGAAGTGATTGTCAGCGCTGTTCCGGTTGAAAAGGTAATCGAGGTAACCAGAAAAGCGCTTTATACCGGCAGCATCGGTGATGGTAAGATTTTCGTATATGATGTAGAAAATGTTATCAAGGTAAGAACCGGTGAGCAGGGCTTTGCCGCATTGCAGGGCGAGAACTGATTTTCCAATTACTACCATAAAAACCTTTGTTTTCCATAGACAGAACCGGCCCCCAAAAGTCAGGCTATCATCTGACAATCAGGGGCCGGTATTTTCTATTCCATTGTCTCTACTTCCGTTGTTGTAACATCCTCCAATGATCCATCGGATTCATCGGACTCGTCGTATTCTTCCTCTGTCTGCTCCTCCGATATGCCTTCCGATTCTTCCTCCAGTTCCTCTCCCAGTTTTCCATCACTTCTATAGTATCTATCAAAAAAATCAGCGCCCGTATCCAGAACAAAATCCGCCTTTGGATTTATGAAAATCCGGATTTTCTGAATGCCGTCCATCTTATAATCGCTGAGGGTATGATTCTTCAAATCTGCGAGAACTATATCCTTGCCCCTCATAAAATCATGCATATCCCGATAATAATAACCACAATCCAACTGAAGATACTTCATGTTACTGCCGATATCTGTCATAATCTGCTCATTCACTTGCGGCGTTATATCCTTCTGGTCGGTCAGGTATTCAACCTCAATCCTTATCGAATCTTTGGGAACGGAAGCATCCTCCTCCACCGTCTGGGTGCACCAGTAATGATCCGGTATGTCCATATGTATAACCTGATTCTTTATCATGTCCTTTGGCACCTTGTAATCCAGAGTTTCGGTAATATATTCGCTGTTCTCTAACGTCTTTTCCCCGCCATATTCAAACTCACTGTACTCAGCAAAGGCGATTCCGCTTCCAACCCCGGCAAGCAGTATCCCGCCTATCAACAGCCCTGCCATAACCTTATATCTCTTACGCATGATTTAACACCTCCTGGTATTCGTTGATAACAATCTTCTGTACCGCTGCTCCCTCCTCAGGATATTCAAATTCTTCCTGCCGCTTTCCCTGATCCTCCGGCGGGAGCTGTTTATCCTTTTCCTTGATATCCGCCTTTGCGGTTTTTCCCCATGTCATTAAAGCGCCGCACAAAAGGGTAAGGGCCGCAAACACCATACCGCATCCGATTACCGCCAGCAGCACGCCTAACAGCGGATAGCCCTGGCTTAGCAGTACAGCCGTCATTCCAAACAGGAAAATGCACAACAGGGTATTGCAGACCATAAAAATTGCATTGAAGAGCCAGAACAGATTCCAGCAGGCCAGAACACACCATTTAAACGCTTTGCAGATTATTTTGCAAAATCCCAGCGCCATCAGCCAGATTCTTCCGAGCAATCCCTTTTTCCCTGCGTTCTGCCGCTCCACTTCCAGCCGTTCCTTTATGCGGTCAAACGGCTTTTTCACCCATTGTAAAAGCTTCCCTGCCTGCCGCTTTCCCCATCTTCCCGCTGCGCCGGCCCCTCTGCCTATCGCCCCCGCGCCTTTGCTAATGGCTGTCGCCGCTTTCTGCGTTGCCTTGCGTCCTTCCTCCTTTACCTTGTCCATATCAAGGCTCTTCTCGCCGGTATAATCCGATTTCACATGATACGCCTCTAAAATTCCGGCCGTCAGCTCCTTCAAATCCCCAAAATCCTGAATTGCCGCTTCCTCAGAAAGCCCTTCCTTCATCTTCATATCAATGTGCTGCGCATATTCTTCCACAATATCCTGAATCTCCTTCTCCTCTAACACAGAAAGATTCTTCCTAAGCTTTGCCAAAAATTCTTCTTTTCTCATTCTTCTCTCTCCTTCAAAAACTTGCTTACCTTGCCGGAAAATTCATTCCATTCCTCTTCCAGCCCGCCTGAATATAAAACCCCTGTAGCCGTAATATGATAATACTTTCTCGGCGGTCCCTCGGTTGATTCCTTCAGATAGGTCTCAAAGTAATGTTCGTTGGTCAGCCGCTTTAACAACGGATAAATGGTCCCCTCATTCACATCCACCACCTTAGAGACCTCCTCCACCAGCTCATAGCCGTACATGTCCTTATGTAAGACCGATTTTAATACAATCAGCTCCAACACGCCCTTTTTAAATTGTGCATTCACGTTCTCACCTCACTTATTGGTATTATCATATACCCATTACTTGGTAATGTCAAGTACTAAAATTAATATAATACTAAAAAACGAAAATGCATACATTTTAAATGGGAGAAAGATGCAAAGTTATTGCAAAAATGAAAAAATAATGAAAAAATTAACCATGGGGGTTACCCTCTTTTGACTCTCGCTCTTTAATCAAGTTTATATAATCATCATAATCCTTGTTCCATTGCTCGTATTTAGGGTTATCCCGATAATCTGTTAAATCATAATGTTCTGTAAGATAAGCAGCCAAATAAGTCGTTATCTTCCTTGCTCCATAGAGATTCAAATGCTCTTTATCACGAAAATCTGTCTGATAATCAAGATCCAATTCTTCCCGAAGGTCTTCAAAATTAATATATGAAATTCCCTGTTCCTCTGCATATTCATAAAAAGCGTTCATTTTTTGAGTTACACTTCTATATTTATCACTCTTTGCCATTGGTGCATTATAAAGAACCAGCTCGACATCATTCTCTTCACACAACTCCACAATGCGTTGAAAATACTCCATCATCCCAGCCCAAACCTCTTTTTTTTTGGTTGTTCTCACAGGCTCTTGTTGTTTCTTCTGGCTACAATTCAAATGATATCCTTTCAAAAAAACATTTCTCGCTCGAAAATCTGCTGATGTCAACTCTTGCCATCTGGAATGGAAACGGATGATCGGAAAGTAATATTCCAGCCGTTCATCAGACTCCAATGTACGAGGCAGAAATTCTGTAAGAACCTCTATTTTTGTCTTATTAAACGGAATCTCATCCAGTGCAATATGCAGGGCAGTAGATTGATAATATACATCATATTTTACTCCATAAGTTTCCAATACTATCACTTTGGGGTGCTGTGTACGGATGCCCTCTTTGATCAGATAATAAGAACAGGGTATACTCTGCGATGAGGTTCCCAGATTATAACTGGCAATGCCTGTTTCGTTCCAAAGCTCCATAGGAGAAAAGCTGCTGTATGCATGACTGGATCCTACAAACAAAACTTCAATGGAATCTTTAGGCTCTTTGTAAAAACTGCCAACAGTATCGTTCTCTTCCATTTTATAGTTAAAAACATGTGTAACATACCGAAAAGAAACTAAAAATAATACAATAAACAATATAATGGCAATGAATTGTTTTATGCGTTTTATATGTTTCATTCTTTTCCTCCGTCATTAATAATCATTTAATGTCCATGACAGCACCCCTTTTGTCTGACGGTTCTCATACTCCATTTTTTCTTGCACTGCACAAATTATAAAAGAAGGAGCTTCTCACCCTCTGCTCGGCATCATGGAAATGATTCTACCCGCAAAATCGTTAAAGTTCTGCGTCTGAAGCACAACCCGTCCCGGACCGGTCAGCTTGGTTAAGAACAAGCCCTCGCCGCCGAAAAAGATATTGCCAAGTCCCTTTACGGTCTCCACCTCATACTTTACCGTCTTGTCAAAAGCCACCACATTACCGGTGTCCACCTTGATAACCTCTCCCGGCGCTAACTCCCTGACAACCTGATCTCCGTCAATCTCCAAAAATGCATAACCGTCTCCGGTAATATCCTGCAAAATGAATCCCTCACCGCCAAATAAGCCGGAAGAAAACTTTTTCGTCAGGGTAATGGACACATTTACGCCTTCCTGTGCGCAGAGAAACGCGCTCTTTTGGGCAATGATGCCCGGCGTACCGGACAGATTAACTGGAATCACATCTCCCGGTACAGTAGAACCGAACGCAATCTTTGCGCCATCCTGTTTTGCAGTATAGGTAGCCATGAACAGGGATTCTCCCGCCAGCATCCTTCCAAGCCCCTTCATCAGTCCGCCCTTGGTGTTGGTCTTCATCTCCATTCCTTCCGTCTGCCATACCATACCACCGCTCTGGGTGTACATAGACTCCCCTGCATTCAGCGTTACCTCCACAGCCGGTACGGTCTTTCCTAAAATCTCATACTGCATTGTCACATCCTCCTCATCATTTTCTTTTGTTTTTGCTATTACATACCCCTTGCTTTACGGGTACAAGCCTTCATCGCTTCGATCACTGCGCTGCGCATGCCTTTTTCTTCCAGAACGCGCACCGCCTCTATCGTGGTTCCTCCCGGAGAACAGACCATATCCTTAAGCTCTCCCGGATGCTTTCCCGTTTCCAATACCATTTTAGCGCTGCCAAGAACCGCCTGGGCTGCAAACTGGTAAGCCTTTATTCTTGGCATACCGTCCGCCACTGCTGCATCCGCCATCGCTTCAATAAACATAAACACATACGCCGGTGAACTGCTGCTTACGGAAACCACCACATCCATTAAATGCTCCGGAATCACTTCACATTTTCCAAAACTGTTCAATATTTCTATCACATAGTTTAACTCATCATCAGATACATTGTTGTTGGGACAGGCCGCTGTGATTCCCTCCCCGACCAGCGCAGGGGTGTTCGGCATAGTCCGCACCAGCTTGACCGGTTTTCCAAACTGTTCCTCTAACCAGGAAAGCGTCTTCCCCGGCGCAATGGTTACAATAATCTGCTGCGCCTGTATGACGTCCCGGATTTCCCCGATTACGCTTTCATAGAACTGGGGCTTTACAGACAGAACCATAACTTCCGCCTGCCCGGCCACTTCCCGGTTGTCCTCTGTCACTGAAATCCCCAGCTCCTTACAGGCCTTATCCCTGCTCTGTCCGGAGACATCTGCCCCGATGATCTCCTCTTTGCCGGCAATTCCGTTATTCAATATACCCTTTATCATGGCTGTGGCCATATTGCCGCAGCCGATAAATCCCAGCTTCATATCAGCCTCCTGAAATATCTTAACTTACAAAAAGCACCGAATCAAGAGAACTCTTAATCCGGTGCCCCATGCTAATCTCATTCTTATAAAGTTACGCTTCCCTGCTCACCGTCAGCAGTATAATAAATCATATGCTCTTCCGGCTTTACATAGATGTTAAGCTCCTTAACAGACTTCTTACCAACTGCTGCTACTACCTTTGCTGTAATCTCCTCTGTTGTAATCTCATGACCACAGCACTGAACATATACAGTCTGGGTTGACTTCTTAGCAGTCGTCTTCTTTGCTGCTGTCGTCTTCTTCGCGGTAGTCTTCTTTGCTGCTGTTGTCTTCTTCGCAGTTGTCTTTGTTGCGGTAGTCTTCTTTGCAGGTGCTTTCTTCTCTGCTGCTGCCTTTGTTGCAGGCGCTTTCTTCTCTGCTGCCTTTGTTGCAGGTGCCTTCTTTGCAGGCGCTTTCTTCTCTGCTGCTTTTGCTACAGGTGCTTTCTTCTCTGCTGCCTTTGCTACAGGCGCTTTCTCTGCTGCCGCCTTTGCATCTGCCTTTGCTGCCTCTGCTGCCTTTGCTGCCTCTACCTTTGCCATAGCTGCCTTCACCTGATCTGCGGTGTTCTTCTTTGTTGTTGCCATGTTACTTTTTCCTCCATTTTCAAAAAAATCTGTATGTTAAAATCCTCAAGCTGCATTATTTACAATGTTCATACTACTCCAAATAATGAAGTTTTGCAACTTTTTAAGGCATTTTCTCTAGTATTTACAACCAATGGCGAAAAAATTCTGTTATCCCACGACAAATTGCACAAAAAAGCTGCTCTATATTTATGTAATTATCCAAAATATCTCTTTAACAGTCCGGCAAACGCCTTGCCATGTCTTGCCTCGTCACGAGCCATCTCATGAACCGTATCATGGATTGCATCTAAGTTTGCTGCCTTGGCGCGCTTTGCAAGATCAAACTTACCGGCTGTTGCGCCATTTTCTGCCTCTACGCGCATCTCTAAATTCTTCTTGGTGGAATCTGTAACCACCTCGCCTAACAGCTCTGCAAACTTAGCCGCATGCTCTGCCTCTTCATAGGCAGCCTTTTCCCAGTAAAGGCCAATCTCCGGATATCCCTCTCTGTGGGCAACCCTTGCCATAGCAAGATACATGCCAACCTCTTTGCACTCGCCTTCATAGTTGGCTCTGAGGTCTGCAAGAATATCCTCGCTGACGCCCTGCGCCACACCTACAACATGCTCTGCCGCCCAGGTAAGCTCACCGTCCATAACAGTGAATTTCTCAGCCGGCGCCTTACATACCGGACATGCCTCCGGCGCTTTTTCTCCTTCATACACATAACCGCATACCTGACATACAAATTTCATAATCCTATCTCCTTTTCTTTTTTATTTTAGATGCTTGTACCGTATTCATGCAATATGTACAGACATCCAATTTTTTATAAATTAACATTATTGGGAAAATGTGTCAAGTCATCTTTACCTGATTTTCCCCCGCTTAAGAGGACTGTAGGATATCCACAATCTCCTTTAAATTCATGCCGTTAGAGCCCTTAATCAGCACGACGTCCTCCGGTTTTAACAGGGCCATCAGATAAATTGCCACTTCCTGTCTGTCGGTAAAAGAGGCCACCCGGATAGGACTGCCTTTTTCCTGTAAAACCTCCTTGATATTCTGGGAAAGATTTCCGATTACCGCCACCTCATCAACAGGCTTATCCAGAAGAAATTCTCCAATCTCCCTGTGGTAGCGCGCCTCATCCTCTCCCAACTCGAACATATCTCCCAATACGGCGTATCTGCGACCCGTACATGGAATATCGCAGAGTAACTGGAGACTTGCCCGCATGGAATCCGGGCTGGCGTTATAGGTATCGTCAATTACGGTAAATCGGTTTTCCAGACGGATAATCTTCTGTCTCTGCCCTTCAAAATTCACAAACTGCTGCGCCGCCTTTTCCATGGGGATTCCATTCTCCCTTGCCACTGCCAAAGCCACCACACAGTTAAGGACATTGTGCTTACCCAAAGCGTTTAAAGACACCTCCGTCTCCTGCTTTCCATGCACGCAGGTAAAGGTGGTGTGGGAATCGTGATATACAATATCCTTTGCATAGTAATCGCACCAGTCTTCCGTTCCGTAAAACAGGGTGCGGCAGGTAAGCCCCTCTGTGGAAACGGCATCCTTTAACAGCGGGTCATTGCCGTTTAAGAACAGGGTACCGCCCTCTTTCATAAAATGTACGATAGAAAGCTTTTCCCGACGGATATTCTCCTGTGTCTTCATAAATTGGATATGCGCCACGCCAATGGTCGTTACCACCGCCATATCCGGTTTTACCATCTCAGATAACACATCCATCTGCCCAAATTCACTGATACCAAGCTCTAATACAGCAATCTCATCCGTATGCTTCATTCTGGACAGGGTAATCGGCACCCCGATTTGGGAATTATAATTCTTCTCGGTCTGATAGGTCTTTTTCATGCTGGAAAGCGCCGCTGCAATCATCTCCCTGGTGGTCGTCTTCCCCACGCTTCCCGTCACTGCAACCACCGGCGCAAGAAACCGGCTCCGCAGGGCTTTCCCTATCCTCTTTAACGCCTCCTCGGTGTCGTCCACCCGTATGTAAGGCTTTTGCGCAACGACAACGCCGTCATGCCTGGCCGTCAATGTGGCCGCCCCGATCTCTAAGGCCGATTCGATAAAACGGTGTCCATCCACCCGTTCCCCGATAATCGGCACAAACAAATCGCCTTCTTTAATCTGCCTGGAATCAATACAGATGTCCTGTACCGGCGTATCCGCATCACCGCACAGCAGGACGCCGCCTGTCATTTCTACAATATCCTTTACTGTCACATTCTCCATAGTTACTCCATTCTGCACATCTGCTCAATAAATCTTGCCACCCCATCCTCCTCGTTGGAAGGAATCACAGAATCCGCCATATGTTGAATCTCCGGATGGGCGTTAGATACCGCATAAAAATAATCGCTTCCCTCTAACAGCGCCTTATCATTTAAGTTATCGCCAAAGCTCACAATGCTGTCATACCGTCCTTTTGTCCGCAGCCACCTTAACGCTTCCTGTTTCGAAGCCGTCTCCTCATAAATCTCCAGCATATAATAATCTTCGCTGTAGATATCCGGATAAAATTCCGCCTTGACTCCCTTTACCACAGAAAGCTCCCGGTAAAGTCCCTCTAATTTGTCCTTCGGTTCCCTTAACATACAGCTTAGAATCTCTTTATCTGTAATCAGGCTTAAATCCTCAACCTCCGTAAATTTCTGATCATATTTCATAATCATCTCATTGCGGAAATAGTTAAGGGAGGTAGACTCCACACTATCATAATATGCAACAAACCGGTTATTGTCTAACGCCGACAAAAAACAATTCAGCCCTTTCGTCTTAATCAGCCCTAACAGCACCATGACCACCGTCTCATTTAAGACCGACTTTTTTACATAAGTCCCGGACGCCATGTCATAGACAACGGCGCCGTTCATCAGAATAACCGGCAGATTTAAATTTAGCTTTGCCAAAAGCTTGAAGGCGACGTCCGGCGTTCTGGCTGTGGCAACGCTAAAGGCAAGGCCGCCTGCTATCTCCCTGTTGATAATACGGGCCGTCTCGTCGCTGACCTGCGCCTGCCTGTTTAAAAGGGTTCCGTCTAAATCACTTACAAATAATCTCTTCATTGGTATTCTCCCGTTTTTACTCTAAAAAAATATTATACCTCTTTTTTATTCTCCTTGCAAACCCTCTGGCTGCTCTTTCATTTCCGTCTTTTCCCAGAACTGCGCAAAGGCCGCAGCCGCTTTATCTAACGTCACCACCTGATAATCCGCCCACTCCACAGGAAACGTATCCACCACCTGCTGATTCACAAACCGCTCGTCTAACAAAAGAATTACGCCTTTATCCTTCATCGTCCGGATTACCCGTCCCGCCGCCTGCTGCACCTTATTGGTACCGGGATACAGATAGGCATAGGCAAAACCTCTTACGCCAAAATAATCCTGCTGGATTTGCCGCTCATTGCAGACCTGGGGAAGCCCGGTTCCTATAATAGCGGCGCCGATTAACGCCTCCCCGGCCAAATCGATTCCCTCGGAAAAAATACCGCCTAAAATGCAAAATCCAAATACCGGACGCCCGGCGTTCTTAAACTGCTCTAAAAACCCTTCCCGTTCCTCCTCAGTCATGCCGGCCTTCTGGCACACCACCTCCGTACCGGAGAGCAGCCCCATTTCCATGGCCGTATCGTATACATCCGAAAGCATCTTATAAGACGGGAAAAACGCCATATAATTTCCCGGCCGGCTGTTCGCTAACAGGTCGAGATACTCCGCCATCTTCCGGTACTGGGCCGGTCCTCTTAACCGGTAACGGCTGCTGACGTCCACCCCCGCAAAGATGCCCCGGTTCTCTGCCGGAAAGGGCGAGGGAATATAGATTGCCCTGTCCTCCGCCGCGTTGTGCAGCAGTTCCTTATAATAGGTAATCGGCAGCATGGTGGCGGAAAAGAAAATCGTAGCGTTCCCCTGCGCAATGCAGTCGGACAGATTTGCGGCCGGATGGATACAATAAAGTTTAATCATAAAAGAGGAAGGATTTACCTGCTCGCCGTAAATCACATAGCTTTCATCCACCAAATCATAGATATTCAAAAACTGGTTCAGTTGAAAATAAAAATCCAACATTTCTTCCTGATGGGCCGCCAATGCCTTAATATCCCGGCTCTCCTCAAAAAAAGACTGCATCTGAGCATAAAGGCGCAGCAGCTTAAGATAGAGCTCTTCCAAATCGGAAATCAGCGTATAATTTCTGCCACCGGCACACCGCCTTTTATACACGAGCATTTCCCGGTTACACTCGCCAAGCAGCTTTCCAATCCGCTGGTTATAGGGCTGCAAAAGTTTGCGCATCTTTAAGAAGTCCTCCTTGAACAGCTCCGCGCTGAACATGGAAGACGCCCGGTCTACCAGATTATGGGCCTCGTCCACCAGAAAAAGATACTCTCCCTTTACCCCTTCTCCAAAATATCTTTTTAACTTTACCTTCGGATCAAAGGCATAGTTATAATCGCAGATAATGCCGTCCACAAATAAGCTGACGTCAAGTCCCAGTTCAAAGGGACATACCTTATGCCTGTCTGCATAGTCTGACAGCACTTCCCTGGTGATATGAAATTCATTGCAGATACAATCAAATATGGCCTCATTTATCCGGTCGTAATGCCCCTTTGCATAAGGACAGTGTTCCGGATCACAGACCATTTCTTCCTGAGGGCATATTTTCTCCTTAGCCGTAATCAGCACGCTGCGGAAATGCAGCCCCTTTTCCCTTAAAATTTCCAGACCGTCTAAGGCCACGCTTCTGGCAATGGTCTTCGCTGTCAGGTAAAACAGCTTTTCCCCATAGCCCTCCCCCATCGCTTTGACGGCGGGATATAAAGCCGCCATGGTTTTCCCGATTCCGGTAGGCGCCTGTACAAACAGGTTCTTTTTCTCCTTGATGGACAGATAGACCATGCCCGCCATGTCCCGCTGTCCGGGCCGGAAGGTATAAGGGAAATTGAGATTTTCAATGGACGCATTGCGCAGCCTCCGGTTATCCACCTCAAACTGCGTCCAGCGGCAGTATTCCTCCGTCAACTGATGAAACCATTCCTTCAGCGCGTCAAAGGTAAACTCCTCCCGAAACCGCTTAATTTCCTCCGAATCCAGATTGCAATAGGTAAGCTGTACGGCAATCCGGTCAAGCTCATGGTCTAAGGCATAGATATAGGCATAGCACATGGCCTGCGCTTTATGGACATACACAGGCTCCTCTAACTGCGCTAACTGTTTGTAGATTCCCTTAATCTCGTCAATGGTAACGCCATCATCCTCAGTGAGAATACCGTCGGCGCGTCCCTCTATCGTCAGCACGAAATCCGGGCGCACCACATCCACCTTTAACGGCACCTCCGCCTCATAGCGGCTTCCCATGCTGCCCTGAATCTTCTTATGAATCCGGCTGCCCTCGGCCATGGCCTCTTTGGAAAAGCTGTACCCTCCCCCGGAAATGTCGCCGCTGCGGAATATAAATTCTACCAATCCTCTTACGGAAATTCTAGTCTGATACATAGTACACAATCTTCTTGCCGATCGTCTGGGCATTGTCTGCATCCGTCAGTTTCTCAAGCAGGGTAAGGCCAAAGTCCACACACGTTCCCATTCCCCGGCTGGTGATAAACTGCCCGTCGCAGACCACCTTGTCGGTCTTTTTGTCGGCGCCGATAAGCCCGTCTTCCAAACCCGGAAAGCAGGTCGCCTTCTTTCCTTTCAAAATCCCTTTTTCTCCATATACGGTAGGCGCAGCGCAGACGGCAGCTAAATATTTTCCCGCCTCGTGATACCGGTCAATCAGCAGGTTAAGCCCGGCATGGGCCTTCAGATTCGGTGTGCCCGGAATCCCGCCCGGCAAAACCAGCATATCGGCGTCGCCTAAATCCTGCTCGTCAAACAGCAGATCCGCCCGTATGGTAATCCCATGGGAACTGGTTACATCATAATCCCCGGTCACTGAAACGGTCTTGCAATCCACGCCGCCCCTGCGCAATATATCCACAACCGTCAGCGCCTCCACTTCTTCAAATCCCGTAGCAAAAAACAGATATGCCTTACTCATGTTGTAAGCCTCCTTTTTCTTCTCTTTTTCCTGTCGTCCGCGGCCCCAAAGCCGCCCCGTATCAATATGCATCTATTTTAGTTTATGGGAAAGTATTTGTCAATTCTGCGCAACTGTGATACCCTTATAACAATTAAAACGGTATGCCGTATTCATCGCAATGGGAGGTCTGTATGGAAATAGAGAGAAAATTTATCATCGAACCAAAAATGCTGCCCAAAAATCTGGAGGAATATCCCCACAGTCAATTAGAACAGGCTTATATCATTACCGAGCCGGTATTAAGAATCCGCAAAAAAGATGAAGCTTATATCCTGACCTATAAGGGAGAAGGCTTTCTCAAACGGGAGGAAGTGGAATTTCCCCTGACGAAAGGAGCCTATGAAAAGCTATTGGCAAAGACGGAGGGGAATATCATCACCAAAACCCGCTATCGGATTCCGGAGAAAGGAAATCTTACCATTGAGCTGGATGTATTCCATGGCATATTCGAAGGGCTTTTCCTTGCAGAAGTGGAATTTCCGGACGAAGACACAGCCCTTTCCTATGCGCCGCCGCAGTGGTTTGGCAGAGAGGTAACCGAAGAAGCCGCCTATCACAACTCCACCTTAAGCCAGATGCAGAAAAATGAGATTGCTAAGCTGCTTACTGCCGCATACTGACAAATACCCGGTTCATCAGCATAACCGTAACCAGCATGGAGAAAGAGCTTCCGGCTAAAATCAGCACCGGTATGTTAATGCAGTACATCACCGCATTGACAATGGCTCCCACTGTCTGGGCAAAAATTGCCGTCTTATAGACCTGCGCAAAGCTAAGCTCTAACATCAGCGTCCGCACAAAAAGCAGCATGACGGCGGCATATAACAGTCCAGAGACTGCATATTTTATCATTTCCGCAATATAGAGAAACACAAAGACAGACAACAGCATCATATATATTACATAACTGTGCTCCGCTAAAATCTCGTTATTCAGGGTAAAGTCCCCCATATCTTTCCACTTCATTTCCTGAACCATGCCCCCTATGCCGGGAACCTGATTGTAAAACAGCAGATTCTCCCGTCCGACTAAAATGGCCTCCACCATATTTTCCGGCACATCTTCCTCCTGAAACTCCTTTGTATCCGTATCCACAAGCAGATAGACGCCGCTGACCTCGTCCGCCCAATCCACTTCCTTTTCTAAGGTAAAACTACCCTTCTCTAAAGAAAATGCAGGGAGCCGGTTCATAACGATATCCCTCATGCCGCCCATGCCTGCAATGGCCCCAAGCGCCGGGATTGCATAGCGGATGACGCTGACTAGCAGGATCAGCAGCACAAGAAACTGGATGATTCTGCCAATGGACAGGTGCAGCAGTTTTCCGTATTCCTTAGGCAGAAACATAGCCGTAATAAACCGGTCTGTCAGGCTTAATTTCTCTTCCTTTTGTGTATATTCACTCTCATTTCCTGTCATTGCTTTTAACCTCCCTTGCGGACTAGTCTGCCGCTTCCATGTTTTCCTCATCATCCATAATATCGTTTTCCAGCATAGGCAGCACTATTGTAACCACTGTTCCCTTACCGCTTTTGGAAATAATCTCCGTACGGGCGTCACAGATTACCTTTAACTGATCCAGCAGATTCAATAATGCGGTAGGACTTTTTCTGGTAAGCTGTTCCTTGTCAAAGCCAATGCCATCATCAATAATCTGAACGGCATATCCCTCTGCACGCAAATAAGTTCTGATTACAACATTTCCTTTATTATCTTTTCCTGAAATTCCATATTTAACAGCATTTTCAACAATCGGTTCTAAGGTATGCCGGGGAATCTGAAACGCCTTTATCTTACACTCAAAGCGAAAAGAAAGTCCTATGTTTCTCATTTTTTGCAGCTGCAAATAAGCAATGATATGCTCAAGTTCTTCTTCAAAGGGAATCATTTCCCCCGCCTTTTGCAGGGCGTTCAAATTATTCCTGAGATACACCGATATATAATACAACATTTTTATACTGTTTTCCGAGCCTGCGGCAATGAGATTCTGCAAAGAATGAAGTGCGGCAAAAATCAAATTGGGATTTAACCGTTCAATTAATTGTGCTTTTATCTCGTCTTCGTTATCCGGCTCCTCTGTCTTTTCCGGCCAAAGCCGCAAAGCCTGTTTTAACCCCACAAACAGCATAAACCCTTCGTAAATGATTAACCCGGACATGAGATACCACATATTCTGCATATCCTGCTGCAAGTGAAAAAGCACAGCGACAAACTGCATTGCAGCACATAATAAAATAATGACACTGCCTGTTAAGGGAATCACACAATCCTTTTGTCGATAGCGGCTTAACGCCGTTCCCAAAACAACCGTACAGATCGCATGACAAACGATAAACATTCCACAGCCAATATAATATGCTGTGCTGAAATTAATCAGGGAAAATCCCTGCAACACCATAACGCTGATATAAAAAACCAAATAAATCAAAATGCCTGTATCTAAAAAAGTCAGCATTTTTTTCCTGCGCACAAAACATCTAATTACCATCAGGTTCAATATCCCTGTTAAAATGCACAGACAGGCACGCAACAGCCAAAGACCGTAATTAAGCCCGGACAAAACCGCCATTGTCCGGCCCTTTAGCAGGAAGAGCAGACCAAATCCCAGCCCTTCCAATATCACATAAAGCAGCAAACGTTTCTGACTCCAGGTATTTTGCAGTAATCCGTAAATCAACAGACAAAATACCGCGGCTCCCACCAGGATCAGGCCAACGATAACCATAATGCCATCCCGCACAAGAAGGTGCACAATAAGCTGATTCTTTGTGCCGGTATAAATAGGATTAATCTTAACTCTGCCATCCGGATTTCCGGAAATCTGTACCTTTATCACTGCATCATTATATTCAGCAGACAAGGGAATAAGATGGTAAGCCGTCACTCCACTTTCCTTATCGCTGCTTTGATAAATCACCTTTTCATCCACTGATACCTGTATGTGCTGACCGTCCGTCTGAAATAACAAATATTGGGATTCCCTGCCAGTCTCCGGCGCTATATGAAAAAATACCACCGGCTGATTCTTTTCCACCGGCAAAACTGCCGGAAAAGTATTTACCTCCTGAAGATTCCGATCGTCCGCGGCAAAATCTCCTCCCTCTGCATTATGATATTCTTCCAGCCGATTCAGGTCATTGGTTCTATAAGTACAAATCCACCCATCAGAAAAGTCCGACATCTCCTGTAACCGGCCTGTACTGTTCCGGCCAAAGGAACGATTGATACCCAAAAGGCAAAATGAAAGAACCGTAGCTATTAACACCAGTCCTGTCAAAATATGCAGTTGTCTCTCTTCTAATCGAAACATGCTGATTCTTCCTTTTCACTTTTATATGTTCTAAAGCAGTCCATAATGCGCTAACGCCTGTTCCACTCCATCCGCTGAGATATCCGAGGTGACATATTCCACTACATTTTTTACCTGCTCCACCGCATTGCCCATGGCGACAGCATGTGGTACATATTGTAACATTTCCATATCATTTATGGAATCCCCAAACGCATAACAATCCGATAAATCTGCGCCTGAATAATCCACCACAAACTGTATGCCCGTCGCCTTGCTGTACCCCTCCGGCACCGCCTCGATTACCTGCCCTCCATGGGGAATCAGATGAAAATGACTGCCAATCTCCTTTTGAAAGCGTTCCCGGTCGCTTCCCGGCATACAGACCGTAGTAAATTTATCAAAGCAAAACGCCGGATGAGCGGGCGTCTCGATGGGATATTCCGTATTTTGGGAAAAATAATCATAAATATACTCCATAAAGCTGCCGGGGCCATGCTCTCCCTCAATAAACAGCCGCTCTTTGCCCTCAAAGACCGTCTGATACCCGCACTGGCGGAGCTTATCGGCATAGCGGATACAATCGTCCTTAGAAATCGTATGATGAAAGATTTCCCTGCCCTCATACTCTATATAAGTGCCGCAGCCACAGACCAGACCGTCAAATCCAAATTCCAGCAGAGGGCGGTCTATGGCGGTCTTTACCCTGCCGGTATTGATAAATATCTTATGTCCCTTTTCCTTAACCCGGTTTAAAGCCCGCTTTGTGCTCTCCGGCATCCGGTGTTCCTCGTCCAAAGTAATCAATGTACCGTCAATATCAAAAAAGATCAGTGCTGGCATGGCTGCTCCTCCCTGTTACATCTGCTTTAACAGATTCACCATTTCAATGGCACCCAATGCGCAGTCATATCCCTTGTTGCCTGCCTTGGTTCCGGCACGCTCAATGGCCTGCTCTATATTTTCCGTAGTGACAATGCCAAACATTACCGGCACCCCCGTATGTAAGGATACCTGGGCAATTCCTTTAGATACCTCGTTGCATACATAATCATAGTGGCTGGTGGCGCCGCGGATTACGGTTCCCAAACAGATAACCGCATCATACTTTCCGGATTCCGCCATCTTCTTGGCAGCGACGGGTATCTCGAAGGCCCCCGGCACCCATGCCAGGGTAATGTTGTCCTCCGGCACATCATGCCTTGTGAGGCCGTCTACAGCCCCACCAATTAATTTGGACACGATGAACTCGTTAAATCTTGCGGCGACAATGCCGATCCTCATATCCTTTGCAACTAATTTTCCTTCCAATGTGTTCATACTTAGTACCTACCTTTCTAAATTTATATCTATATTTGCGAAACGCTTGTCGGTTTCTAAAGTTATATCTATACCTGCGAAACGCTTGTCAGTTTCTAAAGTTGTACATATACAACAATACCAACGCAGGCACGTTTGCACTATGCTCGCCTCGCAGCGGCACATAAGGCGCTGCTTCGCACCGCCTAAGTGCCGGCGGGCTCACAATGCCTGCTTATGGTAAACGGTTAGTAATTTAAGATATGGCCCATTTTTTCCTGTTTGGTTTTTAAGTAGAAGGCGTCGTATTTGCCCGGTTCCATGATGATGGGGACGCGCTCTACAATGTCTAAGCCGTAGCCCTTGAGGCCGTATACCTTGAGGGGATTGTTGGTCATAAGGCGAAGCTCGCGGATACCCAGATCCACCAGAATCTGGGTGCCGATGGTGTAATCTCTTGCGTCCTCCGGGAAGCCTAACTCTAAGTTGGCTTCTACTGTGTCCCGGCCCTGGTCCTGAAGGGCATAGGCACGTATCTTGTTAATCAGGCCAATCCCCCGGCCTTCCTGCCGCATATAGAGCAAAACGCCGCGCCCCTCCCTGGCAATCATTTTCATGGCTGCGTCATACTGCTGGCCGCAGTCGCAGCGGGCAGAGCCTAAGGCGTCTCCGGTCAGACATTCGGAATGTACCCGGCAAAGTACCGGCTTGCCGTCGGCAACATCTCCTTTGACTAAGGCCACATGATGCTCTCCGTTTAATTTGTTGACATAGCCATATATCATAAACTCGCCATAGCGGGTAGGCATTTTCGCCTTAGCCACGCACTCCACAAAAACCTCATGCTCCTTGCGGTACTGAATCAGGTCTGCAATGGTTCCAATCTTCAGATTGTGTTCTTTGGCAAACCGCAGCAGGTCATCTTTTCTTGCCATCATGCCGTCTTCACGCATAATCTCGCAGCAAAGGCCCACAGGCTTCAGCCCTGCTAACTTCATCAAATCCACTGTCGCTTCCGTATGGCCCGGACGCTCAATCACGCCGCCCGGTCTGGCCTCTAAGGGGAACATATGCCCCGGTCTGCGGAAATCCTCCGGCTTTGCAGAGTCCTCCACGAATTTTCTGGCGGTAACGCCCCGCTCGTAAGCGGAGATTCCCGTAGTGGTGCTGACATGGTCCACCGATACAGAAAATGCGGTACAGTGGTTATCCGTATTGGTGAGACACATCTGGGGAAGATGGAGCTTATCCGTATAGCTGGCGTCCATGGGCATACAAATCAGCCCTCTTGCATAAGCCGCCATAAAATTCACGTTCTCTGTCGTGGCAAATTCTGCGGCGCAGATCACATCCCCCTCGTTTTCCCTGTCCTCATCATCTAAGAGGACTATGCATTTTCCGGCCTTTAAGTCCTGGGCCAGTTCCAGGCTTGTATGAAATTCCGACATTTTTCCGCCTCCTGTTGTTTTTATTTGTATAACAAGTTTACATAAATCCATTTTCTTTAAGAAAATCTGCATTGATTCTGCTTTCCGTCTTGGTTTCCACATTTCCTGCTAATCCCTGCGTTTCATCAAAATGCAGCAGTTTATCTATATATTTTCCCACAATATCATTTTCCAGATTCACCACATCCCCGCTTTTTTTGTCAGGCAAAGTGGTGTGGCCTGCCGTGTGGGGAATCAGCGACACCTTAAAGCACTGATTGTCCACATAGGCAACGGTTAAAGAAATTCCGTCAATGGCAATGGAACCCTTTTCAATAATGTACCGCAAAAGCCCGGGCGGCGCCTTAACCGTCACCCAGACCGCATTGTCCTCCCGGTCCATGCCTGCTATCTCCCCGGTGCCGTCAATGTGCCCGCTCACAATATGCCCGCCAAAACGTCCGGCTGCCGCCATTGCCCGTTCCAGATTCACCCGGCTGCCGGAAGAAAGACTGCCTAGGGAGGAACGCCGTAATGTTTCCGCCATGACGTCCGCCGTAAAGGTATTTTCCGTCTTTTCCGTCACCGTCAGGCACACCCCGTTCACAGCTATGGAATCGCCAAGATGCATATCCTCAAAAATCAGTTTTCCTTTTATTGTCAGCCTTGAAGACTTAGCGCCCCGTTCAATGGACGCCACAGTGCCAATCTCCTCTATGATTCCCGTAAACATTTCCATCCTCCTTCACGAATCCCCGTTCCCGGCTTTCCGCACATCATAGGTGAGAAGCATGTCCTCTCCTACCGTCTCTGCGGACACTAACTGACAGCCTAAAGCCTCTGTCGCCAGCTCCACCCCTTCGCCGCCTACGGGCGTGTAATATCCTGCGCCGCCAAAGAATTTTGGGGCCACATAGGCCTCAATCCGATTTACAATGCCTGCCTGCAACGCGGCATAATTAAGGGTAGAACCGCCCTCTAACAAAATACTGTCTATCTGCTTTTCGCCAAGCACAGCCATCAAATCCTTAAGGTCTAACCTGCCCTCACATTCCCTGACCGCTAACACCTCCACCCCCGCTTTTTCCAGCGCCTCCTTCTGTTCATGCCAGAAACGGTTGTACTCTGCATGAGGCGGTATGGTGGCAAGAATGGTTGGCACCTCCTTTGCCGTATCCACTACATTGGAAGACAAAGGAATCCGCAGCTTGGAATCGCAGATAATCCGGACAGGATTCCTGCCCCCTTCTATCCGGCAGGTCAGCCTTGGGTTGTCATTTAATACAGTGCCAATGCCTACCATAATCCCCGTCAGGGCGTTTCTTGTCTGCTGCACCCGTTTTCTGGACTGCTCGCCGGATACCCATCTCGAATGTCCGGTTCTTGTGGCAATCTTTCCATCTAAAGTCATGGCATATTTCATCAGCACATAAGGGGTCTTTGTGGTAATGTAATGAAAAAACACCGGGTTTAAGCCGTCGCATTCCGCCTTCAGAAATTCTGTCACCACCCGGATTCCCGCCGCTTCGAGCTGCTTAATTCCCTTTCCTGCCACAAGGGGATTGGGATCATTAGAACCCACATACACGCTTGAAACGCCATGCTCGATAATCGCCTCCGTACAGGGCGGCTGCTTTCCATGGTGGCAGCAGGGTTCTAAGGTCACATATAACTCCGCTCCCCTCGCCGCCTCCCTGTCTTTTAGAGACTGAAAAGCGTTCCGTTCCGCATGAAGCCCGCCGTACTGCATATGATACCCCTCGCCGATAATCTGCCCTTCCTTAACTAAAACGGCTCCCACCAGGGGATTCGGATTCACTTTTCCAATTCCACGTTTGGCCAGCTCTATGGCCCGCCGCATATATTGTTCCCGCTGCTCCATCTTTCACTCCCGCACAATTAAAAAATCCCAAAAGCGCACTGCTTTCGGGACTTTGCTTACATCAAAATACAATCAGACCTTGTATCTGACTCTTCTTCCATCCAGACTATACTGTCGGCACCGGAATCTCACCGGTTCCTGCCTTGCGGCTCGCGGGCTGATGAATCCTGCGGGACTGCTCCCCGCTGTTCAAATACCGCCGGTGGGGACTTGCACCCCGCCCCGAAGATGATTTGCTTTCCGTAGGTCATTATACTCCATTGTCTGTTATTGTTCAATAGGTTTTTCAATCCGTTTTTCAAATACTTACAATACATGTGTTACTAATTGTTTGTTTCTCCTATTTTCCTGTCAGAAGTTTAATCATTTCTTCCCGAATCGGGGCATAATGTTCATCTGCCAGTCCAAAATCCATCTCCTTATAGCTCCACAATGCGCTGTGGATATCATGCCTTCCAAAGACCTCCATCACATCCTGGAACCACCGCAGGGTATCCGCTGTGGGCGCCTGGTCAATGACTCCAAATTCTCCGCAGTAAAGGCGCACTCCCGCATGTCCGGCGGCGTCCACCGCCTCCTTTACCATCTCCTCCATGAAATCAATTCCCATCTTATCTGCATCCGCATTTACCACATCATTGCCCTGGTAGCCTAAGCACTCGGACTCTTTCCTGTAATACTCCATAGACTCCGGGTAGGGAATGTCCTTCTTGGGCATATTGGCAACCCAGTAGGCTTTCTGGTGGGTAAACAGCAACGGCTCATAGAAATGGAAAGTGAAGATTACATTCTTATCCTCAGGCACCCGCAGAAGCTTCAAAGTCTTTGCGCTGTTCCAGTGAATCCCGCCATAGATAATCGGAATATCCGGCGCCTCCGCCCGGATTGCCTTTACGGCCTGGTCAATCAGCTCGTTCCAAAGCTCTGCATTTTCTTCCTCTACAACCTCATTTAACAGTTCAAAAGCGACGCCTTCCCTGCTGCCATACCGCTTAGCCATACGGGACCACAGCGTGACAAAACGCTCCTTCAATGCTTCATTGGTAAACAGGTTATTGCGTTCACTGTCCCCGGCATCATTAAAATCATAGCCCGGCGCCTTGTGAAGGTCTAACACCACATCCAGCTTAGCCGCCCGGCACCAGTCCAGAAAACGGTCGACATAGGCAATTCCCTCTTCATAAATCTGTCCGTCCTCTGTCTCCAAAACCTCATAATCAATCGGCAGACGGATATGGTCAAACCCCCAACGGGCAACGGTTTTCACATCCTCCTCGCCGATAAATTCCGCATAATGTTTGAGACTGTGCTCACACTGGGAAAGATATCCGCCAAAATTCACTCCTCGTAATAGTTCCATAATCTTCTCCTTTCCAATCCTCTTATTATATGTCTTACATATGTTTCTTTATGTATTCCTCACCTATATAGTAAAAATCCACTTTTTCCCATAAGATAGCAAAATAGGGAGATAAGAAATCTATCTCCCTAATAATTAACGATTCGCATTCCAAGTAGCGAAGCACTTAAATTAAAGGTTTGCACTTAAAGTAGCAACGCACTTAAATTGAGCATTTCATCTGCTCAGTTGTATTATATACATTTCTACTAAAAAAATCAATAAAAATTTTAACATTTTCCTTAAAGCCTTTCGGGCAATAGGGCTAATGATTATAATTCCTCCTCGCTCCTGTCAAGGGCAGCTAAGATGACCTGATCCATATCGTAATATTTATACTCTCCAAGTCGGCCTCCAAAAATCACCTTTGCCTCTCTGTCCGCAAGCTCCTTATACTGCTTATAAAGCGTTGTGTTTTTCTCATCATTTACCGGATAATAAGGTTCGTCCCCCGGTTTCCACTCCATGCTGTATTCCCGGCTGATTACGGTTCTGGGAAGGTCGTTGCCGTTCTCGTCTTTCCCAAATTCAAACCATTTATGCTCAATGATGCGGGTCCATGGCGTCTCCCTGTCCGTATAATTCACTGCGGCATTTCCCTGAAAATTCGGAATGTCGAGCGTCTCTGTCTCAAACTGCACTGAACGGTACTCAAGATTACCCAGTTTATAACCAAAATAAGCGTCAATCGCCCCGGTATATACCACCTTATCCGCCAAATCGTCCCATTCGTCTTTTTGATGAAGATAATCTGTATCCAGCTTTACCTCAATACCCTCTAACAAATTGGCAACTAACCGGGTGTACCCTCCTATGGGGATTCCCTGATACAGCGCGTTAAAATAATTATTATCATAGGTAAACCGGACCGGCAGCCTCTTGATGATAAAGGCCGGAAGCTCCCGGCAGTCTCTTCCCCACTGCTTTTCCGTATATCCCTTAACCAGCTTTTCATAGATATCCCGTCCCACCAGGGAAATTGCCTGCTCCTCTAAATTTGCGGGTTCTCCGGTTATCTCTTTCTTCTGTTCTTCAATTTTCTTCATTGCCTCTTCGGGAGTGACCACGCCCCACATTTTATTGAAGGTGTACATATTAAAGGGCATCGAGTATAATTCCCCCCGATAATTTGCCACCGGCGAATTGGTAAACCGGTTAAACTTAGCGAAGCGCGTTATATAATTCCATACTTTGTCACTGTTGGTATGAAAAATGTGGGCGCCATATTTATGGACATGGATTCCCTCTACTTTTTCTGTGTAGACGTTTCCTGCAATATTCGGCCTCTTGTCAATTACTAAAACCGACTTTCCCTTTTCCTTTGCCTGCCTTGCAAATACTGCTCCATATAAGCCTGCGCCAACAATCAGATAATCATACTTCATTGGTTATTAATCTCCTTTTTATCCAACACTTTCAAATAATGAATATATTTGCATAGTATAACATTGAGGAACGGAAAAGTCTACTTATATATCTTAAACTTTTCACTTCTTATTAAGCAGATATAGTAATTCTACACAAATACCTCCGAGCAATACTATAACCAGATATAAAGCAATATGTAAATGAGATGTAGAAGATAAACTGTTTTGTGTTTGGATCTCTGTTGTCTTTTGCGCTTCTTCCGTTGCAGTTGTCTGGCTCATTTCCTCTGTGTTATTTTTCGCCTCCTCTTTTCCCTCCTCTTTTTCTTCTTCATTTACTATCTCCGTTTGTTCCTCTTTTCTCTCTGCAATCCTTTGTGTTTCATCCTGCTTTTCTTTCCCTTCTGTCACTTTTCGTGTCTCACTCTGCTTCTCTTTTTCATCTGTCACTTTTTGTGTCTCACTCTGCTTCTCTTTCTCATCTGTCACTTTTTGTGTCTCACTTCGCTTCTCTTTCTCATCTGTCGCTTTTTGTGTCTCACTCTGCTCCGCTTTTCCCTCTGTGACCTTTTGTGCCTCACCCTGCTTCTCTTTTCTTATCTCCTCTTGTTCTGTTGTGGTATTTTGCCGTTTTTCCTGTTCACCTTCCTCTGGCTCTATTTTTTCATCAACATCCTTTTGTATATCCTTCTGCCTTGATTTTTCCGCTTCTTTTGATACCTCTGTTGTCTTTTCGCTTTCGGTATCTTTATGCATCTCTGATTGGGTGATATCCTCCGTTGTCACATTCTTTTCTGTATCGGCTTTATCTTCTGATGTATTTTCAGTTATATTTTGTTTTTCTTCTTCTGTGTCATCCTTTGGCTTAACAGCAGCTCCAGCCTTTGATACCTCAATTTCCACCTCTGTTTGCTCATAATTTTTCTGATCTTTATAGATTGCTGACACTGTTATAGTGTTACCCGATTCCAGTTCTTTATCAGCATCCTTCCACGACCACCCCTCAGGCAATGGAATATCCCGCAAATCTATCGCATTCTCCGGGGCCGTCATTTTGGTATCTGGCATTACTGCTGGTTTTTGAGCTTTTCCAATTGTAAAATCCGTTCTTGCCACTACCGCTTTATAATTCTGTGTCTCTGCAAAGGTTGCCAGCAGAGTATAACTTCCTGCCTGTCTCGGCAAGGCTGCTGTATAAGTACTGTCATCCTGCCCCTTAACTTTATAGGCATAAGTCACATTATTATCTCCATTGGTTGCAGATACAGGGACAGGGGATTTTGCCGTACTGTTATCCGGACTATATATCCAATTTTCCATTGAAACCTCTGCCTCTCCATCTGCCTTGGTAATCTCCATGCCACCCGATACAGCAACCTTACCGGCAGACTTGAGCAATACATAGTTATTGGCATCTTTTCCAGCAATGGTAAACTCGGGAATTGTTACATTATCGTATCTGCCTGCATTTTTATCTGGAAGTACACCATCAATGTCTGCAATATCTGCATAGACATCATCCTTTCCAACAACCCCATTCAATATAACATCCGACAAGACTGCAAGATAGGTCCCGTCAAAAGCCCGATCCTGCAACACAACCGATTCAACTGTCAATTCCTTTTTACGAATCTCAAAGGTCAGTTTTTGTTTAACAGAATCATAATAACGACCTCCTTCTACAGCCTCCACCGTTAGCTCTACTGTCCCCGCATTTGTATGATTCCCTTTTCCACCATTAGAATTTTCATACACCAATGTGTACTGATCCGGTCTTGCGATGACACCATTATCAAACTTGACTTCAATCTTCGGCGTTTTTTCATTACCATCATAGATATACTCCTGTGTGCTGTCCATCGTTACCGTAGCATCTGCCAGACTGCGCACTGGCGTATTAAATTGTATAATATCCGTTGTCTCATTGCCTGCCTTATCCTTAACGGTTACGCTAAATGTATAAGTCTGGGCTGCCCTTAATAAGGAAACATCAAATACCCCGTTGTCTTTATTTTCAATTTGGGGTTCACCTTCCCCGGACTCCTTTTTTAACGTATAACTGGCTATGCCGGAAAACTGGTCCTGTGCATTTACTCTTATAACACCTGTGTGCAATGTAATTTCTGATACTGACTCACTAATTACCGGTGGTGTTTTATCTAACTTAATATTTACGGTTTTTCTGGCAATCTGTCCAGACTGGTTCTTTAGATAGTAAACCACTTCTCCATTTGTATCCTCTGTAATAACTGCATTACTATTCCAGGTTGTTCCACAATCCAGATTTATTGTATAATTTTCCGGGGCTTCTAATGTCACATTATTAACATACCACCCATCGTCACCTTCTTCACCAGACAAAATCGCATCGGGTGCTGATTCCAGCCAAGCAACAGTAATATTGGTGCTTTCAGAATGTGCCTCCATATTATCACTGCCAGCATATGCGGCCGTCAATGTATATTGTTGGCTACTGCCATCCTCATTTGGCTTAAGCCCTGCCTCAAGGGATGAAATTTCAAAGGTCATAGCAGTACCAGAGGTTACATCCCTGGCCTCTGTCAACTGGTCTTGCTGGTTATATATTGCAATCTGATTTTCAGACGGTTCACTGCCCTTTACCGCTTTTTCCCCAGATACCGGAGCACCCGTTGTCACCGGTGTCACCTTAATGATTATCGGATCACCCAATATAAAACTCTCTTTTGTCTGTGTGTCCTCCCCACTGCCATAGGTCTTTACCCCATCCTGATAAGAAGTGGCAGATTGGGTCACCTTGAATTCGACCTTGTTACTGTCCACAGAATAACCATTATTGGTAATGGTACAGTAATAGGTATAAGTGCCAACCCCAAGACCTTGCGGAATATTATAACTGCTTTCTGTCGCGCCATCAATCAATTTATTTTGTCCTGATTTGTCTGCATCTGTCTGATACCATTGATAAGCAGTTTGGGTTGATTTGCTGAATTGTGCAGTTTGAACTTCTATTGATAATGTTTGTCCTGTATAGCCATAAACCACCTGCTTTGCCTCCGGCTGTTTGGTAATGGTTACCGGGAGCTCCCATTTTGCATAATATTCCTTAGAATTGAATGTATTTGCGGCTAACTGTTTCGTCTCACTTCCTGTCCCATCTGTATTTTCGTACCAGCCGACAAACCGGCAGCCCTGCCTCTCCGGTGCTTTTACCTTAAGAGAATCAAATGTAGTCACAGAACTGCTGTATTTATATATAGTGTCAAACTCCTTCTTTCCATCACTAAAAGCGCCGCCATTTGCATGAAACCTGATGGCAGACAAAATGGTTCCCTTATTAGTCAATGTGTAGTTTTTTGTATCCAGCTTTGCGCCTAATGGGATAGTCAGTGTGTATCCATTGGAAATTTCCCGGTTACCGGATAAAACATGTGTCCCATACACTTCTCCCTTTTTTGTTGCCCCGTCTATTATAACTGCTCCTTTCACAGCGGAAAGACTGGCAGGCGAAAAGTTCGCCCCACCGCCAATGGCATTAGCATTGCCGCCACTGTAATTCTTTTGTCCGGTTGCCAAAATCCAACCCCCGGTAATTGAAAAATTATATAATCTTCCACTACCTCCGCCGCTTCCGCCAATACCAGCTCCACCGTTTTTACCGCCTGTAGCCGTAATCATACCACCTGTAATCGTCAACTTGTTCGCTGCGCCCCCAAAAGCGCCGCAGCCAATTCCTGCTCCGCCGCCATATTGGGACTCGCCTCCGCTTGCCGTAATTGTACCTCCTGAAATAGTTATCGTACCGGAATTTCCGCGCAGACCACCACCAATACCGGCCCCTCCGCTGTTCCCCTGTGCTTCTATTGTCCCTCCATTTATATTAATTGTCGTGCCGCCGTATAAAAACCTTCCGCCACCGATTCCGGCTCCTCCGCCGCCCCCCGCAGCTTTCACATTACCACCATTTATGGTCACTTCACCCCCAGTAGCACCAAAACCGTTCCCAATGCCGGCTCCGCCTCCATCTCCCTTAGCATCAACTTTTCCTGCGTTTATAATAATCAAACCAGCGGCCTGGCCATCACCACCGCCAATTCCAGCCCCACCATGTTCATTGTAGCCGTCTGACTCTCTTCTTCCTTTTGCCTGTATCGTTCCCCCGTTAATAACCAAACCATTTCCTTTTGTAACTTCAAGGCCCGCCCGATAAGAACCACCATTAGCAATAAGTTTACCTGTTCCTTTATCCTGTCCCCAAATTGTCAATTTGCTGTTCCCACTAACGCTGATCCCGTTTGCCGCAGTCAGGGTACAGCCATCCTCCAGAATCAGATTGATTGTCCCCGTAATCTTAATCTGGCTTTTAACTGTAACATTTTTATTTACTACATACCAGCTAAAATGATGATCTAAGGTTGTTATCTGGGGAGTCATCTCTATTGCATAGATAATTCGTTTGTCCCCTCTATAGGTATAACCTGATTTTTTAAGCTTAAGTGCTGGCTGATTTGCAGATGCATACAGCGAATTTTGAAAAATTATACCAAAAAAAATTACCAATAATATCAATAGTCTTTTACTTAACTGTGTCTTCATAGCTTTTCCTCCCCAGTAAGAATATTATAGGTAAAATTTATCATACTCTATTTAGCTACACAACGCATATTGCCTTTCGTTCATTGATGGTTAACACATTTCAGTTTGTCCGTCTCCATTTCCTCTGCACAATATAAGCTGTCTTTCCGTTTCCTGGATTAAAGAATCCGCATTGGTTAATGCTATATTAAGTTCCTTCCGCTTCCGTCAAGACATGCCTGAATTACCGGATCCGTATCGTAATTAACCCCTACTTTTTGCACCGTTTAATCAGCATTAACATATTATCTACAGAATTAAAATTTCCCGACTCTAACTCATCAAAAGGAATGTTGATTCCAAATTCCATACTGATTTCTGCAATTATCGTTGTAATTGCCAGAGAATCCAGAATACCATCATCTACTAAAGTATCTGAGGATTCAAAGTCAATCCCCGGTAATGCTTCCTTTAACACATTCAATAACTGTTCTCTCATATCATTATTTATCCTTTCCTATTATTCATTATCCCTATAATATTTAACTACATTCTCTTTCTTAGCAGGCATCTTTACGGCAGCAGATGGATAGCCCAGTCCTACCATTCCATACACGATATGCCGTACCGGAATACCCAGTTCTGTGAGTAATTCCCTGACAGGCGCCTCATCTGACAGTTTTAGCAGCGCATTAATCCAACAGGCTCCAAGCCCATGGGCATGCGCCATTAACAGCATATTTTCTATTGCGGCGGAACTATCCTGGCATCCATCGGCATTTCTTCTGTCATTGGAAACAATAATTAATATTTGGGGATTATTATATCCATAAAACAAGCTCCCCTTCTCTTTCGCTGTCTTTTCTGTGATTTCTTTTATCCGTAAGAGCATTCTCCTACTGTCTACTACCGTAAACTGCCATGTCTGCATATTGTGGCCGCTTGGGGCCATTCTTCCTGCAAGCAGAATATCTTCTACTTTCTCTTTTTCTATCCTCTGCTCTGTAAAATTGCGTATGGTTCTTCTGGTTGATATCAGTTGAAGCACATCTGCTGCAAATCCGGAAGGTTCCGATTGCAACTGTACCACACCGTTATCTCTGTCGCACTCCAGCCACCGTTTTCTCAATTCCTTTCGGTCTAATTTTCCCATATAATTAAGGGGCAATTCCCTGACTTTAACCAATCTGTAAGGAACCATATAACCAGCAGCATTTTCTCTGATATGGCCAATCACCTTTTTCTCATCATAATCATTGCCTGCGACTACATAAACAACCGCCACCTGGCCTAATACCTGCTCCGGATCCTCCACACCGATGCAGGCACATTCCCTCACCATTCCTGATGCCAAAACCAGCTTTTCCACATCTGCCGGAGCTACCTTTTCCCCACCAACATTAATCACATCATCTATCCGTCCATTCAACCGGACATATCCATCCTCATCAATACAGGCACAATCAGATGTGTAAAACCACCCTTCTTTCAATGTCATTTCTGTCATCTGCTGATCCCTGTAGTAACCGCTTAACAGCATTGTTCCCTTAATTGCCAGCCGCCCCCAGACATTTTTCTTTTGCGTTATCTCTTTGCCGTCTTCATCCACAATCTTTACGGCAATATCATTAATTGGTCTTCCCGCTGTTTCCAGGTAGTGTCAAAAACTACCTGTTTTTTTATTGTTAAATCTTTATAAAAACCTTGGTTTTAAGGGAAATCTGCAATA
>CANQMR010000006.1 GCA_947625015.1 uncultured Lachnospiraceae bacterium | reverse complement strand
ATTCAAAAATTTTGCAGATTGGTACGTTTAGGAAGATATACTCAATTTTTTTACAGTTTGCGGAAACTCAAGAATATATAAGGGTGCAAGAGATATCCGGGAACGGTTATTCCGGCTGATTTTGGTTATGACGCTGATTGTGTGCGTGATTGCCATACTGGCCGGTTTGCAGTTAGAAAATCCCCTGTTAAACGCCCTTCCTATCCTTGGCCTGATGCTGGTGGTCATGATTGCCATACTGGCGACCTTCCGGTTTCACAAGGTGGATTTTGCCGCCATGATTTTTGCCTTAATTGTGGTATGCGGGATTTTTCCCTTTGTGTTTTTTGCAAGCGGGGGAATTAACGGCGGGGCAACGGTCTGGTTTGTATTGGGACTGCTTTATATCTTCATTATGTTCAGGGGCGTAAAGCTGTATGTGTTTATTACGCTGGCTGTGGTATCGGATTTTGCAACCTATCTGTATGCCTACAGACATCCGGAACTGATTATATCTTTAGGCTCCCAGTTGAATGTATATTATGACTCCCTGTTTGCAGTGGTAATCGTGGGAATTGCCGTAGGCGTAATTATGCGGTATCAGATAAGCTCTTATGAGCGGGAACGGGAACGCACGCTGAAACAAAAGGATGAGATGGAAAAAATGAGCAAATCCAAGGATGCGTTCTTTGCGAATATGAGCCATGAAATCCGGACGCCTATCAATACGATTATTGGCCTGAATGAAATGATCTTAAGGGAGGAAATCTCTGACGAGGTGGCGGAGGACGCCACTAAAGTGCAGACAGCCAGTAAGATGCTGTTAGCGCTTATCAATGATATTCTCGATTTTTCCCAGATTGAAAGCGACCATATGTCCATTGTTCCGGTCGCTTATAAGACAAAAGAGGTTTTTGACGAGATTGTGGGATTATTGCAGCTTCGGATGAGTGAGAAAAATCTTGCCTTTCTGGTGAATATTGACAGTGAACTGCCTTCAGAGCTTATGGGGGATGAGGTGCGGATTAAGCAGATTTTAATTAATCTGCTGACGAATGCCGCCAAATATACCCAGAAGGGATCGGTTACGCTGGATGTGCGGGGAGAACTGTTAGACGAGGGGCAAAGGGTAAGGCTTACCATGTCTGTAACCGATACAGGAATAGGTATCCGGAAGGAAGATCTGGAATCCCTGTATGATTATTTTAAGCGGGTTGACCGGGAGAAAAACCGAAAGATTGAGGGAAGCGGTCTTGGACTTTCCATTACCAAGCAGCTGGTAAGCCTGATGGGGGGAACCCTGACCGTAGACAGCATTTACCGGAAGGGTTCCATTTTTACCGTAACATTAGAGCAGCCTGTGGTAGACGGAAAGCCGATTGGCAATGTCAATTATCTGCGGAAGATTCAGGGCAGAGACCGGCAGCATTACAAACAGAGTTTTGAGGCGCCGCTTGCCAAGGTTTTGGTGGTGGACGACAACGACACCAATCTGCTCGTAATTACCAAGCTTTTGAGGGCGACAAAGGTGCAGATTGACACAGCAAAAAGCGGAGAGGAATGTCTGGAATGTCTTGCCAAAAAGTCATATCATGTGGTGCTTCTTGACAGCATGATGCCGGGCATGAACGGTGAAGATACCTTAAAGGCAATCCGGCGCATGGAAAGCATAGGACGGCAGACGCCGGTGATTGTGGTGACGGCTAATGCGACAGCCGCTGACAAACAGCGCTATCTGGATTTGGGCTTTGACGGTTATCTGGCAAAACCGATTGACGGCATACTGTTAGAGGCGGAGGTCCTTAAATTCCTGACGGAGGACTTAATTGAGTACCGGATTGATGCGGAGGAGAGCAGCGCGGCTACGGCGAAGGCCGTTTTGCGGCGCAAGCGCAAGAAAATACAGATTACGACGGACTGCGTATCAGACCTGCCTAAGAGTTATGTTGACAGATATGATATCAAGATGATTTATTGCTACATTAATACTGGAGACGGAACCTTCCGGGATACCATAGAGATTGATTCGGATAATCTGGCAAGATATCTGTCCCACCCCGGAAACTGGGCGTTAGCTGTGGCGGCTCCTGTGGAGGAATACGAAAATTTCTATGCGGAAACCTTAGCGGAGGCGGAGGAGGTCATTCATATTTCCCTGGCGGAAGGCGCAGGCGGCGGATATAAGTCGGCGGCAACGGCGGCGGAGGGCTTTGACCATGTCCATGTGATTGATGCGGGACATATATCCGGCGGGCAGGGGCTTCTTGTCATGATGGCATGCCAGTTATTACAGGAGGGCTGTAATCAGGTGGATGTGCTTTGCCGGGAGATTGAACAGCGGAGAAAGCAGATTGAGACCACATTTTTAATGCCCAACATACACAGCTTTTCGGCCAGCGGGCATGGTTACAAATTGCTTAATTATGTCTTTGACCTGTTCAATGTACATCCGGTTATCCAGTTGCACCAGAGCTATATCCGGGTAATCGGCTTTAAAACCGGCAATATCGGACGCGCAAGAAAACGTTATGCCAAGATGATACTGAAAAAGAAGAACCGTATTGATAAACGGGTGGTATTTATTACCCATGCAAGTTGCAGCATCAAACAGCAGCAGGAATTTGTGGAAGAAATCTTAAAGATTGTACCTTTTGAAAATGTCATATTAGAGAGGGGTTCTGTGGCCGGTTCCAGCAACAGCGGTTTGGGGACTATCGGAGTTGCCTTTCTCTGGAAGACGGAGGAGAAGGGACATGACCGGGTGTAGATTTTTGACTGTTTTGCAATGTCCTGGCAGAGAAGGACGACGAAAGGCACGACTGGATGTAGATTTTTGAATGCCTTGAAGGGAGAGAGGATATAGATGAAAAAGGGATATCGGCTAATGGTCTTTGGAAGTCTGGCGCTTATGATGATTTTCGGCGTTGGAAAAGCGGTTTTTGCCGCCGGCACAAAGGAAGAACGGGCGGAGGAGATCTTAAAGCATATGAGCTGGAAGGAAAAGGTTGCCCAGATGTTTGTGGTGTCAGCGCCAAAAAGCAACGCCGCCAAAGTGCAGAAGAAATATCAGTTTGGCGGGTATGTATTTTTTGCCAATGATTTTAAGGGGCGTACGCTAGGACAGGCAAAGGCTATGATTTCCAAAATCCAAAAGCAATCGAAAATTAAGATGCTCATGGCGGTAGATGAAGAAGGGGGGACAGTTATCAGGGTTTCTTCTTTTTCTGCTTTTCGTAAAAAGCCTTTTGAGTCTCCAAGGAATGTATTTGCCAGGGGCGGATATTCGGCCATTGTCAAGGATACAAAGGAAAAGGATAAGCTGTTAAGGAGCATAGGCCTGAACACAAATTTTGCGCCTGTGGCGGACGTGGCGTATAAGAGTTCGGATTTTATATACAAGCGGAGTTTTTCTACAAACGCCAAGTCGGCTTCTAAGTTTATACGAAAGACAGTAAAGCAGATGAAAAAGGATAAAGTGCTGAGCACGTTAAAGCATTTTCCGGGATATGGAGGCAACGGCGATACGCATACGGATGTCATCCGGGATAAGCGCGCCTTAGATACATTTGAGAAAAGAGATCTTCTGCCTTTTGACGCAGGAATCAAATCCGGATGCGATATGATTATGGTCAGCCACAACATTGTGGAATGTTTTGATCAGGACAATCCGGCGTCTGTTTCTGAAGAGGTGCACAGGTATCTCAGGGAAGACATGGGCTTTGAGGGAGTGATTATTACCGATTCCCTGTCGATGGAAGGCGTGGCCGGATATTCCGGCAGCAGTGGGCAGGTAGCCGTAAAAGCGGTACAGGCGGGAAATGATATTTTGTTGAGTACAAGCTATGCTGGGCAATACAAAGCAGTGTACGCCGCATTAAAGAAAGGCCAAATTAAGAAAAAGCAGGTAAATGAGTCGGTAAAGCGCATTTTGCTGATGAAATTAAACAGTGGGATTATAAAATAATATGATTTTTTGCAGAGAGTATGATAAAATGTCAACTGAAAAATGAGCGGCGATAGGGAGGTTTTGATCATGGATGAATGGAGGGAGCCGAGGAAGTATGTATTCCAATAATATTCTTGAGGCGGTAGGGAATACCCCTTTAATCAAATTAAACCGCATGACGGGACCGGAGGATGCGGATGTTTTTGTCAAATATGAGGCGGTCAATATCGGCGGTTCGGTAAAAACCCGGACGGCGCTTAACATGATTGAGGCGGCGGAGCGGGCAGGAAAATTAAAGCCGGACTCCATTATCTGTGAGCCGACCAGCGGCAATCAGGGAATCGGACTGGCGCTTGTGGGGGCGGTCAAGGGATATCAGGTCATTATTGTTATGCCGGATTCCGTAAGTGAGGAGCGGCACATGTTAGTCAGGCAGTACGGCGCCAAGGTGGTGCTAATCCATGATGAGGGAGATATCGGCAAGGCAGTAAACGACTGTCTGGAATACGCTCTTAAGTTAGCGGAGAGCAATCCAAAGGTTTTTGTGCCCCAGCAGTTTGAAAATCCGGATAATCCGGCAGTTCACTATGAAAAGACGGCAAGGGAGATTATAGAGCAGATGGGAGAGCTTACCATTGACGGTTTTTGCTCCGGCTATGGCAGCGGCGGCACTATTACCGGAATAGGACGGGCGCTGCGGGAGCATAATCCGAAGGTACATATTGCAGTGCTTGAGGTGGAAAATGCGCCGGCTTTGTTAGGCGGTCCTATCGGGACGCATTTCCAGCAGGGAATCGGGGACGGCTTTGTGCCTGCCAATTTTGACACAGGCATATATGACGAGGTAATGATTGTGAGCGATGAACAAGCCCTCAGTACGGCGCGCCGTCTGGCAAGGGAAGAGGGAATGTTGACCGGAATCTCTGCGGGAACCAATGTATGGGGCGCCTTACAGCTTGCGAAAAAACTTGGCCGGGGAAAGAATGTGGTATGCTTAGCGCCGGATACGGGCGAGCGCTATTGCTCTACCATTTTGTTTGACACAAGCGGAAAGGGAGAAGCTGGCGATGAAGGAATATAGGTTTTACGGCTGGGAGAAGGCGGATATAAAAGATAAAAATGGTCTGACGCCCAGGGATTATTATGACATTTTGTCAGGTATCTGGTGTGCGGATACCTGCGCGCCCCGGATGCGGGAGGAGTGGAGCACAGATAATCCCACTCTCGGACAATGCTCCATTACCGCATTTCTGATGCAGGATATTTTCGGCGGCAGGGTGTATGGAATCCTTCGGCCCGGCGGAAATTATCACTGTTTCAATGTGGTGGGAGACTGCGTGTTTGACCTGACCAGCGAGCAGTTTGGGGACGAGACGCTGGACTATGAAGATTGCCCGGAACAGTTCCGCGAGGTGCACTTTGCCAAGGAGGAAAAGCGGCTGCGCTATGAGTATCTGCGCGGGCAGCTTTTGGACAGGAGTCCTTTTGAGGGATAGATAGTTTAAGGATGATTACACAATGGGAAAAAGTATATTTGAAATAATGGAAGAAAAACAGATAGCGGTGGGAAACGGCACTGTTTATTATTGGGTAAGTTATGGAGGCTTTAAGACAACGCTTTTCTTTCTGCATGGTCTTACGGCAGACCACACTCTATTTGAAAAACAGATTCCTGCATTTATAAAACGGTATAATATCATCTGCTGGGATACTCCCGCACATGGGAAATCCCGTCCGTTTGATTTTACATATGCGCTTGCTGCACAGTGCATAAAGGCAATATTGGATAAGGAACAGATTAAGGAGCCCGTTTTTGTCGGGCAGTCCATGGGCGGGTTTCTTGTGCAGGCTTTTATGAAACGGTATCCGCAGATGGCAACAGCTTTTATCGGGATTGACACCTGTCCGTTTGGACTGGATTACTACTCAAAAGCAGACTGTTGGTGGCTTAGACAGATAGAATGGATGTCTATGTGTTTTCCCGAAAAACTGTTGAGAAAAGCTCTTGCAAAGTCATGTACCCGCACGAGGGACGCATATGAAAGTTATTTTGCCTCTCTGCGGCCCTATTCAAAAAAGGAACTGTGTCATCTCATGGGGGTTGTTTACGTCGGATTTCTTAAAGAAAACTGCGATCTTGAAATTACCTGTCCCACGCTTATTTTAGTAGGGCAGTATGACAGAACGGGAAAGGTGAAGCAGTATTGCAGAGAATGGGCGAAACGGACAGGATTTCCACTACAGATTATTTCCGATGCCGCCCATAATGCAAATTATGATAACAGCAAGTCAGTGAATGAGAAAATTGAGTTGTTTTTGCAGAAAATTGATAAAAATGGGGGAAGAAGATGATAGCCTATGACGAATATGGAAATTCTGACAATCCCATTCTTTTACTTTTACATGGGGCAGGTGTATTAGATACTTTTTCGGGACAATATTGTCTTGCAAAGAGGTTTCACCTGATTATACCTCATTTACCCGGTGCAGGAAAAGCAGCGGGAGAGGTTTATGAGCCCAAAAGAGTAGTGTATGAAATTTTTGCGTTGATAGATAGCTTAAAAAAACCTCAGATTGGTCTGATAGGTCATTCTCTGGGTGCGCAGTTAGCGATAATGTTGGTTTGTGAACGCCCGAAGCAATTTAAATTTGCAGTTTTTTTGAGTGCATGGCTGAATCCAAAACCAAGTATGATAAAGTGGTATTGTTCTTTTGCCGCGATATCTGCAAAAATGATGAAATTAAATTGGCTGATACAGCTTCAGGGAAAATATTGGCATCTAACAAAACCCCAGACAGATTATATGGTAAAGTATTTAAAACGGATTACTCCGCAGGTATATGCTTCTTTTTTTGAAAACACCTTGAATTTACAGGAATTGCCGGATTATTGGGATGTAAACATACCTATGCTGGCTGTCTGCGGAAATAATGAGTTGAGGGACATAAAAAAATCACTGCATACTCTTGGAGAAAATTCGCATTGCAAAATAGTTGTTCTTCCAAAGGCAAACCATGATTTTCCGATGCGGAAGTATAAGGAACTGAATGTTTTGTTAAAGGGGTTTATGAGTGAGATTGCTGAAAAGTATGATTTTTGAGCGCAGCAGAGTTAAATATTTTTAAGTCGCTGTTTATGGTAAAGATATTTTGGTCAACTTGTGATAGAGTTAAGTCATCAAAAAATGGAGAGGTGATTTAATGGATATGGTAAAGATGGGAAGCTTTCTTGCCGAGCTTCGAAAGGAACACAAATTGACGCAGGCTGAACTGGGAGAAAAACTGGGGGTTACTAATAAAACTGTATCCCGGTGGGAAACCGGTAATTATATGCCGCCTGTGGAAATGCTTGAAGAACTAAGTAGTATGTATGGATTGACCATCAATGAACTTTTAAGTGGCAAAAAATTATCCACAGAGGAATATAAAGAGATGGCAGAATCCAATATTAGAGATACTTTGAACACCAGCGCTTTTGGATTGAAGGAAAAACAGGAATTTTTTAAGAAAAAATGGAGAAAAGAACACATATCGACTATTGTTGCCTGTACAGTAACATGGATAGTCTTACTGGCCGCATTAAAAATCCAAGGGGCTGAAACATATTTATGTGGGACTATAGGAGGTTTACTAGCCGTTTTATATTATGTAGTATTGAATAATCGCATGATGGCTTATGTGGAAAATTTAATATATGGCGGAAGATGGAATGAGTATAAAGGTAAGTAGGATATTGTATGAGGAGATTGTAAATAGTGGGAAAAAACTGTTTTTATAGACAGTAAATCTACACCAACGTGCAACTATTATTAGTTGCACGTTATGCCTTTATGTGCTATATTATATAAAAGGGAGAATACTATGAGCAAGAAAGATAAATTATTGGAAAGACTGCTAAAGAAACCAAAAGATTTTACTTTTGATGAAATGAAGTCTTTGCTATCGTATTTTGGGTATGAGTTAAAACAAGGTGGAACAGGATCGGGAGTTAAATTTATCAGAGACGGAAGTAATGATGTAATAAACTTTCATAAACCACATCCAAGCGGAGTATTAAAAAGTTATATATTAGACCAAGTAATAGAAAAATTAAGAAAGGATGGTTTGTTATGAGTAATCTTTTATCATATAAAAATTATAATGGGACAGTAGAATATTCCAAGGAGGATGATTGCCTTTTTGGAAAAGTTGTTGGGATAAAATCTTTATTATCGTATGAGGGTGATTCTGTTAAGGAATTGGAACAAGATTTTCAAAATGTAATTGATGAATATCTGGATGATTGCAGAAAGCGAAGTGTGGAACCTGAAAAACCATATAAAGGTACTTTTAATGTGCGCATTAGTCCTGAACTTCATCGGAATATTGCTGTGTATGCAATAGAGCATGGTAAAACATTAAATGCAGCAGTTGAGGAAGCTATTGGAAATATGGTTGGAACATCTTAAACGGAGGTATCGATTCTGCTATATTGATGAAAATGAAGGAGCTGCAATGAGATGTATATGTCCAAAATGTAAATCAAATAATATTATTCCCATCCTGTATGGATATCCTACGCCTGAAACTATGGAAGAGGCAGAAAAAGGCAATCTCAAACTTGCTGGCTGTGAAGTATTGATTGGTGCAGGCCAGCCGGATCGTTTTTGCAAGGACTGTGAGTATGAGTGGTGCGTAGAGAATTTTCTTGTTGAAGATATAGTAAAGATAAGATTTCGTTATTGGTCGAACTGGGGATACTATGGTCCGGAATCAATATGGGAAGACCAATGGGCGTTTGAGATATTTCCGGATGGAACGATTAAGTATTTTGCTTATCCGATGAGAAGTAGAAGAATTCTTGATAAGGAAATAGTGCATATAGAAAAAGATAGGGTTATGGACTTCTATCAAAGTGTAATATGGCTGTATCGTCCATGGACGGAGATTATTGAATGCAAAGTGTGTGATGGCTGTAGTTATGAGTTGACAATTACATATAAAGATAATAGAAAAAAGAAAATGCATGGAGATTTGGGAGGGGGAACTGTCGATAAAACAGTCACGGATTTTCTTTGTATTATCCCGGAAATGAAAGAGAAAATTGACACAAGTGAGGACGAATAGATATGGATGATTTGGCTTTTTTATAAGGCAGCTATGGAAAAGCGGGATGCAGATAAAATTTAATAACCAAAAACAGCCAGAAAATCAATCACAAAAAAATACGATTGATTTTCTGGCTGTTTTTGAGCGTAATATGAGGTACTAAGTACGTGATAAAATAATTAATATGACAAAGAATTATGTTTTATCCGCAAATAAGTGAAATTCTTCCTTGGTTAACCCCATATCTAATGCCCTATACATGAAACGAGCGGCAATAGAAGAATAAGGTTTCCATTTATTACATTTTCTCTGAATGGATTCTTTTGACACATCATCTGTTTTATATAGCCACTTGTAGCTTTGCAAAAAAGCAACGTCTTCTATAGGCAAAACATCTGAGCGGTTAAGCACGAAGATTAAATACATTTTTGCCGTCCATTGTCCTATTCCTTTTATTGCAGTCAGTTGCTTTATTACATCATCATCTTTTAAATTGGGTAATTTATCCAGTATAAGTTGACCGGTTGTAACTGCTTGGGTTAGAGAACGTATGTATCTGACTTTTGAAGATGAAGTACCTGTGCCGCGTATCTCTTCATCTGAAAGATTGCTAATAGATTCAGGAGTAATATGCCCCAAACATAGCTCTGAAAGACGGCCATATATTTTTGCCCCGGCTTTTATGGAAAGCATTTGTTCTATTATTTCGTGTATCAGGAATTCATATCCATCACCATGAGTGGAATAGGTGATTTCGCCAACTATATCAATTACCTTTGCAAGTCGTTTGTCTTTTGCACACAGATATATTACCTGTGGCGTCTGCTTGTTCAATGTAACTAACATGTTATACACACTTCTTTCTTGAGATATATGAAATTAATTATATCAGAAATGCACAGAATTTAATACAATAAAACGTGAAAATGGCATTTTATCCTCCGCTTTATCACCCACAGATGCTATAATGTATGTGGAGGATAAAAGTGGAGGAGTTTGATTTTGTGTTCGATTAAGAAGAAGTAGTATCCTAATAGTATGTTATGGAAATATGACATGCTATATTTCGACTAAGACTAATGATACATAAATTTTATTGAAAGGAAATCGCCTAATGATTAAACTTTCGCATAATTTAAGAATAAATTAGGTGAATTTTTGACAAAATATTGAATATCACCTAAATAAGTGGTATAATTAGGCGAAAAAGAGGGGATAGGCGAATGCGGATTTTTAATTATGCTAATTTAAAAAACCACAGATGGGATTCGGAAATTCTTGGATTGGTAGCGCAGATCCATGAGTTTAAAGGAAAACAGGAATTATATCTTAAGCAGAAACCGGCCGCACTGGAAAGACTGGTCGAGATAGCAAAAATACAAAGTACGGAGGCTTCCAATAAAATTGAGGGTATTGTTACGACAAGCACCAGGCTTCAGCAGCTTGTTATGGAAAAGACAACGCCAAGGAATAGAGATGAAGAAGAAATTATGGGGTATCGGGATGTTTTAAATACAATCCATGAGAGCTATGAATATATCCCGATTCGTTCCTCTTATATTTTGCAGCTCCACCGGGATTTATATCAATATTCACAGAAGGATATAGGAGGAAGGTTTAAGAATACGCAGAATGTGATAGCCGAAAATCACCCGGATGGATCGCAGACAGTGCGGTTTACTCCTTTGGCGCCTTATGAGACGCCGGGGGCAATCGATTCCATCTGCGATAGTTTCAATCAGGCAATAGACGCCTGCATAGTAGATCCGCTGGTGTTGATTCCGATTTTTATCAATGATTTTCTATGCATCCATCCATTCAATGACGGAAATGGCCGGATGTCCCGCCTGCTCACCACGCTCCTTTTATATCAGTGCGGGTATGTTGTGGGGAGATATATCAGCTTGGAGAGTAAAATAGAAAAGACGAAGGAAAATTATTACAATGTATTGGAGCAGTGCGGGAATGGCTGGCACGAGAATGAAAATGATCCGGCGCCATTTATAAAATATATGCTTGGAATTGTGCTGGCAGCTTATAGAGATTTTGAAACCCGGATCAGTCTTGTGAACGATAAACTGCCCGCAATAGAAATGGTCAGAAAAGCAGTTTGTGAAAAAATCGGTAAATTTACGAAGAGTGAAATCATGGAACTTGTACCGTCCCTGTCTAAGGCTTCCGTAGAAAATTCGTTGACACAACTGATGAAGGACGGGGTTATTGACAGGCATGGAAAAGGAAAAGCGACATTCTATACAAGGGTAGATGTGTAGAAAAATAACGAGTCCGTTTGAAAGAGTAAAGAAGGTTGGGAATAAAAAGGCTTTAAATTCACAAAAGGAAATTTGTTAAAAAATCATAAAAAGTATTGCACTTTTTTGCATTTTTGAATATACTAAATATAACAGAGTTGCCCGAAGTCTTTCGGACATTGGGGACCAAGCTGAGACTTGTGCTCAGCTTTTTTACATTAAGGAGAGATTTTATGGATTTGAAAAAACCATTGACATTCGATGAACAGTTGGATAAGTTAGAAGCTCAAGGAATTGTTATTTCGGATAGAAAAAAGCGAAAGATATTTTGAAAAGAGTAAATTATTATCGCTTTACAGGTTATGCTTTACAATTCAGAAAAGATTCTTCCAGTAGCGATTATGAAGAAGGAGTCGAATAATTATGGAGAATAGGCTGATATATGATGGCAAAAATAATATTATGAGTGATTTTATTAAAACGGATGATATATTAAAAGATATGTGCGGCATCATAGAATCATCACAGAAAGCTGCACATCAGGCAGTCAATACAACACTTGTTCAAAGAAATTGGCTTCTTGGATACAGAATTGCCAGTGAAGAAATGGGAGGTAAAGAGCGGGCAAAGTATGGGGCGGAAATTATAAAGAAACTCGCTAAAGAGTTGTCGGCAGAGTATGGCAAAGGATTTACAAAATCTAATTTATACAGTTTTTATTCATTCTATAAAACTTATCCTGAGATTTTCCAGACAGTGTCTGGAAAATCTCAAGAACTACTATCGTGGTCGCATTATGCAGTGCTGTTGCAAGTGGATGACGAAAAAGCACGTGCATGGTACGAGAAAGAAGCGACGGAACAAACATGGAGTGTCAGAACATTACAGCGGAATGTTTCTTCGCAGTATTATTATCGAATGCTTCAGACGCAGAAAAGAGAAATTGTGGAAACAGAAATGAAGGAGTTGACCGCAGAATATCAGAGTGACAAACTGGAATTCATAAAAAATCCGATGATTGCAGAATTTTTGGGACTTGCTTCGAATACCGACTTTACAGAAAGTGATTTTGAGAAGAGCATACTTTCTAATCTACAGAAATTCTTGATGGAACTTGGAAAAGGCTATGCCTTTGTAGCAAGGCAGCAGCATATTCATACGGAAAAACAGGATTATTTTATTGATCTTGTGTTTTACAATTATATTCTCAAATGCTTTGTGCTAATTGATCTGAAAACACAGAAAATCACACATCAGGATGTGGGACAGATGGATATGTATATCCGTATGTATGATGAATTAAAGCGAAGCGATGGGGATAATCCTACGATTGGTATTGTGCTCTGTGCTGACACAGATGAAGACATTGCAAGGTATTCTGTACTTCATGGTAATGAGCAGTTATTTGCTTCCAAGTATAAGCTTTATTTGCCGACAGAGGAAGAATTGCGGAAGGAAATTGAAACACAGAAGGCGATGTTTTATTTGCAGCAGAATGAGAAAGCCTAAAACGGCTAAATATGGAAGATTTAAAGAATTGAATACTTTTTATTTACTTGAACCAACAAGTATTTGAAAACAAATTAAGATTATGGTGTTTTATACAATAGGCTCATGCCAAACGAGGTGTATCAAGGCATTTCAAGAGGAGAAACCCTTATGATTAGAATACTTTTCATCTGCCATGGCAACATATGCCGTTCCCCCATGGCAGAATTTTTATTAAAAGACATGGTAAATAAGCAAGGCACAGCCCATCAGTTTTTCATTCAGTCCGCCGCCACCAGTACGGAAGAAATCTGGAATGGCCATGGCAATCCCGTACATCCGGGAACGAAGAACAAGTTAGCGGAGCTTGGCATATCCTGTGAGGGGAAGTACGCAGTGCAGCTTAGGCGGGCCGATTATCAGAAGTATGATTATTTAATCTGCATGGATTCCATGAATATCCGAAATTCGGTGAGAATCTGCGGGGGCGATCCGGAACATAAAATATGCCGTCTGTTGGACTTTACCGACGAAAAACGGGATGTGGCGGACCCATGGTATACGGGAAATTTTGAAAAAACATACGAAGATATCAAAAAAGGCTTGGAAGCTTTTTTAGAATGTGTTAAAATATAACAAATCTGTTTTTGTATATGATTGATAAAAGGAAGTGATACCATGATAGATTCTGTGGGAATGAGCAATCGTTATATTGTGCCGGTGTCCAATACGGACTATGTTACGCCGATTAATACGGACAATACGGTAGACAGCTCCGGCAAGGTAAAGCCTGTGGAGTGTCAGACCTGTAAGAACAGAAGATATCAGGACGGTTCGGACGAGATGGTTTCCTTTAAGACGCCGGGCAAGATTTCTCCGGGGGATTCCTATTCCAAAGTGATGTCCCATGAGTTAGAGCATGTAGCCAATGCCAGGGCGGAGGGCAGCAAACCGGGCAAAGAGTTAGTGTCCGCTACGGTTTCCCTTAAGACGGCAGTCTGTCCGGAATGTGGAAGAACCTACATAGCCGGTGGTACTACCAGAACAGTTATGCGGACATATGGGGAGGACCCGTTCAGCCAGAATCAGAAATCTTATGAACAGGAAGCAACAAAGGGCAATTATGTAGACGAGGCAGTGTAGAATGTATGGACTGCTGCAAGAAGGGACACCCGGCAGGGTGAGGGTTCATGGGAATGGCCATTCTCTTGGTGCAGCAGTTTTTCTATGCGGTAAGGAGGGAGTATGAGCTACGCAGACGATTTATTTATAAAAATGTGTACGGACATTATAGAGAATGGTTACAGCACAGAAGGGGAGAAGGTAAGGCCCAAATGGGAGGACGGCAGCTTTGCCTACACCATTAAGCAGTTCGGGGTCGTGAACCGGTACGATTTGTCTAAGGAGTTTCCCGCTATCACCCTGCGGAAGACCTATATCAAATCTGCCGCGGATGAGATGCTTTGGATCTGGCAGAAAAAGTCCAACAATGTCCACGATTTAAAAAGCCATATCTGGGATGAGTGGGCAGATGAGAACGGCTCCATCGGGAAGGCTTACGGCTATCAGATGGGCGTAAAACACCAGTACAAAGAGGGAATGATGGACCAGGTGGACAGAGTAATCTATGACCTTAAGCATAATCCCTACAGCCGCCGCATTATGACGAATATTTATGTCCATGCAGATTTGTATGAGATGAATTTGTACCCCTGCGCTTACAGCGTCACCTTTAATGTGACCAAAAAGCCGGGGCAGGATAAGCTGACGCTGAATGCCATTTTGAACCAGCGCTCCCAGGACATATTAGCGGCGAACAACTGGAATGTGGTGCAGTATGCGCTTCTTGTCTATATGCTGGCGCAGGTCTGCGACATGGAACCGGGGGAACTGGTTCATGTTATCGCCGACGCCCATATCTATGACCGGCACATTGACATTGTGAAAGAACTGATTAAACGCCCAACCTATCCGGCGCCGAAGGTTACGCTGAATCCGGAGATTAAGGATTTTTATCAGTTTACCACTGACGATATTACCATTGAACATTATCAGGCCGGGCCGCAGATTGAAAATATCCCGATTGCAGTGTGAAATTGCAGTCGGTTTATTAAAGATCAGCAGACAAATAATGCGCAAAACGGACTGATTTCAGGAGGAAGCAGATATGCAGTTAATTGTAGCAGCGGATAAAAACTGGGCCATTGGCAATGGCAGTAAATTATTAGTGCGTATTCCGGAAGACCAGAAATTTTTCCGGGAGACCACCATGGGAAATGTGGTGGTTTTAGGAAGGAAGACGCTGGCGGAATTTCCCAACGGCCTCCCCTTAAAAGGACGGACCAATATTATCCTGTCCCGCAATCCAGATTTTCAGGCAAAGGACGCCATTGTCGTCCATTCCAAAGAGGAATTGTGCGAAGAACTGAAAAAATACGACAGTAGCCGGATCTATATTATCGGCGGGGAAAGCGTCTACCGCATGATGTTAGAATACTGTGATACGGCGCATGTGACAAAGATCGATTACAGCTATCAGGCGGACAAATATTTTCCCAATCTGGATAACGAACCCGGCTGGGCGCTTACCGGCGACAGCGACGAGCATACTTATTTTGATTTGGAATATTATTTTTACCGTTATGAAAACCGCAATCCCAAACCGCTGCCTTGACGGTTCACCTGTCTGTCCGCGTTTTCTTTTGGAATACGAATATCCCAAACGGCGGAAAGCGGGTTAGCTAAAGAGGCTCAAAGTCCCAGCAGTCCGGCCCCGTTCCGGTACAGAATGTCGTCGATATCATTTTGGGGCAGGGGAAGCGACTTTACAAACCGGACAGATTCCTTCTGGCTGCTCCAGGGAAAATCTGTGGCAAAGAGAATCCGCTTTGCCCCATGCTTTTTGATAATGCGGAGCAGGGTGTTTCTGTCAATTTCTTTGATGCTGTAGGCCAGGTCAAAATACACATTCTGTCCAACTAACATTTTTTCAACCAGTTCCCACTGCATATGACCGCCCATATGGGCTAAGACAATTTTAGAATCCTTCCGGCAGTCCTTTAATACTTCGTTTAGCATAAGATAGGCCCGGTCCGGAGGACAGTGGATGGGTACGGGAATGCCCACGTCCATTCCTGCGTGGATGACGCAGCACAAATCCTGCCGGATACATTCTTTTAAGATTCTGATATATCGGGGATCGTCAATGTAGACTGGCCCCTGATAGTCCGGGTGTAACTTGACGCCTTTAAGGCCCAGGGAACGGATATAGGCAAGTTTTTCCGGAATATCCTCGTTGTCGGGATGAATCCCGCCAAAGGAAAAAATGCCGTCTTTGCCGTTGATGCCTGCCGCAAAGCGGTTGATGCTCTCAAACTGGGCGGGCCTGGTGACAACAGGCAGCACAACGCTGTAATCAATCCCTCCCTCTTTCATGGACTGTTTAAGCCCGGACAGGCAGCCGGGATAAAAGGCCTTGATACCGGCCTGCTTTTCCATGGAATGAATGGTTTTTTCTGCGATTTTATCCGGAAAAATATGTGCGTGAAAATCAATGGTCATGGCGCATGCTTCCTCTCTGTCTGTTATCATTTTAACCATAATCTGGTGTAAAGCATTTCATAAACATTCAAATATTATATCAGAAAATGAAAAGGAAAAACAGAGAGCCGATAGTTTAGTGTAAAATATACAAAAAATGCAAAAAAATTGCTTAAAATATATAAAAAATGCTTGTTAATGACACCAAATGTGCTATAATAAATATCAGATTTTGATTTGGGAGGATTATAATATGGCAGAGATTAAATTGACAACCGGCAACAGCTTTGAGGGTTATGAGGTGGTGGAATATCTCGGATTTGTCAGCGGGCAGATTGCGTTGAGTTCCAATTTTTTGAAAGAGTTATCTTCTAATCTGGCCGAGTGGACGGCGCAGGAGAGCACCGCATTTACGAACAAGCTGGAGAATGCCAGCGAGAATGCGATTGAGAATCTGATTCAGGTGGCGGAGAATAAGGGCGCCAATGCAATTATCGGCGTAGCAATCAACAATATGGGATTTTCCAATAATTCTGTCGGTACGGTGGCAACCGGTACGGCAGTGCGGATTCGCAAGAAGCAGGATATACATAAAGTGATCAGCTCTAAGATTTATGTCAGCAACTATTATAATATGCTGATGCCAAGACCTGTGGAGGTCACATTGGCAGGAGAAGACAACGTGGTAAAGATTGCGCCTACATTTTATAACTATAACCAGGATGAGATTCGGACGGTCCGGTGTGATATTGAGCTGACGAATTACTATGAAGAGAAACTTTTATTACAGGGGATTGATTTTGTCTTTGAGAAGAATAATGTTTCCAGATTGCAGGCGGAGTTTGTGGAGTGCAAACTGCCGATGAAGGACATCCAGTTAATTAAGGATGTAAAGGTTTATATTCAGAAATATGTTACCTCCAAGGGCGTGTTCGCGCCGGATACAGATCCGATTGATGTGTCTATGAGCGGAAGATCCTTAATCAGCTTAAAGGAGAAGAGAGGCAAGGATGCGGTAGAACGTTACAGATCCGATGGAACGACATGGCTTTGTAACTGTGGTTATATCAATGCCGCCGGAGATGAGGAATGTGCAATCTGCGGAAGAAAAGAAGAAGATTTGAAGGTGAATATCGGATTTAATTACGAAGAAATGTGCAATCAGATGAAGGGGCTTCCCAATGTATCTGCCATGAAGGATGTATTGATGGGATACATCAAGCAGGGAGCCATTGACGCTAAGTACCGTATGGAACTCTTAGAGATTATGGAGTCCGGCTTACAGTATGAGAAGACCAGGGGCGACATGACCGGTACGGTATTAGACAAGGTAATCAAAGTATTTGAGAATTAAGACAGACCCGTATGGCGGTTATGTTTTATCCGGTAACCGGAGCAGAACGAAGAATACAACGAAGGTGACTGAACAACAATCAGTCACTTTCGTTGTGTGTAAAGGAGGAATCCATGACAAGAAAGAATATCATAGAGCTTTTGTCTAAGAAGGGTTACCGGCCGTATGGGGAAGAATATGCCGATGTGTTTGTCCGGAAGACAGGAGAGAAGGTGTTTGTCGTTACCATTAGGCGGCTGCTGGAACATGCGGATGCGGAGACTGCGGCAACATACATGGAAGGAGTTGTTGAGAGATACCGGCAGCTTAATTCGGATCTTCGGTACAAGACAACCGCAAAGTATCGTAAGCCGGTTGGCATTTTGAATATTTTGCTGACAACGGACGGCATGTTTTCGGAGGATGTCCATTCGATTGTGGAGCAGATTCATGGCATTTGGATTGTGCCGAGAAATACCAACAAAATCTATGTATTTGAAAACCAGTCTGCTGATTTTGACGGGTTGTATGAATATTTAAGCGCCAAACCGCAATATAATGAAAAGAAAACAGATACTTCCGCATTCAGGCTGACGCCTGTAAATATAACGATTGTCGTATTGAATGTGCTGGCTTTTCTAATGGTCATTTTACTAAACGGGGGCTATTTTGCAGTTTATGATGCAGGTATTATGCTGCGGATGGGCGCGATGAGCTATGAAACGGTTATGGCGGGGAAATGGTACCAGATGATTACAAGCATGTTCCTGCATTTTGGCATAGGTCATCTGGCAAATAACATGATTTTGTTGACCTATGCAGGGTGCCAGTTAGAGCAGAGATTGGGAAGCCTGCAATATTTCATCCTGTATTTTCTTTCCGGAATAGCAGGCAATGTGCTTTCCCTGATTTTTTATCAGCATACGGGTGAACAGGTCGTCTGTGCCGGAGCGTCCGGCGCTATATTCGGCGTAATCGGCGCATTGTTTGTCGTGCTGATTCTTCATCATGAGAAACATGACACGATGACGCCTGTAAGACTGGCTGTACTGGCGATTCTTACCATATATAACGGCATGACGGATACCGGAATTGACAATGCCGCACATATTGGCGGCCTGATTGGGGGATTAATTGGCGGATTTTTATTGTCAAAGATTTCGCAATATGTTAAACTAGAATAAGTGAAATTATGAGGTGACGCTTGTGAGTACGGGAATTAGTATATCCAGTATTAATCGTATAAAAGAATTGGCAGAGGAGAAAAAGTTTGCCGAGGCACTGGAGATTCTGGATACGCAGAACTTAGACAAGTCCATTAATCCGCAGTTTTTAAGGATAAGCGGGGAGGTTTTCCGCGAGAACAAGCGATATTATGACAGCCGGAAGATTTTGCTGAAGGCTCATCAGATGGCCCCGGAGGGCAACCGGATTATTTTTGAGTTGATACTTTTGTATTTGGAGCTTGGATATTTTTCCAAGGCGGAGAAATATTATGAGCAGTACCAGTTTAATTCCGGTACGGAGGACATCCAGAAGGATTATGTGGAATATGTCATGAAAAAGGCACAGGGCGCCGACGTGAAGGAGCTTGCCTCCATTTTGATTCCGATTTTGGAACGGATGCCGGAGGACAAGTGGAATTTTGAGGCTGTGCTCTTATATCACAAGATGGACAGGAAGGACAAGGCGTTAGAAGAGAGCCAGTACATTCTTGAAAATTTTAAGGATTCCATATATATTGAGCCGGTAATTGCCTATATTGATGATAAATTGGATGTGGATAAATATTTTTATGTTTATCCAAAGGAAGAGCAGGAGGAAGATACCGCTCTTTTTGGCGACTTAATCAAGCAGGAGGAACAGCTTTTAGAGAAGGATCATTTACGGATGTTTCCTCCGGAGGCTAAGATTTTGGTCGAGGCGGAAGACAAGGACGCCATTGTAGATACGAAGCCGGATAAGCCCAAACGTTCCAGAAAAAAGAATAAGAATGAAGAGGTTGCAAAGGAGGAAGAAACTCCTGATGATAAACAGAAGGCTTCAGACGAGGAAACAAAGGGCAACGTTCAGGATATAATCAATGAAGCAGAGCAGTTAATGAGTCCGGGAACGGAGAATCAGGCTGACAGTGAATCCGGGGAGACGGAAGCGGAACAGCAGATCAAAAAAGAAAGAGAAGCGGCTTTGGAGAAGCTGCTGTCCAAACGGATAGACGCAGACAAGATTAAAGAATCCGCCAGACAGATGGCAAAGGCGGTCAAAGAGATTGACACTGCCAAGGCAAAGAATCAGGTAATGTCTGTAGCCGAGACGGTAAAAGATAATGTGAAGAAGGCAACGGATGCTTTAGGGGAAGCGGTTGGCACCAGACAGGTATTAGAGAGCGTGGAGACGCCCCTGACGCAGACTTCCCAGAATATAGAGGACCAGATTGTAGACGGAATAATTGAAAGCGTATTAGAACCGCCTAAACGTGCAGTCGGTCAGGTCGTGATGAACGAGGAATTAGACGCGCTGATTCCGGATTCCTTAGAAGCCATGTCCAAGAAAGAAATTGCAGATATCGAGGCGAAGAAGGAAGAATATGAACGGCTGGAGTTAGAAGCCTTAGAGGCCTCCTTGCAGCGTGAGGAAGAGAAGAAGGCAAAAGCTAGACAGAAAAAGGCGGCTAAAGAGGAACAGAATATTGACGAACCGGAAGATGTGTCAGAAGGTTCAGTACAGGAAGAGAATGTTCCGGATAATGAATCCAACGCACCGGATGCGGATATTGTTGTGGAGGGCACATATGCAGAATTAAAGGAGAGATTCCTGGCGGAGTGGGCAGAGAAGGAAGAAGAACCGTTAGCGTCGTTGGGATTTATATCCGTTGTACATGCAGATGTCGATGCGGCAATGGAAGAAGATGCGCCGGATGCCGCTAATATGCTGCGGCAGATGATTGACAACAAGGAATACTACACAGGGGAAGATTCTACACAATTTGAATCTAAAGCAAGCTATCTGAATCATGGTTTTGAAATAGAAGATTATGATTTTGATATATATAAAAAAGAAGAGGATAACGCACTGACGGCAGGTGATGTTTCGCAGGATGCAGGAACGGAAACCGGGCAGGAAGACGCTTACAAGGTTGAAGATATCTATGCACAGGAACAGATTCTTGCGTTTGAGGATATAAGCCCGCAGGAGGAAGTTTCTTTTGCCGGGGTGGAGGAACAACCGGAACCGGTACAGGAAGAAACTGTGGAAACCGAGCCGATAGAGATAGAGATAGAATCAGCTCCGGTAGAACCAGAACTGCAACCGAAGCCGATAGAACCGAAGCCGATAGAAGCGGAGCCAATAGAGACAAAGATAGAGCCGGAACCGGTAGAGATAAAGACCGAGGAACCGTTGGTAGAAAATGTATGGACACAGGAAGAACCGGCAATAGAGGAAACCAGGGAACCGGAACCAGTCGAGGCAGAGATAGAATCAGCTCCGGTAGAACCAGAACTGCAACCGAAGCCGATAGAACCGGAGCCGGTGAAAGCAGAGATAGAACCAGAACCGGTAGAGATAAAGGCCGAGGAACCGTTGGTAGAAAATGTATGGACACAGGCACAACCGGTACAGGAGAAGATCGGAGAATTGGCAGAAGAAAAGCCGGTTATCGAGATTGTAGATGAGTTTGAAAGCGTGATGTATAGAACTACAGATAAATTGGCAAAGAGAGAATGGCTGCGGGTTAGGATAATTTTATCAGATCGTATGGTTCATATGCTTGACAATTTGAAAGAAAGTAGATGATGTATTATGGGGATTCAATTAAAAAATAGCGGGGGAAGTTCTATGGGGCGGAATAACCAGAAAAATGGAACGATGGGCACCGCTCCGGAACGAACAGCAGCAGCGCAGCCACAGCAGGGGACAGGAAATGATGCAGCCAAAGAGGCAATACGAAAACAGCAGGAGGCAATGCGACAGCGCGCTTTGGCTTTTGAAGAGATGGAAGCAAGGAAAAATCCGGAGCTTGCGGCGGAACGAGCCAAACGGTTAGCGCAGGCACAGGCGGAAGAAGAACAGAGAGCCAGATTTAAAGCAGAGGAAGAGGCTAAGATTCAGGCAGAAAGGCGGGTGCAAGAAAAAAAGATGGATCAAACGGAAGCATTAATAGCAGCAATCAGAGCACAAGTTGAAAAAGAAAAAGCGGCAAAAGAGGCGGCTAATCAGAAAGCAGCAGGAAATACTCCCACAGCGAGTAACACATCTTCGTCCAATGGCAACCCCAAACCTCAATTCCGTACAATTTCGCCAGAAGAGATGGCTAAGTTAGAAGAAAAGAAGCGGATGAAGGCAGCGGGAGTCCAGCCGGCGCCGGCTGATAACAAAGCAGGGGAAGGAATTTCCGGAGGACTTGGCGGGTTAGGAAATGGACCAAGTCTGACCCATCCGACCGGCAATGGACCTACATTGACAAATCCTACCGCAGGGCAGGCAAGTCTCAACAATTCTGGACTTGGCGGAGGCGGTCTGGGAATTGATATTACGGCGGCGGCAGACGCAGCTGGCAATGCACCGAAAGCGGAAGAGCGTACGGTAACATTAAATGCTGAACAGATTAATGCAGCCATGGAAAAATCCAAAGAAACGCCGCAACCGACGCCGCGACCGCATCCAGCGCCGCAACCGCATCCAGCGCCACAGCCGGCCCCTTCGGCAGCACCACAGAAACCGCATACGCCAACGCAGGTTGTAGGCGGAGCGAGTACGATTATTGTAGATGACGGAAATGCAGCATGGGGTCAGGCAGGAAATACAGCGGCTTCAGGAAGCGGCTGGGTGGATTCCGGAGCAGCCCCGCAGCATGTGCAGGCAGCAAAGCCAAAAGCGCCGGATTCTTTGGTAGACGATAATGGAGACATCATCAGTGTTGTGCCGGTTCGGCAGAAGCCGGGAGAGGCAAACGATGTACAGAGCGCATATAATATTGATTTTGATGATGATGCTGATGACGACGATATGACCCAGTTTGGCTCTTCTGCTTCTCAGGCTGAAGAAGAAGCGAGAAAGAAAGCCGAGGAAGAGGCAAAGAGAAAGGCCGAAGAAGAGGCAAGACGGAAAGCGGAAGAAGAAGCGCGCCGTCAGGCCGAGGAAGAAGCAAAGAGAAAGGCGGAAGAAGAGGCAAGAAAGAAAGCCGAGGAAGAGGCAAGACGGAAGGCGGAAGAAGAGGCAAGAAAGAAAGCCGAGGAAGAGGCAAGACGGAAAGCGGAAGAAGAGGCAAGAAAGAAAGCCGAAGAAGAAGCAAGACGGAAAGCGGAAGAGGAAGCGCGCCGTCAGGCCGAGGAAGAAGCAAGACGGAAAGCGGAAGAGGAAGCACGCCGTCAGGCCGAAGAAGAAGCAAGACGGAAAGCAGAAGAGGAAGCACGCCGTCAGGCTGAAGAAGAGGCAAGAAGGAAGGCGGAAGAGGAAGCACGCCGTCAGGCCGAGGAAGAGGCAAGGCGGAAAGCGGAAGAGGAAGCACGCCGTCAGGCCGAAGAAGAAGCAAGACGGAAGGCGGAAGAGGAAGCACGCCGTCAGGCCGAGGAAGAAGCAAGACGGAAAGCGGAAGAGGAAGCACGCCGTCAGGCCGAGGAAGAAGCGAGAAGGAAAGCCGAAGAGGAGGCCGAAAAATATAAGCAGTTGGCGGAAGAAGCCGCAAGGAAGGCTGCGGAGGCAGAGAAGGCTTTGGAAGCCGCTAAAAACGGAGCCGGAACAGGAAGCGCAGAACCACAGTCACATAGTTCTGCAAGCGGTTTTAATCTGCCGGTAGGCGCAGAGCAGTTTTTGGGCAAGTATCTTTCTGTTTCTGCGATTGGAGATCAGTTTGCCAATACGATTAAGTATATTAGTGAGAATCCATCGGAGCCAAGAAATATCGTAATCCTTGGACAGTATGGATTTGGTACGACAACCATTGCAGAGGATTTTGCAAGAAGTTTTCATGCAATGGGAATCTGTAAGACAAAGACCATTGCCAAGATTAAGGCCGGCGCCCTGAACCGGGCGAATATCAGCGACGCCATTGCCAAATTGCAGGGCGGTTGTCTGGTGGTTGAGAACGCCGGCGTGATTTCACCGGAGAAGTTAGATGAGATTTATCAGATTGTCAGCAATCCGGCAAATGATGTAGTAGTGATTATGACAGGACAGATTGAGACATTATCCAAACTGTTTAAGGATAATGTAGTGATTTCTTCCCAGTTTAAGCACCTGATTCAGGTACACAGAATTACGGATATGGATGTATTTTCCATTGCCAAGAACCATGCTGTACAGTTGGGATATCCATGTGAGCCAAGCGCAGAAAACAATCTGCGCCGGAGAATGCAGGAGGTTGAAAGCGGCAATTTAGACCGCGTATTAAAGATTGTGGACAATGCAGTTTCAAAAGCACATAACCGGGAAATCAGTTCCGGTGAGCAGGATCATCATCTGGTGTCTGCTGACTTTGAATAGTCTTTTGAAATAAGAGATTACGGAGGAAAAATTTACTATGTTTGATATGGATATCGGAATTGATCTGGGAACGGCCAATGTTCTGGTGTATGTAAAGGGCAAGGGCATTGTCATTAACCAGCCGTCCGTAGTGGCATTTGAGAAAAAATCCAAAAGACTGATTGCCATTGGAACAAGAGCCAAACAGATGATGGGAAAGGAACCGGATAATATCGAGGTGATACGGCCTTTAAAGCAGGGGGTTATCTCAGATTATACGGTGACGGAGCGGATGCTGAAAGCTTTTATTGAGACAGCTATGCAGAGAAAAAGGATGTTAAGCCGTCCGAGAATATGCGTCTGCGTGCCCAGCGGGGTGACAGAGCTGGAAAAGCGTGGAGTGGAAGACGCCGTATACCGCGCCGGGGCAAAGCATGTAGATATTATGGAGGAGCCTATCGCCGCTGCGATTGGTTCAGATATTGACATTGCTCTTCCGCGGGGGAATATGATTGTGGATATCGGCGGAGGAACAACGGATGTAGCGGTCATCTCTTTGGGCGGGATAGTGGAGAGCAATTCTCTTAAACTTGCCGGGGATGATTACAATGAGGCCATGATTAAATATATCCGCCGTACCTATAACCTTTTGATTGGGGAGCCGACAGCGGAACGGATTAAAATGGCAATCGGAACGGTATATCCAAGAGAAGAGCCCGTTACCATGGAGGTAAAGGGAAGAGATTTAGTAACCGGATTTCCTGCGAGAATTATCGTATCTTCAGAGGAGACCATAGAGGCTTTTGCAGAAGTGACGGCTCAGATTCTGGATACCATTCACAATGTGTTGGAGATTTCACCGCCGGAGCTGATTGCTGATATTGCAGAGCATGGCATTGTGCTGACCGGCGGCGGCAGTTTGATATACGGGCTGGATAAGCTGGTGGAGGAGAGTACGGGAATCCATGCCATTGTTGCGCCGTCAGCCTTAGAAGCTGTGGTAATGGGAGCGGGCAAATCGGCTAACTTTGTCAAGAAATAAGTAATGAAAAAGTGAGAATGCGTCAGGCAAATCTGTAGGTGGATTGCGCTGGCGTTTTCTTGTGTATGAAGCGTAGTTATTTTGTGTCAGGAAAGGGGATTTCCATGGGATTTTTGCCAATATCGGGAAAAGAAATGAAATCATTGGGCTGGGAAAGGCCGGATTTTGTGTATGTGACAGGGGACGCCTATGTGGATCATTCCTCCTTTGGCCATGCGATTATCAGCCGGGTGTTAGAGGCGCATGGCTATAAAGTGGCGATTCTGCCTCAGCCGGACTGGCGGGATGAGCGCGTAATCCGGGAATTTGGCAGGCCGCGGCTGGGATTTTTAGTGACTGCCGGAAACATGGATTCTATGGTAAATCATTATACCGTCTCAAAAAAACGGAGAAATGCGGACGCTTATACCCCCGGCGGCGTTGCCGGAAAAAGACCGGATTACGCTACAATCGTGTACTGTAATCTGATTAAAAGGGCATACAAGAATGTGCCGGTAATCATAGGCGGCATAGAGGCCAGCCTTCGCCGTCTGGCGCATTACGATTACTGGTCCGGCAAGCTGAAACGCTCCATTTTGCTGGATTCGGGAGCGGATTTGCTCATTTATGGCATGGGGGAACATGCGGTGGTAGAGATTGCGGACGCTTTGGACAGCGGCCTTTCGGTGAAGGATATTACCTTTGTGCGGGGAACGGTCTATAAGACGAGGGAGACGGAGGGCGTCTATGAGGGAATCGAACTGCCGGACTATGCGTCGATGTGCAGCGACAAATTAAAGTATGCGGAAAGCTTTAATATCCAGTATCAGAATACGGACCCTGTTCTTGCCGGACCGCTGATTGAATCCTACGGGGAAAAGCGGTATGTGGTGCAAAATCCGCCGGCTTTGCCCCTGACGACCCCGGAATTAGACGATATCTACGAGCTGCCCTATATGCGGACCTATCATCCGTCCTACAATAAGGCGGGCGGGGTTCCGGCTATCGAGGAGATTAAGTTTTCCCTGACCAGCAGCCGGGGCTGTTTTGGCGGCTGTAGTTTCTGCGCCCTGACCTTTCATCAGGGGAGGATTGTCCAGTGCAGGAGCCATGAGTCCCTGCTCAGGGAGGCGGAGCAGATGACAAAGGAACCGGATTTTAAAGGGTATATTCATGATGTGGGCGGTCCGACAGCGAATTTTCGGCGGCCGGCCTGTGATAAGCAGCTAGAACATGGAGCCTGTCCCCATAAGCAGTGTCTGTTCCCGGAGCCCTGTAAAAATCTGGTGGCCGACCACAAAGACTATGTGGAGCTTTTGCAAAAACTGCGCAAACTGCCGGGCGTAAAAAAGGTATTTGTCCGTTCCGGTATCCGTTTTGACTATGTGTTGGCAGATAAAAACGACAGCTTTTTAAGGGAGCTTTGCAAGTACCATATAAGCGGACAGCTGCGGGTGGCGCCGGAGCATGTGGCAGACGCCGTCCTGAAGCGGATGGGCAAGCCGGAAAATGCGGTCTACGAACGGTTTACAAAAAAATTTGAGCGGATCAATAAGGCGCTTAAAAGGGAACAGTATTTAGTCCCCTATCTGATGTCCTCCCATCCGGGTTCCGGTCTTAAGGAGGCGGTAACTTTGGCGGAGTATATCCGGGATTTGGGCTATATGCCGGAGCAGGTGCAGGATTTTTACCCCACGCCGTCCACCATTTCCACCTGCATGTATTACACAGGCGTGGACCCTCGGAATATGGAAAAGGTGTATGTTCCGGCAAATCCGCATGAAAAAGCGATGCAGAGGGCGTTAATCCAGTACCGCCGCCCGGAAAATTATGAGCTGGTAAAGGAAGCTCTGCATAAGGCGGGGAGGACGGATTTAATCGGCTTTGATAAAAAATGCCTGATTCCCCCAAGACCGATAAAAAGGGCGAAAAAGTCCAAGGGAAAAGGCTTGTAAGTTTAGTGAAATTATGCTATGATGTTAGCTAGATTGCGTGATAAATGATACCGGTTAAAGCCATTCGATATCCGGTTCATGATATCCGCCAAAATTATAAACGGAGGAAATGTATTATGTCAAAAAAAGTAGTTTTAGCTGGCGCTTGCCGTACAGCAATCGGAACCATGGGGGGAGGTCTTAGTACGACGCCGGCTCCGGTATTGGGTTCTATCGTAATCAAGGAGGCGTTAAAGAGAGCGGGCGTTCCTGCTGATCAGGTTGATCATGTATACATGGGCTGTGTTATCCAGGCAGGCCTTGGACAGAACGTAGCGCGTCAGGCTTCCATCAAGGCCGGTTTGCCGATTGAGACTCCGGCAGTTACTGTGAATGTTGTCTGCGGTTCAGGATTGAACTGTGTGAATATGGCGGCACAGATGATTCAGGCAGGAGAAGCAGATATTGTTGTAGCAGGTGGTATGGAGAATATGTCTATGGCGCCTTATGCATTAAAGCAGGCTCGTTTCGGATATAGAATGAACAATAATGTGTTGGTTGATACCATGGTAAATGATGCATTATGGGATGCATTTAACGATTACCATATGGGTATCACAGCAGAGAATGTATGTGAGAAGTACGGAATTACAAGAGAAGAGTTAGACGTCTTTGCTGCTAAGTCACAGCAGAAGGCTTCCGCAGCAATCGAGTCCGGCGCATTTAAGGATGAGATTGTTCCTGTAGAGGTTCAGCAGAAGAAGCAGACCGTTATTGTAGATACTGACGAAGGTCCTCGTCCCGGTACGACAGCAGAGAGCATTGCCAAACTGCGTCCGGCATTTAAGAAGGATGGTCTTGTTACCGCTGCTAATGCATCCGGTATCAACGACGGTGCGGCAGCAATCGTTGTCATGAGCGAGGACAAGGCAAAAGAGTTAGGCGTTAAGCCAATGGCTACTTTTGTTGCAGGCGCATTGGCAGGTGTAGATCCTGCAATCATGGGCGTTGGTCCTGTAGCTGCTACGAAGAAGGTTATGGCAAAGACCGGTTATAAGATTGAGGACTTTGATATTATTGAGGCAAACGAGGCATTTGCTGCACAGTCTATCGCAGTTCAGAAAGATCTTGGATTTACAGACGAGCAGTTGAATCCAAACGGCGGCGCTATTGCCTTAGGACATCCTGTAGGCGCTTCCGGATGCCGTATTTTAGTTACCCTGCTTCATGAGATGGAGAAGAAGGGTGCGAAGAAGGGTCTTGCTACACTTTGTATCGGCGGCGGTATGGGCTGCGCAACTATCGTTGAGAGAGACTAATTCATATTCAGAAGGAGACAGGGATACATGGAGTTTATAACATATGAGCAGGATGGTTTTGTGGGCGTGATTACAATTAACCGTCCCAAGGCGTTGAATGCATTGAACAGTCAGGTATTAGAGGAATTAGACGCTGCCCTTGACGCTGTGGATTTGAATACCACCAGAGCGCTGATTTTAACCGGAGCAGGGGACAAGTCCTTTGTTGCAGGTGCGGATATCGGTGAGATGTCTACCCTGACCAAAGCGGAGGGCGAGGCGTTCGGCAAGAAGGGCAATGACGTATTCCGTAAGTTAGAGACATTTCCTCTGCCGGTAATTGCAGCCGTTAACGGATTTGCATTAGGCGGCGGTTGTGAGATTTCCATGAGCTGTGACATCAGAATCTGTTCTGATAATGCAGTATTTGGCCAGCCGGAAGTTGGTCTTGGCATTACGCCGGGATTTGGCGGAACCCAGAGACTTGCCCGTTTGGTTGGCGCAGGTATGGCTAAGCAGATGATTTATACGGCAAGGAACATTAAGGCGGACGAGGCTTACCGGATTGGACTTGTCAATGCAGTATACTCCCAGGAGGAACTGATGCCGGCAGCTAAGAAGATGGCGGCTGGTATTGCCGCACAGGCTCCGATTGCTGTGCGCAACTGCAAGAAGGCAATCAATGAGGGCTTACAGGTTGATATGGACAAGGCAATCGTTATCGAAGAGAAATTATTCGGCGACTGCTTTGAGACCGAAGACCAGAAGGCAGGTATGGGCAACTTCTTAGAGAAAGACAAAGAGAAGAAATTAAAGGTTGTTCCGTTCCAGAATAAGTAAATATATTCATTATGTTTAGGATGGCCCTTTGACCATCCTAAACGTGTGAATACATATAACGATAATATTTTAATAGGAGGATATGATATGATAGTAGGTATTATTGGTGCAGGAACCATGGGTTCCGGTATTGCGCAGGCATTTGCCATGACAGACGGCTACGAGGTTCGTCTCTGCGATATCAAGCAGGAGTTCGCAGACGGCGGCAAGGCCAAGATCGAGAAGAACATGAAATTCTTAGTTGGCAAGGAGAAGATTACACAGGAGAAGGCAGACGAGATTCTTGGCAAGATTAAGACAGGCCTTAAGGATATCTGTACAGACTGTAATCTGGTAATCGAGGTTGCACCGGAGAATATGAAGATTAAGAAGGATACATTCCAGGAGTTAATGAGCATTGTTCCTAAGGATTGTATGTTTGCAACGAATACATCTTCTCTTTCCATCACTGAGATTGGCGCAGGTTTGGACAGACCGATTATCGGTATGCATTTCTTCAATCCGGCTGACAGAATGAAGCTGGTAGAGGTAATTGCGGGCGCAAACACACCGGCAGATTTGGTAGACAAGATTAAGAAGATTTCCGTAGAGATTGGCAAGGAGCCGGTACAGGTTGAGGAGGCTCCGGGCTTTGTTGTAAACAGAATCTTAATCCCGATGATTAATGAGGCAATCGGTATCTATGCTGAGGGAATTGCTTCTGTCGAGGGTATTGACACAGCAATGAAGTTAGGCGCAAGCCATCCAATGGGACCGCTTGCATTAGGCGATTTGGTTGGTCTGGATATCGTTCTTGCAATCATGGACGTATTATTTGCTGAGACAGGAGATTCCAAGTACCGCGCTCATCCGCTGTTGAGAAAGATGGTTCGCGGCGGCAAGTTAGGACGCAAGACCGGCGTCGGCTTCTACGACTATAGCAAGTAATAGACAGTAACAATAATTTTATGGAGGAAATGAAAATGGATTTCGGATTAAGTAAGAAACATGAAATGGCAAGAAACCTGTTTAAAGAGTTTGCCGAGAATGAAGTTAAGCCTCTTGCCCAGGATGTGGATGAGACAGAACAGTTCCCGAAAGAGACAGTTGCCAAGATGGCAAAGAACGGTTTCCTTGGTATTCCTATTCCCAAGGAGTACGGCGGACAGGGATGTGATCCTTTAACCTATGTAATGTGTGTAGAGGAGCTTTCTAAAGTCTGCGGCACAACAGGCGTTATCGTGTCTGCACACACCTCTCTTTGCTGTGACCCGATTCAGACTTATGGTACAGAAGAGCAGAAGCAGAAATACCTTGTACCTTTGGCAAAGGGTGAGAAGTTAGGCGCTTTCGGTCTGACAGAGCCGGGCGCAGGTACAGACGCACAAGGACAGCAGACCAAGGCTGTATTAGATGGCGACGAGTGGGTATTAAACGGATCTAAGTGCTTTATTACCAACGGTAAGGAAGCGGATATCTACATTATCATCGCCGTTACCGGTAAGGTAGAAAAGCGTGGAAGAATGCAGAAAGAGATTTCCGCATTTATCGTAGAAAAAGGCACTCCCGGATTTACGTTCGGTACCAAGGAGAAGAAGATGGGTATCCGCGGTTCTTCTACATATGAGTTAATCTTTACCGACTGCCGGATTCCGAAGGACAATCTGTTAGGCCAGAAGGGTAAGGGCTTCAATATTGCCATGCATACATTGGACGGCGGACGTATCGGTATTGCCGCTCAGGCATTAGGTCTTGCAGAGGGCGCATTGGATGCAACTGTTGCATATGTCAAGGAAAGAAAACAGTTTGGCAGAAGCATTTCTGCATTCCAGAATACACAGTTCCAGTTGGCAGATATGGCAACAAAGGTACAGGCTGCACAGATGTTAGTTTACCGGGCTGCCATGGCTAAGGCAACACAGAAGAGTTATTCTGTTGAGGCGGCTATGGCTAAGTTATGCGCTGCGGAAGTTGCAATGGAAGTGACAACAAAGGCAGTTCAGTTACATGGTGGATATGGTTATATTAGAGAATATGACGTTGAGCGTATGATGCGTGATGCGAAGATTACTGAAATCTACGAGGGTACTTCAGAAGTTCAGCGTATGGTTATCTCTTCTAATCTTTTAAAATAGGAGGTAATTGACGTGAAAATAGTTGTTTGCGTAAAACAGGTACCCGATACAAAGGGTGGAGTTAAATTTAATCCAGACGGAACATTGGACAGAGCAGCAATGCTTACGATTATGAATCCGGATGACAAGGCAGGTCTTGAGGCTGCGCTTCGTCTGAAAGATCAGTATGGCGCAGAGGTTACTGTAATTACCATGGGTCTTCCGAAGGCAGAGGATGTGCTTCGCGAGGCTATGGCAATGGGAGCAGACAAGGGTATTCTTGTAACGGACCGGGTATTAGGCGGTGCGGATACATGGGCTACTTCCACTACTTTGGCCGGTGCAATCCGTAACTTAGAGTATGATTTGATTATTACAGGCCGCCAGGCGATTGATGGCGATACGGCACAGGTTGGCCCGCAGATTTCAGAGCATTTAAATATTCCTGTTATCTCATATGCAGAGGATATTAAGATTGAGGGCGACAGCGTAATCGTACAGCGTCAGTATGAGGACAGATATCATGTAGTAAAGGCAAAGATGCCTTGTCTGATTACCGCACTTGCCGAGTTAAATGAGCCACGTTACATGACTCCGGGCGGGATATTTGATGCATGTGATGCAGAGATTACAACCTGGGGAAGAGCAAATCTTGTAGATGTAGATGATTCCAATCTCGGTTTAAAGGGTTCTCCGACCAAGATTGCAAAGGCTTCTGATAAGGTAAGAAAGGGAGCCGGAGAAAAGGTTGTTCCGGACTCACCGGAAGAGGCTGTAAGCTACATCATGGATAAGCTGACAACAAAGCATGTAATTTAATGTGAATAGCAATTCGCAGTAGACTTTAAAGAAAAGGAAAGTGGTGAATATAATGGGATTAGAAGAATATAAGGGTGTCTATATCTTTGCACAGCAGGTAGACAACCAGTTAAGCGGTATCGCATTTGAGTTACTGGGCAAGGCAAAGGATCTTGCCAAGGATTTAAATACTGAAGTTTCTGCCATTCTCATCGGTTCAGGCGTGAAGGGACTGGCGGATCAGTTGGCAGAGTACGGCGCTGACAAGGTTATCGTTGTAGATGATCCACAGCTTAAGGATTACAGAACCGAGCCTTACACACATGCAATGGCGTCTGTAATTGAAAAATACAAACCGGAGATTGTATTGGTAGGCGCTACCGCAATCGGAAGGGATTTAGGTCCCCGCGTATCTGCGAGAGTTAAGACCGGTCTTACCGCAGACTGTACGGTATTAGAGATTGGCGATTTTCCGCTGACTCCGGTTCCTAATCAGGAGCAGAAGCACAACCAGTTGTTAATGACCCGTCCGGCATTCGGCGGTAATACGATTGCAACCATTGCCTGTCCGGATAACCGTCCGCAGATGGCTACCGTTCGTCCGGGCGTTATGCAGAAGATTGAGCCGATTAAGGGTGCAAAAGCTGTTGTAGAGGAGTTCAATCCGGGATTTACGCCTGATAACAAGTACGTAGAGATTCTTGAGGTAGTTAAGGCGGTATCTGATACCGTAGATATTATGGACGCTAAGATTTTAGTATCCGGCGGACGTGGCGTAGGCAGCGCAGAGAACTTCAAGCTGTTAGATGATTTGGCAGAAGCAATCGGCGGAACCGTAAGCTGCTCTCGTGCGGTTGTTGATTCCGGCTGGCTTCCAAGAGACCGTCAGGTAGGACAGACCGGTAAGACCGTTCGTCCAAAGGTATATTTTGCAATCGGTATCTCCGGAGCAATCCAGCATGTAGCTGGTATGGAGGAATCCGACCTGATTATTGCCATTAATAAGGACGAGGATGCGCCAATCTTTGATGTGGCTGACTATGGCATTGTAGGCGATTTGAATAAGATCGTTCCGCAGCTTACCACCGCAATCAAGGCAGAGATGGCAAAAAAATAATTATTGTATGTATGGGCAAAACGCTTATAAGTTGTGTACCTGTGCGCATATAGAACCATATCAACGCAGGGACGCTTGCGCTTATTTACACACGCAGCGGTACTAAATTTGTGCTTCGCACGCATTAAGTACCGGCGTGTGTAAAAAACCCTGCTTGTGATATTGGTTCTATGATGCACACAGAATGAAAGGTTTTGAGCGTTTTGCAGTTATCTGTATAGGATAAAAAAGGATTCACATTTTATGATGTGGATTCTTTTTTTGTGGGTGAGGGAGAAACGTAAAATGTGGGCAAGGAGGAATAAAATGGCATACGGGCAGAGTTTTTTCATATATTAAAATAAAGAATCCAGGGATATGCGGAAATGGAAATCTATGTGGTACAACAGGGAGATACGTTAGAAAGCATTGCGGAGCAGTTCGGGGTGTCCGCCGCCCGGCTTGCCTATGATAACGAGGTAACAGGAAACCGGCTGGTGGTGGGGCAGGCGTTGATTGTGTTAAGGCCGGAGCGCATTTATACGATAGAAAACGGGGATACGTTAGAGGGGATTGCCGCGCAAAACGACACGACAGTGCTTCAACTGGTGCGGAATAATTCGTATCTGTTAAATGAAGATTTTCTGCTGCCGGGAAGGCAGATTGTGATTGCCTATGAGGGGGCGCAGAGGAGAAATATTGAGCTGTTTGGGTATGCCTATGCGTTTATCCAGGAGGCCATATTACAGGAATGTTGTCTGTACATCAATGAACTGCTTCCTTTTTCTTATGGGTATAACGAGGATGGGACCTTGATTCCCATGAATGACGAACGGCTGCTCTCCATTGCCGGACGCTTTGGCAACCGGAAACGCATGGTAATTACGCCGTTAGACCGTTATGAGCGGTTTAACAATCAGTTGGTGGTCCGCCTGCTGACTGATGCGGAGATGAAAAATATCCTGTTAGACAATATTATTGCGACCATGGAGGCAAAAGGGTATGAGGCTTTGGATATTGACTTTGAGTTTATCCCCGGAGAGTACCGGGAGGAATATGTTGCCTTTATTGCCGAGACAAGGCAGCGGTTAAATGGGCTGGGATACCAGGTCAGCGTTGCCCTGCCGCCGAAGACCTCGGACGACCAGCCGGGGCTTTTATATGAGGGCGTGGATTACCGGGCGATTGGGGAAGCGGCGAATACGGTATTTTTGATGACTTATGAATGGGGGTACAAATACGGGCCGCCGTTAGCTATTGCGCCTATACCCAGTGTGAGAAGAGTGTTGGATTATGCGGTGTCTGTAATACCGCCGGAAAAGATTGACATGGGTATTCCCAACTATGCCTACGACTGGCCCCTGCCTTATGAGCGGGGAACAACGGTGGCCGATACCATCGGGAATCTGGAGGCGGTGAAGATAGCGGCCGACTATGGGGCGGAAATCCAATATGATGAGGAATCGATGGCTCCGTATTTTTACTATACAAAAGAGAGCGTCTCCCATGTGGTCTGGTTCGAGGACGTCAGGAGCATACAGGCGAAGTACGACCTGATTGCAGAGTACGGGTTCCGCGGGGCGGGTTACTGGAACCTGATGCGGGAATTTCGGCAGAACTGGATGTATGTGAACCAGATTGTATAAGCGGCGTAAGCGCAGGATAGAAAGAAGAACAGAAGCGGCCATAGGATAAGGAAAAAGCAGTAGCAGAAGATAAGCAGACGGTAATCACAGAAGATAGGCGGGCGGTAAAAAATACCGGCAGGGAAACTCCCTGCCGGTTGTGAATAGCTGTCTGTATTCCGACAGCCTGAAATCTTTCGGTAAAAATGTCTGCTGGTTAGTATTAGTAGGTCTGCGCCTGTTCTTCGCCGTTCATCACGCGGAGCGCGCCCTGCGCTAACGCTAACAGCTCATCCTCGCCCGGATATACGGTAAAGTCCGCGATAAAGCCCAACTTTTCTTTCAGGGCGGCAATGGTCGGTTCGTTATACGCAATACCGCCGGTGCAGATAATCTGATCCACCTTGCCGTTCAGTACAGCCGCCATAGCGCCGGCGTCTTTGGCAATCTGATAGTGGAATGCATCGATTAAGTCGGCTGCCTCCTGGTTGCCCTCGGCCTTCATCTTCTCAAGATCCCGCATGTCGTTCGTTCCGATGTATCCGTTAAATCCGCCGTTGCCGCAGATTTTCTTATAGATTTCCTTCTCGGTATATTTGCCGGAGAAGCATAACTTAATCAGATCGCCGACAGGAACGGTACCTGCGCGCTCCGGTGAAAATGCGCCCTCGCCGTCTAAGATGTTATTCACGTCTACAACCTTGCCGTTTTTGTGGGCGCCAACGGAAACACCGCCGCCCATATGAATCACAATTAAGTTTAACTGATCGTAGGGTTTGCCAATCTCCTTAGCGTACCGCTTGGCAACTGCCTTCTGGTTCAGGGCGTGGAAAATACTTCTTCTGGGAAGCTCCGGCATACCGGAATAGCGGGCAACCGGCGCTAACTCATCTACTACGACCGGATCGACAATATAGGAGGGAACGCCTACTTCGTCGGCAATCTCTTTTGCCAGGATACCGCCTAAGTTAGAGGCGTGCTGTCCCTGCTTGCCGATTTTGAGGTCGGCAAGTAAGTCGTCGGTTACGGCGTAAGTACCGCCGGGAATCGGCTTTAACAGGCCGCCCCGTCCGACAACAACGTCTAAGGTCTTGATATCGAAATTCTTTTCTTTTAATACATTCAGGATAACTTCCTTGCGGAAATCCTTCTGGTCAATGATAGACGCATATTTGGCAATCTCCTCTGTGGGATGCCGTAAAGTCTCCTCGAAAATCTGCTTTTCATCCTCGTACACCCCAATCTTGGTGGAGGTGGAGCCCGGGTTGATAATTAAAATTGTATAAGCCATGAAAATATCCTCCTGGAAATATAGTCTCTTACATTGTAATTGTAAATTATTTGCTCATTGCTTCGGCCACAACAGCGCCTACGGCAATGGAATTGACCTTAGTCTCAAAATCGTCTGAGCGGGAGGTCAGAATAACCGGCGCTTTGGTTCCGGTTAAAATGTTGCCGTTCGTTACCTTTGCATTATGTACCAGAGCTTTGTAGGTCACATTACCGGCATGGATATCCGGGAATAAGAGGATATCAGCGTCACCCACAATCTTACGGCCGGTAGCGCCTTTGTGTCTTGCGGCCTCCGGGTCAATGGCTAAGTCATAGGAGAGAGGACCGTCTACGATACAGCCGGTAATCATGCCTTCCTCGTTCATCTTGGTGAGCTCGGCAGCCTCTAAAGTAACGGGCATCTTTGGATTGACAACCTCTACAGCCGCAAGCGGAGCCACCTTCGGACACTCAATGCCGCAGGCATGGGCAATCTCTACTGTGTTGCGGATAATGTTTGCCTTGGTCTCTAAGTCGGGATAAGGAATAAACGCCACGTCGCTTAAGAATAATAGACCGTCATGTCCCTCAATCTCAAAAATGCAGACATGGGATAAGGTCTTGTCGGTGCGGAGTCCCACTTCCTTGTCCAACACGCTCTTTAAGAAAGATTTGGTATCAATGAGTCCCTTCATATACATATCCGCCTTGCCCTCATGAACCAGCTTGACAGCGGTAAGGGCGGCTTCGTAGGTGTCCTCTACATTGATAATCTCATAGCCGGATAAATCCATGGAGATAGAGGAAGCCACTTCTTTAATCTTGGCCTCGTCACCGACTAAGATCGCATCGGCGATTCCCCGTTTCTTCGCCTCGGCAACCGCCTCTAATACGGCGTCGTCCTGCGCTACGGCTACAGCCACTTTCTTGGTGCTGCAAGCAGCAACCTTTGCAATTAAGTCTTTGAATGTTTTTGTCATTTCTGTACACCTCATTTTTAAAATATTTTCCTTAATCTAAATCAGTCAAATCCTATAGTATCACTTGATTTATTTTTGGTCAAGGTGCAGACTGTGAGAATCTTGAAAGAAAAATAATTATCAGATGAAAACAATTCATCTCTCAAAAACTGCCCAAAACGCAACATCTTGTATAAAATGGCAGGAAAATAATAGAAATTTTGAAAAAAACCACAAAATATCTTTCCAAAGTCTGGAATATGTGATATAATCGGAAAAGGTATAAACTGTACCGCATTATGTGTCGATATACAGATTAAGGTGTACTATACAGAATATTAATTATGAGGTGATGGGAATGAATGCGAAGAACAGATTAATTCAGAAATTATTAAAGGTGGCGAAGAAGCACAAGATTCTTACTTATCCTGTGCTGGCTTTGGTTGCCCTTATCAGCATTTTCAGTTATTTCTTTGATTGGAGTACCGGTGCAGGCAAGCGTGTGGTTGCCGTTGTCATGGTTATGGTTATGCTGGTATCCCAGTCTTATTTCCTGACCTCATCAGCGACAGAAGTAGAGGACGCCGTTAATGCGAACACTGTAGAAGCAGAGAATACCACAGAAAAGGATAATATAGATGAAGATACTACCCAGACAGTAACTGAACAAAAGGAAAATGACGGTGAAGGGGATTCCGGATTGCAGGATAAGCAGCCTGAGAGTTCCGAGATAACTGAAGACGGAGAACCGGGAGACATGTCTACAGAGACAGAATTGGATACGGCAGCAACAGGTGACCCTGCACAAAATTCAGAAGATAATTTTCCTGATGGCAATGCGATAAGTTTGCCTTCTAATAGTTTGGATAGAGCCACTGCTGTTACTAAAGATGCAGCGCTTTATGTAGAGGAAGACAACGGAACAACCAAGATGTTTCAATCTTGTAAAGTGACACAGAATGAAGATGGTCTAACTTATGACTTGTCTTCTTTAAAGACATATGCGGATAATTTATCAAGTAAGAATAACGACTATTATGAATATGAGGGCTGGTATAAGACGTATGAGAATGGCGAATTTAAAGACAAGATTGAGGAACGTGAATGGACGTCATTTACGCCGGCAAACGGGAATGGGATTGCTCTGTTTGCCAAGCGGATATTAAAAAAGTATAAGATTACGATTAATACGCGAAAGTGCAATATGTTAGAAGCATCCCTTGATGGTGAAGCAAAACTTTCCCCTTCAGTGGAGACAGATGCCAATCAATGTATATACACTATCGACGTTCCGGCAAGTACAGTGGAAGAGGTTACATCTGCTAGTTTTACGATTAGTAACTTGAAGAAAGTAGGATATGCCCTGACGTCTGTGACGGGTACTGATGCAGATACTAAAGTCAGCTTCAGCGGAGATGAGAACGCCTACACTGTGACCGTTGATTTAAGTGGGCGGAAGTCTGACCATGCCTTTAATCTGATTTGGGAGGGACAGCAATATGACATTAAATATGCCACTTCACAGGAAACAGGAGCTTCTACATATACGCAGACGGGAGTTACTTTTGATGATCCCAATGCGCAGTTCTGGGATGGTAAATCAGGAGGCTCATCTGTAGAGGAACCGGGAGGATGGAGATTCTCCGGATGGGCACTTGAAGGACATGATATAGATAATGGATATATTTTTGCAGCCGAAGATGGTGAATTGCAGAAGTATCTGTATAGTAATCCGACTACAATATTGACTCCGGAGTACAAATATATCGGTATAGAAGTAAAGGAGAAGGAATTAGTATATCGCTACAACACGCCGGCAGCTCCGGTAACTATTGTGGGAGTTTACAGCGACAGCGGAGAGACGGGCGATTTTACCTATGAGATTCTCGATGATAATAAATCTGAACTGGAAAAAATTGGCATTAAGGCAGAAATTGCACCAGATAATAAGGGAATTACGATTTCCCAGACAGAGGATTTAACTGCTAATAACATAAATGTTAACAAGACCGGTGTGGTTTTGAAATACAAGATTACAGATAAGACAAAGAAGAAAGAAGATGACTTAGAAGAGCAGGAATATGAAGGTGAATTGACAATTAAGCTGTTACCCGGTTTAGTTTCGCTGAAAGAGAATGACAATGCCTTTACCAAGGTGTATGACGGTAACAATAGCTGCCGTATTGAAGGCAATGAACTTGAGACAAATGATAAAGATATTGTTGTTAAATTTGATAGGTGCTATTTTGAGGATGAGAACGTTGGGGATAAAAATAATGGATATAGCAAGAATATTATATTAGTAAATCCCGAAGTTGAAATTAAAAATCATGATAAGGAGGGAAAATATACAGTAGAAGGTATAGAGGAAGAGATAGGAAAAATTAAGGGTAAGATTACGCCTCGTCCGGTTTTTGTGAAGACGACAGCAAAATATCTCTATAACAGGGAATTTGTAAGGGCAGGTGAGGACCAGAATCCGGAATTAAAGCTGGAACTTGATGAAGGGAGAAACAATGCGACCAATGGATTTGTCGACGGGGATTTGCAGGAAGCGGGATTTAGTGAAGCCAATGCAGCAATCAACAGTCTCTATGAAGCTGTAGAAGAGACAGACAGAGATGACTGGGGTATGCTTGATCATTCACAGAAGTCAGTTACTTATAAAGTAATCAGAAAGGCAAGAGAGGAGGCGAAACTGCCTCTTAGCAACTATGATTTTATACTTAATGACGACTCAAGCGCCAGCTATGAAGTCAGATTGGAAGATCCAAGCGAGAGAGTAAATTATAATATTAAGACAGATGGTGGGTTTGACGAAGATAAATGGTATAAAGATAATGAAGTTGAGATTGTACCGGATAGAACATCAGGTTATGACAAGATAAGAACATCAAGGTATGATAAGGGGGAAGATAAACTCGTTTTGACCCAGGATAATACCAAGCCGGATGAAGACGGCGGAACGATAACATTCCAGTTGACGGATAGTATGCATGGTGGATTTACCTCATTTAAGACAATTAACGTAAATGTAGATGCAACTATACCGGAATATGAGAAGTATGAAGTGGAAGAATCTGGAGCCATAACCAATCCGGGCGAAGGTTTCTATTTCCCGTCAGAAGGCGGTTCAGTAAGTTTTGGACATTATTACAACAGAACGATTACGATTAAAGTATATTACTCGGATGAGTTGTCCGGTTTGAATAAGCTGTATTATCAGCTCTCTGGTAACTTGGGAAGTAAGGGGGATACGTATCAGGAAGCGCCCTTCGTCAAGGACGGGGCGAGCGGACTCTATGTGGCAACATTAGAAGTCATCAAATTACCCGAAAAAGGTCATGATAAATTGGGAACCATTACTTTTTATGCGGAAGATAATGCCGGGAATGCATCTGATCACATGACGTTGGATAAGGATTCTTCAGAATGGGCTGTGGAGCAGACCGGTCCGGCTGTCAGCGACATTTCAGTGACTTCTGTGGTACGCGGAATCACCGGAGTTCCGGTTACCAACAAGGATGGAGAATATCATTCCCAATGTACAGCGACAGTAACAGTGGATGACAGGACTTCAGGTATTTCCGGAATTAACTGGAAGATTAATGGTCAAGTATATTCGCAGAAAGTGACAGATACTAAGCATGATAGCTATACATTCTCAATCGGCAAGGGAACAGATTACGATTACTTTAGTGAGAATGGTGAATATAAGGTTTCTGCTGTCGCTTGGGATAATGCGAAGAATTTCTCTGTAGAGAAGACATTTACATTTAAGGTTGATAACGACAAGCCTATAATTGAACTTTATGAAGGTCAGAATTTTAATCAGTACGCAGAGAAAGTGAAAGTCAGATTTAGAACATGGGATGAAGTAAGCGGACTGGGTAATGGAGCAACTGTTGAAGTGTATGGGCCGAGTGACAGCAGGATTGATGTGCGCGAAGAATATCAGGAAGAAAAGGATGGATATAGAGAGTATTCTTACTATTTTGAGACAGATGTTAAGGGTACCTATCGGATTGTCGTTACAGATAAGGCCGGCAATCAGGCTGAACAGATAGTTGATATTAATAATGTGTCATCAGAAAAACCGGATTGTCCTAAAGTTGTTTTGAATCCTGAACCCAATGAAAAGGGGTGGATTACCGCGCCGGATGCGAAAGTGAATATTACTAATGTATATGAGACCGCAATCGATAAAACGGGAGTATATACATATTATGAGATGGTAACGGGTGATCATACGGTAAAAATGGATATACCTGATCATATGTCAAGCTGGGATATTCAATTATCTGAGGGTATACACGATCTTCATGTATGGAGTGAGAGTTACACCGGGGTGAAATGTGATTATGCAGATGATGAAGATAATGGATCACATTATTATTCTTTAAAAGTGGATTCCACACCGCCTGATGTGGAATATAAGGTACAGGAGGGTTCAGGTAATCATCTGTTGATTGCATTCACTGTAAAGGATAGTATAAGTCATGTGGATAAGGATAGTATTAAGGTGCTCCATGGATCAGAGATAGTGCCAATTACTTTTACGTCGGCAGAGAATGATGAATGTTATGAGGGTACTTTCGAGATTACGGAGAAAGGCAATTATACCATTCATGCTTCAGATTTGGCGGGGAATGAGATTGAAGCAGAAAGTTTTTCACCAATGAGCATGAAAGTAAATGCCATAGAGAATATTTCTGAAAATTCTGTTACGGTAGGCGCTAAGATTATAAAGGGTACGTACGATATTAGCAACGCTGCTATAGCTTACCGCAAGTTGACAGATGAACAGTATATTCAGTCTGAAGCATTACCGTTGTTGGATTCAGTGACCGGTAATATGACCATATCTACAGTATTAGATGATTTGGATGCAGGAACAGAATATGTATATAGGATTAACGCGGCATCGAGTGGTGGAGAAGTTTTGGAATATGAAGGTTATTTCAGGACATTGTCATCGGATGACTATGGAATAACAATAACCGGAACCGCCAGATATGACGTCCTTGTGGATTTGGAAAAACAAAAGGAGATTACTGTCGGGCTGTTCAAAGGTAAGGAATGTATACGTGCTGTGAAAGTTGATCCTACAACTGACAGTTCCTTTACCTTTATGAATGTACTGGATGGAAGCTATATTCTAACAGCGACAGATGGTATATATTCCAGAACCGTACGCGTAGTGATTAAAGAAGGGAAAGTGATTTATCCGGATGAACAGACCATTGATTTGGTATTATCTCCAATGAGTACTTCGGTTGATGTGCAGACGGTGGATACACCGGATGTGTCGGCAGAATTTAATTATTTGGAATACATGATGGATGACGACGATCGGGATTTAATTGACGCCGGCGGCACAGTTGAGTACAAACTGACGGCGAAGCTGGTGCGGGTAACGAGTATTGAAACAGCCGCTTTATCTGCAATGTATACAGCGGCGGGAACAGATAAAATTGTTGGCGCTTATCTGGATTTGAACCTTTATAAGATTGTGACAGACGAAGAGGGAAATGTATTTACCAAGAAGGTCAGCAAGCTGGGCGGCGGCGCGAACGTATCTGTTACTATTCCGTTAGGCAACTTAGCAGGTAAACAGGGTCTGACTGTAGTCCGCATACATCAGAATGGCGATAGTTATACAGGTCAGCAGCTGGTGGATATGGATAGTAATCCTTCAACTTATACGGTGGTTACGACGCAGTTTTCAACATATGCAGTATTGTACGATAAGCCGCAGGAGGATAATTCGGATTCCGATGTGCAGACAAACACGCCGAATGTATCCCAGCGGGGTGAAGATGTGATTAACAGCAATAACCAGCAGTCATTGGATAAGAATGCAGATGCAGTTAAGATTTCTGCTAAGACAACAACGGCTAAGGCGGAGAATACCAGTTCTTCAGTAGGTTCGTTGAAAAATTACAGCTCTGCCAAGACTGGCGACGAGGCGCCGGTTGCAGCGGTTGGCGTCATCTTCATTATGGCGATGGGCGGTTTGGTTATCCTTCGCAGAAAAACGAGATAAAATTACAAAAATTACCTAAATATTATACAGTTCCCTGCAAATACTATAACCAAGACATGAACGAGTGTCTTAAAAATATAGATTTGGAGGGAACTGTTATGTCAAGTAATAATTCTAGCAAGAAGTCTGACGCAATGAACAGATTCAAAATGGAGTGCGCATCAGAAGTAGGCGTTTCTTTAAAGAACGGTTACAACGGTGACCTTACTTCCAGAGAGAACGGTTCTGTTGGCGGACAGATGACCAAGAAGTTGGTAGAAGCACAGATGAACCAGATGGCTGGTAAGTAATCATTCTGATTACAAAATCTGACGGTAAAGAAGGTCATAACCTGTTTTTGAGAAAAAGACAGGCTATGGCCTTCTTAATTTTTGCGCGGTAATCATTTAGCGGTATTTTGGGTTTTCCCTTTTTGGGATTTATTATATTTCAGGGATTCGACGATTCCTCACAAAAAAGACTAGACATACCGGCTTGCTGCGTGCTATAATTGACTGATTAATGCTGATGGAAGAATTTTCTTCTGTGTAGTATGTGTTGAATATTTTCAAAAGAATCAAAGGATATATATTAAGGAGGAATTGTTAAAGATGAGTTTAACAGTGGAGAAATTGGAAAAGAATATGGCAAAGCTTACGATTACGGTACCGGCTGCGGAATTTGCAGAGGCAATGAAGGCGTCCTATATCAAGCAGAGAGGGAAGATTTCTGTTCCCGGCTTCCGTAAGGGCAAGGTGCCTCAGGCATATTTGGAGAAGATGTACGGTCCGGAGATTTTTTATGAGGATGCAGCGAATACCTGTATGGAAAGTTCTTATCCCGGCGCTTTGGATGAGTGTGAGTTAGATGTGGTTTCCCGTCCGGAAGTGGATGTGGTGCAGATGGAGAAGGGCAAAGATTTCATTTATTCTGCCACAGTTGCCGTTAAGCCGGAGGTAACGTTAGGAGAATACAAGGGCGTAGAGGTAGAGAAGACGGATTCAGCGGTTACAGATGAGGATGTCAAGGAAGAGCTTGAACGGGTGCAGAAGCAGAATGCCCGGAATGTGCCTGTGGAAGACCGGGCGGCTAAGTTAGAGGACGAGGTCTCCATTGATTTTGACGGATATATTGACGGCGAAGCTTTTGAGGGCGGTAAAGGCGAGAACTACAAGCTGGTATTGGGTTCCCATTCCTTTATTGATACCTTTGAAGACCAGATTGTAGGAAAGAATATCGGTGATGAGTTTGATGTGAACGTTACGTTCCCGGAGGATTACCAGGCGGAGGATTTAGCGGGCAAACCGGCAGTATTTAAGTGTAAGCTGTTAGGCATCAAGGAGACGGAGCTTCCGGAGTTAGATGACGAGTTTGCTTCCGAGGTTTCAGAGTTTGATACCTTAGATGAATACAAAGAAGATTTGAAGGCTACACTTAAGGTGAGAAAAGAGCAGGAGGCAAAGAATAAGAAGGAAGGGCTGGTTATCGACAAGATTATCGAGAATGCCCAGATGGAGATTCCGGAGCCTATGGTAGAGACCACCAAGGAGCAGATGTTGAATGAATTTGCACAGCAGATCAGCTACCAGGGCCTTTCCATCGAGCAGTATTTCCAGTTCACCGGAATGTCAAAGGATAAATTCTTAGAGACTGCAACGCCGGAGGCAGAGCGGAGAATCAAGTCCCGCCTTGTGTTAGAGGCGGTTGCAAAGACCGAGGATATTCAGGTGTCAGATGAAGAATTAGAGGAAGAATTAAAGAAGATGGCGGAGACTTATCAGATGGATTACGACCAGCTTGTAGATTTGGTTGGAGATTCAGAAAAAGAAGCCATTAAGTTGGATATTGCCGTACAAAAGGCAGTGGATTTCGTTACAGAGTCCGCTGTGGAGAAATAAGAAAGACAGAATTGGATGTAGAGAATAAAGGAGGATTGGGTATGAGTTTAGTGCCTTATGTCATTGAGCAGACCAGCAGGGGCGAACGCTCCTATGATATTTATTCCAGATTATTAAAGGACAGGATTATCTTTTTGGGGGAAGAGGTGAACGATACGACCGCAAGCCTTGTGATTGCCCAGTTATTGTTTTTAGAGTCGGAAGACCCCGGAAAGGATATCCAGCTTTATATTAACAGTCCGGGAGGCTCCGTATCCGCAGGTTTTGGTATTTTTGACACGATGAATTATATTAAATGCGACGTATCGACAATCTGCGTGGGAATGGCTGCCAGCATGGGCGCATTTTTATTAGCGGGAGGAACGCCGGGCAAACGTATGGCGCTGCCGAATGCAGAGATTATGATTCATCAGCCTATGGGCGGTATGCCGGGTGGAAGCCAGGCCAGCGATATGAAGATTACCACAGACCATATTCTGAATACCAAGAAAAAGCTGAATGAGATTCTTGCCAAGGAGACCGGCAAGCCCATTGAGATTATCGAAAAGGATACGGATCGTGATAACTGGTTAAGCGCACAGGCGGCGAAAGAATACGGTCTGATTGATGAAGTCATTGCCAATCGGGAGACTGTTTAATGCGGAACTGTCTGATAAATTGCGGGATTGAGCAGCTAAAGATAACAAGAAGAGATATTTTATAAGATTTTAGAATAAGAAAATGAGGTAGAATGAATTATGGCAGGTCGCGGAGATGACAGAAAACCATTGCGTTGTTCATTTTGTAACAAGACCCAGGATCAGGTGAGAAAGCTGATTGCCGGTCAGAATGTATTTATTTGTGATGAATGTATTGAGGTCTGTTCGGAAATCATCGAGGATGAACTGGAAAATTATGATGATTCCACAGATATTAACTTATTAAAACCAAAAGAGATTAAGGATTTTTTAGACCAGTATGTCATTGGGCAGGAAGAAGCGAAAAGGGTGCTGTCCGTTGCCGTATATAACCATTATAAGAGAATCCTTTCCGATAAGGATTTTGATGTGGAATTGCAGAAGAGCAATATTATTATGGTTGGGCCAACCGGTTCCGGTAAGACATATCTGGCGCAGACTTTAGCAAAACTGTTAAATGTTCCCTTTGCCATTGCAGACGCTACGGCCCTGACCGAGGCCGGTTATGTCGGCGAGGATGTGGAGAATATTCTGTTAAAGATTATTCAGGCGGCAGATTATGACGTGGAGCGCGCCCAGCATGGGATCATTTATATTGACGAGATTGACAAGATTACCAGAAAATCAGAAAATGTGTCCATTACCAGAGATGTATCCGGTGAAGGCGTTCAGCAGGCATTGCTTAAGATCATTGAAGGTACGGTGGCTTCCGTTCCGCCTCAGGGGGGCAGAAAGCATCCGCATCAGGAGTTTATCCAGATTGATACCTCCGATATTCTGTTTATCTGCGGCGGCGCTTTTGACGGTTTGGAAAAGGTAATTGAAAAACGGATTGGCAACAAGTCCATTGGATTCGGAGCTGAACTGGTGGAGAATATGGACGAGAACATCGGAGAGATGCTGCGGAAGGTAACGCCGGCGGACTTTATCAAATATGGCCTTATACCGGAATTTATCGGGCGTGTACCGGTAACGGTGACGCTTGATCTGTTAGATACGGAGGCTTTGGTGAGAATCTTAACGGAGCCGAAGAGCGCTATCTGTAAGCAGTATAAGAAGTTATTTGAGTTAGACGGCGTAGAGTTGGAATTTGAGGACGGCGCGTTAGAGGCCATTGCAAGAGAAACCATGGAGCGGAAGACCGGCGCCAGAGGCCTTCGTTCCATTATCGAGCGGTCTGTAATGGATTTGATGTATGAGGTCCCTTCCAATGAGGCGATTGCCAAGTGTATTATTACCAAAGAGGTTGTGGAAGGTAAGGGAGAACCGGAGATTATATATTCTGAGTCTCCAAGGACCAAAAGGCCCTTTATGAAACGCCACCTGAAGCCGAATAATGACGATGGCGAGATTGCGTAAGGGCAGAATATAGGATTTATGGGGACTTGTGGAACTTTGGCAGGTCCCTTTGTTTTTAAATGGAGGATGAAGTATGGAGCAAAGTATCATTGAGAAAAGACAGATAACGATACCGGTTATGGTACTGTATGATGTGGTGGTTATGCCCGGCTCCAATGTGCATTTTGACATTAGACGGGAAGGCAATGTGGAGGCAGTCAACAAAGCCATGGAAGAGGGACAGGATTTGTTTGTCGTTATGGCAAGGGACAGCAGCGCGGAAGGGGAGATTACGGTCGACAGTCTGCACCGTATAGGCACGCTGGTTATGGCCAAGCAGCTTTTAAAGCTGCCAAGGGGGAACAACCGGGTGCTTTTTGTGGGTAAACAGCGGGCAAAGGTCGAGCAGATTACAAAGCGTCAGGGGGAGAAGGCTTCTTACTATGAGGCATTGGTTACCTACATGGAAAACAGCGCAGAGGAAATGCCGGAAGCCAACCGGGAGGCAGGCAGGCGCAGTATTCAGTCTGTACTTAAGCATTGCATACAAAATGGAATCCTGTCCAACGAAAATACATTAGAAGCAATCTGCCAGGTTAAGGATTTAGAGCGCATGGTGGATTTGACCGCAGAGGCCGCATTGGTAAAAGCGGAGGAAAAGCAGCAGATTTTAGATGAAGAGGATATGGAGCTTCGCTTGGAAAAACTTCTGACCTTTGTGTTTAATGAGATTGACGTAAATAATATCCGGATGGAAATCAGTGAGAAGCTGAAACAGAGCGTTAACAAGAATCAGCGGGACTATGTACTGCGGGAGCAGATGAAGCTGATTAAGGAGGAATTAGGGGAGGAAGAGGATACACAAAAGGAAGCGGACGAGTACAGGCAGCGTTTGGAAGAGGCAGACCCGCCGGAGGAGGTCCGGGAAAAGCTGTTAAAGGAAATCCGGCGTTTTGAGGGGCTTTCTTATCATTCCTCCGAAAACGCAGTGCTGCGGACTTATATTGAAACCCTGTTGGATTATCCATGGAGCAGGGCCGGTGAGGACAATGAGGATTTAAAGAGCGCAATCGCCCAGTTAGAGGAGGACCATTACGGGCTGACAAAGATTAAGGAGCGGATTATTGACTATCTGGCAGTAAGGGCTTTAAGCGGGAGAAGGGACGCGCCTATTCTCTGTCTGGTCGGGCCGCCGGGAACCGGTAAGACTTCTGTTGCCAGATCCATTGCCGCCGCCCTGCACAAGAAATATGGGAGAATTGCCCTTGGCGGAATCCGGGATGAGGCGGAAATCAGGGGGCACAGAAAGACCTATGTGGGCGCAATGCCGGGCAGGATTGTGACGACCATTGCCAAGACCGGGGTGAATAATCCTTTGATTTTGTTAGACGAGGTGGATAAGACCAGCAGCGATTACAAGGGAGACACCGCATCCGCCCTGTTAGAGGTATTAGACGGGGAGCAGAATATTCATTTTGAGGACCATTATTTTGAGGTGCCTGTGGATTTAAGCCATGTGCTGTTTGTGGCAACCGCCAATGACGCTTCCACCATTCCTGCGCCGCTGCGGGACCGTATGGAATTAATTGAAGTCAACAGTTATACGGAGAATGAAAAGTTCCACATCGCCAAAGATTATCTGATAAAGAAGCAGAGAGAGAAAAACGGCCTTACGGCGCGGCAGTTCAAACTGACGGACGAGGCGGTGTATAAGCTGATACGCAATTATACCAAAGAGGCCGGAGTGCGTAATTTAGAGCGCTGCATTGAACAGCTCATGCAGAAAGCGGCAAAGGGGATTTTGACGGAAGAATATAAGTCCATTACGGTAAATCCAAAGAAATTAAAAGATTTGCTGGGCGTGGAGAAGTATACAAGTGACGAAACCAATTTAGCGGATAAAGTGGGCGTGGTTACCGGCCTTGCCTGGACGAAGGTGGGCGGCGATACGCTGAATGTCGAAGTGAATCTCTTAGACGGCAAGGGCGCGCTTACCATAACCGGAAATCTGGGGGATGTGATGAAGGAGTCGGCACAGATTGCCCTTTCCTATGTCCGGACGCTGCCGGAGATAAAGAAACTGCCGGAGGGATATTTTGAGAAGCATATTGTCCATATCCATGTACCGGAGGGAGCTACCCCGAAGGACGGTCCTTCCGCCGGAATCACCATGGCTCTTGCCATGTATTCCGCTCTGGTAAACCGTCCGGTATCCGGCAAGCTGGCAATGACCGGCGAGGTTACGCTGAAAGGAAAGGTGCTGCCAATCGGCGGCCTGAAGGAAAAGCTGTTGGCGGCCAAAGCTGCGGGCAAAAAGAAGGTGTTAGTACCCGCCGGGAACCGGAAAAATGTGGAGGAAATGGAAGAGGAGATTACCGGCGGTCTGGAGATTTTGTATGTGTCCGATATGAAAGAGGTGATTGACGCCGGAATTGTAAAAAGGACATTTTCACTAAAGCAGTCCGTTGCAAAGGGAGAAAAGAAAAATGGTAATTAAAAGTGCGGAATTAGAGACAGTCTGCGGCGTTACCAGCAAGCTGCCCCGCAATGAAGGGACAGAGATTGCGTTCGCCGGGAAATCCAATGTGGGAAAGTCTTCCCTGATTAACGGGCTTTTGAACCGGAAGGCTTTAGCCAGAACCTCCTCCCAGCCGGGAAAGACGCAGACGATTAATTTTTACAAGATAAATGGAGAATTTTATTTTGTGGACCTGCCGGGATATGGTTACGCCAAGGTCTCTGCTTCGGAACGGGAAAAATGGGGAAAGATGATAGAGCGGTATCTGCATACCTCCAAGCAGCTCAAACTGATTTTTCTGCTGTTGGATATCCGGCATGAGCCCTCCGCTAATGATAAGATGATGTATGAGTGGATCTGCCACAATGGATATGCGCCGGTTATCATTGCAACCAAGTTAGATAAGCTGAAGCGCTCCCAGGTGCAGAAGCATATCGCGCAGCTTCGGTCAGGGCTGGCCCTTCCGAAGGAAATACCGGTCTTTCCGTATTCCGCCCTCTCAAAGCAGGGCAGGGAGGAAATATTGGATTATATTGAGCAGGTAATTTAATCTCCATGCAGCCAGATGCGCTGCATAAGGTTTGGCGCTCTGTTCCCCGGCTATCAGGCAGAAAGGAACAAGAGCGCCTTATGTTTTGGTTATGCCAAATACTTTTCAAAAAAGGATTGCAGCTTATCAAAGGGGATAGCGTCCTTACCGCCGCCGTCATACAGATCAGTGTGAACGGCGTCCGGGATAATCAGAAGTTCTTTGTTATCCGTATATTTGCTGTCTTTCGTCATATTGGCAAAGGCATCTTTTCCGAAATAGCAGGAATGCGCTTTTTCGCCATGCATAACTAAAACGGCGCTGCGTATCTCGTTGCTGTATTTGAGAATCGGCTGATTCATAAATGATTCACAGCCAATTACATTCCAGCCGTTGTTTGAGTTTAGCGAACGGGCATGATACCCCCGTTCGGTTTTATAATAATCGTGATAATCCTTTACAAAGAACGGAGCGTCTTCCGGCAGCGGATCGACAACGCCTCCGCCCGGCGTATATTCGCCGGCCTTTAAATCGGCAAGCCGCTGTGCGCACATTGCAGATTTCTTCTGATAGCGTGCTTCTTCACTGTCCTCACTGTCGAAATACCCATTGGCATTTACTCTTGTCATGTCGTACATAGTGGACGCCACCGTCGCTTTGATTCTCGTATCCAGTGCCGCCGTATTCAGCGCCATACCGCCCCAACCGCAGATACCGATAATACCGATTTTGTCTGCGTCAACTTTTTCATGCAGTGAAAGAAAATCCACCGCCGCCATAAAATCTTCGGTATTGATGTCCGGGGATGCCATATAACGGACATTGCCGCCGCTTTCGCCTGTAAAGGAGGGATCAAAGGCAATTGTCAGAAAGCCTCGCTCAGCCATTGTCTGCGCATAGAGTCCGGCGCATTGCTCCTTTACTGCGCCGAATGGACCGCAAACGGCAATTGCCGGAAGCTTGCCGGATGTTTCTTTCGGCATATACTGGTCTGCCGCCAGCGTAATTCCATAGCGGTTTACAAAGGTTACTTTGCAGTGTTCAACCTTCTCACTCTTTGGAAATGTTTTGTCCCATTCCTGCACTAATTTCAATTCTTCTTTCTTCATCATAGTTTTGTCATCCTTTCTTTGATTTTACTGTTTTTTTTTTCGGTCTGCCGAATCAGGTAATCCATGCGGTCCACCCGTTTTTGGCTCTCGTGCATTTCGTCAAGCAGATTCGAACGGCATTTTTTGAGATACTTTTTTAATTCGTCTAGTCTGCCGGACATTATAATCTGTTCGGCTCCCTTGATTTCTGTTTCGGTGCATCCTGCATCCGCCATTCCCGTAAGCAGATTTTCAAATTGTTCGCTCATTATGCTATCCTTTCTGTGTGTGACCATTTACTCATGCTTACAGTATAGCGTCTTGACATGTTATTTGCTAATAGATATAATGAATATCGTGATATTCATTTATGGAATATCAGGATTTGCTGTAGCAATATAACATTTTGAAATGGGGATTCATATGGAAATTCGTTCTTTAAGATACTTTCTTGCCGTTGCAAGAGAAGAAAATATGACAAAGGCCGCGGAGATTCTTCATGTTACGCAGCCCACGCTTTCTAAAACAATGCGCTCCTTAGAAGAGGAGCTTGGGAAAAAGCTGTTTACGCGTCACAGCTTCAGTATTTCTCTGACCGAGGAAGGTATGCTCCTTCGGGACAGGGCGGAAGATTTGATTACCATGGCGGATAAGATTGAAAAAGAATTTCTGTCGTTAGATGACATTACCGGCGGCGAGCTGTTTTTCGGGTTGGCGGAGTCCCGCCAAATCCGATATCTTGCAAGGGAAATCCGAAGGATGAAAAGCATATATCCGGCGCTTAATTATCATGTTACCAGTGGTGACACCGAGCAGGTGACGGAAAAGCTCGATAAAGGACTTTTGGATTTTGCCGTTTTGTGCGATACTCCCGATGCCCGGAAATATGATTATATCCCATTTCCGGAGTCGGATGTCTGGGGATTGGTAATGCCGCAGGATGCGCTGCTTGCAAAAAAGGAGACGATTACCGTTGACGATCTTGTCGGGCTGCCGCTTTTTACTTCGGAGCAGAGTTGGGAAAAAGATATTGCAAGATGGTGCGGTGAACGCATACGTGACCTTCATTTGGAAGGTTCGTTCCGGCTTGCTTACAATGCGTCTGTTTTTGTGAAAGAAGGGCTGGGGTATCAGCTTACCTTTGCCGGGCTAATTGAGACTTCCGCAGAAAGCGGTCTGGTTTTCCGTCCGCTTTCTCCGAAACTGGAAACCAGGCTTTTTCTGATATGGAATAAGTATCAAACCTTTACGCCGATTGCAGAAAAGTTTTTAAACGAGGCAAAAAAACATTTTGCAGCGGATAGGCAGCAAGATTTCCTTTTATGATAAAATGATAGATATATTGGCTGGGTTTAATCGTTGCTCTGCCAGATTTCCTGAATCAGATATTGATAGATTTTTTCGCTTTTTTCCCGCCAGGAGTCGCAGACCTGAATGGCCTGTTCCTGAGTGGGGACCGCCAGCTTAATCTCCAATAAGGTCTGGTTTCTCTCCTTGATGCTGCACTGGGCGATGTATTCGTTGTTGGATGGATAGTAGTCGGAGGAGATGGCGGATTCATTGCGCAGTTCAATCTTTTGTTCCTTAAGATAAGTCAGAATATCAAGTTTAATGGCGTCTGATATCTTAAATTCAAATAATTGAATCGCTTCTTTTCCCTGCTCGGTAATTTCATAAAGGGAATGGTTGCGCTCTACAGACAGCTTGATAAAATCATTTTCTATCAGCTCATTAATTGCAATTTGAAGGTTAAAATAGCTGGTGTATTCCTTTCCCAAAATAAACTGGGAGATCTGGGAATTGGTCAGGGGAAAATCCACCCGGTCTAACATATATAAAATCATCAGCTTGTATAATACAAATCCTTCTGTTGTCATAGGTGTATTCCTTTCTAATGGCGAATGTGGGCCTTTACCGCATTGCTGACTGCCTCTGTTACCCTTGGATCGAAGGCCTCCGGCATAATGAAATCTTCATTCAGTTCCTCATCAGAGACCAGATTCGCAATGGCATTGGCGGCCGCTAATTTCATTTCTTCGGTGATAATAGAGGCTCTGCCCGCTAAAGCGCCCTTGAAAATGCCGGGGAAGGCCACTACATTGTTGACCTGGTTGGGAAAATCGGACCGGCCGGTTCCCACGATTCTTGCCCCGGCTGCCTTTGCAATGTCCGGCATAATCTCCGGCGTGGGGTTAGCCATGGCAAAAAGGATGGCGTCTTTATTCATGGAACGGACCATATCCGCAGATACAATTCCCGGTGCGGAGACGCCCACAAAGATATCTGCCCCGGCTAAGGCGTCTGCCAAAGTTCCGGTCTGGCCGTCAAGATTGGTTATCTTTACCATTTCCTGCTGCATCCAGTTAAGCCCTTCATAATCCTTATGTAATATGCCGTTCCGGTCGCACATGGTTATATGGGAAAATCCATAGGTAAGCAATAACCGGGTAATGGCAATCCCGGCGGAACCGGCGCCATTTACGACTACTTTGCAGTTCTCCTTTTTCTTTCCGGTAATCCTAAGGCCGTTAATGATGCCGGAAAGCACGACAATGGCCGTACCATGCTGGTCGTCGTGGAACACAGGAATATCCAACGCCTCATTTAAACGGCGTTCAATCTCAAAGCATCTCGGAGCGGAGATGTCCTCTAAATTAATTCCGCCAAAGGCCGGGGCGATGCGGATTACCGTATCCACAATCTCATCCGTATCCTGGGTATCTAAGCAGATGGGAACGGCATTGACGTCACCGAATGCCTTAAACAGTACGGCCTTTCCCTCCATAACCGGCATGGCGGCGGCAGCCCCGATATTGCCAAGACCTAAAACTGCGCTTCCGTCTGAAATAACCGCAATCGTATTCCCCTTCTGGGTATATTGATAAGCCGCCTCCGGGTTCTCGGCAATCTTCCGGCAGGGCTCTGCAACTCCGGGCGTATAGGCCAAAGACAAATCTTCCCTCGTCTTTACCTGGCATTTCGGTTCTGTGCTAATCTTGCCTGCCCATTCCTCATGTAACTTAAGTGATTTTTCATATACATCCATATCTTTATCCGCCTTTTATCCTTCTTCTTCATTTTCCATACGCATACCGCATCCACTAACAAATGCACAATGTTTATCTTACCATTTCAAAGTTACTTATGCAAGTCGTTTCCTCCCTTCTTTTCCACAAAAAATTACCTCATACTTCTTCTCCCCATACGGTAATTCCTGCTTTTCCGGCGGGTATCTTTCTTCTATCCTTAAGTTTTTATTTGTGAAACCGCCGCCGGATAATCCTTTCCCATTTTCCCGCACTGCCATCGGTTTTAAGAAATCCTGCTGCCGGGCCCTCCTGCATATTAGATTGCACGTGCTTACGAAGAACTCGCGCCGGGAAAGGGTGGCTGGGAAACATTTGCAGCCCCTTTGAAAACGCCGGTACTTGCGAAGGCCCTTTGATATATCTGCCATTAAGTATATGATGAACAGGGCCTTCGCTTATGTACCGCTGCGTTTTCGACAGAGCGCAAGCGTGGCTGCATAATGTTTGCCCAGCACCCTAAACCCGGCGCTCAAACACTTCTTCGCACGTGCAATATGCAGGAGGGCCCGGCAGCGGATTTCTAAAAAACCGCGTGTCGGGAAAATTGGGATAAGGATTACCTTGCGGCGGTAATTCACGAATATTCCGGAGGATAGAAGAAAGATACCTGCCGGAAAAAGGGGATGGAAAGTTATGTATGGGGAGAAGAAGGATTGAGATGACAGGATGTGGAAATTTGGGGTTTACATTCGGGGAAAAGTGTGTCATAATGGGAACACTTAAGATAATTAAGGCATAAGTCTGATGTGGGTATTCTATATTTCAATTCACATTTACCAATTACTGTAATTTCAGATGATTTTCAATTAAAGGAGTTTTTATGGATTATGATGAAATGACTTTGCAGGAGTTAAAGGCGGCTGCAAAGGAAATGGGGATTAAGGGCGTTACGGCCATGAAGAAAAAAGAGCTTGCGGAGCTGTTGAAGTCTGCTAAGGGAATGCAGAAAGAGGACAAGCAGAAAGGAAATACGGGAAAACGGGCAGGAAGGACGACAGAAAATCAGTCTTCAAAGAGAGGAAAGACGGCAGCTAAAGAAGAGAAAGAACCTGTCAGAAGAGGCAGAAAGCCGTTAGCGGCCAAAGTTCCGGCTAAAGGTGAGGAGACGCAGCCGAACCGGACAGCAGTGTCTGAGCCGGAGAAGACGGCGGAGATAGAGAAAGCACCAGAGACGGTGAGAGCAGCAGAGACAGCGAGAACGGCAGAGACAGAAATAGTAAAGGAAAAGGGAATTTCCCGTAAGTCGGTGGCGGTGGATTACAATTTGGACAGCGGCAAGGAGGCCAACGGCATATTAGAAGTTATGGCAGATGGCTTTGGCTTTATCCGCTGCGCTAATTATCTTCCGGGGGAGAATGACATTTATGTGTCACCGGCGCAGATTAAGCGGTTTAATTTGAAGACCGGAGATATTATCAATGGAAACCAGAAGGTTAAGACGGAGAAGGAGAAGTTTGCTGCGCTGCTTTATATTAAGACGGTCAATGGCTATCCGGTGGAAGAGGCGGCAAAGAGAAAGCATTTTGAGGATTTGACGCCGGTTTTTCCGGATGAGAGAATCCGTCTGGAAAATGAAAATTCCAAGAGCGTGTCCATGCGGATTATGGATTTGCTGGCCCCCATTGGCAAGGGACAGAGAGGGATGATTGTGGCGCCGCCTAAAGCGGGAAAGACAACCCTGTTAAAGCAGATTGCCATCAGCATCAGCCGTACTTATAAGGATATGCATTTAATTGTGCTTCTGATTGACGAGAGACCGGAGGAGGTTACGGATATCCGGGAATCCATAGAGGGACCGAATGTAGAAGTAATCTACTCTACTTTTGACGAACTGCCGGAGCATCATAAAAGAGTGTCCGAGATGGTATTAGAGAGGGCAAAGAGGTTAGTAGAGCACAAGGAGGATGTGGTAATCCTTTTAGACTCCATTACCAGACTGGCAAGGGCTTACAATCTCACTGTGCCACCGAGTGGAAGAACCCTTACCGGTGGCCTTGATCCGGCGGCTTTGCATATGCCGAAGAAATTTTTTGGCGCCGCCCGTAATATGCGGGAGGGCGGTTCTTTAACCGTTTTGGCCACAGCTTTGGTGGAGACCGGATCTAAAATGGATGATGTGGTCTTTGAGGAATTTAAGGGAACCGGCAACATGGAATTGGTGTTAGACCGCAAACTTTCTGAAAAGAGGATTTTCCCGGCGATTGATATTGTAAAATCAGGTACCAGACGGGACGATCTGCTGTTGACGCAGTTAGAGCGGGAGGCTGTTTACGCCCTGCATCGGGAATTTTCAGGAAACCGGGCGGAGGAATCGATAGAAGAGGCGTTAAGGCTGTTCCTGCGCACCCGGAACAATGAGGAATTTTTGGATCTGATTAAGCGTTCCCTGCTGCGCAGATAATTGCAGTAGAGTGAAAATCCACCTCAATTATAAAAAATCCTGAAAGAATAAGCTTGCATTTATTATCAGGTTATGTTAAACTGTAGAAGTTGTTTAGGCGGGTTGGAATCTGCCAATATAGAGAAAGAGGTGTACAGGAATGAAGGAAGGAATTCATCCAAATTATTATCAGGCAAAGGTAGTTTGCAACTGCGGTAACGAGTTTGTAACCGGTTCTACCAAGGAAGAGATTCACGTAGAAATCTGTTCTAAGTGCCATGCTTTTTATACCGGTCAGCAGAAGGCTGCACAAGCTCGCGGTCGTATTGATAAATTCAACCGTAAGTACGGAGTTAATCAGGCTAATTAGTAACGGTATTAAGGTTGAGATTATATGTGTAATCTCAACCTTCTTTCGTTTTGGAGGTTTTTAACAATGGAAGAGCGATTACCAAAAGGAACCCTTGGGGGACAGGCGGTTATTGAAGGTGTTATGATGAAGGGCACTGGCGGCTACGCTGTGGCAGTCAGGAAGCCGGACAAGAAGATAGAAGTTAAGCTGGTGCGTCACCGCTCTTATGGGGATAAGCATCCTTTTGCAAAACTCCCGTTTATCCGGGGCGTGGTAAATTTCGCAGAGGCATTGATTGTAGGGCTTCGGACGCTTAATTATTCTGCTGAATTTTACGAGGAGGAAGAGGTTGAGACCAAAGCGGATCAACTGTTTAAAGATGTATTTAAGGAAAAGGCCGAGGACGTCATGATTGGCTTTACCTTTTTGGTATCCATCGTGCTGGCGGTGGCGTTGTTCATGCTGCTGCCTGCGGGAATTGCGGAATTAATCGGTAAATGGGTGCCGAACCGGGCCGCCCTTTCCCTGATTGAAGGCGTAATCCGTCTGGCAGTCTTTATTGTGTATGTGGTGCTGATTTCCCAGATGGAGGATATCAAGCGGGTATTTATGTATCATGGAGCCGAGCATAAGACAATCAACTGTTATGAGGCAGGGGATGAACTGACGCCGGAGAATGTGGCCAAACATTCCAGATACCATAAGCGCTGTGGTACCAGTTTTCTGTTCATTGTCATGGTCATCAGTATTTTGGTGTTCATGCTGATTACCGCAGAACAGATGTGGCTGCGCTTTGTGCTGAGAATCCTGCTGATTCCTGTGGTTGCGTCTATTTCCTATGAGTTTATCCGGCTGGCCGGAAGAACGGACAATCCGGTAATCAATGCGCTCAGCAGACCGGGCATGTGGATACAAAAGCTGACAACCAAGGAGCCGGCGGAGGAAATGATTCAGGTTGCCATAATTTCTGTGGAGGCGGTTCTCTATGGAAAACCCTATGTGGACGCAGTCAACCAGGCCCAGGGAATTGGCGTAAAGAAGAAGGCGGCTTTAAAAACGGAAAATGCGGGAGACGCAAAAGAATCCGGAGAGAATCCGGTATATGCGCAAACGGAATATGCAGACGAGTTGGGTTATGAGGAAAGTGCAGAATATGATGAAGCGTTAACATACGAAGATGAAATGGCCTACGAAGAAGATTCGGCGTATGGGCAGGAGACGGCCTATGAAGAAGATTCGGCATATGGGCAGGAACTGGCTTACGAAGAAGACTTGGCGTATCGGGAAGATATATCTGATGAAGATATGACAGGGTATGGCGGTGAAACCTATGGTGAAGAAACATATGATGAAGAAACAGGCAGTGAACCGGAATCTGCCGACGATACAGAGTCTGCGGAAGATGCGGGGCAGGCAGAGGAGATTTCCGGTGAAACCGGACCGGAGAATGATAACAGCGAACTGGAAAAAAGTTTTTTTGAGGAATAGGCATGGCGACGATTCAGGAATTGCTGCTCCTTGGTAAACAAACATTAGAGGACAGCGGCAACGAGTATGCAAAGTATGAGAGAAAAGTTCTGTTAGAGGAAGTCCTTGGCTGCAATTACCTGTATATGCTGACGCATGGAGAGGAAGAGGTTTCTAAGGAACAGGAGGAACGCTTTTTAAAATTGCTGAGGCGTCGGCAGGAGCATTATCCATTACAGTATCTTTTGGGCGTCGCTCATTTTATGGATTATGCGTTTTATGTGGATGAAAATGTGCTGATTCCAAGAAATGATACAGAAATTCTGGCAGAGTGCGCCGATGGGATTCTTTCGGACAGGGAACGGCGCAAAGATGCGGAGCATTTACAGGTATTAGACCTTTGCTGCGGCTCCGGCTGTATCGGCATTTCCTTAAAACTTTACCATGAAAAGATTTCACTTTTTCTTTCCGACTGTTCGGAGAGCGCCCTCAAAGTGGCGGAGCGGAATCTGCAAAAATATGAGGTGAAGGGGGAAATCCTGTGCGGGGATTTGTTTGCGCCTTTTGCGGGAAAGGCAGATTTGATTGTATGCAATCCCCCCTATATAGAAACCGGCGTGGTGGGTACGCTGATGCCGGAGGTAAAGGATTATGAACCGGCGCTTGCCTTAGACGGCGGAGAGGACGGACTTGATTACTACAGAAAGATTATTCCTGCCGCACCGGAACATTTAACGGATTCCGGGTGGCTGCTCTTTGAGATTGGCAGCGGACAGGGAGAAGCGGTTTCCGGACTTATGCGGAAGGCCGGTTTTGGAGAGGTTCAGGTAAAAAAAGATTATGCAGGGCTTGACCGGGTGGTTTTGGGACAAAAAATGACCGCTTAAAGGTTGGTTTTTGACGGAGTATCCCGCACAGTCGCCTATGTATTTTGTGGCAGATAAATATAGAAAACAGATGAGCATAGAAAGCATATGGACATAGAAATAAGAGAGAGGTAGATAGGTATGTTTGACAAGTTAGAGGATATGCTGGCGCGGTATGAATCCGTATTAGAACAGCTAAGCGAACCGGATGTGTTAAATGATCAGGAAAGATATGCGGCGCTGATGAAGGAGCAGAGCGATTTGGCGCCCATTGCCGATAAGTATAAGGAATATCTGGCGGCAAAGCAGGCCATTGAGGACAGCCTTGCCATGTTAGAGGAGGAAAAGGACGAGGAAATGCGGGAGCTGGCCAAGGAGGAATTAAATGATTCCAAAGAGGCAGTGGAGCGCATAGAGAGAGAGCTTAAGATTCTGTTGCTGCCGAAAGATCCCAATGATGATAAAAATGTGGTGGTAGAGCTTCGGGCCGGAGCCGGTGGAGACGAGTCGGCCCTGTTTGCGGCAGAGATTTTCCGTATGTACCAGAAATATGCAGACCGTATGCACTGGAAGACAGAGCTAATCAGCCTTAATGAGAACGGTATCGGCGGGTTTAAGGAGTGCTCCTTCATGATTAACGGAAAAGGCGCGTTTTCCCGCCTGAAATATGAATCCGGCGTACACCGGGTACAGCGGGTGCCGGAGACCGAATCCGGCGGGCGGATACACACCTCCACGATGACGGTAGCCATTATGCCGGAGGCGGAGGAAGTAGATTTTGAGCTGGATATGAATGACTGTAAATTTGATGTGTTCCGGGCTTCCGGAAACGGCGGCCAGTGCGTTAATACCACAGATTCCGCTGTCCGTCTGACGCATATTCCTACGGGAATCGTCATTTCCTGCCAGGATGAAAAATCACAGCTTAAGAATAAGGATAAGGCCCTTAAAGTGCTTCGGGCAAAGCTTTATGATCTGGAACTGCAAAAAGCCCATGACGCCGAGGCGGAGCTTCGGAAAAGCCAGGTGGGAACCGGCGACCGCTCCGAGAAAATCCGCACCTATAATTTTCCGCAGGGACGGGTGACGGACCACAGGATAAAATTAACCCTGCATAAATTAGACCAGGTGATGAACGGTGATTTAGACGAGGTAATTGACAGTCTTATTGCAGCCGACCAGGCGGCAAAGCTGGCAAAGATGAACGAGGCTTAACCGCTGTCCGGCAGACATATATTTACACGCTGAACCGGATTTTAAGATGCATTTTGCTGAGAAGATGTTTAGGAGAGATAAATGATGCGAGCATGGGAAAAGAATATCCGCCGGGTAACGCCCTATACGCCGGGCGAACAGCCGGAGGAGAAAGACATAATCAAATTAAATACCAATGAAAATCCCTATCCCCCTTCCCCAATGGTGTTAGGGGCAAAACAGGAGTTAGAGCGGCTTCGGTTCTATCCGGACCCGGCGGCAAAGGACTTGGTGGACGCCATAGCCGATTACCATGGGCTGAATAGCAACGAGGTATTTGTCGGAGTGGGTTCGGATGATGTGCTGGCCATGTCCTTTTTAACTTTTTTTAATTCGGACAAGCCTGTCTTTTTCCCGGACATCACATACAGCTTTTATGATGTGTGGGCCGGACTTTTTCGGATTCCCTATGAGACCAAGGCGTTAGATGATACATTCAGCCTGGTGGCGGAGGATTATTATAAAGACAACGGCGGCGTGATTTTTCCCAATCCCAATGCGCCGACGGGAAAACTGGTCAGCCTTGCTTTTATAAAGGACATTTTAGAACATAATCAGGATGTGGTGGTGATTGTGGATGAGGCTTATGTGGATTTTGGCGGGGAGACGGCCCTGCCGCTGCTTAAAGAGTACGAGAATCTCTTAATCGTCCGCACCTTTTCCAAATCCCGCTCCTTGGCCGGACTCCGTATCGGCTATGCCATGGGAAACCGGGAGTTGATTCAGGCGTTAAATGATGTGAAGTATAGCTTTAATTCCTATACCATGAATTATCCCACAATTGTGATGGGAACGGCCAGCATACGGGACGACGCGTATTTCAGGGAAACTACGGCCAAGGTTATTGCCACCAGGGAGTGGTTTGAAAAAGAGCTTGCTGCGCTTGGTTTTACATTCCAGAAGTCCAGCGCAAATTTTGTCTTTGCCTCCCATAACCGGATTCCGGCAAAGGAGATTTTTGAGGCGGCCAAAAAGGAGAAAATCTATGTCCGCTATTTTGACAAACCAAGGATTGATAACTATCTCCGCATTTCAATCGGAACGGATGAGGAGATGAAAACTTTTGTCAATTTCCTGAAACTACTCGTGTGAGTTGTCATTTTTACCCAAAATACAGTTAATACAAATATTTTGAAAATTTTTCTTGACTTATGATGTCCCGTCGGATAAGATATGTAGTATCTCATACGTATCCCGGCGGGATATATTTTGTATCTGTGGCATATTCATGCGCATTTACCAGCTATACGGATATATACGGTACTCGGTATGACAAATTATATTTTAGATAAGGAGAGTATCGAATGGATTATCAGGAATTTTTATTGTATTTAGAGGAGAATCTTCCGGAATATTTAAGGCAGTGCAACTGCTGTGGGGGAGAAGATGGGAGTAAGGAGCCGGATGCTGAAGATAAAGAGATAAGGCCGGAGTATAAGATTGAATTTCAACAGTTGATGAAGAATAACGGCGTTGTGTTAGACGGGCTTGTCATCCACAAAGCGGGAGAGAACGCCAGTCCCAACATCTACCTAAACGATTATTACAACGATTACCAGATGGGGAAACCGGCTTCCCTGATTATGGAGGAGATTGCATATCAATACCACCGGATTAGGGCAGAAAATGATATTGCTTATGTGAATTTAAGCGATTTTAAAAAAGTCAGGGACAGCATTGTAATGCGGATGGTAAACTACGATAAAAACCGGGGAATGCTTAAGACCTGCCCACATAAGCGGTATCTAGACTTAGCCATTGTGTTCCGTTATATGGCGGGCCGCAATTCTATCGGTATTGCCAGTTCTTTAATCCGCAATGAGGAGTTTGCACTGTGGGACGTCAGTTTGGAAGAACTCTACCGGACGGCGTTATTTAATACCATGCGGGAATTTCCCTGGCATATGGATTCTCTGGCAAAAGTGATTGTGGAGAGTTTTAAAAAACGGATGCCGGAAGAGGATATGGAAGAATTAGCGGAGGAATTGTCCATATTAGAACAGACCGAGAATGGAGTCAGCATGTTTGTGCTGTCGAATGACAGCGGCGTGTACGGCGCAGCCTGCATTTTGTATGATTCTGTCCTTAAGAACTTTGCCAGGGTGCAGGAGTGCAATATCTTTATTCTGCCGTCCAGCGTGCATGAGGTTATGCTGGTGCCGGAAAATACGGATACGGAGCCGGAATTTTTGGAGGGACTGGTCGAGGAGGCTAACCGAAGCGCAGTAGGGCTTGTCGATCTGCTGTCGGACCATATTTATTATTATGATCGGGACAAGGATCAGATTTTCATTTATGGACAGAATTAACAATCATTATTTACACGTAGAATTGAACAACTCATGTTGACAAATGGCTGGCCATACCATACAATGGGTAATAGGCACACGAGGTTAGCAACAGCGGGGGATTATATGGATAATGATTTTGTGAGTAAGAGGGATCGGATAATTGCTTCAGCCATTGAGATTATCAGTGAATCAGGTCTGTCTTCCCTTTCTACAAAGACGCTTGCCATGAAGGGGAATATGTCGGAGGAACTGTTATATCGCTATTTTGGGAGTGTTGATGAGATACTGGTGGAGGTGATAGATACCTTTACTAAGTTTGATGACGGCATCATTGCAACGATTGAGGCAAAGGATATGTCGCATTTAGACAAGGTGTTGGAACTGCTGACTACATTGTGTACTTATTATGAGAATTATTATGAGCTTGCCGCGATTATATTGAATTATGAAGAATTACTGCATAATGTCAATACCAGAGAAGCTGTGGCTGCCTGTATTAACAGGCGGACAGGCTTTATCCGGAAGGAACTGGGGCTGGCAATGGAGGAAGGGGAGATTATTGACAAGTTTACCCCGGAAGAACTTTCTAATTTGTTCTTAGGCGGAATGGTGAGAGATTTATTAAACAGACGGATTGTCTATGACCGGAAATCCCATTCCCAGGTAGGAAAAGCGACCATGAGCAAGTTAGCGGGCCTTATCCGAATTAAGCCGGACGCTTAGTGTGGACGACAGGGTGATTATATTATATGCAGATATATTTGGAGGATTCAGTTTTATGAAAGTATTAATTGCAGACGATGATTTTGCAAACAGAAAATTTATGGAAAAGCTATTTGCCCAGTATGGCGAGGTGCTGGCTGTTGAGGATGGGATGTCCGCAGTGGAGGAGGCGACCAGAGCCATGGAGGAAAGGCAGATGTACGATTTAATCTGTTTAGATATTATGATGACCAGGTTAGACGGCTATAAGGCGTTAGAGGCTATCCGCAATGCGGAGAAGAAGTATGCCGTCTTGCGGGAGGACCGGGCAAAGATCATTATGATCAGCGCTTTGGATGAAGTGGTGTTAGATAATATTCAGGTCTGCAATGATTATGACGCATACATATGTAAGCCCATTATGCTGGAAAAGTTTGAGACGCTGCTGGGCAAAATGGGCTTTATCAAGCAGGGGAAACAGGCAGGGAATCAGTGATGGATTTGTTTGAATATATGCGGCAGGAAAAAGGATATGAAAAGGAAGTGGCGGAGCGTTTGCATAGATTATACGGGACATATGATGTAAGGGAGAAAACCGGGGATGAATAAGTTAAGAAGAATTGTGGCGTGGCTGACGGTTTTGGTGATTGCAGGGCTCTTGATTGCCATGTTAGTCAGCGGCATTATGGGAAGTCCGTATTTCTATGTATTTTTATTCCTTACCCTTATCGTGCCTATGATACTCTGGGTATTTATGTGGTTTACCCGTCTGGTAAACGGAGAGTCGGAAGTGATTCCTAAGGAAGATATGGAACGGTTAAATCAAGCCCGCAACGGGCAGGAACAAACAGAAGAATCCGCCGGTGAACCTGCGGAAAAAGAACAGCTATAAAAGGGGAACGGAGCCGGCGAACCGGCCCCGCAAATAGGGGAGGATAAAGTATTATCGGATTCTCCAGGTTCAGAGAATCTTGTCACTGAACCAGCCGACACCCATCGTTGACGCCGGTTGTTTCAGTGATATTTTCATTATGTCCCTTTCTCCCCAAAATATACCCGCTTAAAAAAATATTTTAAAATTCATTCCCCTCTTATAGATTATTATTTCCACTTTGCCCGCATAGCTTTCTATTATCCTTCCGGAACATCAGTAAATTACCGCCGCAAGGTAATCCTTATCCCAATTTTCCCGACACGCGGTTTTTTAGAAATCCGCTGCCGGGCCCTCCTGCATATTGCACGTGCGAAGAAGTGTTTGAGCGTCGGGTTTGGGGTGCTGGGCAAACATTTTGCAGCCACGCTTGCGCTCTGTCGAAAACGCAGCGGTACATAAGCGAAGGCCCCGTTAATTATGTTTAACAGTAGATTTATTATAGGGCCTTCGCAAGTACCGGCGTTTTCAAAGGGGCTGCAAATGTTTCCCAGCCACCCCTTCCCGGCGCGAGTTCTTCGTAAGCACGTGCAATCTAATATGCAGGAGGGTCCGGCAGCAGGATTTCTTAAAACCGATGGCAGTGCGGGAAAATGGGAAAGGATTATCCTGCGGCGGTTTCACAGATAAAAACGGAAGGATAATAGAAAGCTATGCGGGCAAAGTGGGGGAAGTAACGATAAGAGGGGAAATGAGGCTTCTACTTGAAAAATGGGATATGGTTTGTTATAATCTAGCTTGTTATTGCAGGAAAAGTATGGAAGGCAGTAAATACACGATATTTGTAAAAGGATGGTAGAACAAATGAGTTTATTGAAGGGTTGGCGTGAATATGCCTATGGACAGATGGATGACAGAACGCCTCAGGGAAAGCAGTTCTGGCTGAATTATTTTGGCGTGGAGCAGGGAATTTACAAGAAACTGTTGGCAAATCCGGAAGAAGTGGTTACAGGAACCGTTAAGGAACTGGCGGATAAATATGAGACAACTGTGCAGATTATGACCGGATTTTTGGACGGGATTGACGAGAGTTTGAAGACTTCTAATAATTTAGAGGAGTTAGAAGAGGATACTGTGGTTTCCCTGGATTTTGATTTGGAAACTCTTTACCGGAATATGGTAGGCTGTAATGCAGACTGGCTTTATGGTTTGGAGGAATGGAATGATCTGCTGTCTGAGGACAGAAGGAAGGAGCTTTATAAGATTGAAAAGAGCTCTAAGACGGTGGTAAAGCCGCCTAAGATTGGAAGGAATGATCCCTGTCCTTGTGGAAGCGGACGGAAGTATAAGCAGTGCTGCGGCAGGAATCAGTAAGAGAAGTAGAAGTTGGTAGGAGCGGTGGAAGAAAGAACATACCGCGAAAGGAAAGATATAGTAAGAGGGATATGATGAGTAAGGTTAGGACAAGATTTGCCCCCAGTCCCACAGGAAGAATGCATGTGGGCAATTTGAGAACTGCATTGTATGCGTATCTGGTGGCAAAGCACGAAAATGGAGATTTTATCTTAAGGATTGAGGATACGGACCAGGAGCGCTTGGTAGAGGGAGCAGTGGATATTATCTACCGCACGATGGAAGGCACCGGGCTTCACCATGACGAGGGGCCGGACAAGGACGGCGGCGTTGGTCCTTATGTGCAGAGCGAGAGACAGGCTCAGGGCATCTATATGAAGTATGCGAAGCTGCTGGTAGAAAAAGGGGAAGCCTATTACTGTTTCTGCGACAAGGAACGGCTTGACAGCCTGAAGGAAGAGGTTATTGACGGAAAGTCAGTAAGAAGATATGACAAGCACTGTCTGCATTTAAGCAAAGAAGAGGTACAGGAGAAATTAGCGGCCGGTATTCCCTATGTAATCCGGCAGAATGTTCCCTTAGAGGGGGAGACCAGCTTTGAGGACGAGCTTTACGGAACCATTACGGTACCCAATCAGGAATTAGACGATATGATTCTGATTAAGTCGGACGGGTATCCCACCTATAATTTTGCCAATGTGGTAGACGATCATTTAATGGGCATAACCCATGTGGTCAGGGGACAGGAGTATCTGTCTTCTTCGCCTAAGTATGAGCGGCTTTATAAAGCCTTTGGCTGGGAGGTGCCCAAGTATATTCACTGTCCGACCATTACCAACGAGGAACACCAGAAACTTTCTAAGCGCAGCGGACATTCCTCCTATGAGGATTTGTTGGAGCAGGGATTTCTGACAGAGACGATTGTGAACTTTGTGGCCCTGCTTGGCTGGAGCCCGGAGGACAATCAGGAGATTTTCTCTTTAGAGGAGCTGGTGAAGGCCTTTGACTACCGCCATATTTCCAAATCTCCGGCGGTCTTTGATATGGTTAAGCTCCGGTGGATGAATGGGGAATATATTAAGGCCATGGATTTTGACCGGTTTAAGGAGATGGCTCTTCCCTATGTGAGGGAAGTGATTACCAGGGATGTGAAGGTGGACGCTATTTTAGAGCTGGTGAAGACCAGAATCGAGGTATTTCCGGATATTAAGGAACACATTGATTTCTTTGAGGAACTGCCGGATTATGACATTGCCCTTTACACCCATAAGAAAATGAAGACCAATCCGGATAATTCTTTGGAGATTCTGAGGGAAGAATATGAGATATTAAAAGGGGTGCAGGACTGGAACATAGATGTGCTCCACGACGCCCTTATGGAGTATATTGCTGGCAAAGGAATCAAAAACGGTACCGGTCTGTGGCCTGTGCGGACGGCTGTGTCAGGCAAGCAGATGACGCCGGGCGGCGCTTTTGAGATTATGGATATTTTGGGCAGGGAGGAATCCTTACGCCGCATACAGATTGGGATTGAAAAATTAGAACAGGCAGTATAGGAAAGGAGCGTCTATGCCGGATTTTAATGAAGGCCAGTTGGCAGCCATTCATCATGTGGACGGCCCCATGCTGGCGTTGGCAGGTCCGGGTTCCGGAAAGACAACGGCGATGGTATATCGCATTCAATATCTGATACAAGAGGCGAAGATTCCCTCTTCCCGTATTCTGGTGATTACCTTTACAAGGGCCAGCGCAAGGGAGATGGAACAGCGGTTCTTAAACTTAATGAAGGGTTCTGAATGTCACTGTACATTCGGGACTTTTCATTCTGTCTTTTTTTCCATATTGAAACGGGCTTATGGGTATCAGGCAGGAAACATTTTGACGGAGGAGGAAAAGTACAATCTGCTCCGGGATATCCTGCGAAAGAAAAACATTGAAGCGGATGACGAGGAGGAAATAATCGGTTCTGTAATCCGGGAAATGGGCCTGATGAAAGGAGATATGATCGACCTTCAGTATTTCTATTCTTCCTGTCTGGGGGAGGAGGTGTTCCGGGAGGTTTACCGGGAATATGAGCGGAAGGTGTCCGAGGCGGGAAAACTGGATTTTGATGATATGATGGTGTACTGTTATGCGCTTTTAAAGGAAAGGCCGGATATCCTTGCAAAGTTACAAAAACAGTATGCCTATATTCTGGTAGATGAGTTTCAGGATATCAACAAGATTCAGTATGAAATTACGAAACTGTTAGCGGCGCCCGGCAACAATCTGTTTATCGTGGGAGACGACGACCAGAGCATATACGGGTTCCGCGGGGCAAGGCCGGAGATTATGCTGAATTTTAAGAAGGATTATCCGAATGCGGTAGAGACGCTTTTGGACGTCAATTACCGGTGCAGCCGCAATATTACGGAAGGAGCACTTCGTTTAATTGCTCATAACCGGATACGGTTTGACAAGCGGATTGTGAGCAGCCGGGGCTATGTGGAGCCTATTCAGGTGCATCATATGAAAAACATTGCCAAGGAAAATGAACATGTTCTGGATATGATTCAAAAATACAGGGACGAGGGCGTTCCCTTGCGGGATATGGCGGTGATTGTCCGCACGAATGTGCAGGCCCGCCCCATTGTCAATAAACTGATGGAGTATAATATTCCCTTTCAGGTGAGGGATAAGGTTCCCTGCATTTATGACCATTTTACGGTGAGAAATATTTTTGATTATATCCGTCTGGCTTTGGGAAACCGGGAGAGGGGACTTTTTCTGCGGATTATGAACAAGCCGAACCGGTATATTTCCAGGGAACTGCTGCGGGAACCTTATGTGGACTTTGAGGAGCTGAAAAAAGCCTTTGGCAAAAAAGACTGGATGGCGGAACGGATTGAGCAGCTTGCATATGAGATGGAGATTCTTGCCGGGTTAAAGCCCTTTGCCGCGGTGAATTTTATCCGGAAAGCCATCGGCTATGACGCATATCTTGAAGAGTATGCAAAGTACCGGCATATGAATGTCGAAGATTTGTTAAGCGTATTGGATGAGTTAAGGGAGATGGCGAGACAGTATGAAAGCTATTCCGACTGGTTTGCAGGCGTTGAGCAGTACAGAAAGGATTTAGAGGAACACACGAAAACGGCCGGGAAAAATGAGCAAAACGGGATTACCGTTACCACCATGCACAGCGCAAAGGGGCTGGAATTTGACGCGGTATTTCTCTTAGAGGCCAATGAGGAGCTGACGCCGTACAAAAAAGCGGCCAAGCCGGAAGAACTTGAGGAGGAACGGAGAATGTTCTATGTGGCGATGACCAGGGCCAAAAATCATCTGCATATCTATGAGGTGAAGGAATATTACAACAAAGAACTTCCACCCTCCCGTTTTCTGGACGAGGTATTAGTCAAGGAGCCGCTTTAGGTTCACCACCCCGGCGCCCTGAATATTATAAGGCAGGAATGGAACCGGATAGGCGGCGTCCATCAGCCGGATTTTAATCTGGTCGTTGGTAAGCATGGGATACCGTTGCAGCAGCAGGGCACAGCTTCCACTGATAAAAGGAACGGACATGGAGGTGCCGTTTTTTACACTGTAGCCGCCTCCGGGTTTGGTGCTTAGAATATGCAGTCCCGGCGCTACCAGTTCCGGCTTGGAGATATAGGGAAGCAGGGGACCGGCGGAGGAAAAATGCCCTCCGTCATAGGAGCCTACGGTAATGACCTTGCGGCAGTTGCCGGGCGCTAAGATGGAGTTGGGGGAAGGTCCGTTGTTGCCGGCAGAACAGCAGATAACCAGGCCTTCTTCCCAGAGCTTTGTCACCCACAGGTTTAACCGGTTGTTTTCCTGCCGCAGTTCCCGGCGGTTGCCGCCTACGGAGATATTTACTACTTTTATGTCGTATTCCCGGTAATGGGCTAACAGCCATTGGATGCTTTCAATGAATCTGTCCATGGAACCGTTGCCCTGCCGGTCAAGCACCTTTAACGCCACTAAGTTACACTCCGGGGCAATGCCGATTTTAGAGGAACCGATAATACCGGTTACATGGGTGCCATGGGTAAAATCATCATAGGGGGCTTTTTGTCCCCCGATAAAATCGTGAAAGGCAAGAATACGGCTGCTGGCAATGTCGGGATGAGGGGCAAGGCCGGAGTCTAATACGGCAACGGTAACATTTTTACCTGTGAGCCCCATTTTATGGAAATAGCCTGCGCCGGACAGGCTGACTGGAATTTTAGGAGAAGCAGACAATCTGATACACCTCAGCTCTTTACAAATAGGAATTTTCCGATTATATTATTATATATTAATAATATATGTTGTTTTTCCAGATTCGGTTATGGATATTTTGGAATAAGGTACTGCAAAACGCATTGGCGACAGACAATGGGTGGTTCACACAGGCAGGAGAAAATGAGCGGGGAGGCAGGAAGATGTTAAAGAGGAGTATCCGGGTGGAGATTGACGCCCTGATGAACGAGCTTAAGATGAACCTTGAGAATAATTATAAGGATTTGGCCCATGACGCATTGAAGAAACTTCATGAAACCTTAGAGCGGCATCACGCGGACGGGCAGTTGAAGGACAAGGACTACAATAGATATAAAAAGATTGCAGATGAGTATTCCGCTAAGATGGCGGACTATCATCACTGATAGGAGGCAGTTTTGTGAAATCTTGGATAACGGGGCTGTTATTGGCTGTGCTGATAATATTCCTGGGGGGATGTAAGTTAGCGCCGCAAAATACAAGAAATTTTGTGGAAGAGGATAAGCTGGCTGTGGTGACTACCATTTATCCCATGTATGATTTTGTGAAGAATATTGCCGGGGACCGGGCGGAGGTTATCAATCTGGTGCCGGCGGGAATGGAGCCGCATGATTTTGAACTGTCCACCGGGGATATGCGGCTTTTAGAACAGGCGGAAGTCTTTGTGTATAACGGCGCAGGAATGGAACATTTTGTGGATAAGACTTTAGCGGCCCTTGACAATGACCGGCTGCTGACGGTGGAGGCTGCGGCAGGGATTTTGCCGGCAAAGACAGAGGAGGGGAATGATGACCCGCACACTTGGCTGAGCGTGGCCAACGCCATTGCGGAGGCAGAGGCAATTAAGGAGGCGCTGATACAGGCAGACCCGGCGGGCCGGGAATATTATGAGGATCATTTTGCGGCCTACAGGGACAGATTGGAGAAGCTGGATGAGCGGTACCGAGAGGAACTGTCCGGCTGTGCGGGGGATACCATTGTGGTGGCCCATGAAGCCTTTGGCTATCTGTGCAGGGAGTATGGTCTTAAGCAGGAGGCCATAGAAGGGCTTACTGCGGATTCGGAACCGGATTCCGCCAGGATGCGGGAGATTATCGATTTGTGCCGGGGACAGAATATCCGGGTGATTTTTTTTGAGGAGCTGGTCAGTCCCAAGGTGGCGGAGGCCATTGCCGGTGAAGTGGGAGCAAAGACGATGGTGTTAAATCCCATTGAGGGGTTAAGCGGCGAACAGCAGGAGCAGGGACTTGATTATATCGGACTCATGGAAGAGAATTTAGAGGCGTTAAAACAGGCGTTACAATAGACGGGAGGCTATGTTATGACAATGGATATTGCCGCACTGGCATGCAGTGCTGTGATCAGTTTTATTATTCCCCTTATTTTTTTTCTCTCTCTACTGGTAAAGGGAAAGGGACAAAGATTATCGCTGTTTCTGCTTTTTTTGGCCGGGGCAGTCATCTATGCCGCCATGGAATGGGGATTGAAGGAGCATGGTCTTGCATGGCTGTTTAACCATACGGATTTTGAAAAATTTATGGGCGCCCATTATATAGGGTATCTTTTTACGGTGGCTTTGGCGGGTTCTCTTCTCACCCTGCTGCCTATATGGCTTTTGTGCCTGTGTATGAAGAAACAGGTTTCCTTTTTTCAGGGGATTGCATTGGGACTTGGCTATACCATGACGGAATCCATACTGCTGATCGGGATACGCAGCGTCAATACCATTATCGAGATTGCAAAGGGTTCTGACGGGGAGATAAATACCGGTACGGCGGAATTATTTCTGACAGGATATGAAAGAATTTTAATGACGGTCATCCAAATCGGGATTTTTATGGCGCTGATTTATTTTATCCGGGAGAAAATGGCAGGAAAAGGGCTTTTTCTTACCATATTCTGCCATATGTTAGCGGCGTTCCTGCCGGGATTTTTTATTGCTTTTTCCCTGCCGGATTTTTTGGAGGTGTATGACAGGAAAACGGCGCTGGTTTTGGTCTATGTGGTGCTGACGGGGGCGGCATTTGCCAGCGGCGTCATTTTGTACGGCCTTCGTAATCCGTTGACCGGAAAGAAGAAACGGTAATCCTTTTTATGCTGTCCATATAGTTTTCCACCGGGAAAGCTGGACTGTCATTTTTGCAGGAAAAGGGCTTGAAATATGTGGAAAGAAATGGTACAGTACTAATCGAGCGGTATTCTTATGGAAACTGCATCGAGTGATAAGTGTTGTCGCACAGGGAATCCGGTTTGGCCGGAGACAGGGGGTGATGACATGAAAATAGGTTTTATTGGCGCCGGAAAAGCGGGTTGCAGCCTGGGCAAATATTTTGCCCTTCATTCCAGACAGGCGGACTTATGCGTTACCGGTTACTACAGTTTGATTGAGGAGGAAGCCAGATGGGCGGCGGCCTTTACAGACTCTGCGTATATGGAAAGGGCGGAGGATGTGGCTGCGGTCAGTGACGCCATAATTCTATCGACTCCGGATGGAGCGGTAAGAACAGTGTGGGAATCCTTAGACAAGGAAAAGATTCAGGGCAGGATTGTCTGCCATTTGAGTGGCTCCTTATCATCCGATGTATTTTCAGGGATAGAGAACTTTGGCGCATACCCGGTTTCTATCCATCCGATGTTTGCGTTCAGCGACAAAGAATCCGTTTATCAGCAATTAAATCATGTATGTTTTACCTTAGAGGGACACCCCTATGCGGTTGCAAAATGGCAGAATGTATTTGCGGCTTTGGGGAATGAGGCTTGTGTCATCCAAAAGGAGATTAAGAAGAAATACCATGCGGCGGCCAGTTTCCTGAGCAACAATGTGCTCGCCGTCTTGTCCACAGGTTATGAACTCTTAACGGACTGCGGCTTTACTTTAGAACAGGCAAGGCGTTTCAGCAGTATGCTGGTCCGCAATAATATAGAACAGGCCATAGAAAGGGGCTGTGTGGAGGCGCTGACCGGTCCTGTGGAACGGGGAGACGCCGATACGGTAAGGGGACATCTTTCTGTGTTAGACGAGGAACAAAAAATGCTGTATAAAGCGTGCGGCAGGCGGCTGTTAGCGCTGGCCGGAGAAAAAAATCCGGAAAGGGATTATGCGCAGATACGGCAGGAATTATGAGAGGATATGCCGGGAATTGTGAGCAAATATGATAAGCGTATATGCCAGGAATTGTGAGCGGATATGGCGAAAATGATGATAATGGGAACGCTTGCGGGACATAGATGGTAAATGAAAGGATAGGTTCCGGGAGGATAAGGAGGACAAGATGAAAAATACGGTTTTGACATTTCAGCAGGCAAAAGAAAAGGGCGAAAAGCTGTCCATGCTGACAGCCTACGATTATTCTACGGCGAAGCTGGTGGATGAGGCGGGAATCAATTCCATATTAGTGGGAGATTCTTTGGGAAATGTGATATTAGGATATGAAGATACCATTTCCGTAACCATGGAGGATATGATTCACCACTCTGCGGCGGTGGCGAGAGGGGCGAAAGAGGCGCTGGTTGTCTGCGATATGCCCTTTATGAGCTACCAGACCTCTGTATATGACGGGGTGGTCAATGCAGGACGGCTGATGAAGGAAGGCCGGGCCGGAGCGGTCAAATTAGAAGGGGGACAGGAGGTTGCACCACAGATTAAAGCCATTGTGTCTGCGGGCATACCGGTCTGCGCCCATCTGGGACTTACGCCCCAGTCCATCAATGTCTTTGGCGGACATAAGGTGCAGGGAAAGACCGAGGCTGCGGCAAAGAAACTTATCGAGGATGCAAAAGCTGTGGAGGAGGCGGGCGCCTTTGCCGTTGTGCTGGAATGTGTTCCTGCAAAGTTGGCGCAGTTAGTTACACAATCCCTGCATATTCCGACGATTGGCATCGGGGCGGGTAATGTATGCGACGGGCAGGTTCTTGTCTATCAGGATATGCTTGGTATGTTTTCTGATTTTACGCCGAAGTTCGTGCGGCGGTTTGCGGATATCGGGAGCGTGATGAAGGAGGCGTTTGCCGCCTATGACCGGGCGGTAAAGGACGGCAGCTTTCCGGGGAAGGAGCATGAGTACGCCATCAGTGATGATGTGATTGAGAAACTATATTGATTGCGGGAGCTTAAAAGGTGTGGCGACTTAAAGGATGTGTCGCCTGCGATGGTATTGTTTATCCCCCGCAGCCGAATTTACTTTGTTGGGAGCTTTATAAGAGATTCCAGAAGAATGAAAGGAGATACAAGATGGAGATTTCAGGTTCGATTAGAGATACGAGGGAAATGGTAAAGGCGTGGAAGGCAAAAGGGCTTAAGGTTGCGTTAGTGCCGACCATGGGATATCTGCACGAGGGACATAAAAGCCTGATTGACCGGGCAAGAACAGAAAATGATAAGGTGGTTGTCAGCATTTTTGTCAATCCCATGCAGTTTGGTCCGGGCGAGGATTTAGATTCTTACCCCAGGGATTTAGACCGGGATGCGGCAATCTGTGAAAAGGGCGGGGTGGATTTGATTTTCCATCCGGAGGTGGAAGAGATGTACGGTCCGGATTTCTGCGCTTATGTGGATATGCATACTTTGCCGGAAAAACTTTGCGGCGCAAGCCGTCCGGTGCATTTCCGGGGAGTGCAGACGGTGGTGAGCAAACTGTTTCACATTATCCCGGCGGACCGGGCTTATTTCGGGCAGAAGGACGCCCAGCAGCTTGCCATTATCCGGAGAATGGTTATAGATTTGGATTTTGATATCGAGATTATCGGATGTCCGATTATAAGGGAGGAGGACGGTCTGGCCAAAAGCTCCCGGAACACCTATCTTTCCGAGGAGGAGAGGAAACAGGCTGTCATTTTGAACCAATCCTTAGAGGAGGCAATGAAGGCCATTGACGCAGGAGAGACGGACGCCGGTAGGGTAAAGGATATTATCACAAAGACTATTGAAAGCTGTCCGCTTGCGAAGATTGATTATGTGGAAGTGGTAAGCTTTGACACCATACAGCCGGTAGAGAAGGTGAATGGACCGGTGCTTATCGCCATTGCGGTATATATCGGGACTACCCGTCTGATTGACAACCGGATTTTAAATGCGTAAAACGCTGTCCAAGGGAGGATAAAGATATGTTGATCAATATGTTAAAGGGAAAAATTCACCGCGCCACAGTCAAACAGGCGGAGCTTCACTATGTGGGCAGCATTACCGTAGACCCGAAACTTTTGGCGGCTGCGGGAATTTTAGAATACGAGTATGTCCAGATTGTGGATGTGGAAAATGGTAGCCGTTTTGAGACATACACCATAGCAGGGGAGCCGGACAGCGGCATGATCTGCCTAAACGGGGCCGCTGCAAGACAGGTGGCTGTGGGAGACCATATCATCATCATGTCCTATGCCCAGATGACGCCGGAGGAGGCGAAGGAGCATAAACCCAATGTGGTATTTGTGGATGAAGAAAACAAAATCCGGGAAGTTTCCCGGTACGAAAAATATGGAGAGTTAAGCCCTAAATACTAAACACCGGTTACGGTTGTATGTTGGCAGTCTCCATAGCGTTTCGTGGATTTTGCAGTAACGGATACAAAAATATTATATGAGCAGGAGAAAACTATGTTAGAGGGAAAAACAGTCGTATTAGGCGTTACCGGTTCCATCGCCGCCTATAAAATTGCAAATCTGGCCAGTATGCTGGTAAAACAGCACGCAGACGTCAATGTGATTATGACGGAAAACGCCGTCAATTTTATTAATCCCATTACCTTTGAAGCCCTGACTTCGAATAAATGTCTGGTGGACACCTTTGACCGGAATTTCCAGTACAATGTGGAGCATGTGGCGCTGGCAAAACGGGCGGATATATTTATGGTGGCGCCGGCCACCGCCAATGTGATTGGCAAGATTGCCGGTGGCATTGCCGACGATATGCTGACCACCACGATTATGGCCTGTAAAGCGCCGAAACTGATTGCGCCGGCTATGAACACCAATATGTTTGAAAATCCCATTGTGCAGGAGAATATCAGGAAGCTGGAACAATATGGTTATGAAATAATTTCTCCGGTTGCGGGATATCTGGCGTGCGGCGATACCGGAGAAGGTAAGCTGCCTTCAGAAGAGACTTTATTTTCCTATATCATGCGGGAACTGCACTATGAAAAAGACATGGCAGGGAAAAAGGTTTTGGTGACGGCAGGCCCAACGCTGGAGGCCATTGACCCGGTCCGGTTTATTTCCAATCATTCCACAGGAAAAATGGGCTATGCCATCGCTAAGTGCGCCATGGAGCGGGGAGCGGAGGTAACTTTGGTTACGGGAAAGACCGCCCTTCCCCTGCCGCCTTTTGTGAAGGTGATTTCTGTGGTGAGCGCGAGTGATATGTATGAGGCGGTAAAGGCCAACAGCGGGGATGCGGATTATATTATCAAGGCCGCCGCAGTGGCGGATTATACACCGGCAACAGCGGCGGAGGATAAGATTAAAAAGTCCGGGGAGAATATGAATATTTCCTTAGTGCCAACGGAGGACATTCTGAAATATTTAGGCGAGCATAAAAAGCCGGGACAGGTACTCTGCGGATTTGCCATGGAGACGAAGGATTTGCTTGAAAATGCAAAGAAAAAGTTAGAGAAGAAAAACGCAGATATGATTGTGGCCAATAACCTAAAGGTAGAAGGCGCAGGCTTTGGAACGGATACCAACGTAGTCGCCCTGATTAAAAGAGACGGGGTAAAGGAACTGCCCATGCTTTCCAAAGAACAGGTGGCAAAAGCCGTTCTGGATGAGCTGATAAAACTTTAAATCATCCAGACCGGCAGAATGTAATTATCTGCATCGATTGCGGAAAACTCCGGGCGCATACAGATTACTATGCCTTTCCCCCTTGGAACAGAGCTTTTATCCAATACGGAAAATGTATGAATCAGTTCGCTTCCGGGGTTCGCTGTCCGTTTTATTTCCAACGGGTGAAGCTGTCCGTTGCTTTCCAATATCATATCAATTTCCTTGTTGCATTTATCCCGGTAATACCACAGCAGGCAGTCGGCTGCGGCATTATGATAGGTTTTTATGATTTCTGCGACGACATAATTTTCTAAAATTGCTCCATTGATAGCGCCGTTTTGTAAGATTTCCGGAGTAGTATACTGTGTCAGATAGGCCACAAGCCCGGTATCAAAAAAATAAAGTTTCGGCGTCTTGACGGTGCGCTTCAGCAAATTGTTAGAGTATGGACGCAGGTAGAAAATAATGTCGGATTTTTCTAAAATTTGAAGCCAGCGTTTGGCCGTATCATCTGAAATCCCCACATCAAGGGCAATATCGTGGATATTAAGCATTTGTCCGGTTCGGCAGGCAGCAGCCCGGATAAAGTCCTGAAACTGCAACTTATCGGTCAGGGCGACAAGGTCGCTGACGTCGCGCTCAATGTAAGTTTGCAGATAGCTGGAATAAAACACATTGCGGTCTTTAAATTTTCCGCTGATGTATCCGGGAAGGGAACCGTTCCAGATTCGTTGATAGATTTCTGCTAAAGCGGCGGGTTTGCCGAGATTTTTTCGCTTTTTCAGGGCCTCCGGCTCTGCGGTCAGGGGCAGATTTTCTCCGGAGCCGTATATTTCATGCTGCGACAGGCAGGGCATATGCAAAATGGCGGTACGCCCCGCTAAGGATTCCTGCGCCAGTTCCATCATTCTAAAAGCCTGGGAACCGGTCAGCCAGAAAGAGCCGGGGGCTGCGCCGTTGTCAATGGCAATTTTAATATAGGAAAACAATTCCGGTGCATATTGTACTTCATCAATAAAGATGGGAAGACTGTGCATCTGCAAAAACAGGGCCGGTTCATTTTTGGCCATACGGCGTTCTTCCAAATCATCCAATGTAACGTAGCTGCGGTCGGGAGACATGAGCTGCCGTAAAACGGTTGTCTTTCCAACCTGTCTGGGACCGGTAATCAACAGGCAGGAATATTCTTCGGAAAGAGAAATAATTTTATCTTCAAGGTCGCGCTTGATATAATTCATAACCTCACCCTCCTTTTTGACTATTATACGATTTAATCTTATTTTAGTCAAAATCTTGAAAGAAGTCAAGTGGTGATATTATTTTCAGTCCTTTTGGGATATTTTATTACTTAGGATGGAAATTTCAAAGGGAATTTGTTATGATTATATATTAGAAGAAATCATTAACGATAGAAAAAAGGAGTAGCGCATGAAAAAGAAAGTTTTGATTTTAGATATAGACGGCACGCTGACCAACAGCAAAAAGGAGCTTACCACAAAGACGTTACAGGCGCTTTTGGCTATGCAGGAGCGGGGACACATCATTGTGATTGCCTCCGGACGGCCCGCCCATGGGGTAAAATGGATTGCGGACGCCTTAAGGCTTATGCAGTACGGCGGATATGTCCTCTGCTTTAACGGGGCAAGGATTGTCGATGTAAAGACCGGCGAAATTGTATTTCAGCAGCGCTTTCCAAAGGAATGTATCGCTCCTTTATATGAATACGCCAGGTCCCACGACATGGGGCTGGTCACTTATGAGGGCGACAAGGTGATAACCGGCACCCGCATTGACAAATACATGGAGTTCGAGGCGGGGCTTAATTATATGGAGTTAAGACAGGTAAACGATTTTGTGTCCTATGTGGATTTTGATGTGAATAAATGCCTGTTTACGGCGAAAGAGGAGCAGGCGCCGGAGTTAGAGAGGGAACTTGTCCGCCAGTATGAAGGCGTTCTCAGCATATACCGTTCAGAGCCGTTCTTCATTGAGGCGATGCCGCCGGGCGTGGATAAGGCGGCTTCCCTGGAACGGCTGTTTCAACGGATTGGCGTAGACCGGCCGGATACGGTAGCCTGCGGGGACGGCTTTAACGATATGTCCATGATCCGGTATGCAGGGGTAGGGGTTGCCATGGCCAACGCACAGGAAGCAGTGAAAGAGGCGGCGGATGTGGTGACTAAGCGGACCAATGATGAGGACGGTCTGTTAGAAGTAATCGAGAAGTATTTTGCATAAATATCAATTAACAATCTATTGGGGCATATATATGTCCATTCATTCCAAAATGTTGAAAATCCGAATACAATAAAATATAGTTGTACTTAAAAATAGTTGTGAAATGAAATTACATTTTATAACTATTTTTTATTGCAGGATATACGAAGGTGTACGAAAGATGAAAATCGCATTGTATGGAAAGAAAACGGAGCTGCTTAAGCAGTATAAAGAGCGTTTAGAAAATAAATTTAGCGTTTGTGGAAAAACGGTAAAAATTGATTGTTACACCAGTGAAGCAGAAGTAAAAGATAATATGCAGCAATATGATCTTATTGTTTTATCCAATTCTTTGTTAGATGAGTTCACGCAATCTATATCTGACGAATCTGCCAGAAATATCACGTTTGTCTCCGGCAAAAAAATCGAAACCTGTCCGGTACAGGATATATTATACGTTGAGGCCGAGTTAAAAAAGGTCCATGTGTGGAAGAAAAATGAAGACATTCTGTTATCCATTCCCATATCAAAAATGGAAGGGCTGTTGAGGAAGGAAGGGTTCATCAAATCCCACCGAAGTTACATTGTGAACAGTATCCATATAAGCAGTATCACGAGGGATACGATTATATTGGATACCGGAATAAGTATTCCGGTAAGCAAATACCGGATAAAAGAGGTAAGGGAAGAATATTTAACTTTAATGAAAAAAAGAGAACAATATCAATAACGAATGTGGCGGGGATATTTTTTACATTATCTTTGTCAAAAGTTACAAATTGCATTTTGCCTTGAATCATAATGCTAGGATAGAGAAAACTATTCAGTATAGGATGTGGTCAAAATGAAAATTATGCTATATGGAATTGCAAAGGGAAAGATGTACGGTGAATATCTGGAGCAGTGCGCTGCCAATATCCGGGTTGATTGTTGCGAGACGCTTTCTGAGTTAAGCGATAATTTATCATCCTGTGATTTAGTTATCCTGTCCGAAAAAGCAGTCAAACAATATATTCATTTATATGAGCGGTATTTTGCAAAATCCATCTGTTTTAATGACGGAAAAAGTATAGAGAAATTATCAGTTGATGAAATATATTATGTGGAAGCAAACATGAAAAAAATATGCATAAGAAAAAAAGCGGAGGAGTGCACAGTAAACTACGCCTTAAAGGACGCTGAACAATTATTGCTGGACTATGATTTTTTGAAAGTCCACAGGAGCTATATTATCAATTTAAGACATTTTAAAAAGCTGATGCACAACAGCATTATTCTGGATAACGGGGTTGAGGTGCCGGTCAGCAAGTATCGGTATCCGGATGTGAAAATCCGCTTAATGGATTACATACAAAAACAGGCCAAAAAAGATTGGGAAAGCGACTGGGAAAATGATGATTAAGTCTTTTCATACCATATATTATCCATTGGGGGCACAATTATGTCATGATGACGAAAAATGTTGTATACTGCAATAGGTTTTATTTGGAAAATTCAGAAAGCAGATGGCAATACCAGAGGAGTTGTGAATTGTATGCTGCAAATTGGAATTTGCGACGATGATACTGCTGTCAGACAGGAGATTTATGAGCTGGCCAGCAAGATATTGTTCAAATATACGGAGTTGAATTTTTATTATTATAAAGATGGACAGGAAGTGATTGATGCGCTGGAACGGGGAGAGTTTCGCGCTGAACTTCTTTTGCTGGATGTACATATGCCAATCCGGAACGGGATAGATACGGCGGAATATATTAGAAAAAATAAAGTCGATGTGGATATTATTTTTGTAACGGTATCGCCCAAATATGTATTTGAAGGTTATCAATATAAGGCTTTTGCCTACTGCATAAAACCTGTCGCCAGTTCACAGCTGGCCAATATATTAGTCAGATATATTGAAGAGAAACAAAACAGTTCGTATTGCATAGCAGTTTCAGTGAATGGGCGTGATGAGAAGATTTTTCTGAATCGTGTCTTATTTTTTGAAAGCCAGAAAAGAAAGATTATCGCGCACACATTGGATGGCAATCTGGTTTTCTATGGAAAAATGAGCGAACTGGAAGAAGCATTGCCAGGGGAACAGTTCCTTAGGTGCCACCAAAGCTACATTGTCAATCAGACCTGGGTAGATTCTATCCGCAGGACAGAGATAATCATAGACGGTATATCCATTCCAATGAGCAGGAGATATTATGAATCGATGTCAAGGGCGGAGACGGACAACACCAGAAGCATGACGGTGACAAGGTCGTTGGCAATGAATAGTGAAGAGAAGGGAGCAGTTATATTTACAGGGGGGAAACTTGCCGGTACGATTGTGAGGCTGAAGAGCGGCCAGAAGATTACGCTGGGCAGAGATGTGAACAAGGCCGAGATTGTAATTGAAGTGGAGACTGTCAGCAGAGTGCATTGTACAATTCAGTATGACGGCATTTTAAATAATTATTCAGTTTGTGATCTTTCAAAAAACGGCGTGTTTTTTAATAATGGGGAACGGCTTGAACCGGGAATTGAAATCCAGTTAGAGCCGGGGAGTGAATTGTGGATAGGCGATAAAATCAATCGCATCCGGTTAGGGTAAACCCCAAATGCGCAGGAAAAAGGCAGGAGAATAGAGTGGAAAGTTTTGATATAACGTACAGCAGCCTGACGAAAAAAGGCGGGCGAAAAGTCAATGAGGATTATCTGGATATCTTAAAAAATTCAAGGCGTATGGCGTTTGTCCTGTGCGACGGGCTTGGCGGGCATGGCAAGGGAGATGTTGCGTCCCGTTTTGTTGTCAGCCAGATGATAAACAGCCTGGATCAGGGCGCTTCCATTGAAGACAGCATAATGAGCGCGCAAAAGGCGTTATTAAAAAAACAGAGAGATGAAAATGCTGGGGATTCTATGAAGACCACATTAACCTGTCTTACCCTTACGGGGCGGGTTGCCCAATACGGGCATGTGGGCGATTCCAGAATTTATTATTTTGAAAATGATAATTATAAAATGAGAAGTCAGGATCACAGTGTTCCCCAGATGTTAGTCAACCGGGGAGAGATTCAGGAAAAAGACATCCGGCACCATGAAGACCGCGGAAGGTTGCTCTGGGTTATGGGCAGTGAATGGAACGGCGCAAAATATCAGGTGGTGGATAATTTTCTGATTACAAGACACAGCAGTTTCCTGCTATGCAGTGATGGATTCTGGGAACTGATAGAGGAAAAGATGATGTGTAAAACGTTAAAAGAGGCGAGAAACCCTGCGGACTGGCTTTCTAAGATGGAGGAGATTATCCTGGAAAACGGAAAGGGAACCAATATGGATAATTATTCTGCGATTGCGATATTTGTAAGATAAGGAAGATAAAGAGATGATAATTAAATGTGAGAACGGGCATTGGTACGATACGACGGTCAATCGTTCCTGCCCGCATTGTAAACGGGACAGTGAAAAATTAGGTATTCGTCTGGATGATATAGAAGAGGATGACCGGACAATATCCATTGCGGAAGTCGATATGTCATTAGGGGAAGAGTTAGGCGCCATTATCGGCGATTCTATCCGCAATTTGCCCAACGATATAAAACCCGGCGAGGGGGATGGCTTATCGGAAGACGACGACAAGACAATATCCTTTGGCTTTTTTGACATGATGAATACGCCGCCGGTTGTAGGCTGGGTGGTCTGCCTGACCGGAACAGAACGGGGAAAGGATTACCGCTTACACAGCGAAAAGAATTTTGTCGGACGAAGTACATCCATGGATGTGGTGCTGATTGATGATAAGAAGATTGCCAGAGACAAGCACTGCTCCATTCAATATGATCCAAAGGGAAATGCATTTTATCTGTCGCCGGAAAACGGCAATTTAACGTATATGAATGATCAGATGGTGGATTCTCCTGTTCTGCTGAAAGACGGGGACAAGATTACGATTGGAGAGACAACGCTGTTGTTTGTACCATTTTGCAAGGAGGAAAGAGTATGGGAAAGCGAATAGTGCCGTTTATCTTAATGTTGACCGTATTGTTATCCGGTTCATTTGCCGTTATCGCACAGGCGGCAACGGTGAATAAGGCGTTCTTGGTGGAGCAGGCCAAGGGAAAGGCGCCCGACGTTAAACTATACATGACGGGAACAGAGATGTCCGCGCAGGTTCCGGTTTCAGGAAGCATTACAGATATTGCATTGTCACAAAACGGCGAGATCAGGACTTTTGACGAAACGGGCGAGGGCATACGGATAATTGTACTTTTTGACAATTCAGGCTCCATTAACAAGGAGCAGTTTAAAGAGGCGAAAAAACAGTTAAAAAAACTGCGGAAAAATCTAAAAAACAATGATGAATTGCAGATTTACACAGTGGGGACTACAGACATCAACAGCGACAAGACCGACGTTTTAGAGGGTACGGCAAGCGCCGTTGCCGCGGACCAGTTGCAGGCTGATCTTGATAAAATCGGGGCGATTCCCTATATCGAAGACCGGGAAGGAAAGACCATACTTTATCGTTCTATCAATCAGGTCTTAGAAGAACAGGCCGCCCAGACGTCGATTAACGCTCTGCGTACAGTTATTTTATTGATTACGGACGGCGAGGATGATTCGGATGACGTTAACGGAATGGATAACGACAAGGATGCGACATTGGAAAATGTACAAAATTCCTCCATTCCCATATACGGAATTTTACTGAATAATACAATCGCAAACCCCAATGCAAAAAAGATTAAATTTACCAAAAATAAGATATTAAATTCCGACAATGGACATGGCTATTATTATAATTGCAGCGCGGACGAAGACGCCGGCGCAGTGAAAAAAGCATTCAAGAAAATGGATGAAATTTTCCGGCAGCAGACTTATGTGGTAAATCTTATCGCAAATACAAACAAGGCGGTTGCGGGAAAAAATATATTAAATATAGCTGTCAATAATCAGGCGATTGATCCGATTATGGCAGATTATTCTGATTATACGCAGGAAGCGGATGCGCCCGTCATTGTCGGAAGCGTTAAGAAAGAAGGGAAAAATTCCATTACCTTTTCCATAGAAGACGCCAATGGGGTTAATCTTGCAGACGCATCAGACCAGACGCATTACAATATACAAAAAGATGCGAAAGACGGGGCGGGCAAGGTATGGACGATCGATCAGGTCAATGCAAACCAGAACGGCGGAAATGTACAGATAAAACTGACCGTAAAGGAAAAGGAATTTTTTAACGGCGATTATACCCTTATCGTGTCCGGCATCAGGGATGAATCCCAGGACCAGAACGTGATGACAAACGTAAAAGCCGTCTTTTCTGTGGAAGACGGATTAGACGAAAAAGAGGAAGCGAGAAAAGAGCTTTTACAGAAATACTGGTGGATTGCGCTGATTGCGCTGATTATTGTGATTGGCGTGATTGTAATCATCATTGCAAAGAAAAAATCAGTGAAGATTATCGAAAAAGAGATCGACATAGGGGAATTGAATCATGCGGATTCCAAAATGATCCGTCTGACGATTACAGACCGGTCGGGCGCAATCAAGGATGTGGAATGGAATGTAGAGGGAAGCCTTTTTGTAGGCCGCTCGGATATCTGTAATATTTTCTTTGACGACGACAGGTTGTCCAAACAGCATTTTGTTATCGAGGTGACAAAGCTGGGCTGTTATATAGATGATTTAGAGTCAACCAATGGAACCTTTGTCAACGGTGTAAAAATGACAAACAGAAGGCTGCTTCTCGATGGGGATGTGATAACTGCCGGAAGGGAAAAATTTGTTTTCCATGTGGCAAAGAATGAGATTCCGATTGAGGAGACGGATGAAGAGTATACAGATTAATGCGAGGGATAAAAGTGAAGTTTTGTCCAAATTGTTTTTCAACAAATCATTATCAGCAGAATGTATGCACTGCCTGCGGTTTTCAGAATACAGTCGCCAGAGATAAGAAAGCGCTGCCGGAGGAGCAGCTTCTTCATCAGCGTTATCTTGTGGGACGGGTGCTGGGCATAGGCGGTTTTGGCATTACTTATATCGCATATGATACGGCGTTGAAGGAACGAATCGCGATCAAGGAATATTTTCCCGCGGAATGGGTTATCCGGCAGAAAGAGAATAACCGGATTATTCCCATCAGCCAGTCGCAGGAGCAGTTTTACCGGCATGGACGCGAAAAATTCATTGAGGAAGCCAGGGTGTTAAACCAGCTTAAGGATATAGATAATATTGTGAATGTAAGGGCGTTTTTTGAGGAGAACGGCGGAGCTTACATGGTCATGGATTTTTTGGACGGTTATACGCTGAACAGATATTTCCGGGTAAACAGGCAAAGATGTATATCCTATGAGCGCGCAAACCAGATTATTTTATCTACGGGCGCGGCGCTGCACAGGGTTCATCAGCAGGGACTTTTACACCGGGATGTAAGCCCGGACAATATCATGATTGACAAAAGCGGTAAGGTATATTTGATAGATTTCGGCTCTGCGAGAATGTATGCATTAAATTCGCCGAAAAGCAAATCGGTTATGGTTAAACCGGGATTTGCTCCGCTTGAACAGTATTCCCGTTCGGGCAATCAGGGGCCATGGACGGATGTATATGCGTTAGCCGCGACGTATTACTATCTTACAACAGGGAAAAGGCCGCCGGAGGCGCCGGAGCGTATTGCAGGCGTGCCGGTAATCCCCCTTAAAAATATGGTTTCCAATATACCGGGCCAGATCAGCGATGCGGTAGAACACGCATTGGAGGAACAATGGAGCAACCGCCCGCAGAACATCAGGGATTTCATGGTGGAGATGGGATTGATAAAAGCTACACAGCAGTTGTCTCCTAAAATACGGCAATGGCCGGTTGGCGGGGAAGTCTCAGGCAATACGCAAAATGGAGGAGGACAAAGGCCCTGCGCGCTTATGCAGATTGGTTCTCAAAGACAGAGATATTATTTTGCCCAGGACGGCACGTTAAGCATTGGCAGAAAGGTTGGAATAAAGCCGGGCTGCGTTCAGATTAACGGGGATAAGCAGGTAAGCGGTCTGCATTGCAGAATATGGTACGACAGTCAAAATAACAGGTTTGCAATACAAAATTATTCAGGTAATAAGACATACACCAGCCGGGGCGTACTGGACAGGAATCAGACGGTATATTTGTTAAAAGGTGAATGGATATATGTCCAGACGACGAAAGACCGTTACATATTTTATTTGGAGGTGGAATAGGAATGTTTGGCAGAAAGAAGGAGACGCAAAGACAGCTTGGAAATACAAATGAGCCGGAGCAGGTATCGCATCATGTGGAGCGCAAGGTACCCGAGTTGACGACAATGGTATGTACGGCCACAGGTAACCGTAAATATCAGCAGGACGCAGTGTATGTTACGCCCAGTAAAGTGTTGGCGTCCAATAAGAAAACGCGTATTATGGCGTTGGTCTGCGACGGCATGGGCGGAATGGCTGACGGCGGCAAGGCGAGTCAGACGGCAATCCAGATGATGGTACAGGGATTCAGCAAGATAGAGAAACTGCCGGAGGTAAATATCCCGGAATTTTTCAGAAGCGGGATTCGGGCGATTGACCGGACGATTGCCGAGTTTCCCAAGGAGGACGGCAAAGGCTCCGGCACAACAATGGTTGCCTGTATTGCGGAAGACCATTATTTATACTGGGCTTCTGTGGGTGACAGCCGGATTTATATTATACGGGGAAACCAGATCCAGCAGGTTACGAGAGACCATAATTACTGGCTGCGGCTTCAGGAAATGGTAGAGGCCGGTAAGCTGACGATGGAAGAGGCAAAGGCAAAACGGCAGAAGGAAGCGTTAATCAGTTTCCTTGGGATTGGCAACGTCAGTCTGATGGATATTAACACTACGCCTTTTGAGATGCAGTTTGGAGACGTCATTATGCTGTGCAGCGACGGAATAACAAAGACCCTGCCGGATGCGCAGATAAAGAAGATTATTACTGCGGATGCAGTAAAGCCTGAGATGAAGGCACAGGCTCTTGTGGAGGCGGCAACCCATGCAAATTCACATTCACAGGATAATACAACAGTGGTGCTGATTCATTATCAGGAAAAAGATATTAAAAATATATCATCACCAAACAGGTGATATATACAAAACCTATAAAGGAAAGGGGATAAAAATATGAATTTAAGCAGATGTGAGAATGGACATTTTTATGACAAGGAGAAGTACCCAACCTGCCCGCATTGCGCAGGGGGAAGCGCTGCGGACGACAGCCTGACAACGGTATTTACGGAAGGGGATGTGACGGAGTCAGTTTCAGCACAGCCGATTCAATCAATGCCGACAGCGTCTGTTTCACCAATAGCGTCCATGCCGGAGGCTGATTTACCGGTTGCCGATTTGCCGGTTGCCGGATTTGGCGCTGATGAGCCGACTATGGAATTGGACAACGCAATGGATACGCCTACCGTATCTTTGAATATGCCGTCAAATGCACCGGAGGCATATGATGATGACGACGACCATACAGTAGGATTCTTTGATGACGAATTTTTTAGCGAGCCGGCTTCTGATTCAGCCAATAAGGCGCCTGTTGCCAGCGCACCGGCAAAACCGCAGGTAAATAAGGTCAGCACGCCATGTGTCGGCTGGTTAGTTGCGCTTGGCGGCGCGCATATCGGTACGGATTTCCGTTTAAAGGTAGGCAAGAATTTTATAGGCCGGAGTCCGCAGATGGATGTTGCCCTTACGGAAGACAAGAGCGTATCAAGAGAACGCCACGCCATCGTGGTTTACGAACCGAAGGAGCATCTGTATCTGGTACAGCCGGGAGACGCAAGTACGCTGGTATACCGGAATGAGCAGGTAGTGCTTAGCCCGGTACAGTTAAACGCATATGACGTAATTGCAGTGGGCGACGTCAACCTTTTGTTCATCCCATTGTGCAACAAGGAATTTAACTGGAATACCATTTTGGAAGAAATGAAGAACAAAGCACAGAAGTAAAATACATAGATAAAGAGAAGAGGCATTTTTATGAATCGCAAGGCAAAAAATCTGCGCATCGCTGGAAGCGTTTGCATTTTATTAAATATTATTATATTTTTTCTGCCCATGGCAAAATGTGATAATCACCCTTATGGGATTGATCACTATCCTCAGTGGAAGTATGTGAGCCAGGCGCTTAAGGCAGAGGCTCCGTATGCGGGAGAATGGACTACCGGAAGGCTGATATGGATACTGGCTTTCATTGTCCTCCCGCTGCTTGTCTCATTGATAGCCGGAATCTGGGGAATTGTCGGCAATGACCGGCAGAAAGTAAGCAGCGTTTTAATATTTGCGGTATTGGGACTATACGCAGCGCTGTTCTTATCCATGACCCATTATTTTCCAAAAGAAGAAGAGTATAGTCGGGATATTGCCGGTTATTTGAATCTGGCATGCTCCCTGATTGCCAGTTTGATTGCGCTTTTTGCTTTGCTGACGAAAGAAGAACAGTTTGAAGACCCGGTGATTACAGATATTCCCCAGGTGAGGGAATTAAAGCAGGAGCAGGTTCAGTCCAGATATAATATTATCCAGCAGGAAGAAACGCCTGTTGAAGCGGATGCGTCTGCTGAATCGGAGTCCTTTGTTGAACCGGAAATGCCCGCTGTGGCGGATACGCCTGCCGAACCGGAGGCCCCCGTTGAACCGGAGATTCCTGCCGAACCGGCGGAGCCGGAAAGCCGGCAGTATGTTCCGGGGCCGCCAAAGGGCGTAATGGTCGGGTTGACAGGACTTTATCAGGGCGCAGAGATTCCTTTCCAGAAAGGAGAAAGTATACGGTTAGGACGGATGCCAAACAATGACCTTGTGTTTGAGGATCAGGATATGGTGAGCCGTAACCACTGTTATATCAGGTGGGATGGAGAAAAATTCTGGATTAAGGACTCCTCAAGCAACGGCACGTTTATAGACGGATCTGAAGATTGTCTGCCGCAGAATATTGAAATAGAGATTGCCGCCGGTTCGGTAATTGCCATAGGTGATGAACGCAATACGTTTCGGTTAGAATAGAAGGAGTGTAGATATGGCTAGCGAATTATGTATGAATTGTTTTAGTGTAAAGGGACAGTATGAGGTATGCCCATACTGCGGTTATGTTGAGGGAACTCCTCCGGTACAGCCCCATTGCCTGACTCCGGGAACTATTCTGGGAAATCATTTTATTGTGGGAACCGTAATCGGCTTTGGCGGTTTTGGCATTACCTATAAATGTTATGATACTACGCTGGGTATTACGGTTGCCGCTAAGGAATTTTATCCCATCGGTCTGGTAAACCGCTCGCCGGGACAGAATAAAGTGGGATTGCTGTCCGGAGAGAAACGGGTGCAGTACAGCGAGCAGTTAAAAAGGTTTCTTATGGAGGCGCAGAGCGTAGCCCAGTTTGGCAAGGCCAAGGATATTGTTAATATTTACGACTATTTTGAGGAAAATGGAACCGCCTACATTATCATGGAATACATTGACGGCATTCTGCTTAAAGACTATCTGGAAAAACAGGGTGCGATGCCGCCGGATGTGGCCTTAAGCGTGATTATGCCGATTATCGAAGCGGTAAAAAAGATTCACAGCAAGGGGATTATCCACCGGGATATCAGTCCGGACAATATTTTTATTACGGACGAAAAATCCATTAAAGTCTTTGATTTCGGCGCTGCTTTGCTGAATGACAGCAAGGAAGGTATGGCGGCGGAGAAGGTCATTAAAGTGGGATATTCCGCACCGGAACAGTACCGGGATAAGAGCCGGCAGGGATTCTATACGGATATCTATTCTGTGGGAGCGATTCTGTATCAGATGCTTACCGGGAAAAAGCCGGTTGAGTCTACGGAGCGGGAATATAAAGACAAGATGAAATCTCCGCTGGAGTTAGGGGTTAAGATAAATTCTAATGTGGACCGCGCCGTCATGGAGGCAATGGCTGTGCGGCCGGAATTGCGGTATCAGGGAATACAGCAGTTTGAGGAAGCGTTGAGAAATAAGCGCGTGGCCGAATATCCCAAGGATAAGATACGCCGGAAAAAACGGAAGCGGAACTGGATTATCGGCAGCGTGGCTACGCTGATTCTGGCTTTGGGCGTAACAATCACACTGATGAAAACGGTATTAAGGCCGGAGAGCGAGATATTTGATTCAACAATCAATAAAGAGACAACGATTACTATCTGGGTAGAAAACGAAGACCAGAAGAAACAGTTAGAGGAACTAGAGGAGCGCGGATTCAAAAGAGGCGATTTAAATAATTCGGAATGGGATAAATTCTGGAAGGAAAATGAGAAAGTAACGGTAAATGTCGAGGTACAGCCGGACATGGAAACGGCCCTTGCAAACACGCCGGAGGAAAGTCTGCCGAACATGTATCTTACGGACCATGTCTCGTCAGCGCAGAAAAAGGATCTTGTATCTTTGGAAGGCCTGTATGATGAATTAGATGCAGATGAGAATTATGCGTATCTTGTCAGGGAGACTTACGAACAGGAATTTCCGGATTATACGGAATTGCCGACCGGATTGGATACGGTGCTTGTATACGCCGGCAGTTTAGAGACAAAAGATGAGAATACCTTAGAGGAAAAATCAAAGGTAATTGCAGATGAGGCGGACACAGGCGGCGGAGAAGGAATAAAGACAATCAAGGAAAGCGATTTACTGGCATTGTTTTCCAATAACGGACAGGCGGCCGCTTCGGATAATCAGGAAAAGCAGAATATGCTGGCGTTTTACAAGCCTGCGCTTATGACCTGTGTGGCGGCAAATGATTCCGACTGGAGTAAGTTCTTTGCAGGACAGGGTACAATACCGAATTGTACAATGTTGAGCAGAATACAAAAAATGAACAGAGAAGCATATTTGAAGAAATGGCAGTTGAATACGGCCTTAGCGGAGACGGAAAGCGACGCAGAAGAGGCCCCGTTTGAGGCGGCCTGCGGGAACAATATTGTTGCAGGGGTGGCATTTCGTAAGTATATGACGGTTAAGGAAGAGGAGAATAGTCCGGAGCTGAGGAATAAGGTTAAGAATTTTGATACATATGTTGTGCTCAACGACAGGGGAGAGATGCCGGTTATCTATGCGGAACGGTATAGCATCCGGGCGGCGTCGGATGAGGAGCAGATTATCGCCTGTAAGCGGATGTTATATGTAATGATGAATGAGGTTGCACAGGAAAAAAAGATTAATACGGGTATTGCGACCACATTCCCTATTTTAAAAGACCAGTTGATAAAATTTGCAGAAACCCATAATAATATGACGGATTTTATTGAACTGTATAAGCAACAGGCGGATTCAATCATTATCGGAAATATTACGGGAGATATGTATCAATATATAAAAACAGCAGACGCAGGAAAAATTGCGGAAGAAAATGACCTGACGCAGTATTGCAGCGAGTATATTAACAGCAGGAATACAGAACAGACTGCCGAAGGGGAGACAACGCAGGAGGAAACTGCGGAAGATACAAGTACAGAGCAAACAACGGTAGAAGAAGCAACTACAGAGGTAACAACTGTAGGGGAAGCAGCAAGCCGGAATGAGTAGCAGAAAGGTATGGTGATTTTTATGGAAAAAAGAACTATGGGCAAAAGGTGTATTGCATGGATACTGACATTGGTAATGGTGTTAAATGTAGTTAATTTGCCGGCATTTACTTTAGGGGTAAAGGCAGAAGAAGCTGCTACGGAATATACTGTAACATTTGACCCAGATGGTGGAACATGGAGTGATGAAACAACAACAGGCAACAAAACAGTATCAGTAAACGAGAATGAAACTATAGGAAATCAAAAGCCAGAAAATCCAACTAAAACTGGATATAGATTTGATTATTGGTATGAAGAAAAAGAAGGTAATACTGAACAGCAATTTGATTTTAACACTCAAATAACAGGGAATGTAACGTTAAAAGCAAAGTGGGTAGAAGTGGTTACTGTAACATTTAATAGTGATGGCGGAACATTTTCTGGAAATGCGTCGGTAACAATAGATAAGGGAAGTACGGTACAAAAACCTTCACCAGATCCAACAAAACAAGGTTATCAATTTGCAGGCTGGTATAAAGGTGAACAGCTATTTGATTTTAATACTTCGATAAATGAAACCACAGAGTTAAAGGCGAAGTGGAAGCAACTCTATACCGTAACATTTAATCCAGATAATGGAAGTTCGCAAACAACAGAGTCAGTGGCAGACGGGGATACAGTGAAAGCACCTTCAACACCACCGACTAAACGTGGACATAAATTTTTAAATTGGTGTAAAGATAACAATCCATTTGATTTTAACACCCCAATAACAGGGGACATAACATTAATAGCAAAGTGGGAAAAAAAAACATATACAATCAAATGTGATCCAAACGGTGGTAATCTGGACGGCAAGACAGAAGCAAAAACATATCAATATAAAATAACTGATAATAAGTTCACGTTAGCAACACCTACTAGAACTGGATATACTTTTGAGGGGTGGAAATGTGGTGACGAAACAGAAGTAAAGAAAACAGTAACAATCGACCCCGAGTCTTATATAACTAAAGATACGCCGGAGACAGTAACCTATACGGCACAGTGGAAAGCTAACGGCATCAGTGTAGAAGTAGATGACCCGGATTCATATGTTTATAATGGGGAAGAACAAAAACCGGAGGTCATTGTAACAGATACAGTTACAAAGGGAAGACTTGTTAAAGGTGAAGATTATACGGTTACATATGCCAATAATACTGATGCAGGTGAAGCGACAGTAACGGTTACAGGAACAGGCAGCTATAAAGACAGGAATGGAGAAGCAAAATTTACAATTAAGCAGGGCAATCCTGATCCCAAATATACGCCGGTTACCGCCTATTGCGGACAGAAATTATCTGAAATCCCGATTAATTCGGAAGGCGCAGTAAAAGGACAGTTCAAATGGAATTATACAGACGGCAACACAGAAAATACTGTGCTGTCGGACGGCAAAGAATATACAATCCAAGCGACATTTGAGCCGGAAGACAAGAAGAATTATGAAAGTAAAACTGTGGAAATCGTAGTGAAACCGGCGCATGACTTTGTCCAGTTGACCGGTCTTGAACATCAGGTGGCAAAAGCGGTTGACGAGAAGGGAAAGAAGGCCGGCAGCCGGGAATATTATCATTGTATGACGTGTGGTAAATATTACGACGCAGCGAAGAACGAACAGGCGAAAGAATATTTTACCGTACCCTATGTGGAAAAAAGCATTACCGTCACACTTGGTTCCGGAAATACGTCGATTAACAAATATGTGACAGACGGTATGGAAGGCGTGGCTTCCCAGGTCATGGAGAATCCTTCCAAATACAAGAAGTATGTAACTTTTGATCAGGCAACAGGAACAATTAAGACGCCGAAATCCGCAAAATATTATAAAAAGAAAATTAATCAGCCTAAGATTGTTGTTACGGATAAGGCAGGAGGACAATATTCTGTAAAGGTTAATTTGCAGATAGCGAAGCCCACTGTAAAGGTATCCAAAAAGGCGTATACCAGTGTGGGCGGCATTAAATCATATAAGTACACGATTAAATGCAGCGCCAATAGCGCAGACCAGTTCTCGGTAAAGGTTGTATCCGGCCTGGCTAAATCCAGCACAAAGAAATCGCTGAATAAGGCGTTAAAGACAAGATGCAATTCTCAATTTAAGATAAAAAAGAAAAAAGCAACGACAACCATTACCTTTACGATTGCAAAAACGTCCATAAAGAAGAAACTGTCATTTCAGGTATATGCCAAATATGGAGTGAATAAGTCTGCGACGAAGGAAGTATCACGTTAAAAAAGAAAGGATATAAGAGCGATGAAATTATGCATGGGATGTATGAATCAGATGGAAGATAATCTTAGCACCTGTCCCCACTGCGGCTTTAATGAAGCGGCTTTGAAGCAGGAATCCTATTATCTTACGCCGGGAACAGTTGTCGGAGGAAAATATATTGTCGGACGGGTGTTAAGTTATGGCGGGCATACCGTATCCTATCTGGGTATGGATGCAGAGGCGGATAGAAAAGTCGTGGTCAAGGAATATCTGCCCAGTGACTTTTCCACAAGGTCCGAAGGGGAGAAAGAGGTCACGATATATTCCGGAGACGCGCAGGTGCAATTTGAACGCGGTCTGACTAATTTTTTAAATGAGGCCAACCGGATTCAGGCTTTGGGCAGTCCGGAAGGAATTGCCAGGGTATATGACTGTATAGCGGAAAACGATACGGGGTATGTGGTTTCAGAATATATTCAGGGACAGACGTTAAAGGACATATTAGCGACCGGTAAGAAATACACGCCGGAAGAAGCGGCGGCCTTTATATCCAAGATTCTGACAGGGTTAAGTAAAGTACATCCAATGAATATTGTTCACTGTGATATTGCGCCGGAGACCATTATGGTCACTGATTCCGGGGAGATTAAATTGCTGGATTTCGGTGCAACGCGTTATGTGACTACGGCTAATTCCAAGAGTCTGGCTATTATTCTCAAACAGGGGTATGCGCCGGAGGAGATGTACCGGAGCAGTGGAAAAAGAGGCCCCTGGACGGACGTATATGCATTAGGCGCCGTCATGTACCGCATGATTACCGGCGTGGTTCCGCAGGAGGCTGTGGAGAGAACGCTGGTAGATGAGTTGAAGGAGCCGTCCAAACTTGGCGTTTCCATTCCGGATAACATCGAAAATGCGCTGATGAATGCGCTAAATGTGTACAGCGAGGAACGGACGCCTTCCGCTGATGTCTTTCTGAAGGAACTGAACAGTAATTCGGTAAAGCGGATTAAAGTGGCGAAGAGAAAGAATGATACGGGCAAGTTCCCTGTGTGGGCAAAAGGACTGGTGGCAGTCCTGCTTTGTGTCATCATTGCCGGCGGGGCATATGTTGCAATTAACAGCAGACAAAATGATGAAAAAACGTTAGAGGTAGACGGACATATCATGCCTTCCCTTGAAGGATTGGATGAAGCGGAGGCAAAAAAGAAACTTGAAGAGAATAACTTCAACGTGGAATTTAATGTACTGCATACCTATAATGCGAAAAAAGAGGAAAAAGATAAAATCGCAAACCAGTCGATACAGGCAGGGCTGTTTAATCCGGAAGATTACAAGGAAATGACAGTGAAACAGGATAAAAACGATCCCGATAAGACGGTTGTTTCCGGTAAGATGACGGTCTGGATTAATACAGACGAATATATCACGTTCAAGGATATTGATGACTGGGGAATGTCCGCATACCGTTTACAGCAGAATCTGACACTGGACAGCGGCAAGATGGTTCCGCAGGAGGATGAGGACGGAACCTATTGGGGAATTACGAGCATTTGTACTGCCGACGGAAAAGAGTATACGGCGGAGGAGATTCAAAAGGCGGAAAGCGGCGAGAATGAAGAGACGTTGATTGCGATAAATGAGATTAAAAGCATCAACTACAGCGCAAAGAATTTCTTCTATTGGGCTGAATTGCAGGATTTCAAGGGCAAAAATATACACGAATGTAATGAGTCGGTGTATAAGCTGGATATGAACAATGAGCGCACGCCTAACGGAAATGTATTATTAGAGCAGGCAAAAGGGCTGATCCGGGAAGATTACATTACCTGCGACGGCTCCTATGAAGAAGGGGACATTGTCGAGCAGGCGGTCACCGGTGAGGAGTTTGACGAGAGCAGGGATATGGGCAAGCTGGCGGAAGGATATTTATTCCGCACAATCGGCTATGTATTTAAGTATACGGATAATCCGGAGGAGTGTCTGGAACTGCTTGACGGTGGATATAAAGATGAGGACGGAAAGACCTTCCATTTTAAGAGTGTGAGTTATGCGTCTGATAACGGGAAGAATGAGCTGGTCGATTATCTTCAGGTGAAAAAAGAAGGTGCAGACAAAGTTGATTACTTCACAAAAGAGGATATGCCGGATATAGAGATTATTATACATACCAAACCCAAACCGGCTCCCGCTACGAGACAGCAAAGACCGGCGACGCCCGCACAGCCATCCGGACCGGCCAATCCGGAGTTTTAATAAGGAGACGACAATGAGACTATGCTATCACTGCATGACGCAGATAAAGGAAGAAAAACTGAATAAATGTCCTAATTGCGGAAAGTCCCTGTCGCTTGAGCCGGTGGAAGACAGATACCTGATGCCGGGAACGGAACTACAGAATAAATTTATTGTGGGTTATCCCATTGGCGCCGGCGGTTTTGGAAATACATACATTGGCTGGAACAAATTATTGCTCCGCCGGGTGGCGATTAAAGAGTTCTATCCGGAACAGTATATTACGCGCGCAAAGGACAGCGTGACGGTCTCTGTTGCGACAGAGACGTTACAGCCCAGGTTCAGGAAGGGATTGCAGCAATTCTTAGAAGAGGCCCGAAGCGTAGCGGCCCTGCAAGACATCAAGGGAGTTGTGGAGATATCCAACTTTTTTGAGGAGAATGGAACCGGTTATATTATTATGGAATATCTTGAGGGTATGGACGTAAAGACCATTTTGAAAAAATCCGGGGATAAGAAGGATTATGAATGGTGCCGGAGAGTAATTCTTACCCTGCTTCACACGTTGAGGGAAATCCATAAGCGGGGCGTTTTGCACAGGGATATTGCACCGGATAATATCTTCGTTACCAGGGAAGGTATCATCAAGCTGATTGATTTCGGCGCGGCGAGACATTCCACCGCTTTAGCGAATATGAAATCGGAAGTAATCTTAAAGGTTGGCTATGCGCCCATTGAGCAGTACAGCCGGGAAGCGCCCCAGGGGCCTTATACGGATTTATATGCAGTCGCGGCGTTATTTTACCGGATGTTGACCGGGCAAAAGCCCATTCCCGCAGATGAGCGAATGAATAAGGATACCCTGATTACGCCTTCGGAAATGGGCGTGGAACTGCCGGAGCAGGCGGAGATGGCGATTATGGTTTGCCTAAATCTCCAACCCCGGTACCGGCTGCAAAGTGCGGATGAGTTTATGGAAGCGTTAGACGGGAAAAATTTTGTCCCGGTCTATGAGCCTGAATGGATTCTTCCGCCGGTAGAGGAGAAAAGCAGTTTTTCCCGTATGCCCATAGCGGCGCGCATCGGAATCGTGCTTGCCTCCATCTGTGTTGTATTAGGCGTTATTTTTGGCGGAGCGGCCATCATTAGCAGTACCTTAGCAGGGGAAAAGCATGATACGCTGTCCGGTTCTGATGAGATTTTGACGGATTTGACGGGAAAGACAGTTGAGGAAGCGGAACAGGAATTAACCGGTAAAGGATTTGACGTTAATTCCGTTATCCATACATATGAATTTAGTCCGGAACCGGAAGGTACGGTTATCCGTCAGGAGCCGGAAGCCGGGGCAATCCCGGAGGGACAGGAGATAACCATAACCCTGTATATCAGCGGAGGCGAAAATCAGTATACTCTGGAAGACTTCAGCGGAAAAAGCATAGATGAAATCCGCAGTTATTTTGCCAAATATAGTTTCCCGATATGGGAGAATGTCTATCCGGGAGCCGAGATGGTTCAGTCGGGCGATGGGGCGCAGGGAGAGTATGCGCCAAAGACCGGGAAAGTTAATCTGATTTATGAATATACGGACGATTATCCGGCGGGTGTGTGCTACAGCCAGTCTTTAGGCGCAGGGACGGTCTGCAATAGTTCGGAAGAATTGACGTTTGCCATTTCCTGTGGAAAGGCTTCCGATTATGAGATTGCTGTTCCCGACTTTACCGGAATGAGTAAGAAGAAAGCGCAGAAGTTGTTAGAGGAGACCGGACTTTCTGCATATTTGCAGCTTAAGTTTGAGGATGGATCTTCTGACACCGGGATAGACGAGGGCAAAATTGAGAGCCAGAGTATCCTGCCGGGGGCTGTCTACAATACGCTTGAGAGAAAATCTTATGGGTACGCAGAGGGAACCAGGGCTAATGAACAGGTTGATAATATCCTGACGCTGTGGCTTAGTACCGGAAGCGCAGCGGTGCAGTCTGATAACAGGGATTCAGGCGGCGGAGCAGACCCGGAAGAGTAGCCGGTGGATGAATCTGAAATTCCACAAATACCGGGAAAGTTTATATGGTCAGATGATGATGACGAACGACGGAAGAGGTGACCAGTACAATGGGTAAAAAGTTAATCGATCCTAACAGGCTGTGCATGGGATGTATGCAGGAGACAGAACGCCCGGAGGCAGTCTGTCCGTATTGCGGATTTACGGTAAGCCAGTATCAGCATCCGAAGAACAGTCTTCCATTGTATGAGATTGTGAATGGAAAATATCTGATTGGGAGAGTGTTGGGAATCGGAGGCTTTGGCATTACTTATGTAGGTTGGGATTTTTACCAGAGCAAGAAAGTGTGTATTAAAGAATATTTTCCCAGACAGTTAGCGACAAGAAATCCCAACGCCAAATCATATACGGAACAGATCTCTGTGTCCATCCAGTATACGGCGCAGGGAAAGGTACAGTACAGCGTGGATACGACCAGGGAACAGCAGGCGTATATGCGCGGGCTTAAGGCCTATATTAAGGAAGCGGAGAATCTGTCCAAGTTTTATTTTCTGCCGGGAATCGTTTCGGTGCGCGATTTCTTTTACGGCAACCGGACCGCCTATATTGTGATGGAATATATTGACGGAATCAACATGAAGCAGTATGCGAAGACAAAAGGCGGAAAACTTATGCCTGACGAGGTATTTTTGCTGTTAAAGGATGTGTTGAAGGCGCTGAACGAAGTGCACAAGAAAAAGATTATCCATCGGGACATCAGTCCGGATAATATTATGCTGACTAAGGACGGGAAAGCGAAGCTGATTGACTTTGGCGCCGCAAGAGATTATCTCAATCAGAAAAAGGCGTTTGTCCAGTTAAAACAGGGGTATGCCCCGTTAGAGCAGTACAGGCAGGACGGCAATCAGGGGCCATGGAGCGATGTATACAGTATGTGCGCCAGCATATATTATCTGCTGACCGGCATACGGCTACCGAGCGCGCAGGACAGGCTGGAGAACGATACAGTGCAGCGGCTTCAGGTTTTGGGCGTTCCTGTTTCGGAGCAGCAGGACGAAGCTGTTCTTAAAGGCTTGTCCCTCAAGGTGGAGGACCGTTATTCAACTGTTGCAGAATTGTATCAGGATTTGTATGGAGAAATCATATAAAAGTTGGAGAGAGAGCTATGGAGGAAAAAGTATGCCGCGGATGTTTTACAGAGTGGGAAAGCGGTAATGAAGAGTGTCCGAACTGCGGCTGGCGGCCGGGGCAGAACACTGATGAGTTATTTGGCTGGAAAACAGGGGACGTCCTGGACAGGCGGTATCTTGTGGGAAGAATTTTTTATGTTTCTGCGGATAGGGATATGGCGGTCTGGCGGCTTTATGATAATCTGTTAGGAACGGCATGCTTTGCTTTGTTGATTGAAGGCGGCGACAGGGGAAAGTTAAAAGACGCCGCGGCAAATATACAGGCGGGAAGGCGTAACCAATGCGAAATAGTCGTTCAGGCCTTAAAAAAACTTGGCGGGCAAGAGGCGTTGGTTTTATCCATACAGAATGTGCATATGCGCCCGGAGGAATTTCAACGTCTGATTGATGCAGACGGGCGCATAGAAGAGGAACCTCTGCCGGAGCCGGTAAAAGATACCGGCAGGAAGCAGGCCTTGCCGCCGGGAACCTGTTTAGCGTCAAGATACAGGATTATCGACTGTATTGGAATCGGCGGATTCGGCATTACCTATTTATGCGAGGATATTCCCCTTCACCGGTTAGTTGCGCTGAAAGAATATTATCCTGCCCAGTGGAGCGAGCGGGACGACACTTATGTGGCGGTCAGGTCCTCTGATTTGCTTCAGCCCTATCGCTATGGTTTGAAGTCGTTTTTCAAAGAGATAAAGATTACGGCCAAATTTATGCATACGCCGCATTTAGTGACAATCTATGACGCTTTTGAAGAAAATGATACCGCTTATATGGTAATGGAATATATTTTGGGAATCAGCGTCGGACGGGAAATGCGGACAAGGGGATATAAGCCTTATTCGCTTATGGAAGCGACAGATATTCTCTTTCCTGTCATGGATGCTTTAACGGCCATGCATGACCGTAAGATTATACACAGCGACGTCAGTCCGGGAAATATTATGGTTACGGACCAGCGGGAAATTTATCTGATTGATATGGGCGCAGCTAAATATAATATAGAATCGCAGCCGCCAATCAGCGCGGCATTTTTGAAGATTGATTACGCCGCGCCGGAACAATATCAGACTGCCAGACAGGGTAAGTCCGGTACAGAAGGGCCCTGGACGGATATCTATGCTCTCGGGGCGACAATGTATTATCTGCTGACCGGAAACAAACCGCCGGATGTGCTTCGGCGGCTGAATGGTGAGGATACGGATTTATCGGAAGGACTGATTGGGAAATTGCCGGTAGAATGGATAGAATTGATACAAAAGACCATGGAATTAGAACCGGCTAACAGAATATCTGCGGTTCCTACGCTTCGTGAATTGGTGCAAAAGATACAATAAGGGAGGAAAAGACAAATGAAAGAATATCGGTTTCATTGGCAGACATGGGTTGGCGCTGCATTCCTGTTTTTACTGGCGTTGACTTTATTTTTGCCGGATGAACAGGTGCAGACCAAAAGCGGGAATCCGGTGATGAGAATCTCTCTTGCAAAATGGGCCTTGACGGTCGACGAGGAGGATATTGATACATCCCGGATGCAAATGGAGAAGGGAAAGAAGATCGATAACAGAAAGGTTGTGCCTGTTCTCAGGATGTGGGGCTGGATGATTCTTCTTCCGGTTATATTGATTATCGTTTCCCTGGCGTTTATGCTGGCCAGAAGGAGAACCTTTTCCGGATTGCTGATAGCCAGCGGCCTGACGGCGTTAATCTGCGAATTAATCATACGCATAAGGGTGCCGGTAAAGTTATTCTGGAAAGAAAATTTTACTGGCGTTGCATCGGTTTTTGTCCTGATTCTTGCCTTTATCGCCGTCATATATGGGATTCTCTGTATTGCCTTTTTACAGAATGAGGAGGAAGAGTCCGGGCTTTATGAGGAGGATGAAATTTCCTTAACGTATGACAACTCCATGTCCCCGGTACAGTCCATGCAGGTCCGCCAGATGGGACTGCTGATGGGAATCAAGGGGGAATATGCAAGGCAGACCATAGAGATTCATTCCGGAGAGGAAATTATTCTGGGCAGAGATCCAAGATATTGTATGCTGGTTTTCCTTAATCCGAAAATAAGCCGTAAGCAGTGTGGAATCCGGTATGACGCCAAAAAGGGATATTATCAGGCCATTGATTATTCCTCGAACGGGACCACGCTTTCTGACGGAAGTCTGCTGTCAACCTCGGAATACACGTCCATACCGCCCGGAACCATCCTTTATATGGCGGGGGGACAGGAGAGTATTCAATTAATGTAATATTTTATGTCGGTTAAAAGTGACAAATAATTGCTAATCGTTACATTTAAAAAAAGGATAATGGATAATTGTATATAATTGACCAAAGGAGGAAAAAAGAATGTATTGTACAAAATGTGGAAAACCATTGCCGCAGGGCAGTAATGTGTGCAGTTACTGCGGGGCCGTCCAAAAGGGGGCGGGAAACGGGATGCAGTATCAGAGTAGGGGTGCGGTGGATAATATATTTTCCGCCCTGGCATATGGAAAAACGCCGGGCGTAATCATGGAATTTGTCTTATGGTGTATCGTCTGTGCGGATGTGCTGCTTTCCCTGATTGCCTCGATATTGGCAAATGGCAATATTACCTGGATTCTGCTGATGGTATTTTCAATCGGGCTGGCTGTCATTCTCGCATTTCGGCTGAAACCCATAGCAATGCTTTACGGCGCGGGTACATTCTTTTTGATTTGCAACATCGTGCATTTTGTCAGCTTTTATAATAAGAGCATGGATTGTCTCTATGAGGATTATGATTATATGTATAGCTATTTTGCGTTTACGATCGTATTGTTTGTATTGGAAATGCTTGTGGTAATCGGGGTAATAACCTGTGCGTTTATTCAATTCTTTTCAAAAATACGGCTGGGAAATGCATTGACAATTTTAGTGGCGGTGAATTTGGGATTGGCCGTCTTTCGTCAGATTATGATGTATGCAGTTCCCTTTTCGGGAACGTCCAGCGGGTTAAATTTAAATGCAGTGGTCAGAACCCGGCTTAATACGGATTCTTACTGGTTTGGAACGATATGTTTATGGATAATTTTAATTGTTATGACGTTGTTATATATTTTCTTCTTCTGGGGCGCTATCGACAGCCGGAATGAGAAGATTTTGAAGAGCATGAATGTGGCTGCAAGCGCAGGCGGAAACCGGCAGGGCAATATCGGCCTTAGGGGAATCAGGGGAATATATGCCGGACAGACCATTCTTCTGGGCGCAAAACCGATAACCATTGGCTCCGGCAGACAGATGATGCTGGTAATTGCGTCTCCGTATGTCAGCGAACAGCATTGCGCCATTCGGTTTAACAGTCAAAACGGCTGTTATGAAATTTATGACAATTCCAAAAACGGCGTGCGGCTCAAGTCGGGAAGAGGATTGCAAAAGGGAGTATACAACTTAGTCCGCCGGGGAGAGGTAATTTCTATCGGCAGTGATGAACAGCAGTTTATATTATTGTGATTGGAGAGAATGGGGAAAGTATGAAAATATGTAGAAAATGTGGCACGACCATGCCGGATGAAATGAAATATTGCGAGCGGTGCGGCGCGGTTTTAGACGGATCGGCAATTTCCTCTTCAGCCCATAGGGGGAAGAGACAGGAAAATATCGGATTGACCGTAGGAATTGCTTCCGCATCAAGTATTTTGATTATCGGTCTTTTGTTTCTTTGCATTTTTGTATTTGGCAATCCGCCGACATACTATTTAGCCAGTGGATATACCGGCGGGGACGGAAAAAATCAGAATAGCGGAAAAGAAAAAGCGGATGCGGCGGACGAGGGCGCAAATGCCGGCCAGTTATCATTTTCTGCTGATACTTATGAGGTGGATACGAACAAAGATATTGATATGACGCAGTATCTACAGTGCTCCGGGATGGAATTAACAGAGGTAAACTGGGCTTCTGACTCGGATAAAATGTATGTGGGAAGCGACGGGCATGTATCCGTCCACGAAAACGGGATTGAGTGTACGCTTACGGCTGTGTCCAAAACAGATGATGCAGTGAAAGCCCAGTGCCATTTAAAGACGAGATCGGCGGCGGAAGACCTCACCTATCAGGTAAACGCAATCAACGGCGCAAAGATGGAAGATGAGGAGGTAGAGGACGGCGTTGTCCGCATAGCTTATAATACCGAGGATTCCCAGAACATCGACTTGTCTGTCCAGCAGTATGAGCCGGGGGAAAGGAATGATGACTATGCCTGGGATAAAACCCTGTTCTATACACTGGAAGATATTAATCTGACCAGTGACGCGGACGGCAAGATTAATTCCTATCTTCTGGAAAAAAAGCAGTTTATTAACAGCGTATCGGGAAATAAGATGGAATATGAGATTTATCAAAATCCGGATACGGACGTCATCAACAAGATAGTGAGCATCGAATATTTAGAGAAAAAACTGGCGATTATGGAATTCTATTTTACGGATGAGGGACAGGTAAACTTTATCTATTCCTATGAGGACGTAAACTATACGCCAAGTTATGCTACGCCAAACCGGGATGGAGAGCGGTTTTTGTTCAGTCATGATACGCTGACCACTTACCGGATTGTCGAGAACGGGGAAATGACAAACTATTGTTACGGTTCTGCGGAGAAGAAGCGGTTAAAGGAAAGTTATAAAGGGATTAAGATGTATTCAAAATGCGATGCGGACACGCAGCAGAAGTATGATGAAAAAGAGCGGGATATGCTTAATCTGGCGTATGTGACAAAGGATAAGATTACGAGGGAGGAAGGCCTTAGCACAATAAGCGGATATGTATATGATTTCTGTGGAGAGGGAATGAAAGATACAGAGGTCAAATTAACTTCACAGGACTATCAATGCGATTTGTATACCACAATGACGGATGACAGCGGATACTATGAAATCCGGATTCCGACAAGGGATTTAAAATATTCCCTGACGTTTAACAAAGCAGGATGTATCGAAGAGCATATATGCGAGGTCAACGCAAATCTGGATGAAATTAACTTGATGCAGGAGACTGTCCGTCTGTCTGTGGAGGATTCTACAGAATATCCATTCTGGTTAGATTTTTATGACGCATTATCGAAGGGAGATGACGGCATGGCCCCCTTGAAAGGGATTGATGTGGAAATCAGGAGGGGCGTGAACAACCGTAGCGGTGATGTGGTTTTGCAGACGTATATTGAAAGTTTTGGTGGAACGGTATCCCTTCTGCCGGGAATGTATACGGTGCACTCATCAAAACCGGGATATCTGGATTGTTACACTTCCCTGTTTGTCCATAGTATGCGGGAAGATTATTATCAGGCGATATTTTTAACGCCTGCGCTCGATGACGACGAGATACGGATTGTCCTGACATGGAATATCTCTCCCGGAGATTTGGATTCTCATCTGTTTACGCCGTCCACCAGTGGATTGGAGGAGGATTACCATATTTGTTATTACAATATGGCGGACACAAACGGCAATACATCATTAGATGTTGATGATACAGATGGATACGGGCCGGAGACGACGACGATCAATCATATACAGCGGGGACTTTACAAGTTCTATGTCTGCGACTATACGGAATGTTCTGAGAATGAGGAAGAGAGCGAACTGATGGGTAATTCAGGAGCAACGGTGTGCGTCTATGGCAGCCAGGGGCTGATAGAAATGTTTAATGTGCCGGTACGCAAAGGCGTCATTTGGGAAGTGTTTGAAATTCGCGACGGAACGCTTATCCCCAATCAGCGGTATTATGACTCAATCGGAGATAAGACCTGGTGGCAGTCGGATAAATAATAAAACGCCAGTGAAAAGGAAGGAGAAAGCATATGAAAAGGAAAAATGCGTTAAAAGGATGGCAGATGGGAATCTTAACGGTATTACTGGTATTCATGTTCAGTACAATGTACATACCGGCAATTCGGTTTGACAGTGATGTGTTCGGGGATATGTGTGTAAAAGCGATTAAAACGATTACCGGTAACTCCAGTTTGATTTTAAATGTCTTTGATACCCTTAATAAAAAAGCTGATGATGAGTCAAAGTTAGATGACGAGGAAAGAGAAGAGTTTAAAGAGGCTTTGCAGGGTAAAGTAGACACTGAGTTAAATGATGAAGCAAGAGAACTGCTTGAAGAAGAGTTTCATGAATTTGAAGACAGAAGGGAAATTAATTTAACCATATCCCTTACGCCGTTAGAGATTATGACGCATGATTTGAGCTCCTGTTTTATCCCGAAGGATGCGGATAAAAAGGATATTAAGCGTATCAAGAAAGACATTGAGGGATACCAGTTTTATAAAAAAATCAATTCATATTATAAACCCATCAGGGTTTTACTGATTATCCATTATCTGCTGCTGCTGGTGGTTTTGATATTGGTCATTGCCGGTTTTTTGGTAAAATGGTCCAAAAAGATTCCGCTGATCTTCAGTATAGTGTACAGCGCTTTTTCAGTATTGTTATTTGGCTTTTTGCGTTTTGGCCTGATCAGGGCATTTCTTTCAATGCGGAATTTTAATATGGATACAGTTGCTACCCTGGTCGAGGAGCTGTTCGGGGTCGAAAAAATTGGGGATAAGCTGATGTCTTTTATCAATACGTTTGTGGCAAACATATTTTCCTGTATGTATTCCTATTCATTTCTTATCGCATTTATCATTGCGCTTTTGCTGTTGGCAATGAGTATTGTTTGTCTTGTTTGGCGAAACCGCGCAGAGGTTATAGAATACGACAGGGCGTATGACGAATATGGTCCATTGACCGGGGGAATAACCTCGTCTGCTGGGGGCGTTTCCGGTATGGAAGTCCAGGCTGAGCCGGATTTTGGAAACAATATGGATTATGCCGGTGGAATGGATTACAGGAATCCATTATCACAAAACCAGAGGCCGATAAAGGATGATGTGGCGGAGGACGTCTTTGAAACCATTCCGGTGACGGATAATTCATCACCGAATATGTTTGACTCCATTCCGGTAACAAGCGCGCAGCAGGCAGCCCCTGTGCCAACGCCGTTTATCAATCAGGCCCCGGCCATGGGAAAAGTATGTTGCACAAAGGGCGTTGCAGTCGGGCAGGGATTTCAACTGCCTTCGGACAGAAAAGTCATTGTGGGAAAAAGTCCAAGCCGGACAAATTTAACGGTAAATCATCCAAGCGTCAGTAATGTACATTGCAGCATATGTTACAATCCTGCAAAAAATACATATATTGTGAAAGACCATTCAACCAACGGAACATTTGTAAATGGCAGCCGGCTGCCTAAGGAAGTGGATGTGGAATGTCCGGCCGGAACAGTGCTTGTGTTGGCAGATGGCGTAAATGAAATTACTTTAGGATAAGGAGAAGGATTATGAAAAGAAAGAATACCTTAAAGGGATGGCAGATGGGGATTTTAACGGCATTGTTTGTGTTAATGCTCATTACGATGTTTATGCCGGCACTTCACTTTAACGGAGATGTGTGGAACGATATGTGGGTAAAAATGGCAGATGAATTTGTAAACAAAAAGGAAGAATTTATAGATGCGCTTACAACCTACTTTAAAGAGGAGTATGAAGAAGAATATGAGTATTATGGATATGATGATGATGACCTTGAGGAGGAGGTAGAAGACGCAGTTGACGAAGTGTTTGATGAAGTTGACGAACTAACAGATGCGGACGAATTGTCAGAAGATATAGATAAATCACTGGATGAGCTGAAGTGGGAAGCAGGAATTGATTTAACCAGTTTTTCTCCATTGAGCATTATGTCGCATAGTCTTACCGGCTACATTACCCCGGATTATGATCTTGTAAAAGATGAAGATGATGAGAAGGATTATGATGAATGGTTGAAAGAATTAAATGACCTGAAGAAAAATAAAACTTATAAAAAATTAAATCCATATTATAATTGTATCAGGGCTTTTCTGGTTATCAATTACCTATTGGCGTTGATTGGTTTGATCATTGTGATTTTGAGTTTTGTATTGAAATGGTCCAAGAAGATACCGTTAATTTTCAGCATTGTGTATAGCGCTTTTTCGTTTTTGCTGTTTGCCTTTCTACGTTTTGGCTTAATCCACATAGTAAAAGGCAGTTTAATGCAATATACTGCATATATACTTGACCTTGACTATAGAGATATATCGGAAGAATTGGCGTCTATCTTAATTTCCTGTTGCCTGAAAGCGTTTACCTGTCTGTATTCTGTAGCATTTGTTATCGCCTTTTTGGTTGCCCTTGTGCTGTTGGTAATGAGCATTATTTGTCTGGTTCTGGGAAATCGCAGACCAGTTCCCGCATATGCCGGGGAAGATAATTATTTTGCTTCTGCCGCAGGCGGAGTAATTTCGCCAATGGACGGATATATGGGCGGAGATCTCCAGTTTGCGCCGGATAATGCGGATAATGTGTTTAATACCGCCGGAATGGATAACGGCGGACCGGTATTTATGAATCAAAATCCGGTGATGAGCGCTCCGCAGAACGCTCCTGAACCGTCGCCTTTTGTCAATCCGGCTCCTGCAATGGGAAAAGTACGCTGTGTAAAAGGCGTTGCAGCAGGACAGGGATTCCAGCTGCCTTTGGGCAAAAAGGTGATTGTGGGAAAAAATCCGGAAAAGACAAATTTAACGGTAAATGATCCAAATGTAAGCAACGTGCATTGCAGCATATGTTACAATCCGGAAAGAAACACTTACATTGTGAAAGACCATTCAACTAATGGAACATTTGTAAACGGCAGCCGCCTGCCTAAGGAAGTGGATGTGGAATATCCGGCAGGAACGGTGCTTGTGTTGGCAGACGGCGCGAATGAAATTTTGCTGGGATAGTTCTGCTTATAGGGAAAATTGATTATATGCTAAGGAGAATATCGCATAATGAATAATACAAATTCAAATCAACAGGCGGAAGAAATGAATACGTACAAAAGGCCCCAGTTTACCATTATCGAGCCTAGTGGAACGTTAAAGGAGTATACGCTGAATCCGTCGATACAGCCAAGACTGACGATTGGACGGTCGGATCAGTGTGATATAAGAATAGACTGCGACGGTATATCCGGCGTGCATGGCAAATTAAAATGGATTAACGGACGGCTTTATTATGCAGACTTGGGCAGCACGAACGGCACATATATTAATAAGCTGGGGAAAGTATATTTTGAACGCCAGAGCAAGCGTTATATTCCGTTAGCGGACGGTGATTTTATTACCATTCATGAGAAAGAAAGTAACGCTCAAAACTACTTTATTCTGTTATATACGGAGTACAACGACGGTGCGCAGTGGACGAAAGTTGACATCGGCAGGGAAAGGATTACTATCGGACGATCTTCCAATAATGATATTGTAGTTCAGCATATAAGCGCCTCCAGGCAGCATGCAGAAATTGAGAAATACCAGGATGGATATGTGATTCGTGATCTGTCCAGCATGAACGGCGTATTTTTAAATTCTACCCTGATCCGGCAGCCGGTTAAACTGCGGGATAACGATTTGATTACCATTCTGAACATGAGAATAATATATCACAGCGGTTTTTTGTACTATCGGAACAGGCAGAACGGCGTTAGTCTAAGCGTGCGCAACGTCTATAAGAAAGTGAACCATGACCGGTATATCCTGCAAGATATTAATTTAGACATCGGCAGCAATGATTTTGTGGCAATTATCGGCGGCTCCGGTGCGGGAAAATCCACAGTGATGAATGCAATCAGCGGATTTGACAGTGAGATTACCGGGGAAATCATGTGCGACGGAATGGACATGCGCAAGAATTTCTCCACCCTGAAAAATATTATCGGTTATGTGCCGCAGGAAGACATCATTTACAATAATTTAACCTTGCGGAGAATGCTCCACTATACGGCTAAATTAAAGATGCCGAAGGATATCAGCAGTCAGGAAATCGAGGCCAGAATTGCAAAAGTGCTTGATATGGTGGAATTATCCGAGCATCAGGATACCTATATCCGCAAGTTGTCCGGAGGACAGAAAAAACGCGCCAGCATTGCCGTAGAATTATTAGCGGACCCCAGCCTGTTCTTTTTGGATGAACCGACCTCCGGTCTGGATCCGGGAACCGAAAAAAATCTGATGCAGACGCTAAACCGCCTGTCAAAATTACAGGGAAAGACAATCATTATGGTTACGCACACCACGCAGAATCTGCATCTGTGCGATAAGATTGTATTTATGGGGCCGGGCGGAAGATTGTGTTTCTGTGGAACGGTAGATGAGGCGAGAATATTCTTCCAGACGGAAAATCTGGTGGATATGTATAATATGATTGCCGCAGATACGGAACGCTGGGTAAATCAGTGGCAGCAGTTACAGATATCAGAAGGGATTATACAGACAAACGGCGATATGGCAAAAAAGGCGGAAGACGCAGGCAAAAACGGCGGTCTGGATGACCAGATACATAAATCCAAAGTGGGGTTCTGGCGTCAATGGCGGGTGCTGACAATGCGGTATTTGGAAATTATTAAGAATGACTGGCAATGTCTGCTCATGTCATTTTTGCAGCCGGTAATAATCGCCCTGCTGCTCAATGTTGTGGCGACGGATGATGTATTTGAAGTGTATGAATCAACAAAATCTATCCTGTTCTCCTTAAGCTGTGCGGGAATATGGATTGGACTGTTTAATTCCATACAGGAAATATGTAAGGAGAGAAGTATTCTCAGAAGAGAGTATATGGGAAATTTGAAACTTCCGGCATATGTATTGTCAAAATTCAATGTCCAGTTGTTGATGACCATGTTACAGGCGTTGATTATTATGGGAATATTTACTGTCACAGTCGGCCATGAGAAAAAGGGCCTTATGTTTGAACAGGTATTTTTTGAAAAGTTTCTGCTGATGTGGATGACCATATATGCGGCTACCGCCTTGGGCTTTGTAATATCGTCCATGGTGCGCTCGGCCGACAAGGCCATGGTGATGGCGCCATTTGTATTGATTGTCCAGTTGTTGTTTTCCGGAATCCTTTTTGAATTAAACGGGGCAAGTAAACATATTGCGGATTTTACAATAAGCAAATGGTCGGTAGAGGGATTTGGCAGTATTGCGCATTTAAATAAATTGCAGATGCGGTTTGAACAGGACCACAGCGATATTGCGGATATGGTCGACAACCTGCATGAGGCGGAAGCGGCGTTCAAGCATACGTTACAACATCTTTCCCATTCCTATATTGTATTGGGAATTATGATTGTCGTGTGTTGTGTGCTCTGCATGATTTTATTGAGGAATTTGTCAAAGGACAGAAGGTAATAATCAGTGGATATATAGGAGGCAGATATGCGTTGTAAAAGGTGTGGAAAAGAGATAAACGAGAAAAGCCGCTTCTGCGAATATTGCGGAGCGAGAGTGGAGTACAGTGTAAAAGACAATCCCGGCGGGAATAAGGCAAAGAATAGCCCCGGTAACGCCGGTCCCCAAAAATCTGTGATTATCGGCGTGGTCATACTGGCTGTGCTGTTAATCGCAGGCGGCATTACGGGCGTGGTCTGTCTTCTGGAGGGAAAGAAAGACACTGCTGCCGACATGCCGGTGGAAGTGACGGAAGAAAGCGCATCCTCTGAAGAAACAGCGGAGACGGCCGAGGAAAGCGCTGCTCCTGCCACACCAGATGAAACGGCGGCTGCCGCACCGCCGGAAAATGTGCAAACGGTACAAAAAGGCGATATACTGATAGCGGACTGTAGAAGTAAGGCGACAGATGAAGGTCAGGTTATATATCCATGGCAGGATGCAGGAGAGCAGGTAATTGTCGTATCAGAAAAAAATTATCCTTTTAATAACCAGATCATAGAAGATTCAGAGGCAATTGAGAAAAATATACAGAGGGCAGTCGGGAAAGCTGTAGGCGATACATTTTCCCTGAAGATGGTCGGCGATGACGGCGCCATATATACATATAAATATACAATTAAAGAGATTGTAGAAGTGGATGAAAGATATGATGATGTGATAAGAATGTATCTGAATGTCTATCAGGCAGCTATAAATGATGAGGATTTCAGTTCTCTTGTCAGCGGAGATTTGGAATATAATCCTGATTTTCTTACTGGTTTATCCGAATCTGAAATTCCTGTTTTTTATGTAGAGGACATCAATGGGGATGGAATACAGGAACTTTTTATTGCAAAGCGGGACCCAAGCAGGTCTTATGAAGAAGATGAATATAGCATGGGTAGCTTTGATGCCGTCTATACCCTGAATGATGGGAAGCCGGTTCTCTTTGAAAGAATAACTGGAAAACGGATGTGTTGGCTTTGTGAAAATGGAATAATAAGGTGTACTGATGGTGATACTGACGATATGTACGGATATGGATATATTACATTATGGGAAACGCTTTCTCCTGATGGAACAGAAATTGAAGAGATAGACGCTACATTTTATTATGATGGATCTGGCTCATTGAGTGAGGCAAAGTATACGCATTTCATCGGCGATCAGGAGATAGAAATAACTGAAGCGGAAGAAGAGGAAATAAGGAACAAATATCCTTTGCGCGAACCGAAATATATAAGAATAGATGAGTATATTGATTAGCTTGTGTCTTTGCACATGAATTTCATTTTGATCTGAAGATGATGTTGTTGTACCTGAAAAACAGAGAAAGATGTAGGAGGCAGATATGTATTGCAAAAAGTGTGGAAAAGAAATAAAAGACAGCAGCCGTTTCTGTGAATATTGCGGGGCGAAAGTGGAGTACAGTGTAAAAGACACCTCCGGCGGGAATAAGGCAAAGAATAGCCCCGGTAACGCCGGTCCCCAAAAATCTGTGATTATCGGCGTGGTCATACTGGCTGTGCTGTTAATTGCAGGCGGCATTACGGGTGTGGTTTGTCTTTTAGAAGGAAAGAAAGACGCCGCTGCCGACGCGTCGGTGGAAGTGACGGAAGAAAGTGCAGATCCTGACAAGACGACGGAAACAGCCGAAGAAAGCGCTGCTCCTGCCGCACCCGACGAAGCGGCGGTTGCTGCACCGCCGGAAAATGTGCGAACGGTACAAAAAGGCGATATATTGGTGACAGACTGCATGAGCATGTGTGAAGGCGAAGGCGCTTATCCATGGCGGGATGACGGGGAACAACTCCTTATTATGACGGGGAATCAGTTTAATGACAATCTGGATGCTGATGAACCGCTGCATTGGGATAGAATTAACGAAAAGATGAAGGAAGCAATCGGGAAAACCGTAGGCGATACGTTTTTCTTATATCAAAATTACGACAACGGAGCTTATTATACATATAAATATACAATTAAAGAGATCAGGCGGGTAGATCAAGGATATGAGAAGATAATGAGAATGTATAAAGACATTGATAATGCAGTTACGCGTGGCAATGATCCGACTCCTTTTATGGATGTGGATTTAGGCTGTAATCCTGAATTTGCGTATCCGTATCCATCCGATCATACAAATGGCGTTTTTGCCGTAGAGGATATCAATGGGGATGGGGTACAGGAACTTTTTATAGCAAGGGATAATTACAGTGTAGACGAAAATTCGGGAGAATATATTCATTCTTTCCACTTGTATGACGTCTATACCCTGCGTGACGGGGAGCCTGTTCTGCTTGAACGGGCAATGGGAAAACGGATTTGTGATCTTTGTGAAGGCGGAATACTGACATATACTGATCTTTGTTATAACGATATGGGCGAATATGGATGTATTGAAAGTTGGGAATCTCTGCCGTCTGGCGGAGCAGAATTGAAAGAGATAGAATCTCTATGGTATGATAATCCTGGTGGTTCAACAGATGGGGAGATAAGGTATACGCATTCCGTCCGGGGAAAAGAGACGGAAATATCCAAAGAGGAAGCAGAAACGATAGAAAACAAATATCCTGTATGTAAACCGAAATATATTTATATGTATTTTGACGATTAGTGCCACTGGGTGATGTGCGTGCAGACGAAGGAGAGGGCATAAAATATGGTTGTGAGGAGACACTATTAAATATGGTTGTGAGAAGACACTATTATGTCAGCGGACGGGTACAGGGCGTGGGTTTCCGCTACCGGGCTTATCATACGGCAAACAGTCTGGGACTTACGGGCTATGCCATTAATCTCTATGACGGCAGGGTGGAATTGGAACTTCAGGGAGAGCGGGCTTTGGTGGAGGAATTTCTTGACCGGATGTCCGCCGGAAGCTTTATTCATATTGAGGGCGTGGAAAGCTATGACATGGAGGTGGATAAAGAGGAGAGGAAGTTCTATATTGACTAAGCAGATTCTCCCTAAGAGAAAGAAAAAGCGAAAATAAAAATGCCTATCCTGTCTGATCCACAGGATAGGCGGTGTCCGTAAGGACATTAAGCTAACCGGGAGCATCCACTTTGGAGTGGGTGCTTTTCTTTATGCCACTACTATATCATACTTTCCTTATTTATTCAACCAAAATTTTATCAGTGTTTGTGTCAAGTAATCGTTGGCAACTTTTCCATTGTTTTTTCTCAATGATATTTGACGTATTTTTCTGTACACTA
>CANQMR010000005.1 GCA_947625015.1 uncultured Lachnospiraceae bacterium | reverse complement strand
TATAATAAACTTGGTTATGTAGATGATAATGAACTTCATTTATCAAAACGAGTTAAGAGATAGTCAAATTCCAGTTTATCGGTCTAATAAAACTCCAAAACAGGGCGGCGGCAATAGGCATTGACAATCCCGCCGCCCTGTCCGTTATCGCTCCATATCCTGCTTTCTGCGGGGTTGCTGTTCCCTCTGTTCCTGCCGCAAGATACTGTAAACGCTCTTTCTGATTTTCTCCGCTTCTTTCACTTCCTCTTTCAGTGCAAGATACCGCTGATTGAGCGTTTTTCTCTCGGCGGTCAGCTTGGTGTATTCTTCTTTCCATGCCTTTGTCGGGATTGTTGTCTTGCCGTTCATCACGCCTTTGAGATAGTCTTTCGCCGTTGTGAATAGGATTTGCTCCGCTTCGGTCAGCGGCTTCTTTCCTTTGTACTTGAAATAAATGTCGGCTTGTTCTAAGTGCTTTTTCAGAGTTCCTAACCGCCGTTCAACGGGTTTCAGCTTCCCTTGAATATCCAGTTGTTCCCCTATCATGGACTTGAATTTTTTATCAAGCCCCGTCATATCCATGATGTTGTTGGCTTGTAGGAAATTCAGCATTTTCGCCGCGTCTTTGAGGTTATACAACGATTGTGAATATCCCGATTTTCCCGCCTGTGCCTTGCGTGACAAAATGCCTTGAATGTAGTCGGCAAGGGTGGGCGGCTCGGTGTTCTCGGCTTCTTCCTTTAACCAGTTTTGCAGTTTGGAGATACGCGCCTTTAACTGCCGCAAACGCTTATTTGTTACCTCGATTTCGCGGTTGAGGTCGCCGCGCTCGGTGCGGATGCCGCGCTTCTCCATAGCGGAAGCGGCAACGCCTAAATGGACGGTGGGTATCTGGTCTATCCCTTGCCGTTCATAACTGCGGTGGTCTACGCGCTCCGCGTGTCCGTTCTGCTCCAACGCCTGATTGCAAAGCCCCGCCCATGCCGCCCTCCATTCCTCCGCTTTGGTCTGTTCGTTCCAGTCAGTAGCGGGAATGGATTTGCATTTGTACTGCCGCTTTTTCGGGTCATAGATTTTATTGCCCTGCGGGTCAAGAATGTACTCTTTTTTCTGCTTTGCTCCCCACTCGCCGCCCTCGTCAAAAGGGCGCATTGTCAGCATGATGTGGGCGTGGGGGTTGCCGCCGCCTGTGTCGTGTATGGCAAAATCAGCGCACATTCCCGCCGCCACAAAATGCCGTTTCACATACTCGCGGACAAGGGAAATGCCTTGCTCCCTCGTCAGTTCGCGGGGCAGGGCAATTTCAATCTCCCGCGCAAGTTGGGCGTTCTTCGCTTTCTCGATTTTCTCCACTTCGTTCCATAAAACCGCCCTGTCCGCATACTCGGCGGGGGCGTGGTCGGGGAGTAAAATCTCGGTGTGGACTACGCCGCCCTTATGGGTGTAGTCGTGGGTCATTCCGTCAAACTCATTTGTGATTTTTTCTCCCGCCCGGTAAGCGGCGGCGGCAACAGCGGACTTGCCCTTGCCGCGGGATATGACTTTGATACTGCAATGATAGATTGCCACGCGCCGCGCTCCTTTCTGCGGGTAATTCCCGCCGTTCTCTTTTGTGCCGGCAGGCACAAAACGCCGTCTGCAAGACCGCACATACCACATCTCATGTGGTATATAAGTGCGCCCTTGCTTTTAAGCAAGGGTAGGGGCGTAAGCCCGTTACCCTTGCAAGCCGCCCCCGTTCATGCTCCCGCCTGCGCCGCCCTCGCGGGCTGTATGGGTGGTTTGGGCGGTGGGTGGCGTGTTACCCTGTGCCGCCGTTTCTGCGCCCTGTGCGGGGGCTGTGGGGGCGTTCTGGGCGGTCAATTCGTCCAGTATGCGGCGGGCGTGGTCGGTCATTACAGTTTTTTCAAGGAAGGTCTTGAATTGTTCCTCTGTCAGCGGTATTGTGTCGGGGACAAGGCTTTCAAAAAGCCCCATGCGGCGGCATAGGCGTTTTGTCCTGTCCTTGCGTTCCTGTGCCTTTTGCTCCTGCACAAGCTGTCTGCGCCTGTTTTCAAGCTGTCGGATTTCTTCCTCAATGCTCGTGATTTTTTCGGCTTTGGTCTTTGCCACGGGTCAATCGCTCCTTTCATGTCTGGTGTGGAATGGATAGGATAGGAATGGAATGGATTTTTACAGATAACCGTTTTCCCGTTTTATTCCTGCTTGTCGGCAAGTATCATTTTCAAAATCTTGTCGCGGAATGTTTCTGTGCCGCTGTGGTTGAAAAACAACTCCGCAACAATGGTCTGCCCGTTCCTCTGCGTTGTGATGATACCGTCCGGCTTTCGGGGTGGGGTGGTGGTTTTGTTCTTTTCTGTCAATGGGTCGCTCCTTTCTTTGGGCGTGAAAAAGGGATTTCCCGTATTTGGAAAATCCCTCTCGGCTGTCGGTTATTCGGTTTTACTGTGCAGACGCGGCGGCTTGCGCCTTTTTTCTCGCTCTGTATTCCCGCGCTTTGATACGGTTGTACTCCCGTTGCTGTTCGCGGTTTCTGGCGCGGTAGGCTCTGGAATATTCACGGTGATAGGCGCGGCTCTTTTCCTTTTTCGCTTCTTCGATTTCCTCCCGCATTTTTTTGATTTCCTGCTCTGTCGGCTCTGCAAGCTGTGTCAGTTCGTTCTCAAATTTGCCGATATGGTTGAAGTATATCCCGATATGCTGTATGGCGTATCTCGCCCGCTTCTGGTCGCGCTCATGCACTTCGATTTTGCTGATAAATTCGTTTAGAATGGCGGGGGTGAGTTCGGCAAAGTCGGCATACCGTTTTGTCAGCTTCACAAACCTCTGCGCCCGCCCTCCCGCGTTCTCAAATGCGGACAACTGCTCTTTGATTTCCGCAAGCTCCGCTTTCAGTGTATAGTATTCTTCTGAATACTTCTGCGACATCTGCTCATAACGGTCTTGCGGGATAGCGCCCAGTGCGTTGTCCTCGTACAGCTTATCCAGAACCTTTTCGATTTGTTCAAGCCGTGTTGTGACTTGCGGCACGCGCTTCTGCTGTTTCTTCGTCCGGTCGGTCTGCTGTACGTCAAGGCTCTTTTTCACTAAGGCTTCAAAATCCGCCCTGTTGCTGATGGAGTATTTCGCGATTTTTTTCAGCACGTCCGCAACGGTCTGCATGAGTAAATCCGCGTCCATGATGTGCGGGGAATGGCACTTCGGGTTTCTGGCTTTCCCCTTGTGGTACTCACTGCAAAAGGCAACGTGCCGTTTGCCGCCGTTCCTGTAATCTATCCGTATGTGCATTTTTGCGCCGCAGTCCTTACAGAAAAGCAAGCCCGACAAAGGGTGGATTTCCCCGTCCCCGTTTGGTCGCTTGACAGGGGCGTTTTCCAAAATCCGCTGTACGTTTTCAAAATCGGCGCGGTCAACAATTGGCTCATGCACGTTTTCTGTAATCTGCCACTGGCTTCTGTCTACATAGTGGTTCCGTTTGTCGCGGAAATGCTTTGCGGTCTTGAAGTTGACTATATCGCCGCAATACTCCTGCCGCGTGAGGATATGGGTCAGCGTGGCTTTGTTCCACTTGTAACGGTTATCCTCGTTCAGCGTCTTATTCTTACAAGTTCCCCGCCCCCGGTCTTTCATGTAGAATGTGGGCGTTGGGATTTGTTCGTTTTTCAGATATACGGCGATTTGGTTTCGGTTTTTCCCGTCCAGAAACAGGCGGAAAATCAAGCGGACAACTTTGGCGGCTTCTTCGTCAACTATCCAAAAATCTTTATTGTCGGGGTCTTTTACATATCCATAAGGGGCTTCGGTTGCGATTGGCTTTCCGCTCGTCCCCTTTGTGCGGATGCCCGTTTTTACTTTCTTGCTGATGTCCCTTGCATACCACTCTGACATGATATTGATGAACGGCGCAAACTCCAACGTGTCGGGCTTTTCGCTGTCTATCCCGTTGTTTACTGCGATAAAGCGCACGTTGTTCCGTCTGAAAATCTCCATAGCGTTTCCCACTTGGAGATAGTCGCGCCCCCAACGGGTCATGTCTTTCATAATACACACGCCGATTTTGCCGTTTTCCACGTCCTCTATCATGCGGGAGTAGGCGGAGCGGTCAAAAAATCTGCCGCTTTCATCATCGTCAATGTAGTGCCGGATATTTGTCAGTTTTAACTGTCTGGCATAGCTTTCCAGAAATTTCTTCTGGTTCTGTATGCTGTTGCTCTCGCCGCCGTCCCTGTCCTCGTCCCCCACGGATAAGCGGGAGTAAAGGGCTGTTATTTTGCTGTAATCATTCATGTGCATACCCTCCTGCGTCAATATAGGTGTTGCTTACAGTTAAGATTATGCACCCCAACGTGCAGAACCGTATTCCATGCCTTTTCGGTACTTCTTCGCGTTCTTGCCTTTCATGTAAACGGCAAGCCGGATAATGACCGCCCCCGCAATGCCGATAAGCAGATCGGCGGGGTGCAGGCTCGGCGCGATACTGGAAAAGGCGGCGGCAAAGCCCGTCCCAAGCTGCAAGAGCTTTTCGCTTGCGTCTGCGCCGGGGGTAAGGCGTATTGCTGCGCCTATCTTGTCAAACAGATAGACAAAGAGCAGATAGGGCAGGTTGAGGATAAGCAGCTTTTTGACTTCCTGCTTCATAGCGATACCTCCCTGTCCTTGTTCTTTACCTTGTCCCGCTGCGCGTTCAAGCCCGCCGCCTTTTCTTTCAGAGAGGAAAGCAGCTTGCGGATAGAGGGCTTTTTCTCCTGTGTCAGCTTCTTTGCGGAAAACTCCTTAAAGGCTGAGGTCAGCACGTCAGCGTCGCGGCCTTTGAAAAACACAAGGTAGCGGGGCGGGTTTTCCGTCGTGTCCTTTTTCAGCGCAAAGTCGATACCGTACTTTTTCGCCGTACTCTCAAAGGCTTTGATATTGCCCTCGGTAATCTCAATGTTGGAAACTCTCGCGTTCTGCTTCATAAGCTGCTTTAAGGTCTGCTTGCCCTGCGGCGTTTTGTCTTTCTGCTTCTTCATCTGTGCAAGCAGCGTTTTCATAGCCTTTTGAAGTGTCTGCGCGGTCAGCTTCCCGGTCTTGATGTAAAGGGCTATGGTCTTTTCGTTGATTTCATCTTGCATTTACCGTCCTCCTTTCGCGGTAGTCTGATAGTGTTAGGGTGGTACGCCGCTGCGGTAGCCGCCCATAAGCTTTAGATACGGACGCGCAAGCCGTTCAAATCCTCGGCGCGGATACCCACAAGGTACCATTCCTGCGCCGCGCTCATTTCAATGCGGGTCGGCTTCCATTTGCCGCCTGTGAATACGTCGAAACACTCTCCGCAATGCAAGCCGCCGTAATAGTCGGCAATGTCAAAGCGAATGTCGTAGCGGTCGGTCTGTTCGTCAAAAATCAAAGCTCCTGTTTTCTGTGCCATGTGGTAATCCTCCTTTAGATTTTGCCTGTCGCCATGTCGTGAGCGACAAGGGCGGTATAGTAGCTGTCAATGGTATTCGGCGCATTGAACAGCACCGCTTTAAGGTACTGTTTGATGTTGCGGATTTTGGTGGTATTCTCTTTCATGCAGTCAAAGACAAATTCAATGTGACTGCTGTTGAGCTTCATAAACTTTGCCTTGACAAGCTCTGCCGGGTAATCGTCCCCGGCGATACGGATTGTCTTTCTCTTGCTGCATACCGTTTCAAGGATAATCGAAACAATTTCGTCCAGACGGTCTTTGTCTACCTGCCCGTAGCGTACAAAATGGTCGTACTCGATATTGTCCTTGATGATTTCCTCATAAACGCTGTATGCGTCTGTCGCTTCCTTTCGTTTCCGTTCCGGCGGCTCTGCCGCTTCCCCGTCGTAAGGCAAGGGATTTAGGGAATGGATAGGAATGGAATCGGTACTTGATAAATCTATATTTGATTTTTCTTTTTTGGGTAAGTTAGTCTTTTGTATATCTTTATTTAATTGCGTTGGATTTTCCAACGTAGGTTTTTTCTGCGTAGGTTTTTCCAACGTTGGATTATCCAATGTTGGATTTTCCAATGTAGGTAAATCCGATACAGGCGGGGTCTGCGGCTGCTCAAAAATCACATAATCTGCGCCGCGCAAGCGTCCTTTCTCGTCGCGTTCCCTTGAACGCACGATATACCCGGCGCGTTCCAGTTCCTTAACGGCTTCCCGGATAGCGTCGATTTTCTCCCGGTTGATAAAGGACAGCCCCGCAAGGGTGTAGTCCCAATCCTCTGGCAAGGACAGCATTTGCGATAACAGCCCTTTTGCCTTTAGGGATAGCTCCTTATTGCGTAAGTGGTGGTTGCTCATAACCGTATAGCCCTTGTTGCGCTCCACTCTGAAAACTGCCATAGCTTCATCACTCCTTTGCTGCATACCTGTTACGCAATAGAAACGCGATTTTGAGGGTTTAGGTATCAATCCCTTATCCGCTGAAAACCGCGTCCGCAAAGCCGCGTAAATCAAGGGCTTTTTCATGCCTACTGCGTAACAAAGGGCATGAAAAAAGCGGCGTTCCTGTTCTTCCTTGTGGGAAGTGAGAAACGCCGCCTGTGCGGTGCGTTATTCTGCTTCTTCGGCTATGAGGTCTTGTATGACTTCGCCAAAGTCTGCCGTAAAGGAAAAAATGAAGTATTCCAAAACGGCGGGGTCTGCGTCCATAGGCTCGGCTTCCTCGGAAAAGGGCAAGCCCATAAGCCCATAGAGCATTTTTATGATTTTGAACAGCTTCCCCCGGTCGGCGGGGGTGTTCATGGTAACAAGTACGTCGGTCAAGCGGTTTACGGTTTCCATGTCGCCGCCTGTCGTTACCCATACCATTTCTGCGAATGGCTGCGTGATTGCTCCGGTTACAAGGTTTACCTTATCCTTGCTGATTTCGCCGGACGGGAGTATAATACCCTTGTCTAAAAGTACGTTTTTCATGTCGTCCTCCTATAATTTGTGGTGCCAAAATGGTGCCCGGTCTTACAAAATCATCTTATACGGAGATATGGCAAGATAAATGACGATATGCAGAAAACCTTGATTTTAAGCCATTTTCGCGAGGTTTTATAAACACTTGCGCGGGCTTATAAGAAGATTTCCGTCTATCAAATCAATAAAAAATAACTCTTGAAAGTGGCGAGAGCAAATACAAGAACTCCACTTCATGGTGGTTCTCACATATAAAGGAGAAACACATGAAAGAGAAAATAATATCAGAGATTATAAGAGAGATGCTTTCGTCGCTTAATAATGAACAATTAAGCAAGTTGAAGACTACATTGGAGATATATCTTTATAATGTATCCATTGAAGCCAAACAAGAAGCTGATAAAGAGAAAGAAGAAGTAGATTATTTGGAAATATTTCTATCTGCAAAAAGGATTGAAGGTTGCTCAGAAAAAACACTGATATACTATAAAAATACAATACAGCAAATGATTGATAGTATTGGAAAATCAGTTTGTACAATAGTTACAGAAGATCTAAGAACTTATTTGGCGGAATATCAAAAGGAGAAACAATCAAGCAAGGTAACAATTGATAATATTAGAAGGATATTTTCAAGTTTTTTTGCTTGGTTGGAGGATGAAGATTATATTATTAAAAGTCCAGTCCGCAGAATACATAGAATTAAGGCTGCTAGTACTATAAAGGAAACATACACGGATGAACAATTAGAATCTATGAGAGATAACTGCGATAATCCTAGAGACTTAGCACTGATTGATATTTTGGCTTCAACAGGAATGCGTGTGGGTGAACTAGTGCTACTGAACAGAGACGATATTTCTTTTGATGAAAGAGAATGTATTGTGTTTGGTAAAGGTGATAAGGAACGAATGGTATATTTTGATGCCAGAACGAAGATACATTTGCAGAATTATCTTGATTCAAGGACAGATAATAATGATGCATTGTTTGTATCACTTAAAGCACCATACAATCGAATGAAAATAGGTGGAATAGAACTGAGACTTCGAGAAATGGGAAAGCGGTTGAATATAGAGAAAGTTCATCCACATAAATTCAGAAGAACACTGGCAACAGTAGCAATTGATAAAGGAATGCCAATAGAACAATTACAAAAATTGTTAGGGCATCAACGCATAGATACAACATTGCAATATGCAATGGTTAAGCAGAGCAATGTTAAGATTGCTCATAGAAAATACATTGGATAGGAGAAGTTCAATGAGAACAGTAAAACTTAGAGAAATATCCGAATTAAAAACAGGTCCATTTGGCACACAGTTTAGTGCTAACGAGTATATTTTAGAGGGAACACCAGTAATAAATGTCAAAAATATAGGGTATGGAGATATTATTACAACAGGACTTGATTATGTTGGGATTGATACATTGGAAAGATTGGCTGATCATAAGCTGAGAGAGGGAGATATTGTCTTTGGAAGGAAAGGTTCAGTTGACAGACATTGTTTAATTACAAAGGGGCAAGATGGTTGGATGCAGGGTTCTGATTGCATACGTGTAAGGTTTACAGATTCTTTCGTTCTTCCAGATTTTGTATCTTATTATTTGTTGACTGATGCAGTAAAAGCAAAGATAAACAATTCTGCTGTGGGGTCTACAATGGCTTCGTTAAATACTGATATTTTAGGCGATATAGAAATAAATTTACCAAGTCATGAGGAGCAGAGTAAAATTGCAGCAACATTATCTGCTATTGATAGGAAAATAAGAAATAACAACTGTATAAATGATTATTTAGTGGCTTAGTCTTGGATGCTAGCTTGCCCATTCATTAACATTGGTAAAAGCCAATCCCTTAATGAAATAAGCGCTTCCGACTCACGAATATTATCTGAAATCATTGATAACCAAGGTTTGACTTTGATGTTAAACTCTCTAAGTTCAATATCTGAAGGAATATAGATTGGTCTATCACGAAGTATTGGCTTTTGCAGATGTTTAAGTCCTGTACCTTGGAAAAATTTCAAATTCAACTCAAGCCTGATGCTATCAAGAAGAAGGTAAAGGTAATCAGCCATATCATTTTTTGCACTAATACACCAAGTATCCGTCGAATATGCAGATTCACCTACATAAAACTTTACATCAGCATTGCCACCAGTGTTTAAGAAACAATTACGTCCTGTAGTAAGTGCTTCTGGCCACTTAAGAATTGCTTCGCCACTTGTAAAAAATGGCACTGTACCCGATGCTTCTTTCGCCTCACCTACCTGAATAGTAGATTTAGGCTGTTCAACGATGATATCATCTAGCTTACCATTGGATTTTTTCCCATAAAACATATGCATGTATTTGGTATAAGCCATCTGTTGTAAATAATCATTTATACGAGGAATACGAAGATGAATATACAGATATTTGGAACAAAGAAATGCAATGATACTAAGAAGGCGGAGCGTTTTTTCAAAGAGCGTGGCATTAAATATCAGTTTATTGATATGAAAGAAAAAGGCATGAGTAAGGGAGAGTTTACTTCTGTTGTACAGGCTAATGGAGGTCTTTAAAATATGATTAACTGGGATGGAAAAGACAAGGATTTACTTGCCCTTATTAAGTATACCGCAGATGAAGATAAGCTCGAAAAGGTGCTTGAGATTCCGCAGGTAATTAAAACACCGGTAGTAAGAAATGGAAAGCAATCTACACTTGGATATCAGCCTGATGTATGGAAGGGATGGAATTAATGGTAAAGAAGATAATGCATGATCCGCTGTTTCTGGCACAGAAGTCAGTGGATGCAACAGAGGCAGATAAACAGATTGTGACTGATTTGCTTGATACATTTAGGGCAAATTTAGAACACTGTGTTGGTATGGCTGCCAATATGATTGGGGTAAAAAAGAATATCATTGTAGTAGCAGCCGGACCATTTCAGTTTGCAATGATAAATCCGGTAATAACAAAGAAATCCGGAGCATATCAGACTGAGGAAGGATGTCTTTCTCTGAAAGGCGTTAGACCATGCACGAGATATCAGGAAATAGAAGTGGATTATCTTGATCAGAACTTTAAGAAACAGCACGGAAAGTATACAGGGTGGACAGCACAGATTATTCAGCATGAGATTGACCATTGCAATGGAATAGTAATATAAGAATCAGGCAGGTTGTAGATGTATTATGCCAAGGAAAGGAAGATAACGAGTATTTAAGAAATTTTCTTAATAAAATAGTAAATCAGATTGAAGAATACGATGGTGAGAATTGGTTGGACAAGCAACCGGAGAGAAGTGAATAAAATGGGATTCAGGTATTGTAATTGTATAGTTGTATTTGATAAAAACAAAGAAAAGCTCCTTTTCTGTAAACGTGCGAAAAATCCGTATAAGGGACTGATTAATTTCGTTGGTGGAAAAGTGGAGCCAGGAGAGACCAGTGAGCATGCCGCTTATAGGGAACTTTTCGAAGAAACTGGTATTTCTAGAAGAGATATAAAGTTGCATAGGCTTATGGATATGACATACTATCAACAGCAGTTTGTTCTTGAAATGTATGTTGGTATTTTGGAAGATGATGTACCTCTCATAGAGGAAGTCAATTCTTTGGAATGGATTCGTATTACAGATGATTTTGCAGATTCAAACAGATATGCCGGTGATAAAAACATTGCCCATATTGTAGAAGTGGCAAAGATGTTTGATTTAAGTCAGGAAGAAGACGAACAGATTTTAGATAAAGGAATATTTGTAGGGGTTGACGGATGCAAAGGTGGCTGGATAACAGCTATAATTAGTAACGGGGAGCTATCTTTGAAGAAATATAGTGATTTTTCAAAAATGGTTTTTGATACCGCACAATTTGATGGAATGCTTGTGGATATGGTAATAGGACTTCCAAGCAATATAGAGCAGTATGAGAAAAGACCGGATGGAATTGCCAGAAAGATTGTAAAGCCTAGAACTTCAACCGTATTTGCGGTTCCTACAAGACAGGCAGTGTACGAGTTTATAAAAGATAAACAGAAAGAGGCAAACTTATCAGCGATTGGAAAAGGTTTATCAGAACAGACGATAGCCATTATTCCTAAAATGAGAGAAGTAGATGAGTTTTTACTGTCAAATGAAGAGTATATGAACGTAATCAGAGAAAGCCATCCGGAGGTGTGCTTTGCACGACTGAACGGAGAGGTTCTTATGACGAATAAATCGGAGAAAGAAGGAATCACTGACCGAGTTCAGGTATTATCAAGGTATTTGCAAGGGGTATCGGAGGAATATGTGAGAACATCTGCAAAAAAGTTAGGGTGTAAACCAGATGATATTTTGGATGCAGTCTGTCTTGCAGTCACAGCAAATCTTGATGCACAGGGTAGGACAGAGATAATACCGGAGAATCCATCTACAGACGAAAAAGGGCTAAAAATGCAGATGGTTATTCCTAAAGTATAAGGAGTATGCATGAAAGATTATAATCATAACGGAAGAATTGATTCTGAAGATGAATTACTTTTACAAGAGATGGTCAAAGATAGAGTGGATGAATCCATTGAAAAACATTCTTTTAGCGATGGGCTAAAGGGATTTGGATTAGTGATTATTGGATTATTGATTTTAGCAGGAATAATAAAAGTAATATTTTAATGTTAGGTGTTGTATATGAATAAGTCACAGAAGTGGATGGAGATTATTAAAAGATTTTCAAATACTGGTGAAACAGGGAGATGTCCTGATTGTGGATATGAAGAAAAACTCGAAGTAATTATAACAGATGATGGTATAGGTTCTGTTACATTTCATTGTAAGAGATGTAATAGATATACACATTTTGATGGGAGAAGGATTTGATTTTGGAACATAAAAATGGTACAGATTATCGTGCTAATTGAAGGAATGGTGGTATGAAGATTTTCGTAGATGCAGATGCATGTCCTGTTGTGCGTATAGTGGAAGAAGTAGCAGAAAAATATAGAATCGATGTTACATTGCTCTGCGATACGAATCACATTTTGACTTCTGATTACAGCGAAGTAATTGTGGTTGGTGCAGGAGCAGACGCAGTTGATTATAAATTAATCAGTATTTGTCATAAAGGAGACATCGTTGTTTCACAGGATTACGGAGTAGCGGCAATGGCACTTGGAAAAGGTGCGTATGCAATTCATCAATCAGGAAAATGGTACACAAATGAAAATATTGACCAGATGTTAATGGAACGACACCTAAATAAGAAAGCAAGGAGAGGTTCTCATAAGAATCATTTGAAAGGTCCTAAGAAAAGGACGGAGGAAGACGATAAGAGGTTTGCACAGTCGTTTGAGAAGCTGGTGTTAGTGGCACGGACACAAGAAGGAGAGTAATCAATGGCAAAGAGCAAGAAAACCAAAATACATAAGAAAACAGATGGACAGCTTTTGCAGATGAACAAGTCTTTTAACAATCTTAAGATGAAGCAGAAAGATAAGATTACTGCATGGGTATACGAAGAATACAAAAAGTATGTAACTGAGAATGAAAAAGTTCCTGACTCAGAAGCGGATGAGCATATTATTGATGAGGTTCTTGATAAGATTAATGAGGCACAGATATGGATACCGTCGGGAGAAATTGTTAGTTATTATTACAGAAAGAAACCACATTTGAAGAAACGACTGGATAATGAGAAAAACATAAAGTTCAAGTCGTATGTGAGTTTTTATAAGAGTATCGTGGATCAGGATAGATGTGCAGTAGTAATATGCAATTTGAATCATGAAATTATTTATATGAATCCGGCGGCTGTACTTAACTATGAGAAATGGGGCGGAGAAAAGTTGATTGGAAGAAGCCTCATGGAATGTCATAACCAAGCGTCTAGAGAAAAGATACAGCAAGTGGTTGATTGGTTTATTGAAGATAATAACCACAATATTGTATATACTTTTCACAATGAAAAACAAAATAAGGATGTATATATGGTTGCTCTTCGAGATGAAGGAAAGCTGATTGGGTACTATGAGAAGCATGAATATAGAAATACAGAGAAAATGAAACTTTATGATTTGTGGTAGGTGAAGCAGATGAATATCCAGATTTTTGGAACTAAGAAATGTAATGATACAAAGAAAGCAGAACGCTTCTTCAAGGAGCGTGGCATTAAATATCAGTTTATTGATATGAAAGAAAAAGGCATGAGTAAGGGAGAGTTTACTTCTGTTGCGCAGGCTAATGGTGGTCTGGAAAATATGATTAACTGGGCTGGAAAAGACCAGGATACTCTTGCTCTTATTAAGTATATTGCAGATGAAGATAAACTGGAAAAGGTACTTGAGAATCCGCAGGTAATTAAAACACCAGTAGTAAGAAATGGAAAGCAATCTACACTTGGATATCAGCCGGATGTATGGAAGGGATGGAATTAATGGTAAAGAAGATAATGCATGATCCGCTGTTTCTGGCACAGAAGTCAGTGGATGCAACAGAGGCAGATAAACAGATTGTGACTGATTTGCTTGATACACTTAGGGCAAATTTAGAACACTGTGTTGGTATGGCTGCCAATATGATTGGAGAAAAAAAGAATATCATTGTAGTAGCAGCCGGACCATTTCAATTTGCAATGATAAATCCGATAATTACAAAGAAATCCGGAGTGTATCAGACTGAGGAAGGATGTCTTTCTCTGAAAGGCGTAAGACCATGCACGCGATATCAGGAAATAGAAGTGGACTATCTTGATCAGAACTTTAAGAAACAGCATGGAAAGTATTCAGGGTGGACAGCACAGATTATTCAGCATGAGATTGACCATTGCAATGGAATAGTAATATAAGAATCAGGCAGGTGGTAAAATGTATTTAATAAAGACGGTAAAAGGTGATATTACGAAAATTACAGATGTTCAGGCAATTGTAAATGCTGCCAACAACTCTCTTTTAGGAGGTGGTGGAGTTGATGGTGCCATTCACAGGGCAGCAGGACCGGAACTTCTGGCAGAGTGTAGGACTCTTCATGGTTGCGAGACAGGTCAGGCTAAGATTACAAAGGCTTATAATCTGCCATGTGATTATGTGATACATACGGTGGGTCCGATTTGGAATGGTGGCAGAAGTAAGGAAGAGGAACTTTTGGCAAGCTGTTATTTTCATTCTATGCAGGTGGCACTTGAGCATGAGATAAGAAGTATCGCATTTCCTTCTATTTCAACCGGAGTATATAGTTTTCCGGTAGAACTTGCAGCAAAGATTGCGGTTAAGACGGTCAGCCGATTTTTGGAGGATAACAAGAATAGTTTTGACCTTGTAGAATGGGTTTTGTTTGATTCTGTGACAGAATCAGTGTATGAAAAAGAAGTGGATAAGTTGTATTCATAAAAGTATTTTGAGCAATACGTTTGTGTGGGGGGTTAAATAGATGTGAATTTTAAGTATCAAGTAAAAAATATAATAACATTGCGAAAAGTAGACTGATATTTTAGCCAGTTTACTTTTTTATTCTTGATAATTTTTATTTTAGGAAGAGTTTTTATAGATTAAAACTGAAAGATATGCTATAATCAACATATGTCGGAAACGAGAGGTGATAAAATGCCAAGACCTAAAAGATGCAGAAGAGTCTGTAGTGAACCGGAATATTCATGTTTTGAACCTGAAGGAGTTACGAATCCGGAAAGTGTGGTTCTTTCCGTAGATGAATATGAAGTGATAAGGCTTGTAGACTTTGAAAAACAAAATCATGAACAATGTGCTGCAGCTATGGATATTTCACGCACGACAGTCACGGAAATATATGAAAGAGCAAGGTACAAAATTTCGGACTGTATCGTGAATGGGAAACAATTATTGATATCCGGCGGAAATTATAGAATCTGTAGCGGAAAACACAAATCTTGTTGTGAAAGACCTTGCCGGAAATATAAAGAAAATTCAGAAAAAAATGTAGTAGCGAAAGGAAGAAAAGATATGAAGATAGCAGTAACTTATGAAAATGGAGAAATTTTTCAGCACTTTGGACATACTAAGCAGTTTAAGATATATGAAGTTGAAAATGGTGTTATTACGAAATCTGAAGTAATGGATTCCAATGGAAGCGGTCATGGAGCACTGGCAGGTTTGCTTTCTGAGTCAGGAATAGAGGTTTTGATTTGTGGTGGAATCGGCGGGGGAGCACAGATGGCTCTTGCAGAAGCGGACATCAAGCTTTATGGTGGAGTGTCCGGTAATGCAGATGAAGCAGTTCTTGCTTTAATTAATGGAACACTTGGCTATAATCCGGATGTACATTGTGACCATCATGACCATGAGCACGGAGAAAGTGGACATACCTGTGGCAGTCATGGCTGTGGTAACAACTGTCATTAATCTATGAAGATAATTGGATGGTATAAATGATGGATATCAATGAAGTTATAAAGCAAATACCATTTTGGAAGAATCTTTCGGATGAAGAGAAAAAACAATTGTTAAGTGGTGCTGTCTTACGCATTTACAAAAAGGATTCCTATATCTATGGAATGACAGATGCGTGTCTCGGAATGATTTATGTGCAAAAAGGTTCTATTCGAGTTTATATCACAAGCGAAGAAGGACGTGAAATTACTTTGTTCCATATTGGAAGCGGAGAATGCTGTGTTTTGTCGGCTTCCTGTGTGATTGCAGGGATATCGTTGGATGTGCAGCTTCTGGCAGAAGAAGACACAGAGATTGTGGCAATTCATTCCGGAATGATTCAAAAACTGATGGATAGCAATATTTACGCGAGATGTTTTGCCTATGAACTTGCGACGAAGAGATTCTCTGACGTGGTATGGGTTATGCAGGAAATAATGTTTGCAAGATTTGATGTGAGAATGGCAAGATTTTTACTTTCTGTTTATGAGAAAACCGGCGAAAATAAGATTCAAATGACACAGGAAGCCATTGCAAAAGAAGTCAATTCAGCAAGAGAGGTAGTAGCGAGAATGTTGAAACAATTTGCATCAGATGAGCTAATAGAGCTTAATAGAGGTGCAATTGTTATAAAAAATATTGAAGGTTTGAAAAAAATTATTGAATAATGAGACTCAGTCACAGAAGAGAAAACTCCTAATGTATATAATGAAATTAGAAATCAGGAATGATTACTGAAATTAAAAATAGGAGGGCTAACAAATGGCTGAATTAAAAATAACAAGAGAAAATTTTGAAAATGAAGTGATGAAATCCAATATCCCGGTACTGATTGATTTTTGGGCACCTTGGTGTGGACCATGCCAGATGATGGGACCAATTATTGAACAGCTGGCAGAGGAGTATGAAGGAAAAGCAAAAGTCGGTAAAGTTAATGTGGATGAGGAGGGTGAATTATCACAGGCGTTTGGAGTGATGAGCATTCCAACCATTGTACTCGTTAAAGATGGAAAGGTTGTAAAACAAGCTGTCGGTGCAAGACCAAAGACAGAAGTGGAGGCGATGTTACAATGAGTATTTTCGGATTTTTTAAACAAGCTGATATCAATGCAGGAGTTCAGGAATTTTTGAAAACAGAAAAAGCTGTATTATTAGATGTTAGAACAAAGGAAGAATATGAATCCGGACATATTGAGAATAGTGAGAATATTCCTCTTCAACAGATAGAGAAAGTCCTTGCAAAAATAACGGATAAAGATACACCTCTATTTGTATATTGCCAAAGTGGTGCAAGAAGCAGTAGTGCTACATCTGCATTGAAACAGATGGGGTTTTCACATGTTACCAATATTGGAGGTATTAGTTCATACAGAGGAAAGGTTGTGAAAGGATGAAGGTTGTAATTGTGGGTGGAGTTGCAGGTGGTGCAACAGCAGCAACCAGACTTAGAAGATTAGATGAACATGCACAGATTACCGTTTTTGAACGCTCCGGATACATTTCATATGCAAATTGCGGACTGCCTTATTATATTGGCGGTGTAATTGAGGATAAGGAGGAACTGACACTTCAAACACCGGAAAGCATATGGAACAGATTTCGCATAGATATGAAGGTTCATCATGAAGTAACAGACATCAATGCTGTAAAGAAAACAGTTACAGTTTACAATCTGGATACCGGAAAAGTATATGAGGAATCTTATGATAAATTGATTTTATCACCGGGAGCAAAACCGATAAAGCCGAATCTTCCGGGAATAGATAATGATAAGATTTTTACATTACGAACGGTAGAAGATACATTGAAAATACGAAGCTTTGTAGAAGAAAAGAAACCCAAAACTGCAGTTATGGTTGGTGGTGGATTTATCGGACTTGAGGTTGCGGAAAATCTATGTGACTTGGGTGTTAAAGTAACAGTTGTACAAAGACCGAAACAGCTGATGAATACACTGGATTATGATATGGCAACTCTTGTACATAATAAGCTACGCAGTAAAGGGATAAGTCTAAAACTTGGCGGTGACGTAATCGGATTTGAGGAGAAGGAACAGTTACAGGTTCTTTTAAAAGATGATGAGCCAATAAGTACCGATATGGTTCTAATGGCAATCGGTGTCAGCCCGGAAACTACACTTGCAAAAAAGGCAGGACTTGAACTTGGCATTAAGGGAGCGATTGTTGTAAATGATAAAATGGAGACATCCGTACCGGATATTTATGCGGTAGGAGATGCAGTACAAGTAAAGCATACAGTTACGGGAAATAATGCGGTTATTTCTTTAGCAGGTCCTGCAAACAAGCAAGGCAGGATCGTGGCAGATAATATTTGCGGCTTAGACAGTCATTATAAAGGGAGCATGGGTTCTTCGGTTATCAAGCTGTTTGATATGACAGCTGCAAGCACAGGGCTTACCGAAAAAGCAGCGAAAGATGCCGGAATAGATTATGAAAGAGTTGTTTTATCTCCGGCTTCTCATGCAGGCTATTATCCCGGTGCAAAAGTCATGACAATGAAGGTTGTGTATGAAAAGAGTACTTTAAAAATCCTTGGAGCACAGATTGTGGGCTACGATGGAGTCGATAAGCGATTGGATGTAATTGCAACAGCCATTAGTGCAGGTATGAAAGCAGCAGAACTTAAGGATTTGGATTTGGCATATGCCCCACCTTATTCCTCTGCGAAAGACCCGGTAAATATGGCAGGATTTATGATTGAGAATATTGAAAGCGGAATCGTAAAGCAGTTCCACTTTGACGAATTGGACAAGCTTCCAAGGGATGGAAGTGTGACACTTCTTGATACAAGAACACAGGGCGAATATGCAAAAGGTCATGTGGACGGCTTTATCAACATTCCGGTAGATGATTTAAGAGAAAGTCTAGAGAACATGGATAAGTCAAAACCGGTATATGTGATGTGTCAAAGCGGATTAAGAAGCTATATATCCTGTAGAATTTTAGCTGGGGAAGGATTTGATTGTTACAACTTCTCAGGAGGTTATCGTTTCTATGAGAATGTTATGAGAGAAACGAATTTGATAGAAGCATCACTTCCTTGTGGAATGGATAAGCAGTAGGAGGTACATAATGAAAAAATTACTGATTCTGTGTATGACTTTTCTATGTATCCTTACAGGATGTGGAAATACGGATTCTGCGAAGAACACAGAACAAAATTCAAGTTATCAACAGGTTTCCATGGAAGAAGGACTTGAGCTTATGAAGGAAGATTCGGGATATATTCTCTTGGATGTCAGAAGAGATGATGAGTTTGAGGAAGGACACATTCCCGGAGCAATCAATATCCCTAATGAATCTATTGGAACAGAAGAGATTGCGGAACTTCCGGATAAGAGTCAGGCAATCTATGTATATTGCCGAAGCGGAAACAGAAGTAAGCAGGCTTCACAGAAGCTTGTGGATTTAGGGTATACAAATGTTATTGAATTTGGAGGCATAATTGACTATTCCGGAGAATTAGAGAAGGGTAGACAATAGCTTTTCATAATAAAACAAAAGGAGGTATTTTCTATGAAGTACATTTGTCAGATTTGTGGCTATGTCTACGATGATGCCAAAGAAAAAGTCCCATTTGAAGAATTGCCGGATGATTGGAAGTGCCCACTATGTGGTGCGGCAAAATCAGATTTTAAACCGGAAGCAAATGGTGACGAAAAGAAAGTAGTTACTGCCATAGAGCCAATGGAAGAAGATTTAGAGAAACTTTCAGCAGGACAACTGGCAGCACTTTGTTCTAATCTTGCAAGAGGCTGTGAGAAACAATACAAGCAGGAAGAAGCAGATTTATTTAAGCAGTTAGCAGATTATTTTACCGCAGTTGTACCGGCGGTAAATGATGCATCCGTTGAAAAACTCGCTAAAGAGCTTCAAACAGATGCAAACAATTATGCAGCTGTAAGAGCTACTGCAGATGCAAATGCAGACAGGGGTGCTGCAAGAGTATGTGTATGGGGTGAAAAGGTTACAAGAATGCTTTCATCATTAGTGAATCGTTATTTGAATGAAGGTGAAGCGATGTTAAAAGACACCAATATCTGGGTATGTACAACATGTGGATTTGTTTACATAGGCGATACACCTCCGGAACTTTGCCCGGTGTGCAAGGTTCCGGATTGGAAATTTGAGAAAATAGAAGGGAGAGCATAATCATGGATGAAAAAGTAGCTGTAAGAAATCTAAGACTTTGTACAAAAGATTGTCTGTGTCTTTATGTTTGCCCTGTTGGAGCTACAGACACAGAAAACAGTGTGATTGATGTAGATAAGTGTATCGGTTGCGGAATGTGTGCACAGGCTTGTCCGAGTGGTGCAATTTCCATGGTGCCAAAGGAATATCCTGCACAACAGCCAAAGACAAATCAGGTGAAAGCAGTGCTGAATAAGACTGCACAGGCAAAAGCGGATGAAGAAAAGGAAGCACTTCAAATAGCAGAAACTACTGATAAAGATGGACTGTATCGTTTGATGAAGGCGGTTGCGAAATCAGAAAGACTGGTAGCTGAAGACATTTTGAGAGAAGCAGGCTTTATGCTTCCTCAGAGTAACAATGCACATGAACTTTTAGAGGATTTGATTGCAAATCCACCGACCAAAGATTTTCCTGTGGATGTTGCAAGAAAGTTATTAGAAATGATTCCAAATAACGAAAAAAATAATATGAAGAAAGAAGAGGTAAAGACTATGAAGAAATGGGTATGTACAGTATGTGGTTATGTTCATGAAGGAGAGGAAGCACCGGAGCAGTGCCCTGTTTGCAAACAGCCAAAGGAAAAGTTTAAGTTAATGGAAGAAGAGAAGAAAAATCCTTATGCAGGAACTCAGACAGAGAAAAATCTTGAGGCTGCTTTTGCAGGAGAATCTCAGGCAAGAAACAAGTATACATATTTTGCTTCTGTTGCTAAGAAGGAAGGCTATGAGCAGATGGCAGCTTTATTCTTAAAGACAGCTGACAACGAAAAAGAACATGCAAAGATGTGGTTCAAGGAATTGAACGGTTTAGGTGATACACCTGCTAACTTACAGGCAGCGGCTGATGGCGAAAATTATGAGTGGACAGATATGTATGAAGATTTTGCTAAAACTGCTGAAGCAGAAGGCTTCACAGCCCTTGCAGCAAAGTTCCGCATGGTAGCCGCAATCGAAAAGCATCATGAGGAAAGATATCGTGCACTTCTTAAGAATATCGAGACTGCACAGGTATTTGAAAAGAGTGAAGTAAAGGTATGGGAGTGCCGTAACTGTGGGCATATAGTAGTTGGCACAAAGGCACCGGAGGTATGCCCTGTATGTGCACATCCACAGTCATACTTTGAAGTAAATGCAGAGAACTATTAAAATAGTTTTTGGAGGTAGAACTATGGAACAAAGATTTCTTATTTGTGAGCATTGCGGAAATATTATTGCAATGGTAAAGGACTCTGGTGTACCGGTAATGTGTTGTGGTCAGAAAATGACAGAAATTATTCCGGGTACATCCGATGGTGCAGTAGAAAAACATCTTCCGGTATGGACTGTGGAAGGCAATACAGTAAAGGTTTCTGTTGGCTCAGTTGAGCATCCAATGGTAGAAGCTCATTATATTGAATGGGTATCTTTACAGACAAAATCCGGAAATCAAAGAAAGGTGTTAAAGCCAGGTGATGCACCGGAAGTAAGCTTTGCCATTTCTGAAGGCGATGAAGTAGAAGCTGTATATGCATATTGTAACTTACATGGTTTGTGGAAAGCGTAATATCAGAATATTATATGTAATTTCGAAAGAAGAAAATTCAGGGGTGAGAGACTTTTATCTCACCCCTGTTTTTTGCTAGATGAGAATATCTATAACATACAAAAAGTATGTTATAAAATATTAAAGGATGTGCAATTCCTGTTTATCGAATTGATGATGTATAGAATAAATAATATATAGAGTAAATAAAAAGGTATATATTAGTGTACTCAAAAAGGAAGAACACCGACCAAAGTCAGTGCTCTTCCAACTTAAAGACATCTTCAACAAGCAGATTAAAATATGCTGCAATACGGAGCATAAATTCAGCGGATGGTGCCCGTTCACCACGTTCCACTCTGCCGATAGTTTTTGTGCAGAATCCGGTGGCAGAGGCTAAATCCTCTTGGAGAAGACCTTGTGATTCACGAATTTCTTTAAGGTTATTAACGACCGCCATAGTAAACACCTACTTTCATACATATCTTATATTAACAAGGATACAGAAAATACTGTCCTAAAATTCGGACTCGTTTATTGCAGAAAATCTCTAATCTCATTCGGATGATTCTTTCCAACCACTTTTCCAAGTATATCGAAACGATCATTTTCATTAACAGGAATAGGAGGGTATTTCTTGTTGAGAGAAATAAGAAATACGCCATTCTTATCATCCTGTAGTTTTTTTATATAGGCATCTCCGTTCAGATAGAAGATACCAATTTCTCCGTTTTCAAGAATATCCTGTTTCAGAACCCAGGCAATCTGTCCATCTTCAAATTCCGGTTCCATACTGTCACCACTGATTTTTACGCCGTAGCTTGCAGTATCTGGGATAATATCCTTCGTAAGCTGAAGTGTTTCTTTCGGTCCATCTACCAGAAAGTTACCGGTTCCGGCAGATACTGCATTATCATACACATCAATATATCTGCAAAATGGAATAACCTTTGCAGTCTGTTTCTCATATTTGCCACTGTCATGCAACAATCCAATGTAATCCAAAGCTTTTTCTTTCCCTTCATCATTAAGGGAAGAGAGTGGATCTGCCGGATTTTCTCCAAAATATTCTTCATATATATTTGTAATATTTAATATTTTGCATACGGCAAGGAAGGTTGCCACACTGGGTTCAGTAGCATTTGTCTCCCATTTGGAGATTGCTTTTACAGTAAGATTAATTCCTTCCTGCTGTAGTAATTCAGCTAACTTTGGCTGAGATAACTTCAGTTTCTTTCTGTTAGAAGAAATGATATCACCTATGTTTCTCATATTCTCGCCTCATTCCTATGATTATATTATGTATAGTTTTCTCTTACAGTATATATCAGATAATAGAATATTTCAAGTGTAAAATCTCTGTATGAGAGATGAAAGGACACATGTGTCCGTTGACAATCTCTTTATGAGAGAGTTATACTTGTACCTGCAAGAAGCAATACAACACATACAGACTGGAGGTGAATGTTGTGGGAGACAGAGTGATTTTACATAGTGATATTAACTCCTGTTATGCGAGTATTGAGCTGTTGCATCATCCGGAGCTTCGTGGAAAGCCTGTGGCAGTAGGTGGTGATCCGGAGGCAAGACACGGAATCGTATTAACTGCTGATTATGTAGCGAAGAAACATGGAGTAAAGACAGGAATGGCTCTGTGGCAGGCAAGACAGGTTTGCCCTGACATTACATTTGTTCCTCCGAGAATGGACTTGTATCTTCGTTTTTCAAAAATGGCTCACGAGATATACAGTGAGTACACGGATTTACAGGAACCCTATGGAATTGATGAAAGCTGGCTGGATGTTACAGCAAGTGCTTCTATTAAAGGTGATGGTTACAAGATTGCACATGAAATAAGTAATCGCATGAAATCAGAACTTGGCATAACAGTAAGTGTTGGTGTGTCATTTAATAAGATATTTGCAAAGCTTGGTTCTGATTATAAGAAACCCGACGCCATCACAACCATGTATAAGGATGAGTTTCAGACAAAAGCATGGAATCTTCCGGCTTCTGATTTGTTATATGTGGGAAGAAGTACAGACAGTAAATTACAGAAAATGGGCATTCATACCATAGGTGATATAGCAAGGGCTGATGAAAAATGGTTGAACAGTTATCTTGGTAAAATGGGAAGTATCTTGTGGGCATTTGCAAACGGCTATGATACTTCACCAGTAAGAAAAGAGAATACATCAGCTCCGGTTAAGTCAATTGGAAATAGTACAACCACTCCAAGAGATTTAGAGAATGACGAAGATGTAAAAATTGTATTGTATGTTCTTGCAGAGAGTGTTGCAGCGAGACTAAGAGAGAATGGTTTTCGTTGCAGGACGGTAGAAATCAGTATCCGTGATAATGAGCTGCATTCATACACAAAACAGACAAAGGTTTCAAATGCTACGAATATTACAAAAGAGATTGCTGATGCAGGATTCAGACTTTTTAAGCAAAGCTATAACTGGCAGAAGCCGATCAGGAGTGTTGGTATTCGTGGAGCAGACCTTGTGAATGATAACTATTGGGAGCAGCTGGATTTATTCCATAATGCAGAATTGAGAGACAAAATGATGAAGATGGATGCAGCGGTTGATGACATACGGAGACGATTCGGTTTCTACAGTATACAACGTGGACTGATGCTGGGTGACACGATTCTTTCGGCAGTAAATGCAAAGGAAGAGCATACGGTTCATCCACATGGTTACTTTTAAGAACGGTACATTTGGTGTAATACACTGATGTATTCGCAATTTGCATTGGAGGTAGGAATAATGCAGGAAAAAAGTTTATCGGAAAGACAGAAGGAGATATTGGCAGAGATTATCAGATTCAAAAAAGAAAATGGTTTTTCACCGACGGTCAGGGAACTGTGCAAATTAGTTGGACTTAAATCAACATCAAGTATGGCTGCACAGTTAAGTAATCTAAGAGATTCAGGACATATCACATGGATAGAATCAATGCCAAGAACAATAACAGTTGTGGAGAAAGGAGTGGCTGAAGCATGAATACGAATAAAGTGTATGTGGATGTGACTGCTGTGTTTAGTAAAGAGGGACAGCTGAAGCCGGTCAGTGTTAAATGGCAGGATGGACACATTTATGAGATTCAGCGCATTACAGATATCAGGCGGGCTGCCAGTCTAAAAGCTGGTGGAGCAGGAATGAGATATACCTGTATTATAGATGGAAAAGAAAGCCATTTATTCTATGAGGATAACAATATGTGGTTTGTAGAGGGAAGAGCCGGAGTCTGATTATATACGAAGGTATGTAATCAGTTGGCTTCGAGATCAGCATAAGCAGGGGCATACACAGTATGCGTCGGAACTCCCGGCAGTAAGAAGACTTGCAAAGGTGATTTCCCTTTCCTTTTCAAGTACAAAATGAAACTTGTTGATTTTGTATTGTAAAGGAGCAGACTGAGATGGATAAAAATGGAGTAATTGAATTTCGCTGCAAAAAATGCGGCAGACATTTTTGGGATTATTTAATCCAGAATGATGATAATTTAGTAGTTGTACAGGCTGTTTGCATGAAATGCGACAGATGTAAGAGAACCTTAGTATTGAAGAAATACACAGAAGGCTATTTGATAAGCCACAGTAAAAAAGGTGTATTTAAATTATAAAACTGAATTATGGCTCACCTGATAAGGGCGGCATATTTCATAAAAAAGCTACACAGGGTGTAGTGAAGTATTGTCAAGCACCAGAGACGCAGGGAAAGTTGGGTAAGATTCTTACCTGATTTTCTTTGCGTCTTTTTTGCTTTTAGTGTTATGTAAGTCAAAGATACCGATATTACCGATTGTAAGAAATTTGTCGAGAAGTTGTCGAAAACCGTTGACAAGAACAGGAAAATAATGGTAAAATACAAAACTACAACTGAATATTGAAATGTCTAAAATCAAATGAATGAATATTAAACTTAGAAAAATGTAATGAAATTGATTGATAAGAATGAATATTTTAAGTGTATTGTAATTTAGTGAAAAGACATATGCCGAGATTGATTTAGAAAAGATGATTAGAGAGAAAAAATGATTAGGCAAAGACGATAAGATAGATTTTAATACATATTTGATTTAATAAAGAATAATTTAAAAGACTTACATAACAAAATTTTAGAAACGATTGAAAAAGTGGAAATTTAGACTTTGAGAGAATTTTCTGTTTTGTTGTGGAGGTCTTTTTTTATTTGCCTCCACAGAAAAATTTAGTACAAAGGAGGTGAAGCAGAACATGGGAACTCAGGATAAAGTATTCAATAAAGAAGTTATGGGAAAGCAGTTAAGAAAATTGAGAAATTCTACAGGCATGAATCAGGAAAACTTTGCAGAGAAATTGAATCTCAGTAAAGATACAATATCCAATTATGAAAGAGGAATAACACTAATTCCTCATGATGTAATAACGATACTTTGTCAGAAGTTCAATGTGTCTGCTGATTTTTTCTTTTTTGAGATAGACAAGCCTCTGGTGGAGGATGACAATATTGCCAATGCATTTACAAAAGAGCTGGAAGAATGTTCTGAGTTTGAAAAGAAGCAGCTTATGGAAATGCTGAAAATAATACGAATGAAACCTGTAGCCGTATAAAATTCGTAAAATCCTACGACTAAAAATTGGAATTTCGGAAGGACGCTCCGTGTTAGGATGCGTCTTTTTTTTATACAATTTAACCATGGTTAATGCCTAAGCGAAATCAGAAGAAACAACTTTCCGAAGGAAAGAGCGAATAGACACTGATGAAGCAGAACGGCAAAACCTGCATGATCTTTGAAAACTGAATAGGACACGGCGATTCCGTTAATTATTTCTCGCCTGACATTTGCCAGGTGGCGATGCCCCGTTTCGTGCGATGACTGACCTCACTTTTATGCTGATTATGAGAAACAGATATTATGTGTGCCTGTGAAGGTTAAGAGCAGAGAGCAGAGCCTACCGGATTAGCACCCGGAGATAATGAGTTTAATAACGCATTCGGATTTCAGCGAAAAGCATTTCCGAGGAGTGGCTACCGATGCAAGTCCTTGATGGGCATGGATACTACATAATGATTGCAGCTGGCATAGAATCGCTTTACCCCGCCGGGGGATGAGTCAGAGAGACTTGAGAAGATATTGGAAGGTTTTGCTTTCCACATTGTCTTCTCACACAAAGGGATTTAGCATTGTCAACCTGTGCCATATTTTACCGGACCAACAGACAGTGAATGAGAGTTAAGTCCCTTTATGTGAGGAGATAATATCGCGCGAATATCAAATCAGATATACGGAAGCTCAGAGTAGCTTCCGGTAAACACAAAAATTATTTCGTGAAGGAGATTATTACGATGAATAAAGCTGTAATTTATATTAGTGGAACAATGAATGAAACTGTGGACAACATGGTTGTGAGAGTGATTGAGAGATATTGTGAGAAGCACGGGTATGAGATTGCTGCCCTTCTCGGTGAAAGTTCCCAGTCAGGTATGAGTATGCCTATGAAGTATTCCTTTATTGGCATGGCAGAGGTTGAGGACATTGATACGGTTGTAACACTTTCTAGTGCGATGGTGGGCACAACGGATGACGAGATTATGGAGACGATTGATCTGCTGGCTCATTATGGAATTACGGTTGAGACAGCAAAGGAAGACATGTCTGCTTATTATGATGCACTTGGCAGCGATGGATACTGTGGCTGTGATGACAGCAGTATGGATGATACCCAGATTATTAAGGAACTGGACAAGCTTATCCGTATGGTATCAGGCAGACAGCAGGATTAAGGAGGCAGTGATGGAACAGACAGGAACTAATCAGTGTCTTGTGTTTGTCGGCAGCATGGAAACCCATGTTGCTGACAGAATGGAAGATTACGCAAGACAGAATGATATGAATGTTGTTGATACGGTATTTAAGGATGATAAAGCCATAGATAAGCTTACCTACTATATAGAAAGAGAAGGGATTATCTGTATTCTGGTTAGAAGTATCTGGGATATTTCAACGGACAGGGAAACAGTAAAAAGCATTATGAAGCTGGCATCCGACCACAATATCAGCATCAATGAGGAGAACAAAGGCTTTGAACCGGCTACGCTTGTCTGGGACGGTGGCGCTGGGTGCTAGGCTGTATCATTTATCCATCAGAGACCACAGTGATCGATGAGAAAGGCAGTCGTGTGGTCTCTTGTCCTACAGAGGACGAAGCAAGGGAATATATCAGAGAACAGGAAGGAAGTGAATCTGATGGAAATTAAGAGAGGCGATATCTGGATGGTTGATTTCGGACCACCGGAAGATAACGAGGATCATCTTCAGCACAGCATACGTCCTGTAGTGATTGTCAGCAATAACCGGGCGAATGAACACAGCATGGTACTTCATGCTGTTCCTCTTACCAGTAAGATAAATAAGAAGCGTTATATGCCGACTCATGTATTTATCAATGGTTTTCAGGCAGAAGGGCTTGACAGGCACAGCATAGCATTGTGTGAACAGTTATGCTGTGTAAGATATGGAGATTTGATGCGTCAGGTCGGAAAGGTAAGCACATTTCAGATGCTTAAGATTACACTGGGGATGCAGATACAGCTTGGAATGGTAGGAAAGTATAACGAATAAAGAATAGTGCCGGAGCATCTGCCCCGGCTTTACATAGCCACTCATCCGGGTGGCATTTATTATTTTATAGATTGGAGGGACTTTATGACGGCAGAGGAATACAGAGCATTGCTTGATACAGATTTTAGCGATGTAGATATTGAAGACCTGACGGATGTCAGAAAAATCAAAATCGATAAAAATCTGCCACAAGAAAAGCGACAAGCTCAATATTTAAAGCAGGTTGGAAATCCTTATCTGTTACGAAGAGGCAGTATGATGATTAAGGTCAGCTTCGCTAATAACGGACTTTCCATGGAACAGGCATTTGAGAATCTGTTATTAAATGTCTAAAAATGAAAAGAAGTGGTGGAATCTTTAAGGGATATGTGCTATGATGGACTCGGTATAAAAATTCTAAATTAGTGCATATCACCTTATTGAAAAGTTATCTTCTAACTTAAACAACAATAGGAGGATGTGCATATGAGTCAAATAAGTCAGATCAAAAAGATCTATCATGCAGCCATCTATGTTCGTTTATCGAAAGAAGATGGCGCTGTTGCTTCGCATGAAAAAGCAGAGAGTAATAGTATCGCAAATCAGAAATCACTGATTAGGGAATTCCTTAAGAGCAAAAACGATATAGTGATTGAACAGGAGTATGTCGATGATGGTTTCAGCGGCTCTAACTTTGAGCGTCCGGCATTCCAGATGATGCTGGAAGACATCAAAAAAGGCAAAATCGACTGCGTTGTTACAAAGGACCTGAGCCGATTTGGTAGAGAGTATATCGATTCAGGTATGTATATAGAGCGATTATTTCCAGCGATGGGAGTAAGATTTATAGCGATTAACGATGGCATTGATTCTGGTGAAGCAAAATCACAGTCAGATGAAATTATTATCCCATTTAAGAACCTTATAAACGATGCTTACTGTAGAGATATTTCTATTAAAATTCGTTCTCATCTGGAGATTAAGAGAAAGCAAGGGGATGTAATCACTGCATTTGTTGCGTATGGATACAAAAAGAATGAAAAAGACAAGCACAAATTAGAAATTGATGTGTATGCAGCGAATGTTGTAAAAGATATTTTCAGAATGAAGCTGCATGGAAAAAGTCAGGATGCTATTGCATCTGAACTTAATTCTTTGGGAATACTGCCACCGGCTGAGTATAAGGCAAGTACGGGAAGTAATTATCAGACCTGCTTTAAGACAAAGGAAAAGTCTGAATGGACTTCAGTTATGGTAAGAAGAATCCTGACAAATGAGATTTATATAGGAAATCTCGTACAAGGAAAACAGACCACACCAAACCACAAGGTCAAAAAGACCATAATCAAAGAGGAGTGCGAGTGGGTAAGGATTGAAAAGAACCATGAACCGATTATCACTGACAGAGATTTTGAGGTGGTACAGAGATTACTTGCTATGGATACAAGGACATCGCCTGACAGAGAAGAGGTTTATCCTTTGTCTGGTATTGTGACTTGCGGAGATTGTGGTGTGCCTATGGTAAGAAAAACATCAAAAGTCGGCGGAAAAACTTATGCCTATTATCTGTGTGCTACCCATAAGGATTCAAAGCAGTGTAGCTCTCACAGAATTTCCACGGATAAGTTGGAAGAAGTGGTGCTGGAGATTTTGCAGACACACATTGATAACATTATTGACCTTAAAAGAATTCTTTCTTTTATCGGCAACGTGCCATTTCAGCAGCTGGATATGAAAAAGCTTGAGGAAAGGCGTGAAAAGAAACAGGCAGAAGTAGACAGATGTGCAGATCTCAGAGGAATGCTTTATGAGGATATGAAGGATGGTATTATTTCAAAGGAAGATTACAAGGAACTTCATGCGGCATATGAGCAGAGGAAAAAGAATGCTGAGATTGCTATTCATCAGATTGAATTGGAAATGGATGATGTGTTGAATCGTAAGAGCAAAGGTTTTGTATGGCTTGATTATTTTACGGAACATAAAAACATTGAGAAACTCACGAGGGAAGTGGTTGTATCTCTTATCCGTGAAATAAAGGTATTTGATAAGAATCACATTGATGTAGTGTTTGACTTTGATGACTGCTACAAGGAATGTCTTGATGTAATAGAAAGTCAGGGACATTTTGTTGAAGTGGACAGTACGGGAAAACTGAATATCAGATTAAAGGAGGCTGTGTAGTATGGCAAGAAAGAGTAGAAAAAATACGCCGATTGCAGTTGCAAAGCCAACTGACAATCTGACAACAAAAGCAGTTTTAAGCCTTGATAAGGAGGCAAAACCATATCAGGTTGGAATCTATGCGAGACTTTCATTCGAATCAGAGGCGAATAAGGAAAGAGATACTGTAGATACACAGATTGCATATATCAGAGAGTTTATTAATGGGCAGGATGATATGGTAGAAGTTTGTGTGTATGCTGATATATCTGTTACAGGAACAACTTTTGAAAGACCGGAATTTGACCGAATGATTCAGGATATTCGAGCCGGCAAAATCAATACTGTTATTACCCGTGACCTTAGCAGGCTTGGAAGAAATTATGTGGAAGCAGGTAACTACATTGAGAGAGTATTTCCTTTTCTTGATGTGAGATATATTGCTATCACAGATGATTTTGATACAGCAAGACCGGGAACTGATTTATCTGTACCGCTTAAGAATATTGTGAACGAATATTATTCCAAAGACCTTTCAAAGAAAGTAGAAACTGGTAAGCATAGTATTTGGGCACAGGGCGGCTTCAGCGAAGGAACGCCACCATATGGGTATTACAGAGCTACAGATGGTTCAAGAAAGCTTTTGATTGATGAAGAAGTATCTGACAATGTAGTCAGGATTTTCAATATGTTTCTGGATGGGAAAGGGTATGCTGGTATTGCAAAAACTCTGCAAAGCGAAGGAATCCTTTCGCCACCGAAATACAGATTTTACAAAGCCGGAAAAACTGAGTTTGCCGAAAAAGCAAGGGAATGGCACTATTCACACGTAAAAGAGATACTTCAGGGAGAATACTATATTGGCAATATTGTTCATGGAAAGCAGAGGAAGGCTCTTGATACGGGAAGAAAGAATAAAAAAACAGATAAGTCCAAGTGGCAGCGAGTAGAAAATGCTCATGAACCTATCATTGATAAAGATACTTTCTATAGAGTTCAGGAAAGAATGGAACTTATCAAGAACAAGCATTTGGAAGCATCAAAACCTAACCCTGATGCTCCCAAGAAGCCAGATAATATTCTGGTATATAAAACAAAATGCGCCTGTTGTGGAGGAAGTGTTTTGGTTACCAGACATCATACTCATTCGGACAAGTTCATATATAAGTGCAGTAAGCGTAGGAAATTAGCAGCATTGTGCGGGAATAAATCTTCTTATGAATACAATGAGGTTATGGACAGCGTATTTTCCGTTATCCGCCAGCACATGAATCTGTGTATTGAAAAAACAAAATTTGTTCAGAAAATGAACAGTAGAAAAGAGAATGTCCTGCAATATGACATTTATACAAAACAGATAGCAAAGCTTCAGAATGATGTTAGAAGAATTACTGCTAACAAAAGCGGCTTGTATGAAGATTACAGGGAACAGCTTATAACGGCGGAAGAGTTATGCCAGTATCAGAAAGAGTATGAAAGCAGAGTAAATGAGATTGAGGCTCAAATCACTGAGCTGCTTTACCGCAGAAGTCTCTATGAGAAAGATTTTCACATTGATGAAGGCTGGGAAGAAACCGTTAATAAGTATTTGTCAAAGAGGAAACTTACAAGGGAACTTGTGGAAGCGTTTGTATCAGAAATTATATTTACTGATAATAATATAGAAGTAAAGCTTCTGTATGATGATTTCCTTAAGGAACTGCTTGAGGTGGCAGAAGAAAGAGAGGTGAGCAGCAATGGATAAGACGATAGCTCTTTATATGAGATTATCAGATGAAGATGACAACTTAGCTGCTCATGAGGAAAGTAACAGTATTTCCCATCAGCGAAAGTTAATGCTTGATCATATCCAGAAACTGCCTGAACTAAAGGACTGCAACATAATGGAATTTTCAGATGATGGATATTCCGGAGCAGACTTTAGCAGACCTAATTTTGTAAAAATGATGGATCTGGTAAAGGCTGGTAAGATTCAGGTTATTGTGACGAAGGACTACAGCAGACTCGGACGAGATTATCTTGAAGTCGGTAACTATATGGAATGTATATTTCCGGTTCTTCAGGTAAGATATATCAGTGTGAATGATAATTACGATTCTGCAAACAGCTTTGGTTCAACCGGAGGTATGAGTGTTGCACTGAAAAATCTTGTGAATGCATTGTATTGTAAGGATGCATCAAAAAAAGTAAGAGCTGCTAAGGCAGTGTTGGCTAAGCAGGGAAAGTACATTGCTGCATTTGCTCCTTTTGGATACCAGAAAAGTGAAGATGATAAGCATATGTTAGTTCCTGACCCCGTAACAGCACCTGTTGTCCAGCAGATATTTGAACTGGCTATTAAAGGCATGAAATACACCGAGATTGCCAATTATCTGAATAATAATGGATATGATAGCATATTTGAGTATTACCAAAAGATTGGAGTTAAGAGATGTTACGACAGGGATATTGGTGAGCACATGTGGAGTGCCAGTACAGTAATGGAGATTTTATATAATGAAGTCTATATTGGTTCTGTAATCAATAACAAGACGGCTGATAATATTGATACTGGTCATCAGGTTGTGCAGAGAGATAAAGAGGACTGGATAATTGTTGAAAACTGTCATGAACCATTAGTTTCTGTGGAAGACTTCAAGCTTGCTCACAAGATTATAGCAAGACGAGAAGTGACTAAGAGAAAACCAAATGGAAAGTGGCGTAAATCATATATTCGTTGTGGAATATGTGGTAAGGGACTTTGCAAATACGGAAATAAATCCTCATACAGATGCCATAACGGTCATGTGTCACGTATTAGAGGTAAAGAACTTGAGGCGGCACTTCTGGACATTGCTAGAAATATGGCACTGTCTCAGTTGCATGAATTTGAGTTAAAAACTAATAGTGGTAATTGTCCAGATAATCTTGAGAGGGAAATCGAATCACTTAAAAAGTCAAAGGCGCACTATGCAAAGCTCAAGTTTGAGATATACGATGATTATACAAAGGCAAATATCACTCGTGATCAGATGGCAAAAAAGACTGCCGAAGTTAAGCAGAAAATCGCAGAGATAGAAAGTCTGATTACAGAGAAGCAGGAAACACTTGATATGCAAAAGGATCTCTTTCTTGATGCAAAGCAGGAACAGCTAACAAAGCTTAGTAAGTTGGATGAGTTTGATGAAGAAGTAATCAGATATCTCATTGATTATGTGTTGGTGTATGATAATGAGCATATTGAAATCAGATGGAACTTTGATGACTTTCAGGCTGGATGATGGTATAATCAGTAGTAATAGCGAGAAAACAAAAATATAAAGAAGTAACATGGGGAATCTTGCTAAAGGTTCCCCATTGATAAAAAAATTAATTTTTTTTGTTTCTTACTTGACACGAGCAGAATGTCATAGGGCGGTGACGCCGGGAACGAAACGCGAGCTGGAACGGTTCTTTGGAAGGTCTTTGTGGTTTGGTTTTACCGGGACGCCGCGGTTTGCGGAGAATCCATATCCGCAGATGGGCGATTTGCCGCGGACTACGGAAGAACTGTATGGCGGGTGCCTCCACAAATATACCATACAAAATGCGATTCATGATGAGGCGGTTCTGGGATTTCAGGTGGAGCATGACGGACCTAAGAACATTACCGACGAGACGGACAGCAGCGCATATGACAATGAAACGCATATGCTACAGGTATTGGACATCATTTTAAACAAGTCCTATCATAAGCTGGGATTTCAAAACGGAAAAGGAAAGACTTATGAAGGATTGCTCACTACTAGCTCCATTCCGCTGGCACAGAAATATTATGAACTGCTGACGAGGGTGAAAAACGGGGAGACGTCGCTTGAAATCAGCGATAAGGTAAAGCAGGTGCTGCCGGATTTCCCTAAATTTGCAATCACTTATTCCATAGCGGAAAATGCAGAAGGTTCGCAGGTAAACCAGCAGAAAATGCAAAAATCACTGGATGACTATAACGGGATGTTTGGTACAAAGTATGAGCTTTCCCAGATTCAGGGATATAATGCGAACCTGAATAAAAGACTTGCCAGAAAGGAACCGAAGTACCAAAGCAGGAGTGAGCAGCTCGATCTTGTCATTGTTGTGGATCGTCTGCTGACAGGGTTTGACGCCCCGTGTATGTCAACGATTTTTATAGACAGGCAGCCGATGGGGCCGCATGATCTGATTCAGGCTTTTTCGAGGACAAACCGTATTTTTGACAAAAGTAAAACTTACGGGCAAATTGTCACATTTCAGGCGCCGAAGCTGTTTAAGGAAAGTGTGGACGAAGCGGTTAAATTATATTCTGCGGGAGGAACCAAAGAGGCTCTGCTGGCGGAATGGGAGGAGATTGAACCGGCGTTCCGAAAATCACTGGCCGCGCTTCGGGTTGCAGCAGAGACGCCCTCAGATGTTCCGGGACTTTCGCGTAAAGAAAAAGAAGTATTTGCCAAAATGTTTCAGAGTTTTGACAGATTATTTGCGCAGCTTCGGTCATTTACCAACTATGACGACAGTATGCTCTCTGGATACGGAATTACACAGGAGGAGTATGACGATTATGCGGGACATTATCTGAATGTGGTAGAGGAATTAAAGCCGGGTGATGATGGTGGTAATGGTGACGATGGTGATGAACCGGTTATAGATCCGGATTATGAGCTGATGGCGTACAGCAGCACGAAGATTGATTATGAGTATATTATCAGCCTGATTCAGCATATTGTCACACCGGACAGCGAGGAAGGAGAAATCACGCCGGAAGAAAGGCAAAAGAAGCTGGATGAGGTGAAGCAGTACGTGGAAGAACTGCGGAAAAATAATCCGAAAATTGCGGAAATTATGACGAATCTGATTAACGAAATTGAAGAGGACGAAGATAAATACAGAGGGCAGTCCATTCTTAATATCGTGGAAAATATGAAGCGGGACTGCATTGATCGTGTGATTACGGATTTCTGTATTACATGGTATGCCTCAAAGGATGATGTGATGTATGCGGCGACACATTACAGGAATGGCGAGATACCGAATGAAAGCGCTATTAAAGCGACAATCGATTTTACAAGCTACAAAGCCGCACAGGAAAAGGCTCTGCCTAAATTTAAATATTATGCACAGATGATGGCAGAATTAAGAAAAACCTTAGAGGTGGAGATTAAGCCGCTCCTTGAACGGTAGGTGGCTTGCAGAAGACGTATTTATTCGTCATTATTGTTTATATCAGCGTAAGTAATTTCAAAAAGAAACGGAGGTAACTTATGCTAAATGATATAGACAAAGGGACATGTTTTTATGAGTATTATCAACAGTGGGTAGATGTGTATAAGAAAGGAGCAGTCAGGGAAGCAACGCTGTCTAAGTATCTGATGACACAAAAATGGATTGAGAGGCTTGCGCCGGAACTGAAAGTTGCTGAATTGACGCGAACGGTTTATCAGCAGCTTTTGAATGATTATGCGAAAGAACACGAAAGACAGACAACATTGGATTTCCACCATCAGCTGAAAGGAGCGATACTGGATGCTGTCGATGAAGGCTTGATTGAGCGCGATCCTACCAGAAAAGCGATCATTAAGGGGAAACAGCCGAGAGCGAAAAAAACTAAATATCTGAACCAATTTGAACTCCATACATTGATAGCGGATTTGGATTTAAAGGAGGAGGTAAGTTGGGACTGGTTTATTTTGCTGGTCGCCAAAACAGGGATGAGGTTTTCCGAGGCGCTTGCAATTACTCCGGGGGATTTTGATTTTGCCAGGCAGACACTGTCAGTTGGAAAAACATGGGATTACAAGGGTGATGGCGGATTCCTGCCTACCAAGAACAAGTCTTCGGTAAGGAAAATACAGATCGACTGGCAGATTGTGGTTAAGTTTTCGGAACTGATTAAAGGGCTGCCGGAAGATGAACCGATTTTTGTGGGGGATACCAAGATTTATAATTCCACAGTGAATGATGTACTGATAAGGCATTGTAAGTCGTGTGGGATTTCAGAGATTTCCATTCATGGACTTCGCCACACACATGCGTCTCTGCTGCTGTTCGCAGGCGTGTCAATCGCAAGTGTTGCTCGCAGATTGGGGCATGCAAGCATGACGACGACGCAGAAGGTATACTTGCATATCATTCAGGAACTTGAAAACAAAGATGTCGATCTGGTTATGAGAACTTTGTCCGGATTATAAATGTTAATTGAGTAACTGTAAACTGCTTACGCTGATTTTCGGAATGTTGAACCCTGTTCAGATGGAGGATACCTTTTCTTATGTGAAAACCATTAAACTTTTTAATATTTCTCTTGCAATCTATTTAATCATATAGTATAATATACTTGTTCGCGCATGGGGATGGAATAGGAGTTCTCATGTATAGTAAAGTTTTAAGTGGCACACTGCATGGTGTGGAAGGCAGGCTCATTACCGTAGAGGCTGATGTCAGTGATGGGCTGCCGGTATTTAACATGGTGGGAGTTTTAGCGTCTGAAGTACGGGAAGCGGGCGACAGGGTAAGAACGGCGCTGCGCAATTCAGGCTATATACTGCCGCCCAAGAAGATTACAGTCAATTTGTCCCCGGCGGATGTCCGCAAGGAGGGGGCAGTCTTTGATCTGCCAATCAGCATTGCCCTGTTAGCGGCCTATGGCTATATTCCGGCGGAATGTTTAGAAGGCCTGCTGATTATCGGGGAACTGTCTTTGAACGGACAGCTCCGTCCGGTAAAGGGGATTCTTCCCATTGCCGATTATGCAAGAAGGAACGGTTTTGCGGGAATTATTCTGCCCTACGGGAACCGCCGGGAAGCGGCGGTAATTCCGGGTATGCGCATTTACGGGGCGGAGAATCTGAAACAGGTGGTAGATCATCTAAACGACAGCAAACGGATCGAGGAAGTACCCTGTATCCAGCCGGAGTTTGGGGAGAAGAAGAATTTTTCTGTTGATTTCTCAGAGGTCAGGGGACAGATGTTGTTAAAGCGGGCCGTCGAGATTGCGGTGGCCGGTATGCACAACATTTTATTTATGGGACCGCCGGGAGCCGGCAAATCCATGATTGCCAAGCGGATTCCCACGATTATGCCCCGCCTTTCCTATGAGGAGAGCATTGAATTAACCAAAATCTACAGTGTAAGCGGTCTGTTAGAGGCGGATTCCGCCCTGATTACGGAGCGTCCGTTTCGTATGCCGCATCACTCGGTGACAAGCCAGGCGTTAATCGGCGGCGGGAGGGTGCCAAAGCCCGGAGAGATTAGCCTTGCCCATCATGGCGTCTTATTTTTAGACGAATTTTTAGAGTTTCCCAAAAATGTAATCGAGATGCTGCGCCAGCCTTTGGAGAATGGCAGCATTACCATTTCCAGACTGCATGGCAGCTATGTTTATCCCTGTGAGTTTATGTTAGTCGCGGCGATGAATCCCTGTCCCTGCGGGTATTATCCGGATAAGGAGAGGTGCCGCTGCACCAGACCGGAACGGGAGCGGTATTTAAAGAAGCTTTCTGCGCCGTTGTTAGACCGGATTGATATGAACATTTCCGTAAAACGGATACAGTATGGGGAGCTTTATGGGAAACGGCAGGAGGAAAGCTCTGCGGTAATCGGGGAACGGGTGGCGGAAGCCTTAGCGCGGCAGCGGCGCCGCTTAAAGCCCTTTGGCATTTCCTTTAATTCCAAGATTCCTTCTAATATTTTAGAAGAGATTTGCGGACTGGGGGCGGAGGAACAGCGGCTTTGGAAAGAGGTTTTTGAAAAATATGACCTGTCAGCCAGAGGGGCGGCCAGAATCCTGCGGGTTTCCAGAACTATTGCGGATTTAGAGGGAAGCGAAAGGGTACATAGCGGCCATATATTAGAGGCGTTATCCTACCGTATGCCGGGATTTTCCTTAGGGGGTGAGGAGGGATGACGGACAGGGATTATTACTGGTACTGGCTCAACAACATTCCCGGGATTGGAAGAATTACCATGCGTAAGCTGCTTGAGGAGTTTGGCACGCCGGAGCGGATATACCGGGCAGGCGGAGCGCAGATAGAATCCCTTTTGCCAAGAGCCGCCCAGAGGGAATCCTTTCATATATCAAAGGACGGTAAGCGCATAGAGGAAAGCTATAGCCGCCTTGCGGAGAAAAATATTCATTTTCTCCATCCGGATTCGCCGGAATATCCAAAGCGGCTGGCTACAATACCGGATAACCCGCTGGGGCTGTATCTGATCGGGAAAATGCCGGCAGACGGCGTAAAGACGGTGGCAATCATAGGAACAAGGGAATGTACCAGGTATGGAAGCGAGATGGCCCGCTATTTCGGAAGGGAGCTTTCTAAGAGCGGCGTTGCGGTGATAAGCGGACTGGCAAGGGGAGTGGACGGCATGGCCCATGCGGGCGCCTTGGCGGCTGGCGGCTATACGCTTGGCGTGTTAGGCTGTGGAATTGACCAGGTATATCCCAGGGAGAATTACCGGCTTTTTATTGATATGGAGCGGCATGGAGGAATTTTATCCGAGAGCAATGTGGGAGCAAAGATGGCGCCGGGATTGTTCCCGGAACGGAACCGGCTGATTGCCGGCATGGCAGATGCAATTCTTGTGGTGGAGGCAAGGGAGCGAAGCGGCACCTTTATCACTGTCGATCAGGGATTAGAACAGGGCAGGGAAATCTGCGCCCTTCCCGGCAGGGTGACGGACCATAACAGCGTGGGCTGCAACCGGCTGATTAAGATGGGGGCCCATATAGTTACGGAGGTTCAGGATATGTTGGAACTGTTAGGCGTGGAAGGAGCGCATTTATCCAATCATGAGAAACTGCCTGTAGAGGGTAGGGACGTTCAGACAATGCAGCTTTCCCCCACAGAGCAGACGGTCTATGGCTGCCTACAGATAGAACCCAGATATCTGGATGATATCATTGAGGAATTGCAGCTTGCGCCCCAGGAAGTGTGTATGGCGTTGAATCATCTGGCGGTGCGGGGCATAATCGAGGAGCCTTTGGGGAATTATTATGCGATTAAGCTGTAACATCAGGAGAAGTTATAACAGGAAGAGGAGGGGAAGTGTAAAATGTCACTTGCACCGACGGAAAAAATGGTGTATAGTGGTTTGCGGATTAATCCCGGATTTGCATATATGCAATTAGCGGAATGAATATAAGAACCGGAAGGAGCCGAGTCATGGCAAAAAATCTTGTTATTGTTGAGTCACCCGCAAAAGCTAAAACCATTAAGAAATTTCTTGGGAGCAGCTATGAAGTCATTGCCTCGAACGGACATATCAGGGATTTGCCGAAATCCCAGATGGGAATTGACGTGGACAACGATTTTGAACCCAAATACATTACCATACGGGGAAAGGGAGAACTCTTATCTGCGCTTCGCAAGGAAGTGAAAAAGGCAGATAAAGTGTATCTGGCTACTGACCCGGACCGGGAAGGGGAGGCTATTTCCTGGCATTTATCCAAGGCGTTAAAACTGGAGGATAAGAAGTATAAGCGGATTACCTTTAATGAGATTACAAAAAATGCAGTAAAAGGCTCTCTAAAAAACGCCAGGGATATTGATATGAATCTGGTGGACGCCCAGCAGGCAAGGCGTGTCCTCGATCGGCTGGTAGGATATGAGATAAGCCCCCTTTTGTGGGTTAAGATAAAAAGAGGATTGAGCGCAGGACGGGTACAGTCTGTTGCCCTTAGGTTAATCTGCGACAGGGAAGATGAGATTAACCGTTTTGTCCCTGAAGAATACTGGACATTGGAGGTTTTGGCACTGCCCAAGGGAGCAAAGCAGCCCTTTACGGCCAAACTCCAGCGTACGCCGAAGGGAAAAGCAGAGATTCATTCCAAGGCGGAGATGGAGCAGGTGTTATCCGATTTAAAAGGGGTAAGATTATCCGTTGCGGATCTTAAGAAGAGCACAAGAATGAAGAAAGCCCCTCTGCCTTTTACGACGTCGACATTGCAGCAGGAGGCGGCCCGGAAATTAAATTTTGCTACCGGCAAGACCATGCGGATTGCCCAGCAGCTCTATGAAGGCGTGGAGATTAAAGGCAGGGGCAGCGTAGGTCTGATTACTTATCTGAGAACGGATTCCGTCCGGATTTCAGAGGAGGCAGAGGCGGCAGCGCTTGATTATATTACCAAACATTATGGAAAAGCATATGTGGGAACGGCAAAGCGAAAAGCGGAAAAAGGTAAGAAGATACAGGACGCCCACGAGGCAATCCGGCCTACGGATGTGGAGTTGTCACCGGTCAGGCTGAAGGAACAGTTGTCAAGAGATCAGTTCCGCTTATATCAGCTTATCTATAACCGTTTTCTGGCAAGCCAGATGGAGGCGGCCAGATACGAAAGCGAGACGCTCAAGTTAGAGGGAAAAGGGTATGAATTTGGCGCAGTTTCCACGAAACTTGCATTTGACGGGTTTATGGCTGTGTATGCTTTAGAAGACGAGGAGGATATGAAAAACCGCTTCCGCAATATTGAAACAGGTTCAGAGGTTGAGGTAAAGGAGTTGATTGACAAACAGCATTTTACCCAGCCGCCGGCCCATTACACCGAGGGAGCGTTAGTCAAACAGCTTGAGGAACTGGGGATTGGAAGGCCGAGTACCTATGCGCCCACCATTTCTACGATTCTTGCCAGACGTTATGTGGTAAAAGAGAACCGGAATCTGTATGTGACGGAGCTTGGCGAGGCGGTGAACCAGATTATGGTTAAGGGATTTCCGGTAATTGTCGATACGGAATTTACGGCGAACTTAGAGTCTCTGCTCGATAACATAGAAGAGGGCAGCGTCCGCTGGAAAACGGTGGTGGCTAATTTTTATCCCGATTTAGAGGAGGCGGTAAAGGCGGCCAACGAAGAGTTAGAGCATGTTAAGATTGAGGACGAGGTGACAGATGAAATCTGTGAGGAATGCGGACGCAATCTTGTCATAAAATATGGGCCTTATGGTAAGTTTTTGGCCTGTCCGGGATTTCCGGAATGCCGGTTTACAAAGCCCCATTTTGAAAAAATCGGCGTGGCCTGTCCGAAGTGCGGAAAGGATATTGTACTTCGGAAGACCAAAAAGGGAAGGAAGTACTACGGCTGCATTGACAATCCGGACTGTGATTTTATGTCCTGGCAGAAACCATCTTCTGTCTTTTGTGCCAAATGTAACCATATCATGCTGGAAAAGGGAAATAAACTGGTCTGTAGCAATGGGGAGTGTGGCTATAGCTGCGAAAAACCGCCAAAACAGTGACATTTTGATTTTAACAGCCTCCTTTTCATAAAATTGTTGTTATTGTTTTAAATTTGTGTTAAAATTGTAGTTGGATTGGAGGAGGTTATGAGTGTACAGTTATTAGATAAGACGAGGAAGATTAATCAGCTTCTGCATAATAACAGCTCTCATAAAGTTATCTTTAATGATATTTGCAGGGTGTTAAGTGAGATTTTGGAATCAGACATATTAGTGATCAGCAGAAAAGGAAAGGTTTTGGGAATCCGTAACCGCTCCGATATTCGTGAGATAACAGAGCTGATTACTCAGGATGTGGGCGGGTTCATTGATAATATGCTGAATGAAAGGCTGCTTGGGGTATTGTCTACCAAGGAGAATGTGAATCTTGCAACCTTAGGTTTTGAATTTGAACATGTAGAAAAGTACCGGGCAATTATTACGCCCATTGATATTGCAGGGGAGCGGTTGGGGACTGTATTTCTGTATAAGGAGAATCAGCAGTACACAATAGATGATATTATCCTCAGTGAATATGGCACTACTGTAGTCGGTTTGGAAATGATGCGGAGTGTCAATGAAGAATCTGAGGAGGAAAGCCGCAAGCTTGCTATTGTCCGTTCCGCAATCAGCACATTGTCTAATTCGGAACAGGAGGCAATTGTCCATGTGTTTGATGAGCTAGAAGGGACAGAGGGAATTTTAGTTGCTTCTAAGATTGCTGACCGGGTGGGGATTACCCGTTCTGTGATTGTGAATGCGTTGCGCAAATTTGAAAGCGCAGGCGTGATTGAGACCAAATCGGCAGGTATGAAAGGGACTTATATCAAGGTCTTGAATGAGCTGATATTTGACGAGCTTGACAAACTACATAAGTGAGAAAAGGGAATTGGAATGGCAAATGGATTTGTGGGTTCTTCTATGAGTCCTTTGCTATTGTTATTTTATGATAGAGGCATGGAAATTATGACTATATATTATTATTTTACAGAAAGGTGGATGCAGGTATGATCAATACCAATATTTACAACTACATTAATGTTCTGGAAAAAGCGGCCAGCGCAGCCAATTCCAGAGAAGAGATTCTTACCAATAATCTTGCCAATGTAGATACGCCGAATTACAAGAGAAAAGATGTTGCCTTTCAGGATTTTTTAGAGCAGGCATTAATCGGCGGGGAACCCCTTGACGAGCGGATTGCCGAGGTGAATACGCATCTGTCGGATTTCGGCGGGTTGATTTATACAGATTCTTCCAGCCTTTCCTACCGGCTGGACGGGAACAATGTGGATGCAGACGCGGAAAGCGCCAAGCTGGCGGAGAACCAGATCCGGTATAATACATTAGTGGATATGATTAATCAGGAATTTAGCCGGTATAAGATTGTATTAGCCAAATAGAGGAGGTAGCAGAGTATGAGCAGCGGAATCTTTAATGCAATGGATGTTGCGGCTTCGGGAATGACCGCACAGCGGACAAGGCTGGATATCATTTCCCAGAATCTGGCCAATGTCAATACAACAAGAGATGAGAATGGCGAGGTGTACAGAAGACAGACTGTTGTCTTTCAGGAGAATTCCAATTCCTCCTTTGACCACATCTTAAGCAATAAGTTAGAGACTTATGATGCAAGGGGCGTGAAGATTGCGGCTATTGTAGAAGACACAAGGGAGGGCGCTATGGCTTATGATCCCACGCATCCGGATGCAGATGAGAATGGATATGTTACTTTGCCCAATGTGAATACGGTGACAGAGATGACCAATATGATTGACGCCAGCCGCTCCTATGAGGCCAACGCCACCGCCTTTAATGCAGCCAAGGCTATGGCGTCTAAGGGACTGGAATTGATGCAGTAATATTTTATGCGCTGCATGAATGATAATATTAGAATACGCATAGACATGAAAGGGTGAGAAGATGGCTGTTTCAGCAGTACACAATATAGGAACCAATGATTCAATTTTACAGCAGGCGGCAAGTCCGAAGATCAGCACAGACGGGGCAAAGTCTTTTGACAATCTGCTGACCTCTGCGATTGATATGTATAAGCAGACGGATGACTTACAAAAGGCCGCAGAGCAGGCCGAGGTGAATTTTTCCCTGGGGTATGCCAACAGCACTCATGAGCTTGGTGTGGCGCAGCAGAAGGCGAATATAGCGCTGCAATATACAGTGAATGTGACCAACAAGGTAATAGACGCATATAAAGAATTAATGAATTTGCAGATTTAATAAATAAACGACGCTTATAAAGTAGGGAGTACTATGCTAGACAGATTAAAATCTATACAGACCAAGATTGTTGAATTTTGGAATCGTTTCACAAGTAAACAAAAGACATTGATTATATCCATATCCGCAGCCGTTATTTTGACGTTGGTAGCGTTAGTTTTGCTGCTTAACCGGGCTAAGTATGTGGAATTAGTCACCTTTGATAACACTGCGGATGCAGCGGCGGCAAAGGAAGTGTTAGACGAGGCGGGGATTCAGTTTACGGTTTCCGGCAACGGTCTGGTCTTTACGGTTAATGAAAAGGATGAATCCAATGCCAGACTGGCGTTAGGAGAGAATAATATTGCCACGAACCGGAATGACGATTTGGACTGGCTTTTTGATAACAGTATGTCCACCACTGACAGCGAGCGGCGGCTCAAAGATAAGATTGTGACGCAGAATAACATAGGCAGTGATTTGGAGTTGATTGACGGCGTTAAGCAGGCGTCCGTACAGATTACGGTTCCGGATTCCACCAATTCCCTGCTCTCGCAGGAAAAGGAAGCTTCAGCCAGTGTGTTATTGATTACCACTGAGGATTTTAAAGAGGAAAGCGTGGAGGCGATCGCTAATCTGGTGGCAACGTCTCTTGGCAATAAGACTACCAATTCCATAAGGATTGTGGATCAGACCGGCAATCTGTTATTTGGCGGGGATAACGACACGACGACGGCGGCGGGTTCTGCAAACCAGACCATGAAGATACAGAATCAGGTTGTGAACAATATCCAGGATCAGGTGCGCAGTCTGTTTGTCAATTCAGGGATATACAATGACGCTGAGGTAAAGGCGAATCTGGATATTAACCTCAACAAGACTACGGTGGAGGACGAACATCACTATACAGATGATGAAGAAGAGGATACCGGTCCAATGGTGGAGCGGTACACTTATGATGCCGAGAATACGGACGGCGTGGTTGGCATACCGGGAACGGATTCCAATGACGACGAGGTAAACCAGTATGAAATGGTAGACGGAAGCGGCGCGAACAGCAATGCCAGCGTGGTAAGACAGGAGTACCACGACAGTGTGACCAAGACTTATACGGAAGAGGCGGTGGGCACCATTGACACAGCCAATTCCAGCATTGCAGTGGTGTTGAGCCGTTATGTGATATATGATGAGGAGACGCTCCGTAAGGCGGGCCAGTTAAGGGGAACCAATTTTGAAGAATTTCAGGAAGAGAACGGGGAGCGTAAACCCATCGAGGTTGATGAGCAGACTTATGGCTTAGTACAGGCGGCTACGGGAATCAGCACAGATAATATTCAGATTCAGGCATTTGAAGTACCGCTGTTCTATCCGAAGGAGACAACGGCAGCGGAGACGGTTGCCAATTACCTGCAATTTGTTCTGGCAATTTTGATTGTCGCTCTGCTTTGCTTTGTGGTATTCAAGGGAATGAAGCCGGTGGAAGTGTCCGAGTTAGAGCCGGAACTTTCTGTGGAAGCGTTGCTGGCTACCACCAAGGAGAATCAGACATTAGAGGATATTCAGTTTAGTGATAAATCGGCGACCAGACAGCAGATTGAGCGCTTTGTGGATGAGAATCCGGAAGAAGTTGCGTTGCTTTTGCGAAACTGGCTGGAAGATGATTGGGATTAAAGCATGAAGCGTTTGGAGGAGAAGGTATGGCATCATCATATGAAGATATTTCTGGTATTCAGAAAGCGGCAATTTTATTGATTTCTTTAGGCCCTGAGAAGTCTGCAAATATTTTCAGGCATTTGAAGGATGATGAGATTGAGTCCCTGACACTGGAAATTGCAAATACCAGAAGCGTACCCCCGGATTTGAAGGAGCAGGTACTGGAAGAATTTTATGAAGTATGTCTCGCCCAGCAGTATATTGCAGAGGGCGGTATCAATTATGCGAAGGAATTGCTTGACAAGGCTCTTGGTGAGGACAGGGCAAAAGATGTAATCGGAAGACTGACCGCATCCCTACAGGTCCGGCCTTTTGAATTTGTCCGTAAGGCGGATCCGTCGCAGCTTCTTAACTTTATTCAGGAGGAGCACCCCCAGACCATCGCCTTGATTCTGGCTTATCTGCCCTCCAGTCAGGCGGCGGCAGTTGTAAGCGCCCTTCCTCCGGAAAAACAGGCGGATGTTGCAAAGCGTATTGCCCTGATGGACCGCACCAGTCCGGATGTCATCAAAGAGGTGGAAAAGGTATTGGAGAAGAAATTATCGTCTTTGGTCAATCAGGATTACACGATTGTGGGCGGCGTAGACGCAATCGTATCCATCTTGAATACGGTTGACAGAAGTACTGAGAAACATATTATGGAGACATTGGAGATTGAGGAGCCTGAACTGGCAGACGAAATCCGCCGGAAAATGTTCGTATTCGAGGATATTCTTACGCTTGATAACCGGGCAATCCAGACGGTACTTCGCGAAGTGGACAACAACGAGCTTGCCATTGCCCTTAAGAATGCCAACGAGGATGTACAGAACTGTATTTTCAGCAATCTTTCTTCCCGTCTGGCTACCATGATTAAGGAGGATATGGAATATATGGGTCCGGTCCGCCTGAAAGATGTCGAGGAAGCACAGCAGAAGATTGTAAATATTATCAGAAAGCTGGAGGATACCGGCGAGATTGTTATCTCCCGTGGTGGAGGTGACGAGATTATTGTCTAATCTGATTAAGTCGGGATTTATCGCATTTTCTAAGGAAAATACGCTGGTGATTGATACCAACGAGAATAAGATTATCAAAGCCTTAGACAGCGCTGCGGAGGCGGCGGAGAATGAAGCTGCGGAAAGCGGGGCTTCTGTGGAAGAGGCGTTAGCGGAGGCGCTTGTACGGGACGCCGAGATGGAGGGCATGGATTTTGATGAGGATGTGCTCACCATGGATACCTCGGAGCTTCCCAATCTGCCGGATTCTGCCGATAAGTTAAAGCAGATGGCGGACGACATTGTAACGGCGGCAAAGAAGGATGCGGAACTGATTGTGAATCAGGCCCATGACGAAGTGGAGCATATGCGTGCCGCGGCCTATGACGAGGCCAAAGAGATCCGGCGCAAAGCCCAGGAAGAAGGCTACGAAGCCGGTTACGGGGAAGGCCAGGCCACCGCACAGCGTGAGCTTAAGGAGCAGACCGACGCCTTAGCGGAACGGGGAAACGAATTAGAACAGGCATACATAGAGAAAGAGGAACGCCTGATTGCGGATACAGAGCGGCAAATGGTGGATTTGCTCTGTCAGTTGATTCCTTCCATTACCGGTGTGGTGATTGACAACCAGCGGGATGTGCTTTTATATATGATTAATGCGGCTATGCAGGATTTAGACAACAGCCGGCATTTTGTCATAAAGGTATCTGCCAATGATTATGAGGAATTAGCCGGGCGGAAAGACGAGATTTACGGGGCGTTAAATCCCAACATTACGGTGGAGATTTTTGAGGACGCCCAGCTTTCGGACCGGCAGTGCTTAATTGAGACGGATAACGGCATTGTGGATGTAAGTTTGGATGTGCAGCTTGACAACCTGATTACGGCGCTGCGGCTGATGATAAAGGAATAGGTGGTTTCTTTGGAAATAAATTATGAGCAATATTTTTCCTTAGCCGGACGCTCTTATGTCAAAGAGCTTGGGAAGGTTGCAAAGATTGTAGGACTTACTGTGGAATCGGTAGGTCCTACCTGTAAATTAAATGATTTGTGCGTAATTACCTCGAAGGACGGTTCCCAGCAGGTGATGGCGGAGGTAGTGGGTTTCCGGGATAACCGGGTGCTTTTGATGCCGTTTGAAAGCGTGGAGGGAATAGGCCTTGGCGCCGTTGTGGAGAACACGAAGGAGCCTTTGAAGGTGCAGGTCGGCGAGGAACTGCTTGGCCGCTCTTTAGACGGCCTTGGAAGGCCGTTAGACGGGAAGGAGCTTCATTTAAACGAGACTTATCCCATAGAGGCGCCGCCGCCGGACGCATTAAAGAGAAAGATCATTTCCGAGGTCCTTCCTCTTGGCGTAAAATCTGTGGACGGCATGATTACGGTAGGAAAAGGGCAGAGAATCGGAATCTTTGCCGGTTCCGGCGTGGGTAAATCTACTTTGATGGGTATGTTTGCAAGAAATACCAAAGCCGACGTCAATGTCATTGCCCTAATCGGGGAGCGTGGCAGGGAAGTCCGGGAATTTATAGAAAGAGACTTAGGCGAGGAAGGCATGAAACGCTCTGTGGTTGTGATTGCCACCTCGGACAAACCGGCCCTAATCCGTAACAAGGCAGCCAAGACAGCGACGGCGATTGCGGAGTATTTCAGGGATCAGGGCAAGGACGTCCTTTTGATGATGGATAATATGACGCGTTTCTGTATGGCCCAGAGGGAGATAGGCTTGGCCTCCGGGGAACCGCCGGTAACGAGAGGGTATCCCCCGTCTGTCTATTCCGAACTGCCCAAGGTATTAGAGCGGGCAGGTAATTCGGAAAAAGGTTCCATTACCGGGCTTTATGCGGTATTGGTGGACGGCGATGATTTCAACGAGCCCATTTCCGATACGGCAAGAGGTATTTTGGACGGACATATTATGCTGTCCAGAAAGTTAGGCCATAAGAACCATTATCCGGCGGTAGATGTATTGCAGAGCATTTCCCGGTGTATGAGCGGGATTGCCTCTAAGGAGCACAAGGAGGCGGCCGGGAAACTGAAAAATGTATTGGCCACCTATAACGAGGCGGAGGATTTGATTAATATCGGCGCATACAAAGCCGGTTCTAATCCGGATATTGATTTTGCCATTTCCAAAATCCGTCAGGTCAATGCGTTTTTGAAGCAGGATGTGGACAGCAAATATCAGTTTGACGAGGAGGTTGCCATGATGTCGGCAATCTTTGAAGGGGAAGAAAGCGACTGATTAAAGGAGTAGGAAAGTGGCCAGATTTATATATCGAATGCAGAACATTTTAGATATCAAGTATAAATTAGAGGAGCAGGCCAAGCAGAATTATATGGCGGTCCGCGCAAGGCTGAATGAGGCGGAAGAACGGCTTTCCTATTTGAAAAACCGGCATATGCAGTATATGCGGGAGTATAGGGGACTGGTCTCAAAAAGGCTTGATCTGTTAGAGATTGAGCAGTGCAAAGATGCGATTTTGATTATGGAGGACTATATTGCAGACCAGCAGCTTGTAGTCGCACAGATTGAGCAGGAGCTCGAAGAAGCGGTCCGGCTGATGAATGAGGCCATGCAGGAGAGAAAGATTCACGAAAAACTTAAGGAAAATCAGTTTGAAGTCTTTAAGCAGGAGATGAATCAGCAGGAGATGAAGGAGATTGACCAGCTAATCAGCTATCAGTATAATAATAAAGATTTGGACGAGGAGGTTTCATAATGGCAAAAAAGGAAAAAGACAGAACGAAAGATCCGGATGAGGAAAGCCTTGGCAGCAGAATTTTGTCAGGCATTTTTGTGATATTAATTGTTGTGGTATGGCTGGCCATTATTATCGCCCTGATTAAGTTTGATATCGGCGGATTTGGAAGCGGCGTTCTGCGCCCTGTGCTTAAGGATGTGCCGGTTGTCAACAAGATTCTTCCCGAACCGTCAGAGGAGGAGTTAGCAAAAGAAGCGGAAGAAGAAGGCACAGGGGAGAATGAGATTGCAACCCTGTCCCAGGCAAAAGAGATGATTGCCAAGTTAGAGGCGGAGAATGAAAAGTTAAATTCCAGCAACAAATCATTAAAAGATGAAAATGCCGATTTATCTAAGCAAATAGAGCGTTTGAAGGTGTTTGAGGAAGGCCAGAGTGAATTTCAGAGACAAAAAGAAGAATTTTATAACGAAATAGTCTATGGAGAAAACGCTCCAGATGCCGATACATATAAAGAGTGGTATGAAAGTATAGATGCAGCCAATGCAGAGGCAATTTACCGTCAGGTTATTTCCAACGAGTCCGCAGATGCGGATATGAAGGATTTAGCGAAGACCTACGAGAACATGAAGCCTGCGGAGGCGGCGGCGGTATTAGAGAAGATGGGGGACAATTTAGATTCTGTTGCGGAGATCCTCAAAGCCATGAAGGCGGAGAGCAGGGCGAAGGTAATGGAGGCAATGGACCCGGCCTTTTCTGCGAATATCACCAAGAAACTTTTAGTATACTGACCGCTCTTTATCATATCATATAACGAAAGGAGGATGTGCATGCAGGTAAAGGAAAGTGTGAATGCAGCCAATCTGCTGATTGTGGGAAACCAGACGGGGAAGTCTTTGCCAAAGTCAAATGCAGACGCCACAGCAACGGATTTTTCCAGTTTTCTTGCCAATGCCGGCAGCAGGGCGGACACCGCTACAGGAAAAGCACAGCCGGTTGGTGAGACCGCAAAGCATGATCCGCAGAGGGGATCCAAGCCAGATTCTTCCGTTAAGCCGCCAGAATCCAGACAGGCACAAAAACCGGACAGGGCTCAGCGGGCCGAACGGTCAGAAAAGGCAGAGATTCCGGCCGGTATGGGACAGCAAAAGGCAGACGACGAGGTTTCAGACCTGACGGCGGAGGAAAAAGAAGCGTTGTTAGAGACTGTGGGACAACTGTTGCAGAATCTAATGGAACAGTTTGGGCTTTCTCCGGAGGAGTTTGCGAAGCAGCTTGAAAGTTTTGGCATGAGCGTAGAAGAACTCTTCACCGCAGACGGATTAAAGGGATTTTTCCTGCAAATGAACCAGGCGGAGGTCTCAGATTTAATTGTGGATGAGAATCTGAATCAGGAGTTGAAAGACTTTTTAGGAGAATTTCAGGAGCTTTTGGACGAATTTGACGCTTTGGATTTAACAGATTCGGTTGATTTAGAGGCCCTGATAACCAGTCCGGAGGCCGAAGAGGGATTTCGTGAATTTCCCGAAGCCGCTCAACTGGTACAGAAACTGAAAGAGGAACCGCAGATTTTATTGCAGCAAAGTTCAACAAAACAATTACAGCCGGTAACGCCTGATGGGACAGAAATAACAGAGAATCCTGTCAAAGAGCCTCAGGTAACGGTAGTGCAGAATAAGCAGACCGGCAACGGACAGCAGGAGGAAAGTTTTCATCAACAGGAAGACACTAAGAGCCCGTCGGAGGTGACGACAGAAAGGGCAAAGGGGGAACAGACAAATTTACAGACACAGAAGGCTTTTGCCAACCCCATATTGCAGGCTATTGAAAATGCAGTGGACAATATTGCTGAAGTACCGGAAGCACAGCCCGTACGCGGGGCGGAAGTCATCAATCAGATTGTGGAGCAGGTAAAGGTTCAGATGAACCAGACAGTTACCTCCATGGAGATGCAGCTTTATCCGGAGCATTTAGGAAGAATCCAGATTCATGTTGTGTCTAAGGACGGCGTCATGACGGCAAGAATTGTAGCCGAGACAGAGGCGGCGAAGCAGGCTGTTGAAAATGGTCTTACCAATCTGAAAGAGAGTATGCAGGAGCAGAATCTAAAGGTTGATGCAATCGAAGTGATGGTTTCAACCACAGGTTTTGAGCGAGGGGATGAGAATCAGGACTCCCAGACGGAGAACCAGACCTCTAACAGGCACAGAAGATTAGATTTGTCAGAGCCGGAGACGGATATGGCAGAGGAAGAAGCGGCGGAGGAAGCGCGGATGCAGGCCGCCGGAAGCAGCGTAAGCTATACGGCATAGCTATAAAGTATTTTCATATTTTGCCGATACAATATGTAGTATGAAAGAAAAGGAGGATGAAGATATGCCAGGAATAGGAATTGATACTTCCAATGTGGGCAGCACACCGGCAGCGGCAACGAAGGAGAAATCCAACAGCTCTTTGGATAAAGATGCATTTTTAAAGCTGTTAGTTGCACAGATGCAGTATCAGGACCCATTGGAACCAACCAGTAACACAGAGTATATGTCACAGTTAGCACAGTTTTCTTCCGTAGAAGAGCTACAGAACTTAAGCACCTCTTTTGCAAACGGTCAGGCCATGAACCTTACGGGACAGTATGTCATACTGAATGTGCCGGATGCGGTGGGCAATGTGGATCAGATCAGCGGGCTTGTGGATTATGTGACCTTAAGCGAGGGGAAAGTATATTTACATGTAAATGATAATTATTACCCGGCTGATTATTTGGATTCTGTGGTAAGCATTGATTATCTGGAGCACTTAATTAACAGTGCGGAACCGTCAGACGGCACTGATGATAACAACAGCGATAATGTTGACGGCGACGGTGGGAAAGGAAATGGAGATTCCGACGGATCGGATAACACCGAAACAGTATAGTAGGTGGACCTTAAGGAAAAGGGGCGATAACATGGAGCGTTTACAAAATTCCTTTGTATCCATTGACCAGATGGCAGAAGCCTATTTAAAGGGCGGCATTGAGAGCAGACCGAAGGAGAAAGCCAATGCGCAGGGACTTACTTTCCAGCAGGTTTTTGAAAAGACCAGGGCAAAGGAACAGCAATCCCAGCAGGTAATCTTTTCCAAACATGCCAACGAGCGGCTTGCCAGCCGGAACATTAATCTGGATGAGAACCAGATGAACCGCTTGAACAAGGGCGTTATGCAGGCCAAGGAAAAGAGTATTCAGGAATCCTTAGTGATGCTGGATAACATCGCATTTATTGTGAATATCAAGAACAATACGGTAGTCACAGCAATGGATCAGGAGTCAAATGACAGTAATGTATTTACCAATATTGATGGAGCAGTCATTGTATAGCCGGACCTTTTGGAGGCTAGAATCCCCTGAATGACAGATGGGGAGCACATCAATGAAGATTTAGGAGGTCGATGAATTATGATGAGATCACTTTATTCTGGTGTTGCAGGTCTTAAGACACACCAGACCAAAATGGATGTAATTGGTAACAATATTTCAAATGTTAATACAGTAGGTTTTAAGGCCAGTCAGGTGTTATTCCGGGATGTGTTGTATCAAACAACCCAGAGCGCAACCGGCGCCTCAGAAAATAGCGGAGGTACCAATGCAAAGCAGATCGGTTTGGGCGCCAGCGTGGCAACGATTACTGTTTCCCACCAGTCCGGCTCTGCACAGTCTACGAACAACCCCTATGACCTGATGATTAACGGCAGTTCATTTTTCATTGTAAACCGCGGCGGCATTAATTACTTTACCAAGGTTGGCGCATTCAATACAGATGATGCCGGTAATCTGGTTACAGGAAGCGGTGATTTGGTAATGGGCTGGCAGGTAGATCCGGATAATCCCAATCAGATTCGGAGAGATACCGTATCTGCTTTGCGGCCGGAGTCTGAAGAGTTTAAGACTGCTCCGCCAGAACTGACATCAAAGACATATTTTTCAGGCGGAATTGCAAAGACAGATCCGAATCTGGAAACAGAAGACGGAGTGGTAAAGACGGTTTCTATCTATGATAATCTGGGCAATGCCTATACGGTTAAGATGAAAGTAACGCAGAACGAAGATATTGAAAGTGCTTTTGACGTTGAAGTGGTTTCCATTACTGACGCTAATAATGTCAATATTATTGATCCAGCAAACGGAACATATACGGCTACGTTTTCAGGTGGACTTAATGGCGACAATATAAGTAGTACAATTAAATTTGATCCGGACAATGGTAATTTTGAGGGCGTAGGCGGAAATACAGGAGATGCGGGAAAGACCCTTTCTCTGGTGATTAAGCCTAAGAATGATCAGGTTGGCGATGTGTTCAGACAGATTTCTGACCCGCCGACGGGTGATGATATTAACGGTATCGAAGTTGATTTTTCCAACTTAAAGATGTATGCGAAGAAGGAAGAATGTGATTTTGAGATTCACAGAGGCGGTACAGATGCCACCGGAGGAGGACGTAAGGTAGGTATTCTTTCTGATGTGAAGATTGATACTTCCGGTATGATTTACGGCGTCTATGACAATGGTATCAACAGACTGTTAGGCCAGATCGCAGTTGCCAACTTTATTAATCCGGCCGGCTTAGAGGCTATTGGTGACAGTTTATATCAGGAGACAAAGGCCTCCGGTTCCTTTGATGGAATTGGTCAGGATATTTCGAGTACCGGCGAGAAGATGACGCAGGGCGTATTAGAGATGTCCAATGTGGATTTGTCCCAGGAATTTACGGAAATGATCGTTACCCAGAGAGGATTCCAGGCGAACTCCAGAATTATTACTGTTTCCGATACACTGATTGAGGAACTGGTAAATCTTAAGAGATAATAGGTAAACGGCATTGGGGCTGTGTGCGATAAAGATTGTACACAGCCTCATTTTTTTGCGTAAATGTTATGAGAAAGAGAAGCGGAGAGGCATTAACGGATTGCAGAATTTTCTGAAAATGTTATAATAATATAATCATTGTGGCTGCTGCATGGTATAATACCGGATTTATATGCTGCGATTGTAAATATTAACAATAGGAAAAAGGAGGATTCTATGATAGAATTAACTAGACTCAATGATGTTAAGTTCACATTGAATGCGGAGGTTATTGAGTTTGTGGAGGAGACGCCGGACACAGTAATATCGCTTACCACCGGCAAAAAAATAGTTGTAAAAGAGAGTAGACAAGAAGTGACAAATTTAGTAATATCATATAAACGGGCAATATTTCTGCAATGATGCAAATTTTAGTGGCATATATTTAGAATTTGTGATATAATTTATATTGTTTTATGGAAAAGGTTTCTTTTTAAGGACTGGGAAGCCTTAATTTACTGTAGATTAGTGAGGTGTAACTTGTGGATATTTCAACAATAATTGGTATGGTGGCATCCTTTGCGCTGATGATTTTCGGTATGGCGACTGGTGATGCCGGAGCGGCAGGACTTCGTTATTTCGTAGATGTACCTTCTGTACTGATTACATTCGGCGGTACATTCGGATGTGTATTTGCCAGTTATCCGTTGCAGGATTTCGTCGGAGGAATCAAATCGTTTGGTCTGGCCTTTAAGGCGCCGCAGATGGATTTAGTGGGAACCATCAAACAGATTATTGATTTGTCCAATGTGGCCAGAAAGGAAGGGCTTTTAGCCTTAGAGGAATCGGCCAATGCATTGGAAGAGCCTTTTATGAAAAAGGGAATTTTGCTCATCGTAGATGGAACTGACCCGGAACTAGTCCGGGGAATCTTAGAGGCAGAGCTGGTGAATACAGACGCTAGGCACCAGAAGAACATTGGCTTCTGGAAGCAGATTGGAGCCATGGGACCTGCATGGGGAATGATTGGTACCCTGATTGGTCTGGTGCTGATGTTACAGAATCTGTCAGATCCGGATTCCATCGGTCCGAATATGGCGGTGGCATTGATTACTACATATTATGGTTCCGTACTGGCAAACTGGATCAGCGCTCCCATTTCTACCAAGCTGGGCGTGTTCAATGATGCGGAGATACAGTTAAAAGAGATTATGATAGAAGGTCTTCTGTCCATTCAGGCAGGAGAGAACCCAAGAGTAATTGAAGAGAAGCTGAAGTCGTTCCTTGCTCCGGGTATGAGAGAGGATTTGGCTGAAGGCAACGGAGGAGGCGGTGAATAATTATGGCTAAGCGAAAAGAAAAGCCGCCTGAGGAGGGCTCGCCGGCCTGGATGTCAACCTTTAGTGATTTGATGAACCTGCTCCTTTGCTTCTTTGTGCTTTTGTTCGCAAGTTCCACTATGGATGAGGGGAAGATTCAGAGAATTGCAGCCTCCTTTGAGAATGTCAGCTTTAGTATATTAGAAGCCGGTTCCGTATCTTTGGTGGAGGGAGCTGTTGTGTCCGGCGGAGTGACGCAGCTTCCGGGAATTGAGTCTATCTTAGAGTACATTGGCGTTGCCTCTGAGGTGGAGGGCAATAATCAGGATTTATCTGCTACAGGCGCAGATGAGGGAACCAGTGACAGTTCCGACCAGCCGGACAGCATTGAAAATAACTCCGAGGAGATTGTCGGCGGCAAAACCGACCAGGACAAGACAGAGCTATCCGAGCAGGAGCTTAAGGAAAAGATGGATGAACAGGGGTTAGAGCAGTCTGAGGAGATGTATGATGAGATTTCACAGATGGCGGAATCCTACAGCATAGATGACCGCATGGTCATGGATTATAACGCCCAGTATGTTTCCATGGATCTTAACGGAGCCATACTTTTTAATCCCGGTGAAGCCGAGGTCAGGGAGGACGCCCTTATCTTTATGCAGAAGATTGCTTCCATCATGGAGAGATACAGGGATTGTACCATTGAGATAGAAGGGCATACAGACAATGTGCCAATCAGCACAGCCAAGTATGAGAGCAACCGGTATCTGTCCACAGCCAGGGCGAATAAGGTGTTGGAATATGTGGAAGCACAGGCCAATCTCATTGATGCGAATATGAAGGTTGCCGGTTATGGGGACAGCCGTCCGGTGGCCTCTAATGATACAGAAGAAGGCCGCGCCAGAAACAGGCGGGTATCCATTAAGATATTTAACCCGTTGAATTCTGAATCGTAAAGGGAGGAAGAAAAGAAAGACATGAAGAAGAATTTGATTACAGTTATCATATTGGCATTGTGTGTGGTGAATTTGATTTTAAATGTTATGCTGGTGTTTGTCTGTATGCCTTCGGCAAAGAAGACAAACAATCTGATTTCAGAGATTGCCTCTGTGCTGAATCTGGAGTTGGAGAGCAACGACGGGCAGCCCACAGTGGAACTTAAGAATATTGCCACCTATAATGTGGAGGCCCAGGTTGTCAACCTAAAAGATGACGGCAGCGGCGATAAGCATTATGTACAGATGGGGATGACTTTGGAATTGGATAAATCCTCCAAGGAATATGATGATTTGAATGCTGTATTGACAGACGCCCAGGGCGCGGTATTTGACGAGGCCAGAAATGTGGTTCAGAATTATACGTATGCGGAGGTTGACGACCAGGAGACGCAGGAAAAGATTAAAAAGCAGATTTTGGACGCCTTACAGAAAAAATATGGTACGCAGTGTATATACCGGTTATCCTTTAGCAAGTTTACAATCCAATAGTTTTATCAGTTGAGGCAGAAGGATTAGTTGGCTATTGGAGGTGTTATAGTATGGCAGATGTGTTATCTCAAAATGAAATCGACGCCCTGTTAAAGCAGTTAAGTTCTGGCGAATTGGATGTCGATGAGATAAATGATGAACCTGCAGTAAAAATTAAAGATTATGATTTTGCCAGACCTTCCAAGTTTTCAAAGGAGCATTTGCGAACCCTTGAGATTATATTTGAGCATTTTGGCAGATTGGTGTCCAGCAATTTTCCGGCTTACCTGCGGAAAAATGTGCAGATTGACGTGATGAATTCAGAGGCAGTTACCTACTCAGAATTTGCCAATGCCCTTTCTAATCCGGTTTTATTGGGAATTGTGAATTTTGCTCCTCTTAATGGCAACATTCTGATTGAACTGGCTTCTAATCTTGGCTATGCCATTATCGACCGTATGTTGGGCGGTATGGGGGACCCCTTGGAAAAAGCCAGGGATTTTTCGGAGATTGAGTTAAGCGTACTGGAAAGAATATTTTCCATTTTGGTGGATTTATTGCGGGAGCCATGGCAGAATGTTATTGAAATCCATCCCCGGTTAGAGCGGATTGAGACCAATTCACAGTTCGCCCAGATTATTTCTCCGGGAGAGATGATTGCCATTGTGACCATTAATGTGGCAATCGGTACGGTCGAAGGCTTGATGAATATTTGTCTTCCCTTTATGACCTTAGAGGATATTATGGATAAGCTGAACACCAAATACTGGTTTTCCATGATGCAGAACAACAATGAAGAGGCATATAACGAATATATTGAGGCGGCGATTACAAAAGCCCAGATTCCGATTAAGGCATTGCTTGGCAAGAGCAGCATATCGGTAATGGATTTTATAAATTTACAAGTTGGCGATATTATCAGGCTGGATTCCCATGTGGATGAGGAATTAGACGTCTATGTCGGTAATATTGTTAAGTTTAAAGCGTTACCTGGTTCCGGTGCAGAGCACTATGCGGTGAAGGTGACAGAAATCATAAGAGAGGAGTAGGAACATGGATGGAATGTTATCACAGGAAGAGATCAATGCATTACTGGGTAATATGACTGGTGATGATAGTTCTCCGTCTTCTGACTCTGGCATTTCCCTGACACCACAGGAACAGGATGCGGTAGGAGAGATTTCCAATATCTGTATGGGTACGGCGGCCACAACCCTGTATTCCCTTGTCAACCAGAAGGTAACCATTACAACGCCGTCTGTATCGATTTGTACATGGGATGAATTGGTGGCAGATTATGAGAGACCTTGTGTGTTTATTACAATTTCATACAAGGAGGGAATTGACGGTAATAATGTCTTGATTCTTCGTGAAGATGATGTTAAAGTAATAACAGACTTAATGATGGGAGGAGACGGAACTAATCTGGTAGATGAGCTTTCCGATTTGCATTTAAGCGCAATCTGCGAGGCCATGAATCAGATGATGGGGTCTTCTGCAACCTCATTGTCAACAATGTTGGGAGAAAAGATTGACATCTCACCGCCGTCAGCAGAGCTAGTGGATTTGACGGGGGATGGTGCAATAGAAGGAATGGGGATGTTTCAGAATCATTCCTTTGTGAAGGTGTTTTTCAAGATGGAGATTGGAGATTTGGTTGACAGCAGTATCATGCAGCTTTATCCAATCGACCTAGCCAAGGATTTATATAACAAATTTGAATCCAATCAGGAGCCGGAGGAGACGCCGCCAAAGACTGCGGAACCACAGCCTCAGCCGGCGCCCCAGCCGCAGCCCCAACCGGCGGCAGCCAGTCAGGCGCCTCCAGCAGGGGCAGGTCAGTCGATGATGGGCCAGCCAATGATGGGCGCTCCGATGATGGGGATGCCTTATGGATATGCACCGCCTATGCAGGATGTGAATGTTCAGCCGGTACAGTTCCAGCCATTTAATGCGGCGTTTAACCCGATTACCCAGCAGGAGAACATTGATTTGATTATGGATGTTCCTTTAGAGGTTACCGCAGAGCTTGGACGAACGAGCAAATCCATTAAAGAGATTTTGGAACTGGCGCCGGGAACGATTATCGAGCTGGATAAGCTGGCCGGGGAACCGATTGACGTCTTAGTCAATGGCAAGCTGGTAGCAAAAGGTGAGGTTGTTGTAATTGAGGAGAGCTTTGGTATTAGAGTTACTGATATCATTAAAGAATAAAGTATTTTATGAAATGGAGAAAAGGATATGGCAAAAAGTATTTTAATTTGTGATGATGCAGCTTTTATGAGAATGATGATCAAGGATATTTTGGTCAAGAATGGTTACACCATTGCCGGGGAGGCGGAGAACGGCGCGAAAGCGGTAGAGAAGTACGCTGAGACGCAGCCGGATCTTGTGCTGATGGATATTACTATGCCGGAGATGGATGGAATCCAGGCACTTAAGAAGATTAAGGAGAGCGATCCCAATGCCAGCGTGGTTATGTGTTCTGCTATGGGACAGCAGGCAATGGTTATTGAGAGTATCCAGTCAGGAGCAAGGGATTTCATTGTTAAGCCGTTCCAGCCGGACAGAGTGTTAGAGGCAGTTAAGAAGGCTGTGGAGTAATATGATTTTGACTCGTGCAGCCGGTACTTCCAATCTGGAAAGTATTGGGCAGTTAATCTGCCTGATTATACTGTTTCTGTTTGTGTTGTTTTTAGCTTATTTAGCTGCCCGGATTTCCGGCAGCTTTCAGTCCAATGCGATGAATAAGCGCAGCAATATCAGAATCATTGAAGTGTTCCGGGTATCAAACAACAAGGTGATTGAGATTGTGAAGGTGGGAGAACAGTATCTTGTTCTTGCAGTCAGCAAAGACAATATCACACTGCTTACCCGTTTGGACGAGGCCGAGGTCAAAGAACCGGAGACCGCCTTGGAACCGATTAATTTTAAAAACATACTGGAAAAGATGAGAAGTGAAAAGCAAAATCATGATCAAAAATAATACAAAACAGGCGGGAAAACATCATCGCCTGAAGAAATTTTTAATTGCTTATTTGATAATATTTTCTGTGTTATGCCTGGGATATGAGGTGAATGCCACCGGCATAACAGATGATGATATTAATAATGAGACAGAGGAATTAACCAATCTGGAGAATGATGTGCCTTTTTCCATGGGAGTCCGGGTGGATACTTCCAATGACGAGGGCACCCTGGCAGGTACGCTTCAGATGCTTTTGGTAATTACTGTCATATCGTTAGCTCCATCAATCGTTGTTATGATGACGTCCTTTACCAGAATTATAGTCGTTTTCCATTTTTTGCGGACGGCTCTTGGTACACAGTCGGCGCCTCCTAATAATGTATTGGTAGGGCTTGCCTTGTTTTTAACCCTTTTTATTATGACGCCGACCCTGCAACGGATTAATGAGGAGGGCATCAAGCCATTATCCAATGGGGAGATTACCCAGGAGGAGGGGCTTAAGGCATGTATGGAACCATTAAGGGAATTTATGTTTAACAATGTGGATATGGAAGACATTAATTTCTTTTTGGATATGTCTAAGACTGAAGATGTAGAAGAGCTTTCAGATGTGCCAAGCTCGGTACTGATTCCGGCTTTTATGATGGGTGAGCTCAGAAAATCCTTTCTCATTGGATTTATGATTTATATACCGTTTATCATTATTGATATGGTAGTGGCGTCCACCCTGATGGCGATGGGTATGATGATGCTGCCGCCAACCACGATTTCCATGCCCTTTAAGATTTTGTTGTTTGTCATGGCAGACGGCTGGAATCTGGTGATTGGAGAAGTGGTAAAGAGTTTTCATTACTGACGGATAGATTTAGATGGGATGTGAGTAGATGACAACAGATGTCGTTATTGATATTGCAAGAGAGGCCCTTTGGTTGATTATTAAATGTTCTGCCCCGCTGCTGTTAGTTTCCCTGATTGTGGGTCTGGTAATCAGTATTTTCCAGACAGTTACCTCCATACAGGAGCAGACTTTAACCTTTGTTCCGAAGATACTCAGTATCTTTATTACATTAATTATCTGCGGCGGCTGGATTATGAACAATATTATAGAATTTATGAATCGTTTGTTTGAGGATTTTTCCACCTATGTGAGGTAATGACATATGATCGAACAATCCTTTTCCATTTATCATTTGGAATACTTTCTGGCAATCCTTGCCAGAGTAATGGGAGCAATGGTTTTTGCCCCCATTTTTGGTAATGTAACGGTGACAAGAAGGGTGCGGATTATGCTGGGAATCGGCGTGACGCTCATTTTGTATACGGCTTATCCCTATACGCCCCTTAATTATACAACTTTTATCGGCTATACAGTGATTGTGGTAAAAGAACTGGTGGTGGGGCTGACGCTTGGATTTACCGCCAATATGGTGTTGACCATTATCAACGCCGCAGGACAGTTTATTGACCGGGAACTCGGGTTTTCCATGGTTTCCAATTTTGACCAGACATTTAATACGGAGACGACGATTTCGGCCCAGTTTTACAGTATGCTGGTTATGATTTTGATGCTGGTGCTAAACCTGCACTACTACATTTTATCTGCCCTGTCGGATTCTTTTACCCTGATTCCCCTTGGCAATGTAACCATTGATACCGGGGAGCTTTACGATACCATGATTGGGTACATTACCCAGTATTTTATCATTGCCCTCAGAATCAGCCTGCCGGTGCTGATTGCCATTATGCTGTTAAATGTGGTATTGGGAGTGCTGGCAAAGACGGCGCCGCAGATGAATATGTTTGTGGTGGGAATCCAGCTTAAGATTTTTGTCGGCTTTGGCGTGATAGCAGTTACCCTGCCTTTTTTATCTACTATAACCGGCTATCTGTATGAACAGATGCAGAAAGTGGTCATGGATGTGCTACAGGTATTTTATTAGAGTGGAGTGTTTCGCATATGACATACGAATATAAGATTCGACTGCCCTTAGACCTTCAGATGTTTGCCAAGGAAGGTCCGGGAGGAGAGAAAACAGAAGAAGCAACCTCTAAGAAGTTGGAGGATGTGCGGGAAGAAGGTAATGTGGCAAAGAGTACCGAGGTTGTTACCGCCGCTACGTTACTGGGTCTGTTCGTGTGCCTGCGCGTTGCCATGGGCTTTGTGGGAAACCGGCTGTTGGATTCGTTCGACACCTTTTATACGCTGATTCCCCGTTATACAAGGGATGGGATTGATATTGCGGCCCTTACCTCCCTTACTGCTGACGCATTGTTAAACCTGTGCATTGTAGTTCTGCCTTTTTTGCTGTTCGGACTGCTGATTGCCTTTTTCGGCAATGCCTTGCAGTTTAAGTTTAAGGTAACGCCTAAGCCCTTACAGCCAAAGTTCAGCAAAATGAATCCGATTAACGGGTTTAAGCGTATGTTTTCCCTGAATACGTTTATGGAGTTAATTAAGTCAATCGCAAAGATTGGATTTATCTCATATATTTCCTACGGGGTGCTGTCGGACCATGCCAGGGACTTGTATTTAATTTATGATATGTCGTTAGAGCAGAGCATCCTGCTTATGTATGATATTGTAATGGAACTGCTTTGGAAAATCTGCCTCTTTTTTGTGGTTATTGCCGCCGCAGATTTGCTATATCAGCGTTGGAAATTTAAAGAGGACAACAAGATGACCAAGCAGGAGGTCAAAGATGAATTTAAGAACCAGGAAGGAGACCCCAAGGTAAAGGGACAGCAGAGACAGCGGATGCAGCAGGCTTCCCAGCGGCGCATGATGGCGGCTGTTCCGGAAGCGGATGTGGTCATTACCAACCCCACCCATTTTGCTGTGGCGCTCGCTTATAAATCCGGTGAGACACAGGCGCCTGTCGTAGTGGCTAAGGGTGCGGATTTTTTGGCGGGAAGGATTAAGGAAATTGCCAGGGAGCATCAGGTAGAGATTGTGGAAAACAAACCCTTAGCAAGAATGTTATATTACAATGTAGATGTGGATGCGGAAATTCCGCCGGAGCTTTATCAGGCGGTGGCGGAAGTCTTAGCCTATGTGTATCAGCTTCACAACAAGGTGAGCTGATAAGATAAAAATACGGGTATAAAGAGAAGGAGGTGTGGATATAAATGAAAAAGGCAGATTTATTTGTAGGCTTGTATTTGCTGGCGGCTGTCATATTTTTCATTATTCCGATACCGAATTTTCTTTTGGATATACTGATTACCTTTAACCTGATGGTGGCGTTAATTATCCTGTTTAACTGTCTGTATGCAAAGGAAACCCTGGCGATGTCCAGCTTTCCAACCATACTGCTGTTTTCCACTATTTTCAGAATTTCGCTGAACGTCTCCTCGACCAGACTGATTCTTTCTACCGGTAATCCGGGAGTGGTGGTCAGGACCTTTGGTAATTTTGTCGGCGGAGGTAATCTGGTGATTGGAGCCATTATTTTTATTGTGCTGGTTATCGTGCAGATGGTGGTTATCAATAAAGGTTCTGAGCGTGTTTCCGAGGTAACGGCTCGGTTTACATTGGACGCCATGCCCGGTAAACAGATGGCCATTGATGCGGATTTAAATACGGGCGCCATTACGGATAAAGAGGCTATGGAACGGCGGGATAAAATACAGCAGGAATCCGCATTTTACGGTTCCATGGATGGTGCTACCAAGTATGTAAAGGGAGACGCCATTGCCGGCCTGATTATTACAGTGATTAATCTGGTGGGCGGAATTATCCTGGGTATGATGATGCAGGGCCTGCCTTTGGCAGAGGCGGTGTCCCAATATACGATTTTGACGATTGGTGACGGCCTGGTGTCCCAGATTCCGTCCATGCTGATTTCCGTAGCTACCGGTATTCTGGTAACGAAGGCGTCTAAGGCGGACAATATCGGGGATGTGATGATTGGCCAGCTCTTTCAGGTGCCTAAGGTACTTTACATGGTGGGTGGCACGCTGTGCTTTCTAGGTGTGTTTACGCCGCTTAGAAGCGAGGGAAGAATTTTGGTGTATCTGGGTATGGGACTGGGGATGATTGTCTTAGGAAGATTGATTGCCCATACTGAGGAAGTGGCCGCCATAGAAGAAGAGGTACAGGAGGAAGAGGTACAGGCAGACGAGATCAGGCGGCATGAAAATGTCAATGCCCTTTTGCAGGTGGACCCCATCGAGCTGGAATTTGGTTATGGTATTATTCCGTTAGCCGATGTGAATCAGGGCGGCGACCTGCTTGACCGGGTGGTTATGATCAGAAGGCAGATTGCGCTGGAATTAGGCGCGGTAGTGCCGATTATCCGTCTGCGGGATAATATTCAGTTGAATCCGAACCAGTATATCATTAAGATAAAGGGTATCCAAATCAGTGAGGGAGAGATTTTGTTTGACCATTATATGGCTATGAACCCCGGTTATGTGGAGGAAGAGATTACCGGTATTCCCACCTTTGAGCCGTCCTTTCATCTGCCGGCAATCTGGATTACCGAATCCCAAAGAGAGCGGGCGGAATCCATGGGATATACGGTGGTGGACCCGCCGTCGATTATTGCCACGCATTTGACAGAGATTATAAAGGCGCATTTAGACGAACTGCTGACCAGACAGGATGTCCAGAACTTAATCAACAATGTAAAGGAAAACAACGCTACGTTGATAGACGAGTTAGTTCCAAAGCTGATTGGGGTTGGCGAGATTCAAAAGGTTTTACAAAATCTTTTGGCCGAGGGCATTTCCATCAGGGATTCGGTTACGATTTTTGAGACCTTAGCGGATTATGCACCCTCCACGCGAGATACGGATGTGCTGACAGAATATGTAAGGCAGCGGTTGAAGCGGGCCATCTCTAATACCTATTTCTCCGGTGAGGAGATGACAACGGTGGTGACGCTAGACCCGAAGGTAGAACAGGATATCATGAATTCCATTAAACAGACGGAGCAGGGAGCGTATATTACTCTTGATCCGGCAACCACGAAGAAGATACTAAATTCTGTGGAAAATGAAGTAAAGAAATTGGAAAGCCAGGGCAAGGCGCCGATTATTATTACATCTCCGATTGTGAGAATGTATTTTAAGAAGTTGACAAAAGACTATTTTAAGGATTTAATAGTAGTATCCTATAACGAGATTGAATCGGATGTAGAATTACAATCCATTGGGGTGGTGACAACAGATGATAATTAAGAAATTTCAAGCAAATTCAGAGACAGAAGCCATTATGATGGCAAAGGATGACTTAGGCAAAGACGCCATTGTGATGAATATTAAGACGATGAAACCGAAGGGTCTTTTCAAATTTTTCAGAAAGACGAAGGTGGAAGTGACGGCTGCGGTAGATGAGGTGAGGACTGCGGAGCAAAAGCAGGAGAGCAAGGCTACATCGCAGATTAACGCCCAGATTGACGAAAAGCTCCATCCGGAGATGAAGCAGGAGTCCGAAAGCGCAAAGGAATCCAAAGAGATTGAGGAAAAGCTCAATAATCTTGCCATGCTGATTGAACAGCAGATGGAGAGCCAGAAAAAGGAAAGACAGAGCGCAGAGGGCAAGACGGCAGATTCAGAGGAAAAGACAGCGGATAAGGAAAAAGCCGCATCTGAAAAGAAGGAGACTGCGGATAAGGAAAAGGAAGAAGAGGCGGAGAAGAACAGCTTAAAGAACAAGTCCATTGACTTAATTATTGAACAGCTGACCAACAATGAGGTAACGCTTAACTATGCAAAGCAGATTATGGATGAGATTACCCATTCCGGCAATATCCGCACCTTAGACGAGATGCTTTCCTGCGTATATCAGAAGATTATCTTGAAATTAGGAGAGATGAAGCCGATATCCTTTGACAAGGGTGATAAGAAGCCCAAGGTGATTTTCTTTGTGGGACCCACCGGCGTTGGAAAGACTACGACTATTGCAAAGCTTTCCTCCAAGCTTTTACTGGAAGAAAAGAAAAAAATTGCAATCCTGACTTCAGATACCTACCGGATTGCGGCGGTAGAACAGATTAAGACTTATGCCAATATTTTATCCATTCCTGTGGAGGTGGTCTACGAGGCCGGGGACTTAGAGGCAATTCTTCCTAAGTACAAGGAGTATGACTATCTTCTGATGGATACGGCCGGACGCTCCCACAAGAACAAGGAGCAGGCGGACGATCTTAAGAAAATATATGACGCTTTTGCCGGATATAGCATACTGACTTATCTTGTGTTAAGCGCCACAACCAAATATAACGATTTAAAGAAGATCACTTCGCTCTATGCGGATATTACGGATTATAATTTGATTTTTACCAAATTGGATGAAACAGATGCGATTGGCAATATATTAAATATCAAGCTGGATACAGACCGGCCTTTATCCTATGTGTCTTACGGGCAGAATGTACCGGATGATATCGAGGTCATGAATCCGCAGATCATTGCCAAGCAGGTGTTAGGGGGTGGCGACGGCTATGGATCAGGCAGATAAGTTACGGGAAAAGGTAGAGCTGTTAAAGGATAATGCGCCTTCTGCCAGAGTCATCGCTGTGACCAGTGGAAAAGGCGGCGTGGGAAAGACCAGTCTTTCCGTTAATCTTGCCTTACAGTTTAAAGCTCTTGGAAAAAGTGTTGTCATCTTGGATGCAGATTTCGGTCTGGCTAATGTGGAGGTAATGCTTGGCATACGGCCGCAGTATAATCTGGCAGATTTAATTTTTAACAATAAGACGATTGAGGAGATTATTACGGAAGGACCGATGGGAATTGGTTTTATCTCCGGCGGCTCCGGCGTGCAGGATCTGGTGAATCTGGATAAGGAGCGGATTAAGAAGCTGATTGCCAAGCTGGTGAAATTGGACAGCATGTATGATGTAGTTATCATTGATACCGGCGCGGGAATTGCGGATTCTGTAGTGGAATTTGTGTTAAGCTCCCCGGAGGTTTTGTTAGTGGTAACTCCGGAACCCACATCCATTACGGACGCCTATTCTCTCCTAAAAGCGGTAAACCGGAAGAAAGATTTTAGAAAAGAACAAAAGTCAATTAAAGTTGTCACAAACCGCGTGGAAAATATGGAGGATGGTAAGGAAATTTATGACAAAATCAGCATTGTGGTATCAAAATTCCTGAATATCCAATTAGAGTACATAGGATATATTCCGCAGGACAAGAAGATTGCGGATGCGGTAATCGCCCAGACTCCCATTTCGTTGAGCGCACCGAACAGTGAGACGGCTGTGCGGATTCGCAGCATATGCGGGGCATTGTTGGATGTTCCCGTAGAGGAAGAGGGGAAAAAGGGAATAGCAAAGGTATTATTAGACTTTATTAAGTCCAAAAAAAATAACAGGTAGGCGGTGATGTATGGATACTCGAATTGAAATCGGCGATAAGCTGGACTTGGAAAAAATTGAAACGAGGCTTTCTGCCAATCCCAATAAGGAACCTGTGGTATATACCAGCCAGGTGTTAGACGAGGCGGAATCAGGAAATGTGTATGTGGCAATGCCCATTAAAGAGGGGAAGGTCATTGCCTTGAGTGTAGGAGAGGAATTTTATGCCACTTTTTACACTAAGACAGGGCTTATGCGTTGTAAAGTGGCAGTTGCGGGAAGATTTAAGAAAAATGCGCTCTTTTTCATGGAATTGGAGCAAAAGACCGTATTGCAGAAGATGCAGAGGAGAGAATATTTCCGCTTTGAATGTCGTACCCAGATAGAATACCGTCCATTAGGGGATGAGGAGCAGCGGATGGTTTTATCCGGGGAAGCCTACATAGCGGATGAGGAGCACGCCCTCTGGAAAACGGCCGTCATGCTTGATTTAAGCGGGGGAGGAATCCATTTTGTGGCCGGGGTGCAGGAGGACAGGGAAAAACTGATGCAGGTGCGCTTTCCCATCGTCTATAAGGAAAAAGCGGAGGTGGTCTATTGTTATGCAAGGCTGCTGCGCGCTTATAAAAACCAGAATAATTCCACTATATATGACCATCATATTAAATTCTGGCATATGGATCAGGGCCTGCGGGAAAAGATTATCCGGTACATTTTTGACGAGCAGCGGAAAAACCGCTCTAAGCAGCTTGGAAATTCATAAATGAAAAGAGGGTATCCCATTGTAGAAAAAACTGATACAATGGGATATTTTTTGTTATTATGCACTTATGTGCAGAGTGTCTTTTGATATAATAGATTCATCATAAAAAATGGGGTAAGATTATGGCAGCGAACAGAATTAACAAGCTTGTATTGATTGCCAGTTCGACAGGCGGGCCGAAAGCTCTGCACCAGTTGATTCCCCGGCTCAATAAGGATTTAGACGCCCCGGTGGTGATTGTCCAGCATATGCCAAGAGGGTTCACGAACTCTTTGGCCCAGCGGCTCAATGATCTCAGCCAGATTACCGTCAGCGAAGCGCAGGACGGAGAGATGTTAGAAAAAGGGCATGTGTATCTGGCCAAGGGCGGTACCCATTTACATCTGAAAAAGGATGTTCAGGGAAGGCTCTTTTTTAAAGAGTCGGACGAGGAACCGGTGAACGGCTTGAAGCCTTGCGCCAATGTGACATTTACGAGCGTACCGGCGTTTTCTCTTGAGTTTATAGTCTGTGTGGTGCTTACCGGCATGGGGGCAGACGGGACGCAGGGAATTAAGAACTTGAAGGATTGGTATTCAGTGTATACAATCGCACAGAATAAGGATACCTGTGTGGTCTATGGCATGCCTAAGGTGGCTATTGAGCAGGGCGTGGCAGATAAAGTATTACCATTAGAAGATATTGGAAACGAAATAATTAATAAAGTGGGGGTGTATTAACATGGATTTAAGTCAATATCTTGAGATTTTTATTGATGAGACAAAGGAGCATTTGCAGACGTTGAATGACCAGGTGCTGATTTTAGAGGCGGAACCGGAGAACATTGATACGGTGAATGAGATTTTCCGCGCCGCCCATTCCCTGAAGGGTATGGCAGGCACCATGGGATTCAAGAGAATGCAGCGGTTAACCCATGATATGGAGAATGTGTTCTCTGAGATCCGCAATGGCAAGATGAGCGTTACGCCGGATTTGGTGGATGTTGTGTTTAAGTGCTTAGACGCCATTGAAGAGTATTTAGGCTGTATTGTGGAGACCTCTGACGAAGGCGAGAACGATAACGAGGATATCATCAATACCCTGAACGCCTGCTTAGAGGCCGGCGGACAGGCAACGGCTCCGGCAAAGGAGAAAAGTGCGGCAAAGGAGGAAAAGGCGGAGGCGGAAACGTCGACAGACGACGATAAGCGCAAATTTTTACATATCAGTATTGCGGATTTCGAAAAGAATGCCATTACAGAAGCCAAATCACAGAACAAGAATGTATTTGGCGCAACCGTCTATATTGATGAGAATTGTATTTTAAAGGCGGCCAGAGCGTTTCTTGTATTCAAGGGAGTTGAAGCAGTGGGAGAGATTATTAAGTCTGTTCCCGGCGTGCAGGATATCGAAGACGAGAAGTTTGAATTTGATTTCTCCATGCTGATTATTACGGATAAATCCTTAGAAGAGGTACAAAAGATTATTGCCAATGTATCTGAGATTAAGGAAGTCGTCATTGAGGATTATGAAATTCCGGGCGATGTGGAGGTCGTAAGTTCTGTTCAGAATAAGGAAGAAGATAAGCCGGTTAAGAAGGAAGAGGGCAAGAAGAAGGCTGCTCCGGCTAAGACCAACAGCAAGCCGGTGGCAAACCGTTCTGTCCGCGTAGATATTGACAAGCTGGATGTCCTTATGAATTTAGTCAGCGAGCTGATTATTGCCAAGAATGGATTAGTATCTGTCAGCAATCAGGAGGGAAATAACACTTCCATGCAGAGCTTTAATGAGCAGATTGAGTATCTTGAGAGAATTACCACCAATCTTCATGAATCGGTTATGAAGGTCAGAATGGTGCCGATAGAGAGCGTGGTTAACCGTTTCCCGAGAATGATCCGGGATCTTTCCAAAAAGCTTGGTAAGGAAATGGAATTAATTATGACTGGTGAGGATACCGAGCTTGACCGTACGGTAATTGACGAGATCGGCGATCCGTTGATGCATATGCTTAGAAACTCAGCGGATCATGGCTTAGAGTCCACGATTGACCGTCTGAAGCTAGGCAAGCCCCAGTGCGGAACCATTCAGTTAAACGCATATCAGGACGGCAACAATGTCACCATAGAGGTTATTGACGACGGCGCCGGAATTGATGTGGAAAAGGTAAAGGCGTCTGCTGTGAAGAAGGGACATATTACCCAGGAGCAGGCGGACATGATGTCAGAAAAGGAAGCCATCGACCTGCTGTTTAGACCGGCATTTTCGACGGCAGAAAAGATTTCAGATGTGTCCGGGCGAGGCGTTGGCCTTGATGTGGTTAAGAACAAGATTGAGGGTCTCGGCGGCGATGTAGAGGTATCTACCAAACTTGGAGAGGGAACCAAATTTACAATCCGTCTGCCGCTTACGCTTGCGATTATCCAGGCCCTTATGGTTGAGGTACGGGATGAAAAATACGCTATTCCGCTAAATTCCATTGTAACCATTGAGGATGTGATGGTTAGCGATATCAAGTATGTTCAGCAAAAAGAGGTAATCAACCTTCGCGGTACCGTAATTCCGCTTGTCCGTCTTGACCAGATGTTAGACTGTCCGGAGAGAGAGGAAGAACCGGAGAATCTGATTGTCGTCATTGTGAAGAAGGGCGACCGCCAGACCGGTCTTGTCATTGACAATCTGTTAGGACAGCAGGAGATTGTAATTAAGCCTCTTGGCAAATATATTAACATTCACAGAATGATCAGCGGCGCAACGATCTTAGGCGACGGCGAGGTTGCCCTGATTATTGATTCCAATTCATTGGTATAAGGGAGGGGACGAAGAATGGACGAAAATGCAGTAATTAATGAGACAAAGCAATATATCGTGGTAAAGTTAGACGGAGAGCAGTATGGAATTGATATTACCTTTATTGATAATATTGTCCGCATGCAGCAGATTACGAGAGTACCGAAAGCCCAGTCCTTTTTTGCAGGGGTAATCAACCTTCGCGGTGAGATTATTCCGGTTATGAACTTAAGACTGCGGTTTGGGTTGTCGGAGAAGGAGAATACCAACGCCACCCGTATTATCATCGTGAAACCGGAGAACAATGCTAAGATTGGTATTTTAGTAGATGAGGTTCGCGAAGTGGTTTCTCTTGAGGAAGAAGACGTGGAAAAAGCGGATTATGACGAGCAGGGGATTAATCTTCAGGGTGTGGGCAAATATAAGGACACTTTGATTTCATTGCTGAATATTCAGTCAATTATTGCCGATTTGGATAATGCATAGGTGAGGGTATGACAGGACGAAAATTAACAAACATGGAACTGGATATATTAAAGGAGATTGGCAATATCGGCATGGGCAATGCGACTACGGCGCTGTCTGTCATGTTTAACACCAGTCCCCGCATGGAGGTTCCGGTAGTTAAATTTGTGGATTTCAATGAATTAGCAGATATGGTGGGAGGGCCGGAGGCCATTGTGACAGCGGTCCTCACCCATTTTAAAGGTGGGATTAACGGGATGATTTTGTTTATCCTTACCTTAGAGGAAGCGAAGAAGCTGTTAAGCCTTATGCTGAATAAGACCTATCCGGATGATCTTGTCAGCTTTGACCATATGGATAAATCTGCGCTTAAGGAGACGGCAAATATTCTGATGAGTTCCTATATTTCATCAATCGGAACACTGACGAATTTAAAGCTGCGTACGGAACCGCCTGCAATCTGTATTGATATGGCCGGTTCTGTTCTTAGTATGCCCATCAGTGAATTAGGTCAGGTTGGCGATCAGGCATTAATCATCGACTCTAAATTTTTAGACAATGAAAAGTCAATCAATGGATTTTTGATGTTTGTCTGTGATGAAGAGTCCTCCGATAAGATATTTGAGTCCTTAGGAATCAGGTGTTGAGAATGGAAGAAGTAACGAAAGTGGGGATAGCAGATTGGAAACTCTGTAAGGCTCCGGGTAAGATTACAACAATCGGTTTGGGTTCCTGCGTGGGTATTGTCATATATAGCGCAACCAGTGATTATTGCGGCCTGCTGCATATTCTCTTGCCTTCAAGCAAGGATATTAAAAATAATGCGAACCGGGCAAAGTTTGCGGATACGGGGTTGGAGGATTTGATTGGGGCGTTGGAGCAGCAGGGGATGAGGCGAAGCACCATGCGTGCCAAGATTGCAGGCGGCGCCGCGATGTTCCAGTTTTCCACCAAGACTGAAATCGGCAGCATTGGGGACCGCAATATACAGGCAGTCAAAGATATCCTGGCCGGATATAATATTCCCATTGTCTCAGAGGATACCGGCAGGGACTACGGGCGGACGATTGTCTTTGATTCCGTTACCAAAGATTTGACGATATATTCGGCAGGAAAGACGGAGAAGCGCATATAATAATGGAGAAGGGGAAGGAACATGAAGTTAAGATATTTAAGAGCGTTTATTGTATTGCTGGCAGGGTTGATTGCCTTAATTGTCAATATGAAAATGCACAGGCAGGTTACCCTGTCCCTGTTCATTGTATTGGTGGTTCTGATTATCTTTTATGTTCTGGGAACCCTGGCTGTTGAGATAATACAACATTCCATGGAAAAAGAAAAACGGAAAAATGAGATGGATCATTCTTTTACGGAGGATGACTGGGACGAGACGGAAGAAGAACAGGTAGAGGAGACACAGGCAGAGGAGGAGCCGCATGTTTCCTTTGATGAAGATGAAGTATAGTAGGGGTGTGTATAAATGGACGAGGCAAAGAAAAACCAGCTTTGGGAGGAATATGCCAGAACAAGATCTGAAAAACTGCGGGAACAGATTATCATCGAATATGTTCCGCTGGTAAAACTTGTGGCCGGGCGTCTGAATATGTATCTGGGGTATACGGTGGAATATGAAGATTTGGTAAGCTATGGTGTATTTGGTTTAATTGACGCCATTGATAAATTTGATTACGATAAGGGAATTAAATTTGAAACTTACGCCAGTCTGCGGATTAGAGGTTCTATTTTAGACCAGATCCGCAAAATGGATTGGATTCCCAGATCTGTGCGCCAGAAACAGAAGCAGATTGAAATGGCAGTTGATAAGCTGGAGAAAGAAAAAGGATCGGATTTTAAAGATCGTGATATTGCCAGAGAACTGGGAATTACTTTAGATGAGTACCGCAGTTGGGAAAGTATGGCTAATGTGTCTAACATTGCCTCGCTGGATGAATTTATGGAGCAGGGAACGGAAGGCAGTGTTAAGGAATTTCGTAATATCACATACCTCGAACCGGAAGAAGCGGTTGATAAGGATGAGATTAAGAAAATGCTAATGGAAGCATTGACATTGCTTACTGAAAAAGAAAAAAAAGTAGTTTTGTTATATTATTATGAGGATTTGACCTTAAAAGAAGTTGCGTCTGTGCTGGAAGTGTCAGAATCCCGCATTTCACAGCTTCATTCCAGGGCGCTGGAAAAGATGAAAAAACATTTAGGCAGATATTTTGAAGTATTGATGGGGTAACATTCATATAGTTATTGGGAGGGAAAACGTATGAAATATACAAACAGTTATTTTCAACTGAACATTCGTGAAAATGGAGTATATCTGCACATATATCCCGAACAGAATGGCGGAAAAAAGCTGGATGCGCAGGAAATTTCCGCTTATTTGGATAAATGTGGGATAACCAATTATGATATAGCAGAATTAAACCGCAATTTACTGTTAGTCAAAGAAGAAAAGGATATTTTCGTGACGGCGGATAAGATTCAGGAAGTTAATGAAATGGCGACAGTCAGGGTAACGCCGGACCGTATGATGGCAGTTATCCGGTTTTATGCACCGTCTGTAAGCGGGAAATACATGACTGAAAAAGATATATTAAATGAGCTTAAACGGATGAATATCGCTTATGGCGTTTCTGAAAAAGTAATCCGCGCCTATTTAGCAGGGCGGCAGTTTTGCCGGGATATTCCCATTGCCAAAGGAAAGGCTGTAGTGCAGGGGAAAAATGCAGAGATTAAATATTATTTCAGCACGAACCCGACGGCAAAGCCCAAACTTTTAGAGGACGGCAGCGTGGACTTCCATGAATTAAGCCTGTTTACCGCCGTTAAAGAGGGGGATTTGTTAGCGGAACTTATTCCGGAGGTGCCGGGGCAGAAAGGCATCGATGTCTATGGGAACGATGTGCAGCCGGCGAGGGTAAATAAGCAGATATTAAAATATGGCAAGAATATTAAGATCTCTGAAGATAAGACGAAGATTTATTCCGAAATCAGTGGGGATGTATCCTTGCAGGGAGATACGGTATTTGTGTCTAACTCTTATATTGTTCCGGCAGATGTGGACACTTCCACAGGAGATATTCACTATGAGGGGAATGTGGTAGTGACCGGCAATGTCCGTTCCGGGTTTACCATTGAAGCTACCGGAGACATAGAAGTCAATGGCGTAGTGGAGGGGGCCACCTTGATTTCCGGCGGCAACATTGTCCTGAAACGTGGCGTTCAGGGCATGAGCAAGGGCTATCTGAAAGCCGGAAATGATATTGTCACCAAATTTTTGGAAAGCTGCAATGTGGTTGCTGGAAATACGATTAACGCGGGCTCTAGTCTCCATTCAGACTTAAAAGCCGGTGAAGCCATTATCATCAGCGGGAAAAAGGGATTCTTAATTGGCGGGACGGCTTCCGCCGGCAAGCGCATCGAGGCCAGTGTATTCGGCAATAAAATGAATACGGCAACGACGCTTAAGGTAGGTGTGGAGCCGGAGGTAATGGAGCGGTTCAAGGAGCTGACGGCAAGCATTAAGGAAAAGCAGGAGGAAATGCAGGAGCAGCGTCAGATTTTAGAGAATTTGAAAAAGAAGATGGCGGAGGGACAGAAACTTCTGCCCAACCAGCTTGTGGCGGCCAAACAGGCAGGAGCAAGTTTTACCGCATTGAGCAAGGATTTAGAGGAGGAGTCTTCAGAATATATGATATTAAAGCAGGAGATTGAGAATAATACAGATGGTAAGATTGTAGTGAACCAGACCGTCTATCCGGGCGTGTGCCTGAACATCTCCAACCGGGTATTTAATTTAAAGGATACCAGAAGCAGATGCCAGTTTAAGATGAGCGGCGCCGATGTGGTTGCCTCGCCATTATAATGCAGCAAACAGCGTATAATATTAACGGAGGTGGATATTATGATAAGGCCGATAGAAATGCAGATGCTTCTTCCCCGTTCGGAATCCGTAGGCAACACGCAGCATCAGGAAAACCAACGGGTGGTGAACACCAATATCAATGCGGCCAACGAGGTGGCAAAAGAGGTCAAGCATAACAGCGAGACGGTAATTAAGAAGGATGCCAATGAGTTTGCCGAATATCAATACGACGCTTCCGAGGAAGGGAACGGAACCTATTCCAATCCCAGAAAAAGGGGAAAAAAGAAAAAGCCTTCCGATGAGGAAGAGAAAAAAAAGGCGGCTTCCCCCGAGGAGGAGGCCAACAAGCAGCCAAGGATAAATATTCAGATCTAAAAGATTAGGAGAATAAAATGACAGTTTCAGTAATTGTAACCATGATCGTCGGATTGCTCATTATTGTTGCCAGTTTTTTTGTGGGAGAGAATCTGACCGGAAAGGAAGAGAATAACAGGCTGGATTTCATGACCATTGATGAGGATTATGAGTTTTCAGAGCGGGAGCTTCGGATTATCAAGCGCAAAATCGAGGATGTAATCGCGAACCATGCGAAAGAGATCTTGTATGAAACCAACGATTCCCTTGTTGCCATGGCCAATGAAAAGACGATGGCTTTAGGGGATTATGCGGTAGCTGTCTGTGAGGAGATTGAAAAGAACCACAAAGAGGTTATGTTTTTATACAGCATGTTAGATGATAAACAAAAAGAAATAATGAATACTGTGCGGGCGGTGGACGAGGCCAATAAGAGTATAAAAGACAGCGTAAGCAGGCTGAAAAACCCGATTACGGTGACTCCGGCCAGTCTCAAGCAGAGCGCAGCCGAAGAAACGCCGGCGGAGGAGAAAAAGACTTCAGCCATAGACCAACTTTCCGCACTTGCAAAGCGAAAAAAAGAAGCGGAATTATTACAGGCGGAACAAAGCCAGGCAGAGGCTTTACAAAAATCGGCGGAACAGGCAAGGCAGCAGTTGAAATCCCAGACAGCGTCTGAACCCAAACCAGAGCTGGACGCTGCGGTTATACAGACGGCCGGAGAGGAAGAGCCCGTTGTGGAGGAGAAAGAAACTGCTCTCTCCAAGGACAACGGAGAAGAGCAAGCGGTTATGGAGGAGTTTTCCGATACGCAGCAGGATACGGCTGTTGAAGAACATCCGGAGGAAGAATCTGCCGAAGGGGAAAATTCCAACGCCATTATCTTAGAAATGCATAAAAATGGTAATAGTATTCTTGAAATAGCAAAACAGTTGGGACTTGGAGTTGGCGAGGTAAAACTGGTCATTGATTTATACCGAGGAGAATAACGATGAAATTCAGATATTTTTTAAGGGGATTAGGCGTCGGTATTGTATTTGCGTCTATCCTGTTTTTGACAGCTTACCGGGATAACCTTTCTTCCTATAAGCTGACAGATGATGAAATTATTAAGCGGGCCAAATCCTTGGGCATGGTAGAGGCGGACAGCAAAATTGGCAATCTGCTTACCGAACATGACGATACATCGGAGGCCTTAGACGACACAAAAACGGAACAGGAAACCTCTGTGGAGCCGGATACCAGAAAAGAGGCGACGGAGATTACGGAGACAACGCAGCCGACAGAGGAACAGGCAGACTCTTCCGGTGGGCAAACGGAAGAAAATGACGGAGACAGCGTAGAGATTACCATTGAGCGCGGTTCCTCCTCTTATCCTGTCTGCCAACAGCTTAAGGAATTGGGAATCATTGAGAATGCGGAGGAATTTGATACCTATCTGGTGGAAAATGGATATGCAGACCGGATGAAAGTAGGCACCCACAGGCTAACCAAAGGAATGGATTTTAAAGCCATTGCGGAAGCCATTTCCGATCCTCAATAACCCTCCCTTATAATATCAACCTGATATAGTGATTAATTCTGGCGGGTATCCTTCTTTTACCCGCACCAGTATCAATAAATTACCGCCGCAAGGTAATCCTTTTCCCGATTTTCCCGACACGCGGTTTTTTAGAAATCCGCTGCCGGGGCCTCCTGCATATTGCACGTGCGAAGAAGTGTCTGAGCGCCGGGTTTGGGGTGCTGGGCAAACATTATGCAGCCACGCTTGCGCTCTGTCGAAAACGCAGCGGTACATAAGCGAAGGCCCTGTTCATTATCTGCTGAATAGCAAATATATTACAGGGCCTTCGCAAGTACCGGCGTTTTCAAAGGGGCTGCAAATGTTTCCCAGCCACCCCTTCCCGGTGCGAGTTCTTCGTAAGCACGTGCAATCTAATATGCAGGAGGCCCCGGCAGCAGGATTTCTTAAAACCGATGGCAGTGCGGGAAAATGGGAAAGGATTATCCTGCGGCGGTTTTATAAATAAAATTAGCGGGTAAAAGAAGGATATCCGGGAGAAAATTATTAAATGTTGTATTGTGGTTTGATGTCAAGAAAAAAGACTTGACAGATGTGTTTTTTTTCTGTATACTGTGCAGAGTTGGTGTCAAGAAAAAATACTTTACAAGGGTGTGAAGTACATGGAAAAGATGGTCAGGCAGGCTTTGCTCTATGATTTTTATGGAGAATTGTTGACGGAGCATCAGAAATCCATATATGCGGATATTGTGCTGAACGACCTTTCCTATTCCGAAGTGGCAAGGGATGAGGGAATCAGCAGGCAGGGCGTATATGATCTGGTGAAGCGGTGCGACAGGATTTTAGAGGAGTATGAGAGCAAGCTGTTATTGGTGGAGAAGTTTTTAGACACAAAGGAGCGCGTCAGCAGGATTCACGAACTGGCGACGGAGCTTACTGCGATGACGGACAGGAAGGAACTTGCCGATAAGATTCAGGAGATTGAACAGATTTCCAAAGATATATATGAAAGTTATTAATCAGTGGGATTAAGGCGGATTCGGCGCTTTGGCGCCGGAGCTTAAGGCAGCAAGAGCTGCGGGAGGAATATATGGCATTTGAAAGTCTATCCGACAAATTACAGAATGCGTTTAGAAAATTAAGAAGCAAGGGCTCCCTTACCGAAGCGGATGTAAAGGAGGCCATGAAGGAAGTAAAACGGGCTCTCTTAGAGGCGGATGTAAACTTCAAGGTGGTGAAGCAGTTCATCAATGCGGTAAGCGAGCGGGCAGTAGGCGAGGATGTGTTAAAGGGCCTGAATCCCGGACAGATGGTCATTAAGATTGTGAAGGAAGAAATGGACCGGCTGATGGGTTCGGAGATGACAGAGATTAAGCTGCTTCCTTCTAACGAGGTTACGGTTATTATGATGTGCGGCTTACAGGGTGCAGGTAAGACGACTACGGTGGCAAAGCTGGCGGGTAAGTATAAGGAAAAGGGCAAGAACTGTCTGCTGACAGCCTGTGATGTATACCGTCCGGCGGCGATTAAGCAGTTGGAGATCAACGGGGAAAAACAGGGGGTTCCGGTCTTTTCCATGGGAAACCAGAATTCACCTGTGGATATTGCCAAGGCGGCAGTGGAGCATGCGGCAAAGAACAATATCCAGATTGTATTTTTAGATACGGCCGGCCGTCTCCATGTGGATGAAGCCATGATGGAGGAACTTAAGGCGATTAAGGAACAGGTTGCTGTTACCTATACCATATTGACCGTTGACGCCATGACCGGACAGGATGCGGTGAATGTAGCAGTCAACTTTAATGAGCAGATCGGGATTGACGGCGTCATTTTGACAAAGTTAGACGGCGATACCAGAGGCGGTGCTGCCCTTTCGATTAAAGCGGTAACGGGAAAACCGATTTATTATGTGGGCATGGGCGAAAAACTTTCCGATTTAGAGCCTTTTTATCCCGATAGAATGGCCAGCCGGATTCTCGGCATGGGAGATGTGGAATCCTTGATTGAGAAAGCCCAGGATGCCATAGATGAAGAAAAGGCAAAAGCGTTGGAACAGAAGATGAAAAAGGCGGCTTTTGATTTCAATGACTTTTTGGACAGTCTTGCCCAGATGGAGAAGATGGGCGGCATTCAGGATATGCTTTCCATGCTTCCGGGTATGGGAAATCAGCTTAGAAATGTAGAGATTGACGAGCGGCAGATGGATCGTCCCAAGGCCATTGTATTGTCCATGACCAAGGAGGAACGGGCCAATCCGGATATCATTAATCCCAGCCGGAAAAAGCGGATTGCCGCCGGCGCAGGCGTGGATATCAGCGAGGTAAACCGCCTGATTAAGCAGTTTGACCAGATGAAAAAGATGATGAAGCAGATGTCCGGCATGATGGGCGGAAAGAAAGGCAGAAGATTCCGTATGCCATTTGGATTTTAAATCAGATGTACAAACCGGCAACGGTTTAGACATAGAATAACAGCATGTACATTAGCGGTACAGGATAAAGGAGGTGAAAAGGAAATGGCAGTGAAGATGAGATTAAAGAGAATGGGATATAAGAGACATCCTTTTTATAGAGTAGTAGTTGCAGACGCACGCTCTCCAAGAGATGGCAGATTTATCGAGGAAATCGGAACTTATGATCCTAATCAGGAGCCAAGCGTAGTAAATATTGATGCAGAAGCAGCAAAGAAGTGGCTGGAAAACGGCGCTCAGCCGACAGATACGGTTGCCCGTCTTTTAAAGCAGGCAGGGATTGAGAAGTAGGACTGGGAGGTTATTCGTAGATGAAAGAATTAGTAGAAGTAATCGCAAAATCCCTAGTGGATCACCCAGAGGAAGTGGAGGTCATTGAGACTTCCAAGGACGACGCTATTTATATTGAGCTTAAGGTTGCCCAGGAGGACATGGGCAAGGTAATCGGTAAGCAGGGTAGAATTGCAAAATCTATCCGTACAGTTGTGAAAGCAGCTGCATCCAAGGGTGATAAGAAGGTAATTGTGGACATTAAATAAAGGCGTCCATTGCATTTAAAGAAAAGCCGCAGGCGGGTGTATTTCCCGGAAATTTTTACGGGTAAGGTACATCCGCCTGTGGTGATTGTGTGACAGGAGGAAGAATGGAGGATTTATTGCAGGTAGGGGTGATTACCTCCACCCATGGCATAAAGGGCGAGGTAAAAGTGTTTCCCATGACCGATGACAACCGGCGGTTCAAAAAACTTAAGGAATGTATGCTTCAGTATAAGGAGGAATGGATTCCGGTTAAGGTGCAGGGAGCCCGTTTTTTTAAGAATATGGTAATCCTCAAGTTTGAGGGAATTGACAATATAAATGATGTAGAGCAGTACAAACAGTGTGGAATCTTTGTTGACAGGGAACACGCCGTAAAATTGGAACAGGACGAATATTTCATTGCAGACCTTTTGGGAATACAGGTGGACAGGGAGGATGGAAGTCCTTTAGGAACACTGACGGAGATTATTCCTACGGGAGCGAATGATGTGTATGTGGTAACGGACGTCAATCAAAAGGAATGGCTGTTTCCGGCCATCAAGGACTGTATCTTAAAGGTGGATATGGAAAAACGGCGGATGACGGTCCGGATGATGAAGGGAATGGAGGAGTAATATGCATTTTCATATCATGACCTTATTTCCGGAAATGGTCTTAGCGGGCCTTAACACTTCCATTATTGGCCGGGCGGTGAAAAACGGATATATTTCCCTTGATGCGGTGAATATCCGGGATTATGCAGGCAATAAACATGGCCAGGTGGACGATTACCCGTACGGGGGCGGCGCCGGTATGGTGATGCAGCCGGGACCGGTGTATAGGGCGTATGAGCATATTAAGAATCAGATTGATATAAGGCGGCAGGCAGAAGGCGTATCAGAGCCAAAGCCGGTAAGGGTGGCTTATATGACGCCCCAGGGCAGGGTGTTTAACCAGAATATGGCGAAAGAGCTGGCTTTACAGGAGGATTTAATTCTCCTTTGCGGACATTATGAGGGTATTGACGAGCGGGTGTTAGACATGATTGTCACCGACCATATTTCCGTCGGCGATTATGTGTTAACCGGCGGGGAATTACCGGCCATGGTGGTAATTGATGCGGTTTCGCGTATGGTGCCGGGTGTGCTCAGCAACGCCGACAGCGGAGAATATGAAACCTTTCATGATAATCTGTTGGAGTACCCGCAGTATACAAGACCGGAGGAATTTATGGGAAAGCGGGTGCCGGAGGTATTACTTAGCGGCCACCATAAGAATATTGAAGCCTGGAGAAGGGAGCAGTCCTTAATGCGGACAAAAGAGCGCAGACCGGATTTACTGAAAATCAGGGAAGAGCGGGAGAGATAAGATATGGAAAGGGAAGAATATGGCAGTGAGAAAGAAATGCGTAGAAAGGCTGCCGAGGAACTGCATGAATGTAAAGAGAAAAAAAAGGAATTAGAACTTGACCTAAGCGAATTGGAATTTCATATGGAGTATATTCCTAAACGCAGGGAAAGTGTTAAAATGAGCGCAGTGATCTACTTTATAATTATATTTTTCTTAACTTTTTTTCTGGTGATTGATATTTCCTATATTATCCTGTATATTGTGTATGATGAGGAGTTAAGGTATGTTATAGGTTCGGGACATCTGCTTTTAGGGGCGGTTCTTTTTTCTCCTTTTGCCGGATACGGAGATTTTCTTTTACTGCGTAAGGAGAGGAAATTTCTGGCTATGCTGCACGTGGGGAATCATTCTACAAAGGCAGAGCGGTTTTGCTTGGAACATGGAATCCTCACCTTTGAAAGAGATGAGGAAAAGACAGGAAAGGCAATTATGATGGTGAAGGAGCAGATCGCATTTTTAGAAGAACGAATGAAAGATTTAGCGGGGAAGCAGGAGGAACCGGTTCCGGAACAGGAATAAGAGGGTGAGGATATGGAGATCGGCGGATACGGCTATGAAAAGCCGGAGCTTTTAAGGATAACGGAAGAAATCTATGATTGTAAAAGCAAAAAACGGGAATTGGAGCTGAAACTTAGCAGTGCAAAGTTTCATCAGAGCTATCTTCCCCAGCGCAGGGAAATTGCAGGCACCAGCGCCACAACACATATGTTTGTTATTTTTCCCTTAACGATGATTATCGTGGCGGCGGTTTGTGTTATTGTTTATTATATGCTGAATGCAGGAGAGTTAAAAGGGAATGCAGTCGCCGGTTTTATGTTATTATTCTCCTTTCTTGCGATTCCTTTTGTGGGATATGCCGATGTAATGCTTATCCGGCGGGAAATCGGATATCTTGCGCTGCTCTATGCCAGCAGGAATTCAGCGAGGGCAAAGTCCTTTTGCCAGAAACATGATATTATTACGTTACAGAGAGATGAAGAAAAAACCAAACAGCAGATTGCCATGCTGACAGATCAGATTGCCGCAATTGAACAAAAAATTGCCGGCCTTATAAAGCAACAGGAGAATTTGCTTAAGGAGAAGGAAGAACGGGAAGAGACTTTAAGAAATAAGGGGATTTTGTTTGATGAAAATCCGAATAAGCCGGTTTCCGAAGGAAAGTTTACCTTAAAAGACGATGGAATGGGGACATTAAATGCCAGGGATTTATATGAGTTTTACCTGAAAGAGGAACAGTATATAATAAATACCAGATTGCAGTTAGAGGCAAAGATTCAGCGGATAGATAAAGAAATTACTGCTATTGATGACGATTTTGAAACCGTAAAAAAACATATGCTGTTTTTTGTGGCGGTATATATTCTGGTGGCTATTGTACAAAGCGCTTTTAGCGGTATTTGGGGGACGATTACTAGTATGATATGTATTATTGCCAGCATCAGTTACATCTTTTATTTCGAGAAAAAGTGTAAACGTCCCATTTTGTTGTATTTAGTGGAACATGACAGTCAATTGATAAAAGAGTACGCTTTTCGCAATGGGTGTGTGCCATTAAAGCACAAGCGCGAGGAAATGTTGCTGATGATGAAGCAAAATGAGGAAGAATTAGAGGATATTAAGAAAAGGAAAGAAAGTATTGTGTTTTAAATTGCCGTATTTTGAAAATAATGCTTGCATTTTAGCTATATATATGGTACATTAATTGAGTTGTGACTTCGTGATGTAAGAAGCCGCATAATCATTGGATGGTCCGCTGCAAGTGAGAACCAGGCGGCAGGAAGAGCAGGCCGGCCTTGCAAGAACGTCCCATATTCTAAGGAGGTTCATTATGAACGATATTATTAAGAACATTGAAGCTGCACAGTTAAAGGAAAATGTAGCAGACTTCCGGGTAGGCGATACCGTTAAAGTATCCGCTAAGGTTAAGGAAGGCAACAGAGAGAGGATTCAGGTATTTGAGGGTACTGTCATCAAGCGTCAGGGCGGCAGCAACAGAGAGACTTTCACTGTCCGTAAAAATTCAAACGGCGTTGGCGTAGAAAAGACCTGGCCCTTACATTCTCCAATCGTAGAAAAGATTGAGGTCGTAAGACGGGGTAAGGTAAGACGGGCCAAATTATACTACCTGCGTGACAGAGTAGGTAAGGCAGCAAGAGTAAAAGAACTTGTTAAGTAATGGATAAGGCAAGAGGGGCTGGAGTAATGTATCTTTACTCTGGCCTTTTATACTATTGTGTAGTAAACTGGGAAAAGAAAACAATAAGGATAAGGAGATTCCATGAGACGCCGCAGAAGGTATCGTAGCAGTTACGACAGGGAAGAATTTGATATTAAAGATTTTATGTCCGAGGTAGGGCAGTGGGCATTGTCCATTCTGATTGTGATTATTCTCGCTTACAGTATTGTTACTTTTGGCGTACAGTCCGTTACCATGATCGGGCAGAGCATGTCGCCGGCCCTTTCCAATCAGGATGTGGTGCTGTTAAACAAGCGGGCTTATACCTTCCACCGTCCAAGACGGTATGATGTGGTTGCCTTTAAGCCTAAGGAGGATCCGGACACTTATTTTAATATTAAGCGGGTTATCGGTCTTCCGGGGGAGACCGTACAGATAAAAAACGGACACATATTTATTGATGGACAGGTGTTGTCAGACCTGCCCTTTGATGATTTGATTATGACGGAGGGATTGGCCCTGTCAGAGATTACCTTAGCGGAAGGCGAATATTTTCTGATGGGGGATAACTGTAACAATAGTGAAGATTCCCGTTATGTAAATATCGGAAATATTTCCGACAAGGAAATCAGCGGCAGGATATTTTTTCGGATTTCCCCCCGAAGTGAATTTGGATTTGTAAAATAGCTTAGCGGGACAGCTAAGAATATAGTATAACACTAAAGGAGTAAAGGCATGAATATACAGTGGTATCCCGGACATATGACAAAGGCAAAGCGTATGATGCAGGAGGATATAAAGCTGATTGATATTGTCATTGAGCTTTTAGACGCCAGAGCGCCTTTAAGCAGCCGGAATCCGGACATTCATACGTTGGCGAAAGATAAATACCGCCTCGTCTTATTGAATAAATGCGATCTAGCCGATGCGAAGGTCAACGAACAGTGGATTAGCTGGTTTAAGGATCAGGGTATTATGGTGGTGGCCATTAACGCAAGAGATGGTCAGGGAATGAAATCCATAACCGCTAAAGTGCAGGAGGCCTGCCGGGAGAAGATAGAACGAGACCGGAAAAGAGGGATATTAAACCGCCCAATCCGGGCCATGATTGTGGGAATCCCCAATGTGGGAAAATCCACCTTTATCAATTCCTATGCAAGAAAAGCCTGTACCAAGGTGGGAAACCGTCCGGGCGTCACTAAGGGAAAGCAGTGGATTAGGCTTAACAGGAGCGTCGAGCTTTTAGATACGCCGGGAATTTTATGGCCTAAGTTTGATGATGAAACCGTAGGCGAGCATTTAGCTTTTATCGGTTCCATTAATGATGAGATTATACAAAAGACGGAGCTTGCCTGTCAGTTGATTTCTTTTTTGACAAAAGAATATCCGGGAATTGTGGAGGAGCGGTATCAGGTAGATGAAGCGCTGCCTCCGGCGGAAATGTTAGGTAAGATTGCCGAGGTACGCGGCTGCCTGCAAAAAGGAAAGGAACTGGATTATGAGAAGGCTGCGTCGATTTTGTTAGACGAATTTCGAAGCGGTAAATTAGGAAGGGTGTCTGTAGAAAGACCCGAATAAGGAGACAATGATGAAATATGATTATGCACATGCCAGACAGCAGAATATGAGGATTGTAAAAGAAATAGGCGGTGTATTGCTTTATATTGCATTTCTGATAATCATCATGTGGTTGGTGTTTAATTATGTTGGCCAGAGAACAAAAGTCAGCGGCAGTTCTATGTACGCTACCTTAGAGGATGGGGATAATCTGTGGATTGACAAGCTGACCTATCATTTTGAGGAACCAAAGCGTTTTGATATAGTGGTATTTCCTTATCAGGACAGTTCTGTATATTATATTAAACGGATTATCGGACTTCCGGGCGAAAAAATCCGGATAGATGATGAGGGAAATATCTATGTGAACGGAACGCCTTTAAATGATGAATTTGGTTATGAACCTATTGAACCCGGTATGGTGGGACGCGCCAATAAAGATATTTTTCTTGGCGACAATGAATATTTTGTACTGGGCGATAACCGCAACGACAGTAAGGATTCCCGGTTTGCGGAGGTGGGCAATATCCGTCGGGACCAGATAGAGGGAAAGGCGGCTTTTCGGATATGGCCGCTTTCTAAATTCGGCAGGATAAAATGAAAGATGGGATATAGGAGCGCAGAATATGAAGAAACAGAAAAAGACAGCGGCGCCTGAAAACAAACAGGCAGTAAATGAGAACAGTAAAAAGAAAAATGAAAAGAAGGATAAAAAGGACGGGAAATCCAACAGAAAAAAAGAAGAAAAATCTGATGATGTGAAGAATAAAGAGGAAAAGGAACAGGTGAACATGGCAAGAGAGATAATAGAAATGGTAATCTATCTGGTGTTTGTGCTCTTCCTCGTATGGCTGGTGATTACCTTTGTGGGACAGCGTACCGTAGTGGACGGCGTGTCTATGTACGACACGTTAGACGACCGGGATAATTTATGGGTAAGCAAGATTTCTTACCGGTTAGGAGACCCGGAACGGTTTGACATTGTTGTATTTCCGGTAGATGAGGAGGAAGATATTTACTATATCAAGCGGATTATCGGCCTGCCGGGGGAAAAGGTGCGGATTGATGAAGACGGCGTAATCTATATCAATGAAAAACCTTTAAAAGAATCCTACGGCTATGAAACCATTGAACCGGATTGCCGGGGACGGGCAAAGAAGGGCGTTACATTAGGAGAAGACGAATATTTTGTCATGGGAGATAACCGGAATGAAAGCGAGGATTCCCGGTATGAGCTGGTCGGCAATGTTAAGCGGGATAAGCTGATCGGGAAAGCCGTATTCCGGATATGGCCGCTTTCCAAATTTGGAAAAGTAGAGTAAGGACGGAAAGAAATCCTTTACAGCACGCATCGGGCAGACGGAGTAGGAATAGCCAGTGGAAAAATGAAAGAGGGACGGAATGGGAATCAATGAGATTAAACAATTATTGAACGAGGCGGATATCGACGCCTTAAAGGAATTACTGCCCCAATTTGAGGCGGATGAGCGGGCGGGAGTGCAAAAACTTATATTAAGCGCCAGAAAGCGGATTGCCGCCTTTGAGGAGGAAGTAAAACGCACTTATTCCTTGAAGGAGTATGAACGGAAATACGAAAAATGCCGATATATATGTGGGATAGACGAGGTTGGCCGGGGACCGTTAGCCGGTCCGGTAGTGGCGGCGGCAGTGGTGCTGCCAAAAGATGAGGATATCTACTATCTCAACGATTCCAAGCAGCTTTCCGAAAAAAAACGGGAACAGCTCTATCAGGAGATTATGGAAAAGGCAGTTGCCGTCGGCATTGGATTTGCAGACGAGAAACGGATTGATGAGATTAATATTTTGCAGGCGGACTATGAGGCGATGCGGACTGCCATAAGCAGGCTTTCGGTAACGCCGGATATTTTACTAAACGACGCAGTGGAAATACCGGGGGTGGACATCCCGCAGGTGTCGATTATAAAAGGAGACGCCAAGAGCGTATCTATCGCAGCGGCCAGTATTGTGGCAAAGGTGACCAGGGATCATTTTATGGTTGAAATGGACGCCCGGTATCCGGGTTACGGCTTTGCCTCCAACAAAGGGTATGGGAGCGCGGAGCATATTGCCGCGTTAAAGGAAATCGGCCCCTGTGAGATACACAGACGAACATTTATCCGTAATTTTGTGGAATTGTAGGCAGTACATAGTTTTGTAACGGGCGGTGCGCCAGGGAGGGTTATATGCAGGTCGGACATAATGTTTTAAACAACTATGAGATGCATTTACAGGATAATGTGAAAATGGACAATACCAGGGCGGCAGACCAGACCGGTCAGGTCTCGTCAGGGACGGATTTGTCCGCTCTTAAGGAAGGCATGGTCTTTAAGGGACAGATTATGGACATTGCCGGTGAAAAGGTGCAGATTGCTTTAGACAACAAAGCCATGCTCTTTGCCAGATTGCAGGAGGGCGTGGAATTAGGCGTTGGAGACAGGCTTTTATTTTCCGTAAAGGAAAATGTCAACAACCAGATTTTGATTAAGCCGATGTTTGACTCCCTTTACAGCGCCCAGACGCAGGTGTTGGAAAAGGCGTTGGAGATGACCGGACTGTCTCCCACAGAGAAGAATTTCGCAGTGGCAAAGGAACTGATGGAGGCGGGAATGCCTTTGGATAAAGGCAGCATGGTAAAACTTCTCTCACAGAGCATGAAATTTCCGGAAACACCGATACAGACATTGGTTTCCCTGAATAAGATGAATATTCCGGTAACGGCGGAAAATATAGCCCAGTTTGAGCGGTACCAGGGCTATCACCACCAGCTTACCGGGGATATAGGGCAGGCGGCAGGAGGCATGGCGGCCTTTACCGAAAGTTTTCCGGCAGGGACGCCGGCGGCAACTCTGCTCTCTGTGGCGGGAGATATTTTTGAGATGTTTATGCCGGAGACAACCGGCGAACCGGCTGATTTGAATGGCAATCCGGAGATTGCTGGCGAAAATGAGGCAGCAGTTCAGGGTGAGAACGGAGCGGCTTTGGAACAGACAGGAAGGCTTGCCGCCGACGGACAGGAACGCGTCTTAACCGGGGAAGGTGTGTCTGCGGATAAGGAAAGTGCGGCAGGGCAGGCAGTTCACAATGGGGAGAACGAAAGCGTTGCAGGGCAGGAGAGCGCCGGAGAAAAAGGCAGCCTTTCTAACCTTGCGGAAAAGACCGGGCTTAGCCGGGAGGAGACGGCGAATCTGGCCCGCACGATGCAAAAGGCGGGAATTTCCGCAGAGCAGGTGCGGGAGATCTATAAGCAGTCAGACAGCGGAGGAGAACTGATGCGCAATATGTTGAGCGCCCTCAGTGAAAGCGGCGCCGGGGAACAGGCGGTGCGCAGCATTATGGAGTCCGCCGAGTTTAAGAAGCTGTTTACCGATATGATTAAAAAGAATTGGGCCCTAAATCCGGGAGAAATGAAAGACCCCAAAGAGATTGATGAGCTTTATAATAAGATTGCCCGCCAGAGCAAAGGCTTTGAGGACGCCATTGCAGCGAAAGGCGGCGATACCAAAGGATTTAACCAGAATTTTCAAAATATGCGCCAGAATATGCAGTTTATGGAGCAGCTTAACAACCAGATGATCTATGCCCAGATGCCGTTAAAGCTATCCGGGCAGAATGCCAATTCAGAGCTTTATATCTATGCGGATAAGCGGAAACTGGCGGAGAAAAAGGACGGCATCAGCGTCATGCTGCATTTAGATATGGACCATTTAGGGCAGACGGATATCAAGGTGACCTTAACCGGCACCAATGTCAATGCCAGATTTTATCTAAACGACCAGCAGAGCGTAGATATTGTGGCGGAAAATATGTCGCAGCTGGCAAAGCAGTTGGCAGACCGGGGATTTTCCTTAACGAATGAAGTGATAAAAAGGCAGCCCCAGGAGTCGATTAACAAGGTGGTAGATGAGATTATCGATGAAAATGCAGAGCGGAGCATCAAACGTTACACCTTTGATGCCAGAATGTAAGGGGGGACAGATATGGCCGAAAACCAACCGGAAAAGAGAAAAAAAGCGGTTGCCCTTACCTATGAGCCGGGCAGCCAGGCGCCCCAAGTCGTAGCCTCCGGACGGGGAGCCGTAGCGGAGAGAATTATTGAGCGGGCGAAGGAAGCGGATGTGGCAACCTACAAAGACGAAGGTTTAGCCGACACCCTTTTAAAGCTGGATATCGGCGAGATGATACCGCCGGAGCTTTACGGCGTTGTAGCTGAGATTTTAGTGTATGTCGATAAGATGGATAAGATTAAGAGCAAAATTACCGGCGGCAGATAGAAATTGCGAGCGTTTAGGCGGTCAGTGTCCGGATTCATTGGTAAGGAGTGTCAGGTTGGATAGCAAGAGCGTGAACAAAAGAAAGTTAGGTGGTCAGGTAGAGGAGGCAGTCAGCGACTACCTCTTAGCGCATGGCTTTGAGATTATAGAGCGAAATTACCGCTGCCGCCAGGGAGAGGTTGATATTATCGCCAAAGAGGGCCGTTATTATGTCTTTATTGAGGTAAAGTACCGCAGTAAGGCGGACTACGGGATTCCCGCGGAGGCGGTGGGAACCGCCAAACAGAGACGGATTTCCAAGGTTGCGCTGCAATACCTTTACAGTCATAATTTAGGAGAGGATACCCCGGTGCGGTTTGATGTGGCCGGGGTGTTTCAAAATAAGATTACTTATTACCGGAATGCGTTTGCATTTTGCATATAAGACATTTACAAAGGGAGAGGATAAGGCATGGCATTTCATTTTGACAGCTGGCTGATTTACTTTTATTTTTATTGTATCTGCGGATGGATTTTTGAGTCCACATATGTATCTCTTAAAACGAAGAAACTGACAAACAGAGGGTTTATGAAGGGCCCCTGGCTGCCCCTTTATGGGAGCGGCGCGATTGTGATTTTACTGGTGACGCTTCCCGTTAAGCAGTTTCCGGTTGCGGTATATTTTGTCGGAGCCATAGCGGCTACCGCATTGGAATATGTAACCGGTGTCGTGATGCTTAAGCTGTTTAAGGTGCGTTATTGGGATTACAGCTACCGAAAGATACAGTTCCAGGGGCATATCTGTCTGGTTTCCTCCATTGCATGGGGATTTTTAAGCCTGATAATGGTTTATCTGGTGCATGAGCCTGTGGTGCGGTTTATTGCGCTGTGGAATGAAGAAGTGCTGAGTATTCTTACCTTTTTGATAACCATAGTCATTGTATTTGATTTTGCCAATGCGTTCAGAAATGCTATGGATTTGCGTGCTTTAATCATACAGGCGGAAGAAATCAGAAGGCGTTTGGATGAGGCCATTGAGGAGAGAAAGCAGCACTTAAGCCAGACTGTTTCCGAGGCCCAGGCGCAGATTGAGCAGGCATTAGAAGAAAGAGCGGAGGAGAACAGAAAGGCACTTAATAAATACAAAGAACAGTTCGAAGAGGCGGTAAATGAGACAAAGGAGAAGGTAGAGGAGGCTGCTGCCGAAAGAAGAGAGAGAATCGAGCGGACTATTGCAGAATTGACGACGGCAAGGGACAGCGTTTTAAAGAGCATGGAGAAACCTTCCAGACAGCTTTTATTGCATAATCCGGGTTCCGGGTTTAAGGGATTAGAGGAGGAAGCAATAGAGATTAAGAAACGCCTGTTGGCAAAGAGAAAGAAATAGTAAGAATTGGTTTCAGGGCATAGGAGGACGACCGGAACATGAAGTTAAATTATATCAATGACAGTAAGACCTGTATAATAAATGAAAATCAGGGCGTAACCTATATTACCTTTCCCGGGCTTGCTGCATACAGCAAGGATTTGCTGCACGCTTTCTCCACCCGTTTAGGCGGCGTGTCTGAGGACTATTTGGGAACGATGAACTTAAGCTTTTCCAGGGGAGACGACAGGGAAAAGGTTATGGAAAATCACAGGCGTTTCGCTGCGGCAACAGGCTATGACGAAAAAAGGCTGGTTTTTTCTGACCAGGTGCATTTAACCCATTTTCACAAAGTAAGCGAGGAGGACTGCGGCAAGGGAATCATCCGGGAAAGCGATATTAAGGAGATTGACGGATTGGTGACGAATGTACCGGAAATCCCGCTGATTACTTTTTATGCGGACTGCGTACCCTTGTTTTTCTACGACCCGGTTAAAAAGGTGATTGCCATGGCTCATTCCGGCTGGAAGGGAACGGTAGAGCGGATAGGCGGGAAAATGATATCATATATGAAGGCGGAATACGGCTGTGAAAGCCGGGATATTGTCTGCGCCATTGCCCCGTCTATCTGCCAGAACTGCTACGAGGTAAGCGAAGACGTAGCCCTTCGCTTTCTGGAAGTATTCGGAAAAGAACATGGAAGCTCCCTGCTGTACCCAAAGCCCGACGGTAAGTACCAGCTAAACCTTCACAAAGCCTGTGAAATCACCCTGCTTGAGGCGGGAATCCTGCCCAAACATCTGGATATTACCGACCTTTGCACCTGTTGTAACCCAAACTTTTTCTTTTCCCACCGGGCCAGCCATGGCCGCCGCGGCAATCTGGCCGGCGTAATGATGTTAAAATCCCCGGCGTAACCTTCCTGCCCTTACGCAGATATTTTGATTCCGGCGGCTCCCCTTCTTTTCTCCGCAGGAATATGAGTAAATTGCCGCCCCAGGTAATCCTTTTCCCGATTTTCCCGACACGCGGTTTTTTAGAAATCCGCTGCCGGACCTTCCTGCATATTGCACGTGCGAAGAAGTGTCTGAGCACCGGGTTTGGGGTGCTGGGCAAACATTTTGCAGCCACGCTTGCGCTCTGTTGAAAACGCAGCGGTACATAAGCGAAGGCCCTGTTAATTATATACTGAATAACAGATTTATAATAGGGCCTTCGCAAGTACCGGCGTTTTCAAAGGGGCTGCAAATGTTTCCCAGTCACCCCTTCCCGGTGCGAGTTTCTTCGTAAGCACGTGCAATCTAATATGCAGGAAGGCCCGGCAGCAGGATTTCTTAAAACCGATGGCAGTGCGGGAAAATGGGAAAGGATTATCCCGGGGCGGCTATATAAATATAAAATCCGCGGAGAAAAGAAGGGCAGGCGCCGGAACAGAAACGGGAGCGGTATGGAGGGCAGGAACGTTATGGCCGGGGATTTGGAGAAATAAAGGTTTACAAAAAGGGTTGTCTATTGTAAACTAAGGGGAGTTGTAAATCAGGAAGAGGAGAAAGACAATGAGTAAGCCGATTGTAGCCATTGTAGGAAGGCCCAATGTGGGCAAATCCACTCTGTTTAATGTGTTGGCGGGTTCCCGGATTTCCATTGTGAAGGACACGCCGGGCGTTACGAGGGACCGCATATATGCAGATGTGGACTGGCTGGATTATCATTTTACCATGATTGATACCGGCGGAATTGAGCCGGAGAGCGAGGATATTATTTTGAAGAGCATGCGGGCTCAGGCGCAGATTGCCATGGATACCGCTGATGTGATTATATTTTTGGTGGATGTCCGCCAGGGTTTGGTAGATGCAGATAATAAGGTGGCGGATATGCTGCGCCGTTCCCATAAGCCTGTGGTGCTGGTGGTCAACAAGGTAGATGATTTTGAGAAATTCATGCCAGATGTCTATGAATTTTATAATCTGGGCTTGGGAGATCCCCATCCTGTTTCCGCCGCCTCCCAGTTGGGGCTTGGAGATATGTTAGATGAAGTGGTCTCTCATTTTACCGAGGAAATGAAAAACTTAGAGGAGGACGAGCGGCCCAAGATTGCCATAATCGGAAAACCCAATGTGGGAAAAAGCTCCATTATCAATAAGCTGTTAGGGGAAGAGCGGGTGATTGTTTCCGATATTGCAGGAACCACCAGGGACGCCATTGATACCACTATTGAAAAAGACGGACGGGAATATGTCTTTATCGATACGGCGGGGCTTCGCCGGAAAAGCAAGGTAAAGGAAGAAATAGAGAGGTATTCCATTATTCGTACAGTGACGGCGGTGGAGCGGGCGGATGTGTGCGTCCTTGTCATTGACGCCACAGAGGGCGTGACGGAACAGGACGCCAAGATTGCGGGAATCGCCCATGACCGGGGCAAGGGTATGATTATTGCGGTGAATAAATGGGACGCCATTGAAAAGGACGACAAGACGGTGTACCGGTTTGCCGAGGATATCCGGAGAATTTTGTCGTTCATGCCCTATGCGGAGATTATTTACATTTCCGCGAAAACCGGACAGCGGCTGCCGAAGCTTTTTGAATTGTTGGATGTGGTGATTGACAACCACGCCCTCCGGGTGGGAACCGGCGTGCTCAATGAGATTTTATCCGAGGCCGTTGCCATGCAGGAGCCGCCCTCTGACAAGGGCAGAAAACTCAGGCTTTACTATATGACGCAGGTGGCAGTAAAACCGCCGGCCTTCGTGATCTTTGTAAACGATAAAAAGCTGAGCCATTTTTCGTATATCCGGTATATTGAGAACCGCATACGGGAGGCTTTCGGCTTTCGGGGAACCCCGCTTAAATTTATGCTGCGGGAGAGAAAAGAGAAAGGTTGATATCATTTATGGAAATATTAGTTCGTATTCTTTGTGTTGCAGCAGGTTATTGTTTTGGTCTGTTACAGACGGCGTACATATATGGAAAGCTTCATGGCATAGATATAAGGGAGCATGGAAGCGGCAATTCCGGCACAACAAATGCGCTGCGGGTGTTGGGAAAGAAGGCCGGTCTGATTGTGCTGCTCGGAGATTTTTTTAAGGCGACGGCTGCCTGTGTGCTGGCAAGGGTAGCAGGCTCCATGCTTTATCCGGATATTATGTACCCGATGATTTTATGGGCGGGACTTGGCGTAGTGTTAGGGCACAATTTTCCTTTTTATATGAATTTTCAGGGCGGTAAGGGCATTGCGGCCACTGCCGGAGTAATCTTCGGCCTTTTGGACTGGCGGATTATGGTAATCTGCCTTGCGGCTTTTATTCTGTGTGTTGCGATAACCAGATATGTGTCCCTAGGCTCTTTAATTGTAGTCACACTGTTTTTCCTGTCCTTCCTCTGTCTGGGCATGACAGGACACATAATCAATCCGGTTACGGGTGCGGCCTATGCGGGCGGGGAGCTTACGGAAAGCTATATCATTATCTTTCTGTTTGGGGCTTTGGCTTTTTACCGGCATAAGGCGAACATCATAAGGCTTGCCCATGGCGAGGAGAATAAGATATTTTCCAGGAAGACGGAAGAAGACAGTAATCAGTAAAGGTTAGGAGGATTCTGCGATGAAAAAGATTTGTATTTTAGGGGCGGGAAGCTGGGGAACAGCTTTAGCGGTTTTATTGAGCAATAACGGGCATGAGGTGACCGTCTGGTCGATTGATCCGGAAGAGGTTTTAATGTTAAAAGATTACCGGGAGCAGAGGGATAAACTGCCGGGCGTTATGGTGCCCAGCACTGTGGAATTTACGACGGATATGGAAATGGCGTTAAGCGGTAAGGACATGGCGGTCTGCGCAGTGCCGTCGCCTTTTGTCCGGACGACCATGAAAAAGGCTTCCGCATATATCGCCGGGGGCGTGATTGTCGTAGATGTGGCGAAGGGAATTGAGGATAAGACCTATAAGACAATGACGGAGATTATCGGGGAGGAATGTCCCCAGGCAAGAATCGGCATTTTGTCCGGCCCAAGCCACGCCGAGGAGGTGGGACGGAAGATTCCTACCACGATAGTTGCTGGTTCGAAAGACCGGGAAGTGGCGGAAGCCATTCAGGATACCTTTATGAACGAGGTGTTCCGGGTATATACCAGCCCGGATGTAATCGGGATTGAGTTAGGCGGTTCCTTAAAAAATGTGATTGCCCTGGCAGCCGGCATGGTAGACGGTTTAGGCTTTGGGGATAACACCAAGGCGGCGTTAATGACCAGAGGAATTGCGGAGATGAGCAGGCTGGTGACAGCTATGGGCGGCCATATTGAGACTTTGGCCGGACTTTCCGGCATTGGGGATTTGATTGTGACCTGTACCTCCAAACATTCCAGAAACCGGAATGCCGGTTATTTGATGGGACAGGGAAAAACCTACCAGGAGGCCATGGACGAGGTAAAAATGGTAGTGGAGGGCGTGTATTCTGCCAAGGCGGCTTTAGCGCTCGCTAAGAAATATAATGTAAGGATGCCGATTGTTGAGGCAGTCAACCGGGTGCTCTTTGAGGGGGTAAATGTCAGGGAAGCCTCCATGCAGTTATTGGTCCGGGATAGAACCATTGAGTCAGAAAATTTAGAGTGGAAATGACATATAATCAGAAATTCCCGCATATATTCTTTTTAGGATAACAGCATAATGCCATATTTTAAGGAGGATTATATGAAGGAGCAGTTTGATGTCTATCAGGATATAAAAGAGCGCACCGGCGGCGATATGTACATAGGCGTGGTAGGGCCTGTGCGTACCGGAAAATCCACATTTATCAAGCGTTTTATGGAAACTCTGGTGATTCCACAGATGGAGGATGGACCGGAAAAGGAGCGGACGATTGACGAGCTGCCGCAAAGCGGTTCCGGCAGAACCATTACCACGACGGAGCCCAAATTTATTCCCAAGCAGGGAGCCAAGATCACCCTGAACAAGGAAGCAGATGTAAATGTAAGGCTGGTGGACTGCGTGGGATATATGGTAGATGGCGCCAGCGGCCATTTAGAGGAAGAACGGGAGCGCTTAGTTAAGACGCCATGGTATGACTATGAGATTCCCTTTACCAAGGCGGCACATATCGGCACCAAAAAGGTAATGACGGACCATGCCACGATTGGCCTGATTATCACAGGGGACGGTTCCTTTGGTGAGATTGAGCGGGAAAGCTTCTACCCTGTGGAAAAAGAGTTAGTCGAGGAGATGAAGGCGTTAGGAAAAGCCTTTATCGTGATTCTCAACAGCGTCAAGCCGGAAAGCCGGGAGACAAAGGACTTAGCCGAGGAGCTAACCAACCAGTACGGCGTCAGGGTGCTGCCGGTCAACTGCGACCAGTTAAAGGGCAGTGATATCATTGAGATTCTGAAACATGTATTGCTGGAGTTTCCTGTCAGCCAGATTGGTTTTTTCATTCCCAAATGGGCGGAGACATTAGACGCATCCCACCCGATTAAGCAGGCTGTGGTGGATTATGCCAGACAGGTAATGGATGAGGCCGCCGGCATGAAGAAGCTATATGATATTCCCAAGCCGGAAAACGAATATATCAGCGATGTCTACTTATCCAGCCTGAATTTAAAAGACGGGACGGTGAGGCTTAACATTTCCATTCCGGAAAATTATTACTATGAAATGCTTACCAGCCTGTTAGGGGCGCCTGTGGAAAATGAATATGATTTCTTAACACTGTTAAAAGAGGTAGCCGGAAAGCGGCGGGAATATGAACGGGTGGCGGATGCCATGAACAGTGTCCTCATGAAGGGGTATGGTCTGGTCATGCCGGAAAAGGAAAATATTACCATTGCGGAGCCGGAATTAATCAAGCATGGCAGCAAGTATGGAATTAAGATTAAGGCTAACGCGCCGTCTTTACATTTTATCAAGGCCAATGTCACAACGGAGATTGCGCCCATTGTAGGTTCCGAGGAACAGGCGAAGGATTTCCTTGCCAACATGAAGGAGCAGCTTGCCACTTCCCCGGAAGCATTGTGGAAAATCAATATTTTTGGAAAAACCGTAGAGCAGATGGTGGAGGAAGGGCTGATTTCTAAGTCGAACAAGATTAACGACGACTCCCAGATCCGCTTACAGGACACGATGGAAAAAATCATCAATGACAGTAACGGCGGCATGGTCTTTATCATTATCTGATAATGTTTGCCTTTTTGAAAAATTTATAATATAATGAGTAGGTCGTTTCCGGGTTAGGGAGCGGCCTATTTTAGGATAAAGATATTTAAGATAAGGATCATACCAGAAAGATGGAGATTGAATATAAGCTGCAGGTATTTGAGGGACCGCTGGATCTCTTGCTGCATTTAATCGAAAAGAATAAAGTGGATATTTACGACATTCCCATTGTGACCATTACCGAGCAGTATTTAGCGTATGTGGAGCAGATGCAGGAACAGGACATGGACGTCATGAGTGAATTTTTAGTCATGGCCGCCACCCTGATCCGGATTAAATCCAAGATGCTGCTGCCAAAGGAGGAAACCGAGGAGGAAGAGGAGGAAGATCCGAGAGCAGAACTGGTAAGACGGCTTTTGGAGTACAAGATGTACAAGTATGCCGCCTTAGAGCTTAAGGATATGGAGTTAGACGCCTCCCACAGCCTTTACAAAAAGCCTACGATACCCGATGAGGTGGCCGCATACCGGGAGGAGATTGATCCGGCTGTATTGGTGGACGGCATGACGCTTAACATGTTAAATGATATTTTCCAGTCCATCATGCGGCGGCAGGTGGACAAGATAGATCCGATCCGTTCTAAGTTCGGCACCATTGAGAAGGAGGAAATTAACATTGAGGACCGGATGGTGCAGATCAGAGAGCAGGTCCGGGGCTTAAAGGGCATTAATTTCCGCACCCTGCTTGAGTCCCAGCCCAGCCGGATGAGCATTATTGTAACCTTTATGTCCATACTGGAATTGATGAAAATGGGATCAATAACGATACGGCAGGAGGAGATTTTCGGGGAGATTGTGATTGATTCTTTAGATGAGATAGAAGAACAGGCAGAGAAGGTAGAAAAGATATAGGAGTAGAGTATGGAACAGAATATCAGTGTGATTGAAGGACAAATTGAAGCTGTGCTGTTTTCCGTAGGGGAAGCAGTAGACCGGGAGCGGCTGGCCCAGGCCTTGGAATTAGATGTGGACACCGTAGTGCGCATTGTACATAATATGATGGATAAGTATGACAGCGCTGACCGGGGTGTGCGGATTATCGAATTAGAGGATTCATTTCAGATGTGTACGAAAGCCGATTATTACGACACTCTGATTAAGGTCGTCAACATTCCGAAAAAGCATGTTCTGACCGATGTGTTGTTAGAGACGCTTTCCATTGTGGCATATAAGCAGCCGATTACCAGACAGGAGATTGAGGCAATCCGGGGAGTGTCCTGCGTCCATGCGGTCAATAAGTTAGTGGAGTATAATCTGATTCACGAAGTGGGCCGGTTGGATGCGGTAGGCAAACCGATTCTCTTTGGCACCACAGATGATTTCTTGAGAAGTTTTGGAGTGCAGTCTACGGACGAGCTGCCTTTAATTACGCCCGATAAGATTGAAGATTTTAAGCAGCAGGCCATGGAGGAGGCCCAGCTTACTTTCGCACCGGTAAAGGATTGAGCCAGGTTATAGGGATAAAGAAAATGACAGGTTCATATACTTGTATAGATAAAGTACAAGTGTGGGATTATGTCATTTTTTCATTTTCTTTCTAAACGATTCCGGGATTCCGGCTTTATCTGGGGTTTTGCCGCCCTGTTAGCCGGTTCCTGTCTTTTTTTGAACCATATGGAGCAGGGGTTATTAAAACAGAATATGCGGGAGGTTTCCTCGTATCATTTAGAGCAGGGAGGAACCGGCGAACAGACTGTGGAAACGGCGGCCGATATTTCCTCCTTAAGCCAGTTAAACGCCCGTTATGCGCTTTTGATGGACGCTGCAAACCGCCGGGTATTATTTGAAAAAGCCGGGTATGAAAAAGTTCCCATGGCAAGCACGACTAAAATTATGACGTTGTTAGTTGCTTTGGAAAATGCAAATCCGGAAGATATTGTAACGGTTTCCTCTTATGCGGCGTCTATGCCGGATGTACAGTTAAACATAAGAGCCGGGGAGCAGTATCGGCTTGGGGATTTGTTCTATTCCCTGATGTTGGAATCCCATAACGATACGGCTGTGGCCATTGCAGAGCATGTGGGAGGTTCTGTGGAGGGCTTTGCGGCCATGATGAATGAAAAGGCAAAGGAATTAGGGGCGTATAACACAAATTTTGTCACGCCCAATGGGTTGGATGCGCCCAATCACTATACCACAGCCTATGACTTAGCCCTTATTGCCAGCTATGCCATTGAAAATCCCCGGTTTCTTGAGATTGTGCAGACTCCCTCGTACAGCTTTCATGAACAGGGCGGGAAAAGGAGTTTTACCGTCAACAATAAGGATCGTTTCTTAAATTCCTATGAGGGCGCAATCGGCATTAAAACCGGATTTACCGGAAATGCGGGGTACTGCTTTGTAGGAGCAGTCAGCCGGGAGGGGAAACAGTTTGTCAGCGTAGTGTTAGCCTGCGGCTGGCCGCCCCACAAGGCCTATAAGTGGAAGGATACAGCAAGGCTTATGGATTATGGCGTCACGCAGTATAACATGAAGGAGATTTTAGCTGTCGGAACCACATTTCAGCAGATTCCTGTGGTGGACAGCATTGAGGGAAAACCGGTGACGCCCTATGTAAAGGATTCTGTTTCCCTGCTTCTTCGGGAAGACGAAAAGGTGAGTTATGACATTGAGCTTCCGGCAAATTTGACCGCCCCGGTTAAGCAGGATGAGACGCTTGGCAAGATTACGATTAGCATTAACGACCAGGTTTATCAGGTATTGCCTTTATACAGCCGGGAGAGCAGGACGAAAATCACTTATGCATACATATTAAAGAAGGTGCTGTCCCGCTATTTTCAGGTTGACTATTTTACTGTAAAGTGATAAACTGTCAAGCGTGGCTGTAAGTCAGATGGCCGCAGATAAACTGGATTTTATAATACTAAAGGAGATTTTGAAGATGGGTTTACATTATATTTCTGAGGTTCCCTCAGCAGAAGAGATTAAAGAATTGTTTCCGATGAGCAAGGAGTTGCAGAAGGTAAAGGAAGAACGGGATCAGGAGATTGCCGGGGTGTTTACCGGAGAATCGGATAAGTTTTTGGTTATTATTGGCCCCTGCTCTGCGGATAACGAGGATGCGGTATTGGATTATATTGACCGCCTTGCCGGGGTACAGGAGAAAATTAAGGATAAGGTTATCATTATTCCCAGAATCTATACCAATAAGCCCCGTACCAACGGTTCCGGCTACAAGGGTATGCTGCACCAGCCCAATCCGGAGGAAAAACCGAACTTTATCGAGGGCTTGAAGGCAATCCGTAAGATGCATATCGACGCCATTGCCGAGACACATTTAACGGCGGCTGACGAGATGCTTTATTCGGATAACTGGCCGTATATGTCAGATATTTTGTCGTATGTTGCAGTGGGCGCCCGTTCCGTTGAGAACCAGTCCCACCGCCTGATTGCCTCCGGTATTGATGTGCCGGTCGGCATGAAGAATCCAACCTCAGGAGATTATTCTGTTATGATGAACTCCTGTATTGCAGGCCAGTCCAAACATACCTTTATGACCGCAGGCTGGGAGGTAAAGTCTGACGGCAACCCGCTTACGCATTGTATTTTAAGGGGTTCCCTGAACCGTCATGGAGTATCGGTTCCCAATTATCATTACGAGGATTTAATTTTGCTGCATGAGGCGTACGAGAAGTTTTCCACGCTCAAGAATCCGGCAGTCATTGTAGACGCCAACCATAATAATTCCGGCAAGAAATGGAACGAGCAGCCCCGTATCGTGAAGGAGATTCTGCACAGTATGCGCCACAGCAATGAGATTGCCAAGCTGGTAAAAGGCGTCATGGTAGAAAGCTATATTGAAGATGGCAACCAGCCGGTAGGCGGCGGCTGCTACGGCAAATCCATTACGGATCCATGCTTGGGCTGGGAAAAATCCGAGCGTCTGCTTTTGGAGATAGCAGAGCTGTTATAGGTAATTGTTTTGCATAGAATAACACAGGTTGATAAGCGTTTCGCAAAACGCCAATTCCTATATAGAATATGAGAGGGAGAGAAGGATGAACGGAAGAGTAAAAAGACTTTTTGGCGTACTGTTTGTTGTCGGCGTCATTTTGATTTGTACAGGAGCCACTGATACAGCCCGGGGACATAAGACGCCGGTGGATTTTGCGGTATTAAAAGCAGAAGAGGTAAAGAAAAATCTGATTGTTGAGGGGGATCTCTATGTTAATTTAGGTCCCTTTGCGGAAAATTACACTACAAGAAACGGGGTAAAAACGGGAAATTCCAGATATACATATCTGATTCCGGTAGGAGATGCGGAATATATGGGATTTTTAAATAACACCGTAGATATGCAGGACCAGTTAGATACCCAGACAGCGGATTCCTTTGATTATATGAGCGGCGGCGGTATGCCTTCCGCCGTACATTTTAAAGGCCGGGTTATCGGCATGGACAGCGAAACAAAAGGATATATGCATGACTATATGGCAGATATGGGCTTTACGGAAGATGAGATAGCAAAAACGGCCCTCAGTTATTATATTCAATGCGAGGATTACAGTTCCGGTCCGACTATGCTCATAATTGGTTTGATTCTTGCATTTATCAGCGCGGCAGTGGTATTGGTTCCGATTATATCCGCCTATAGACAGCCGAAGGCGCAAAATGTTGTCGGAGCGGGGAATCCCCAGAACTCTGCGGCAAACGATACGCTTCCTGTCTTTGAAAATGGAGATGTGGATAGTCAGGAAAGTAATTCTGATACCCGTAGCCCTTTTGATTTCCCTGAAATGGATGCGGAAAATCAAAAGCAGATGGATACCAGCGGTTTAGGAGAAGGAATTTTGGATGATTCCACTACATCATCAAATGGTTAGACAGTGACCACAAAGACAACAACTAACCTACTGGGTGCTTTGCCAGTATAAAAGAAAAGAAGAATCCCTCAACTGTACGGCAATACGGTTGGGGGATTCGTTCCTTGTGTCACATGGACTTGTCATTTCTTTTTTGCCCTCCGTTTCTTTTCCCTTTGACGAAATATGTTCCTTTGGTGTATACTTTATACATAGAAACATAATGGGAAAATTTAGCAAAAACTTTTTATGTGCGAATATGCTATATCCTTATTAAAGTTGTAATAAAACTTTTAAAGTAAAGGAGGAATTTATTATGAAAATTAAAGTTTCAATTATTACAACAGCAATAGTATTAGTTGCTCTTTTGGGAAACTTCTTACAGCCTGCAAAATCAGTACGAGCCTCCGGAACAATCATCACCGGCATTAACCAGTCGCAGGCGGCAGAAAGTATCAGACAATTCGGCAGCTCTGCCTCCAATAAATGTACACTGAAAACTTCCGTTTCTTCCAAGGGCGTTACCGTTAAATGGTCTGTCAGCAACAAGAAGAAGTCTTCTTTCAAAAATGTACAGATTAAGGTAGCAACCAAGAAGAACATGAAGTCAGCCAGAACCTACAAATTCAGCAAATCCACCGCTAAGAAAGGCAGTTATCAATTCACAATTAAGAGCGGGAAGGTGAAAGCGAATACAACCTATTACATTCAGATGCGGGTGAAGGTGAAAAGCAAGTGGACAGCATGGAGCAGCAAGAAGAAGGTCAAAACAAAGAAAGCTTCCAAAGATGACGAAGAGGAAGAGGACGAACTGGCGAAGTACAAGTGCAAGCACGAACTACCGGCTGGGGCAACTTCCAAAATCGTCAAGGCAGGCGGTCAGGTGTTTGACGTGCATACCTATGCGGACGAACAGGGAAAAGGCGTACAGACAATGTTTAAGGTATATTTGATGCGTTTGAGCCAGTCAGGAAAAAAAGGGGTATATGCGTTCATTGACGATACCGTTGCCATTGATTATTCCAAAGTATCCCTTTCTTTCGGTTCCGCAGAGTTGTGGGATTGGCTGGGAACCAGCGATATATCAGAGCAAACCATCTATTCTGTACCGAGTTACGCCAATGCAATCGCAGATGTATACATGAGTAAAAACGGTTTGCCGCATTTCTTCACTGTTGACGAGGAAACGGTGCCGCACAAGGTAGCCGGAAGCTATACAGTCACATTGCAGTACGCTGGAGAAACACTGGCAAGCACGACAAGGGTAAAACCGGCCTGCATCAACAACTCTATTAAGCTGTTCAGGGATTACGGCGGTGAGGAATATTTGCAGGACTTGCTGACACAAGGACCTGACATTGTATTTAAAGATTTTCTGGGCTATAATTGGTACTCGTCTGATTGTGTCCAAAATGGAAACATTACTCCGATGGCATTTAGTTTGTGGCAGGTACTCACTTTTAATTACTTTGGTTGTCAGTATGGCACGATTTTAGGAATGTCACTTTCCAGATACTATTGTCCGGGCGTGAAGATGCTGGTACAAGATACTGCATACATACCAATTGATCCTCGGTATAGACCTGAGTTGATCCTTCCGCTGAAAAACGGACTCAACGTATATGCTCCAAGATACAAGCAGTTTAGGGTAGAAGGATACGGCTCCCATGTATGCTATATGTATTATAATCCATCTGAAACTGATATCTTGAAACAGTGGGTTTCATGTGGAACAACCGGTTCCAGTAGCGGCCCCGGCAAACAGAATTTCCCGACATCCTCTGGATTAGGAGACGAGTTTGACTTCTTAGGTCTGATTTACGAGTAACAGATATTTGCTGTAACAGAAAATCCTCTATCGGTTTATCCGATAGGGGATTTTTTATGGTCCGGTATTTCTTATAAGATATGCCTGTTTGACAGGGCGTTCCCCGCCTTGACAGGCTTATTTTTTCGCCGTTCATGCAAGTTTTTTTTATTTTTTTTTGGTTTTTTGCAACAACTTTGCACCTTTCTACCATTTTAAATGTATGCAGCAGAATGTTTTTTTTCTGCGGTAAATAATTTAAAGAAAGGGATTAAGAGAAATGAAACACAAACTAATCAGACTGACAGCGTTAATCATGGCGGTTATTATGTGCATACCGACCAACATCACCGCATTAGCGGCGGAGACAACGGCAACGGAAGCACAGCAAACCGCTTATACGGCTGCCATCAGCCCTGCGGAGCATGGCACTATCGTCTTTACCGGTGGTGACGGCAATAGCAGGAAGTTCAACAAAAACGACAAAGTGGATGTGACACTGAGGCCGGATAAGGGCTATCTTGTCAGCCAGTTTAAGGTAACGAATACCGATACCGGCAAGGTACTGGCAAAGAAAAACACCACAGACAACCGATTCACCTTCAATATGCCCGAAAAGAATGTAACCATTTCAGCGAGCTTTTCTGAGGAAGGTGCCGGGAACGATTCCGAAAACGCTTCTAGCGAAAGCGGTACCTCCGATTACATAGAAACCGGAAACGGAATCTGGGAAAGGAGGGGTTGCCTATGGATATTTTAAACCTGATGGCAGCGTTAAGCTTCGGTTTGACTTGCTTTGGTATAGGATACTCTTTTGGTAAAGATCATAACAAGACAGAAAAATAGCCGCCCCTGACCTGATAAAATGAGGCGGCTATTTCTGCCAAAATGAATCGGGCTAACCGTCTATCGGTAGCTCCTGTAGGGTATCTGTTGACGCAGATGCCCTTCTTTATGTTCACAATACCATAATGTCTTATCATCTGCAAGTATTTTTCGGAATTTAATTCAGCTTTAATTCACATTTAATTCACTCAAACATTTAAAAATTTCAAAATTCGCAAACCGGTGCGCCATTCATTTTTTGGTAGTAAAATCCCGTAAAAAATGGTAAAATTCTATTAATATAGGGAAATGATTACGGAATGGAGGAGATATCATGTATAAACGGGTGATTTGGATTATATTGGACAGTGTGGGAATTGGAGAAGCGCCGGACGCAGACTGTTTCGGGGATGTGGGGGCGGATACCTTAGGCAATATATTAAAGGAGCGTGGACAGCTTCAGGTTCCCAACATGGAAAAGTTAGGGCTGTTTTCCATTGACGGAACGACCCTGCCAAAGACGGACATGATTCCCATAGGCGCCTATGGGAAAGCCAGGGAATTATCAAAGGGAAAGGACACCACGACAGGGCACTGGGAGATGACCGGGATAGAGACGAGACAGCCCTTTCCCACCTATCCGTTGGGATTCCCGGAGGAACTGATGGAGGAATTTGTCAGGCGTACGGGCTGTAAGGGCTATCTTGGCAATATTGTAGCCAGCGGAACCCAGATTATCAACGAACTGGGAAACGAGCATATGAAGACCGGATATCCCATTGTCTATACCTCTGCGGATTCCGTATTTCAGATTGCGGCCCACGAAGATGTCATTCCCATTGACAGGCTTTACCGGATTTGTGAGACGGCCAGAGACCTGCTTACCGGGGAACACGCTGTGGCAAGAGTCATTGCCAGACCGTTTGTCAAAGACGGCGTCAAGTATGTCCGTACGCCGAACCGCAGGGACTTTTCCCTGAAACCCAGCGAAGACAACCTGTTAAGTTATCTGACAGAAGCGGGATACAGGGTAACAGGCGTGGGGAAAATCCATGACATTTTCTGCGGAACAGGCATTGGCGATACCGTCCACACCAAGAGCAATATTGACGGCATGGAAAAGACTATGGATTTCATGGACACCCAGCATGAGGGACTGATATTTACCAATCTGGTAGAGTTCGATTCCACATGGGGACACAGGCGTGATGTGGAGGGTTACGCCCAGGGATTGGAAACCTTTGACAAAGGGTTAAGCAGGCTGATTGCTAAAATGCAAAAGGACGATTTGCTGATTATCAATGCGGACCATGGCTGTGATCCCACTTTCCGGGGGACGGACCACACCAGGGAATATATTCCTGTGCTTGTCTACCATAAGGGCATGGATCATGGTGTGAATCTGGGCGTCCTCGATACTTTTGCGGACATCGGCGCAACCATTGCGGAAAATTTTGGCGTAGGCCCCCTGCCCATAGGCGTTAGTTTCAAAGATAAATTGTAAGAGGAGATAGATTATGCATGTATATGATATCATCATGAAAAAGCGCAATGGGAAGGCGCTTTCCAAAGAAGAGATTAGTTATCTTGTAGACGGGTATACCAAAGGGGAGATTCCCGACTATCAGATGGCCGCATTTTTAATGGCCGTTTATTTTCAGGGGATGAACCCGGAGGAGACCACCCGGCTTACCATGGCCATGGCGGACAGCGGGGAGCGGCTGGACTTGTCCGGCATTAACGGGATTAAAGTAGATAAACATTCCACAGGCGGCGTGGGGGATAAGACGAGTTTAATCATCGGCCCCATTCTTGCCAGTCTGGGCGTGCCTGTGGCCAAGATGAGCGGCAGGGGCCTTGGACATACAGGCGGAACCATTGACAAGTTAGAGAGTATCAAAGGGTTTCAGACTGCCCTGCCGGAGCGGCAGTTTGTGGAACAGGTCAACCGCATTGGCCTTGCCATTGTGGGACAGACTGCCAATCTTGCCCCGGCGGATAAGAAAATCTATGCCCTTCGGGATGTGACGGCAACCGTAGACAATGTTTCCCTGATTGCGGCAAGCATTATGAGCAAAAAACTGGCTGCCGGTGCAGATGCGATTGTGCTCGATGTAAAGACCGGTTCCGGCGCCTTTATGAAGACATTGGAGGAGGCAAGGGGACTGGCAAAGACCATGGTTGCCATTGGCGCCATGGCCGGAAGGAACACTACCGCAGTGATAACGGATATGAATGAGCCGCTGGGAAATACAGTGGGAAATATATTAGAAGTTGAGGAGGCTGTGGAATGTCTGAAGGGCAGAGGGGAGAGAAGGCTTATGGAGGTTTCTGAAACCCTTGCCGCCTATATGCTGATTGCCGCCGGGAAGGCGGCCGCAATCGATGAGGCAAAAGCAATGGTTGCAGAAAGCATTTCCTCCGGCAAGGCTTTTGATAAATTTAAGGAGTTTGTAAAAGCCCAGGGAGGCGACGCCGGGGAACTGGAATCCGGTAATTTTGAAAGGGCCGGGCTTTCGGAAACGGTCTACGGCCGGGATTTGCAGGAAAAACCCTTTGACCATGCCTATCTCATTTCCTGCGACAATCAGGAAATCGGTATGGCTTCCTTAGTTCTTGGTGGCGGACGACAGACCAAGGAGGATGTGATTGACCTGACGGTGGGAATCCGCCTGTATAAGCATTTAGGGGATGCAGTAAAGCCGGAGGAGCCGGTGGCGGTGCTTTTTGCTAACGACGAAGGGCGACTGCGGGAGGCAAAGGCAAGGTTTGTGAAAGCCTATAACCTGTCGGAAAAAAAGGATTTCCACAACCGGATTGTCTACGAGGTGATTACGAAAGAGGACCTGTCCGGTTCAGAAAAATGACAAAGCTCATGCTGACAAGATATATATGATTTTGCCGTTGCCCTGAAAATACCTGGAAAAAGAATAAAACCGCAGATTTGTTAATAAACTGTAAGAAAGAAAATATGGGTGTTTTCAGTGAAAAAGAGAATTTCAATTTATATGGTTATCGTAATGCTGTTGTGCCTTTTACCGGTTTCTTCTGCATTTGCGACGGAAAACGGCAGCGAGGCAGCAGAAACAACGCAGGAGGCAGCAGAAACTACACAGAAGGAGACGGCAGAAGCTACACAGGAGGGGACGGCAGAAACAACGCAGGAGCAGACAGCAGAAACTGCGCAGACAAACCCTGCGGCGGACAATGGCGCTGTGTTGGATATAGAGTCGCCCTCCGTCCTGCTGATGGAGCTTAACAGCGGGCAGGTGTTGTATGAAAAGGATGCGGATACTGCCAGAAGACCGGCCTCCGTCACCAAGATTATGACCATGCTTTTGGCCTTTGAGGCTATTGATTCGGGAAAACTGAGCCTTGACGGAACCATAACGGTTTCGGAGCATGCCGCCAGCATGGGAGGCAGTCAGGTATATCTGGAAACGGGCGAGACGCAGACGGTACAGGATATGTTAAAATGCATGATTGTATCCTCCGCCAATGATGCGGCTGTGGCTGTTGGAGAGGCCGTTGCCGGAAGCGAGGAAGCGTTCGTAGCGATGATGAACGAGCGGGCAAGGCAGCTTGGCATGAACAATTCCAGTTTTGCCAATGCCTGCGGCTTAGAGGCGGAGGGACATTTAATGAGCGCCAGGGATATCGCCATTCTTTCCAGGGAGCTTTTGCTAAAGCATCCGGAGGTTCTTGATTACACCACAATCTGGATGGATACGATTACCCATAAGACCAAAAAGGGTGAATCGGAATTTGGTCTGGCCAATACCAACAAATTCCTGAAACGGTATGAGGGGGCCAACGGTTTGAAGACGGGATATACTTCAGCAGCAGGATTTTCCATGTCTGCAACGGCCACCCGCAACGGCACTACCCTGATTGCTGTCGTTATGGGTTCCAAAACCAAGGATATCCGCTATTCGGATGCGGAAAAATTGTTGAATTATGGGTTCGCAAGCTGTAAAATATATCAGGATCATAAAGTGTTGGAGGGAACCGCTGAGATTGCCATAGAAGGCGGGATAAAGGATACGGCTGCGGTGAAGGCAGCCAATGATTTTACCTATGTCTTTGTGGGAAATGCCGGAGAGGGAGAAGTTTCCAAAGAACTGGTTATCGTAAAGAATCAGGCTCCCGTAAAGAAGGGGGAAGTGCTTGCCAAAATGCAGTATACCCAGGGAGAAACGGTGTTAGGTTCTGTAGATATTCTTGCTGCGGAAACTGTTAAGCAGCAGAAATACCACCATGCCCTTGCCAAAATATGGAAACGTTTCATCAATATTTATTAAACCTTAAGGAGTTACAAATGAAATTCTGCTTGAATATATTGGAAATTCTTAGTATACTAATTATTGTTTGTCTGGTTTGCGTGCTGTTAATCAGCTATTTTGAAAACCGGAGGCTTTCGGTCACGAAATACCGGATTGCCGATTCTCTTATTCCGGCGGCCTTTGACGGATATCATATTGTGCACTTAACGGATTTACACAATGCGTCCTTTGGCAGGGAGAATGAGAGGCTTTTTCAAAGTATAAGGCAGTTAAAGCCGGACATCATATTGATAACGGGAGATATGATAATCGGAAAGCCGGGGGCGGATGTTGCATTTGCGGCCCGGACGGTGAACGCTCTATGTGAGATTGCGCCGGTCTATTACAGTCTGGGAAACCATGAACTGCGGGCCATGCTTTATACCGATACCTATGGCAGCATGTGGAAGGATTTAAAGGCCCGGCTTTCTCCGGAGGTACATCTGCTTTTAGATGAGCGGGAAACGATTGTAAGGGACGGCGAGGCGGTTTATTTGTATGGACTCAATCTGACGCCGGAGCTATACCGCCGGTTACGTAAGGCGCCTATGCCGCAGGATTATCTCACTTCCCTGTTTGGAAAATGCGAACCGGACAGATACCATATTTTTATGGCGCATAATCCGGAATATTTTAAGGAATATGCAGATTGGGGAGCAAACCTTACCTTTGCCGGACATGTGCATGGCGGAATGATACGGCTGCCGTTTTTAGGCGGCGTTCTGTCGCCCATGATTCGTTTTTTTCCGAAGTATGATAAGGGATTATTTACAAATAATAATAGATATATGATTTTAAGCGGTGGACTGGGCAATCATACCTTTAAATTCCGGGTGAATAACCTGCCGGAAATCGTGTCCGTAACGCTTTGTCAGAAATCAGTGTAGGAGAGTAGAAATGGACGATACGAAGAAAAAGGAAAAAGAGAAAGAAACAAAGGGAACATCTGTTGAACCTACTCAGGAAATTACAGATTTTGATGAGCTTAAGAAGGCTGACGATACTGCCGGAGCAGATGAAAAGAGCCAAAAGGAAACCGCTGACTCAAAGGATGGAGAGGAAGAAAAGAAAACTGCCACTTCAAAGGATAGCGAAAAAGCCAAGACTGCCGAGAAGCCGGAAACGGAAGAAAAGAAAGAAGAAGAAACAACCGCTTTAAAGGACAGTGAAAAAACAAAATCCGAAGAGAAGAAAGAAAAGGATGCAGCCGCTTCAAAAGACGGAGCGAAAGCCAAGACTGATGATAAACCGGAAACGAGCAAAAAAGAAGAAAAAGAAACAACCGACTCAAAGGACGGAGAGAAAGCCAAGACTGACGAGAAGAAAGAAACGGGCCAGAAGAAAGAAAAAGATGCAGCCGGTTTAAAGGACGGAGCGAAAGCCAAGTCCGACGAGAAGCCCGAAACGAGCAAAAAAGAAGAAAAGGAAGCAACCGTTCCAAAAGATGAAGAGAAAGCTGCATCTGACGAGGATAAGGAAAAAGACGACAGATATTACGATCCGAAGGATAGCCGGAAGGGCAGAAAGATTGCCGGAATTATACTTTTGACGGTAGTCGTTTTGTTAGCGGTTGTCTATGCAGGCGGATATATCTATTTTTCCGGACATTTTTATCCGGATGTTGCAATAAACGGCGTGTTAGCTTCCAATATGAGTAAGGAACAGACCAAACAAAAGCTGGATGATTTTTATACCAATTATACGCTGACGATGGACACCATTGACGGCAAGCAGGTGTCCATCAACGGTAAGGATATTTCCATGCAGATTACCCTGCGTGATGAGATGGATAATTGTATCAGGCAACAACAGCCGTATCTGTGGTTTGTCAATATGTTCGGGCATCATGATTATACCGTCGGCGCAGATGCGGTATGGGATGAAAAAGCCTTAGATGCACAGTATGATTCCATGAAGATACTTGATAAGAAACTGATGGCTGCGCCAAAAGACGCCTATGTCGGGGTAGAGGACGGAAAATTTAAGATTGTGAAAGAGGTATTAGGCAGCACCATTGATACTGCGGCCTTTAAAAAGGCAGTGGAAAACAGCTTATCTACGGTGCAGTCTGCCCTGAATCTTAAAGAGGCGGGTTGTTATAAGCTGCCGGCAGTCTATGAAGCCGACGAGGAGTTACAGGCGGAATACGAGGCAAAAAGTGCTTATGAAAAGAGTGTGATAAAGCTGAAGTTAGACGACTTAACCTTAGAGCCGGGCATGGAGCTTTACAATACGGTTTTAGAGAAAAAGGGAGAAAATTATCAGGTTTCCAAAAATCTGGTGAAAAAGTATGTGGAGTCTTTAGCCAAGGAATATGATACCATGGAGACCGAGCGCACTTTCACGACCTCTTTTAGCAGCAAAAAGGTGAAGGTGTTCGGTTCTGCCTTTGGCTACAAGATGAACCAGCAGGAGACGACAGACGCGCTTTACAAGGCGTTAAACGCCGGTAAATCCGCAACGGTGGAGGCAGTCTTTGAAAGTAAGGGATATACTTTACAGGGAGAAAATGATATTGGAAAGACCTATGTGGAGGTGAATCTGTCGGAACAGCGGGTGATTGCCTATAAGAACGGCAAAAAAATTGCAGAGGGCGACTGTGTATCCGGCAAGGAGGCCACCGGCGACGGCACCTGTATCGGCCTTTATGCCATTCAGGATAAAAAAAGCCCCACTGTGCTTCGGGGAGAGCGGGTACAGGTCACGAAATATGTCACCAAAAAGAAAAAGGGCAAAAAGGTAAAGGTTAAACAGACATCATCAGAGTATGAGTACGAATCTCCCGTTACCTTCTGGCTTCAGTTTAACGGCGGCATCGGCCTTCATGATGCGGCGGGCTGGCGGAGCCAGTATGGGGGCAGCATATATTATTACAGCGGTTCCCATGGCTGTGTGAATCTTCCCTACGATTTGGCGGAGACCATTTATAATAATTTTGAGATCGGGGATCCTGTGGTGGTATATTTCTGGGATAACGAAAACCGCAAATAAAATGAAAATCATAACAGAATCAATGTTCATTATACTTGGCATATGCTATAATCATAAAAGGCATATGCTAAGTTTTTTTGAAAAGGAGAACAGGTATGGGAAAGGTTGCAAAACGGATTGCGGATTGTCTTAGGCAGATACGGGACATAACGGATTTTGTTCCTAAGGTGGCGCTGGTCTTAGGATCCGGGCTTGGGGATCTGGCGGAGCAGATTGAAGTGAAGGAGATTGTCGATTATTCCGGAATAAAGGGATTTCCCCAGTCCACTGTGGCCGGGCATAAGGGGCGGTTTGTCTTTGGATATATCGATAAGACGCCTGTGGTGATTATGCAGGGAAGGGTGCATTACTATGAGGGGTATGCCATGGAGGAGGTAGTGCTGCCAATCCGTTTAATGCATGCCTTAGGGGCGGAGATTTTGTTTTTAACCAATGCGGCGGGAGGAATTGGAGAAGGGTTTCAGTGCGGGGATTTAATGTTGATTACAGACCATATTTCCTGTTTCGTCCCCAATCCCTTATTAGGAGAAAATGAGGATTCTCTCGGGGTGCGTTTCCCGGATATGAGCCGGATATATGATGAGGAACTTTGCGGTATCATCCGTAATGCAGCGAAAGAAACCGGAATCGATATGAAGGAGGGCGTCTATATCCAGCTTACCGGACCCAGTTATGAGACGCCGGCTGAGGTGCAGATGTGCAAGCGGTTAGGGGCTTCGGCAGTAGGCATGAGTACGGCTGTGGAGGCAGTGGCCGCAAGCCATATGCAGATGAAGGTCTGCGGCGTTTCCTTTATCTCCAATCTGGCCGCCGGAATCAGTCCCGTTCCGCTTAGGCATGAGGAAGTGAAGGCGGCTGCGGACGAAGTGGCGCCGAAGTTTCAGGCGTTGGTTAAGTTAGCTATATCAAGGATGTAAGAAAGAATTTGCGCAAAGACGCCATATCGGTTTGCCGGGATCAATATGCGGTCAGGTGCAGTGAGAGGCTGCTAAGCAATATATGTTAAAGGAGGTGCGCGCATGCGGATTCGGTTGTACGGAGCAAGAATTTTGACAATGGGGGAGGAACAGGAGATTTTCAAGGGCGAGGTCTGGGTAAAAGACCATCTGATTGAGCGGGTGATTCGCGGGGAGTACAGGGCGGAAGCGGAAGACGCTCCGGGAGGGGCGTTTGACGAACAGATTGACTGCATGGGAAATCTCCTAATGCCGGGCTTTAAGAACTGCCATGCCCATGGCCCCATGACTTTTCTGCGCTCTTTTGCAGACGACCTTCCCTTGCAGGAGTGGCTTACGCAGAAGATATTTCCGGCGGAGGCAAAGCTCCGGGAGGAGGATATCTATACCCTGATGCAGTTAGCCATTTTAGAATATTTAAAGAGCGGTATTACCACTAGCTTTGAGATGTATTTCTATCCGGAGATGATGGCGAAGGCGGCTGTGGATATGGGATACCGCATGGTGATTTCCGGAACAGCCGTAGGTATGGAAAAACAGGCCGTAAAGGGCAGTATTGACAGTTTAGAGCAGGATTACCGCACGTATCACCAATACCACCCGCTGGTGGACTACCGTCTGGGCTTTCATGCGGAATACAGCTGCGCAAGGGAGCTCTTAGAAGGGGTGGCGGACTTAAGCCGCCGCTATCAGGCCCCGGTGTATATGCATAACAGCGAGACGGAAAAAGAGGTGGCGGAGTGTATCGGCCGTCATGGAAAAACCCCTGTGGAACTGATGGACTCCCTGGGATTATTTGAATATGGAGGAGCCGGTCATCATATGATATATACGACGGAGGCTGACCGGCAGATTTTAAAGGATAAGGGAATATATGTAGTGACGAACCCGTCCTCTAATGTGAAGCTGGCCAGCGGCATTGCGCCCTTAAAGGAGTATGTCGAGAAGGGGATTTTGGTTGCCATTGGCACAGACGGACCGGCAAGCAATAACAGCCTGAATTTCTTTAAGGAAATGTATTTAGCCTCCACTTTGCAGAAGATTAAATATCAGGATGCGTCCGCCCTGCCGCCGGAGGCTGTGCTTACCATGGCTGCCGTAAACGGCGCAAAGCTGTTAGGTCTTGATTCCTGCGACTGTATTGCCGAAGGAAAAGAGGCGGACTTAGTCCTCATTGATTTACTGAAACCAAATATGCAGCCGCTTAACCACTTAAAGGCCAATCTGGTGTACAGCGGCAGCATTGACAATGTGATTATGACCATGGTGGCTGGAAAAATACGGTATGTCAACGGGACTTATCAGGTAAATGCGGACCCGATTACCATTTATGAGAAAGCGAATTATATTATCCGCAGGATTGAGTGTGAATTAACAGGGTTATGTTGAGGTGTATATGCTTGGAAAGCATAGATGGATATGGACGTTTGCCGCGCTGATGTTACAGGCGGTGATTTTAAACGGCCTGCAACAGTTGAATCTCCGGCTTTCAGGGGAAAATTCCCGGAACCGGGCAGTCTTTCAGGCAGGGGAACAGTATATTGCAGAGGAGATGAAATGCTTTCCCATACCCATTGCCTATCGGGACAGAATCAGCTATGAAGATACCTACGGCGCCTATCGGGATAACGGCTCCCATGAGGGGTGCGACATGATGGACCGGAAAAATGCCCCGGGAGAGATTCCGGTAATCAGTGCAGCAGACGGGGTTGTCACCAATGTGGGCTGGCTGTATCTTGGAGGCTGGCGGGTGGGGATTACCTCGGCCCATGGGGTCTATTATTACTACGCCCATTTGGATTCCTATGCCGCAGGGCTGGCGGCAGGGAAGGAGATAAAGGCCGGGGAGCTTTTGGGCTTTATGGGAAATTCGGGAGAGGGCGAGGAAGGAACGAAGGGAAAGTTTGCCACACATCTGCATTTTGGCCTCTATATAAGGGACGGAGAGGGAAATGAGAAAAGCATACCGCCATATTCCTATTTACTGGAAGCAGAGAAGAAATGATTCTTTTTCAGTTCTTTTGTTGGAAATTGACGGCAGGTAATACTTTTCTTTTTGTGGGGCTTGTGGTACAATATATTTAATTGTGTGTTAGCAGCATAGTAAAAATGGGGTGACAATAAATGGAGATTCAGCTTTGGCGTGAGATACTGGATCCATACCGCTTGGCGGTGGAAGAACTGGTAGTGAAATTTAATCATATTATTGAGGAATACCGCAATGCGGGCCTGTATTCACCGATTGAGCAGGTGACGGGGCGGGTGAAAAAGATATCCAGTATTCTGGACAAAATGCAGAAGAAAAATATTTCGATTGAGGAGATAGACGACCGGATTTCGGATATGGCGGGAATCCGCATTATGTGCCAGTTTGTGGAGGACATTGAGAAGGTGGTGGAGATTATCCATAACCGGACGGATATGGAGGTGGTACGGGAGAAGGACTATATCACCAATATGAAGGAAAGCGGCTATCGCAGCTATCATATGATTATCTATTATGATGTATATACCTTAGACGGCACCAAGCGGATTCAGGCAGAGATTCAGATTCGGACGCTGGCCATGAACTTCTGGGCCACCATAGAACATTCTTTGCAGTACAAGTACAAGGGCAATATGCCGCAGCATATTAAGGATAAGCTGTTGAAGGCTTCCGACGCAATCATTACTTTAGATGAGGAGATGGGCTCTGTCCGGGATGAGATTATGGACGCCCAGAATATTTTCCAGATTAAGGCTACGCTGGTTGCGGATATCTTAACCAATATCCAGAATTTGTTCAAGGTTGCCAGCAAGCGCGAGGTTGTAAAGATTCAGGATGAGTTTTACAAGGTGTACCAGACAGAGAATTTAGAGCAGTTAGAGAGATTTTCCAAACAGCTCGATATTATATCGGAGGGCTATAAGGCGCAGAGCCTTATGTAGGATACCATATGGAATTACCACTTGCTTTTGAAACAAAAATGAAGGAAATGTTGGGGCCGGATTATGAAAAATATCTGGCCTCTTTTAAAGAGGAACCAAGCCAGGGGCTGCGGGTGAATACCAGAAAACTGTCTTCTAAGGAATTTAAGGCAATTTCCCCGTTTCCCTTAACGCCGGTACCCTGGTGTCCGAACGGCTTTTATTATGACAGGGAGGACAAGCCTGCCAAGCATCCTTTCTATTACGCCGGACTTTATTATATTCAGGAGCCCTCTGCCATGACGCCGGCAAGCCTGCTGCCGGTGGAGGAGGGGGACAGGGTGTTGGACCTTTGCGCCGCCCCCGGAGGCAAATCCACCGAGTTAGCGGCAAAGCTTATGGGCACCGGACTGCTGGTCAGCAATGACATCAGCAATTCCAGGGCAAAGGCCCTGCTCAAGAATTTGGAGCTGTTCGGCGCAGGCAATATACTGGTAACGAGCGAGCCGCCCAATGTACTGGCGGGGCGTTTTCCTGCCTTTTTTGATAAGATACTGATTGACGCTCCCTGCTCCGGGGAGGGCATGTTCCGGAAGCAGAACAGCATGATTAAGGCGTGGGAGAAGAATGGGGTTGATTTGTTTGTCGGGTTACAGCGTTCCATTTTAAAGGAGGCTGTCGCCATGTTAAAGCCGGGCGGAAAGCTGCTCTATTCCACCTGTACCTTTTCCAAAGAAGAAAATGAACGCTCCATAGAGTACCTTCTGTCCTTAGACGATTCCTTGCATTTAGAGGAACTGCCGATGTATCCGGGCTTTGACAAAGGGCGGCCGGATTGGGGGCTTACCGGAAACGAAGATTTGTCCCGCTGCCGCAGGCTGTGGCCCCACCGCATAAAAGGGGAGGGGCATTTTGTGGCGATGGCGGGAAAGGACGGCGCGCCGGGAGAAAAAACGGTTTCTGTGCCGGAGTATGGATATTCCCGCTGCAAGCTAAGCAGCGAGGCGGAGGCGTTTATCAAGAGCCTTTCCTATCCGTTTGACCTGTCCCGCATGGATGCGCAGGGAGACCGGGTATTCTACATACCGGAGCATATGCCGGAGGTAAAGGGTCTGCGGATATTGCGGTGCGGCCTGTATATGGGGGAGATGAAGAAGAAACGGTTTGAGCCAAGCCAGGCGTTGGCCATGTTTTTAAAAGCCGGCGAATTTCCCAATATGGTAAGCTTTCCGGCGGAGGACGAGCGGGTAATCCGATATCTGAAGGGGGAGACCATTGAACTGACAAAGCAGGAGGAAACGGAATGTAAGGAGGGAATCTGCCTGATTTGCGTGGAGGGCTTTTCCCTGGGCTTTGGGAAACTTTCGAACGGTACGGTGAAAAACAGATATCTTCCCGGGTGGAGATGGATGTAGGCCATCGGAAGGACGGTTTATATTGCAGGAAAATAGTTATATCATATGATAGAAGGTTGGAAATGAATGGAACAGAAAAGAATTGCAATCGTAACAGGGGCTTCTTCCGGCATGGGGAGGGAGTTTGTAAGGCAGATTGACCGGCACACAAGGACAATCGACGAAATCTGGGCGGTTGCCAGAAGAAAAGAACGGTTAGAAGAACTGGAAAAGGAGATAAAGAATTGCTCCGTCCGGATTTTTCCGTTGAATATCTGTAAGGAGAATCAGCTTGATTGTTTGGAGGAAGCTCTCATACAGGCAAATCCCGGAGTCCGGATTTTAGTAAATGCGGCGGGGGTGGGAACAGCCGGAGATTTTGACGGAATGACCAGACAGGACGCATTGAGAATGGTAGAATTGAACGACATGGCGTTAGTGGCGGTTACCCATATGGCGCTGCCGTATATGACGAACCCCGGCCATATTATACAGTTAGCATCGGCCTCTGCATTTTTACCCCAGAAGGAATTTGCGGTATATGCTGCCTCTAAGGCGTTTGTATTGAGTTTTTCAAGGGCCTTGAATGAGGAGCTTAAGAAGAAAGGCGTAAGGGTAACGGCAGTCTGTCCGGGGCCGGTTGATACGGAATTTCTGGATATCTGCAATCAGGGTATGAAGCCAAAGCCCTTAAAGCGTCTGGTAATGGCAAAACCGGCACCGGTAGTGGCAAAAGCGCTGCGGGACGCCAAAGAAGGCAGGGAAATCTCCATTTACGGCCTGCCCATGAAAGGGATATATGCGGCTGCCCGGCTGCTGCCCCAGAGCCTTTTGTTAAAGCTGATGTGAGAATAACGCAAAGACAGCGAGGTAGGTATGCGCGAGATTAAGATTACCAAAGCGGAGGCGGGACAGCGGTTAAATAAGCTGTTAGGAAAATATCTGGATGCGGCGCCCCAGAGTTTTATCTACAAAATGCTCCGCAAGAAAAATATCAAATGGAATCACCAGAAGGCGTCGGGCAATGAAATCGTGCAGGAGGGAGATATCATCCAGCTTTATTTATCCGACGATACCATTGCAGCTTTTCAAAAGGATATGAAGGCTAAGACAGATATCGCTTTGCAAGGTGATATTCTCTATGAGGACGGGGATATATTGATTCTCAACAAGCCGGTGGGCGTGTTATCCCAGAAGGCGCAGGCGGGGGATTATTCCATCAATGAGCAGATTGTGGATTATTACCGGCAAAAAAGAGGGGAAGACCATTTATTTACCCCTTCGGTCTGCAACCGTTTAGACCGGAATACCAGCGGGATTCTCCTTGCAGGAATGTCGTTGAAGGGCTCGCAGCTTTTGTCAAAGATGCTGAAGGAGCGGAGCCTTGAGAAGTATTATTATACCGTTGTGTCCGGTGTGGTGGAAGGACCGGACCGGATTAAGGGATTTCTGGCAAAAAAGGAAAGCCACAACCAGGTCGTTATTTACGAGACCATTGAAGAGGCAAAAAGCGCCGGCGTCACAAAACCGGCATTGATTGAGACGCATTATGAACCGGTTGCAACAGGACGGTTTCAGGATATGGAGTTTACGCTGTTAAAAGTCAGGCTGGTGACGGGGAAAACACATCAGATCCGCGCCCACCTTCAATCTGTCGAACATCCCATTATCGGGGACGGCAAGTATGGGTGGAAGAACATAAACGGGAGATTGAAAAAGGAATTTGGCCTTAAGCATCAGCTTTTACATGCGGGAGAGATTATTTTCCCTGAAAGCGGGGAACTGCCGGAGACCCTTTCCGGCGGTGTCCTGCGCGCCCCCCTTCCGGTTGAGTTTCAGGAGATAATAAGGAGTATCATATGGCAACATGGAATTCCAGAGGACTTCGCGGTTCCGGATTTGAAGAATTAATTAATATGACCAATCAGGTGTATGGGGAAAAGTCTTTAGCGCTGGTGCAGAAGATTCCCACGCCCATAACGCCCATTGAGATTGACAAGGCCACGAGGCATATCACCCTCGCCTATTTTGAAAAGGATTCTACGGTGGATTACATCGGCGTGGCGCAGTCAGTTCCCATCTGCTTTGACGCAAAGGAATGTCACACTGATACCTTTCCCATGCAGAATATCCATGCCCATCAGCTCCGGTTTATGGAGGACTTTGAAAAACAGGGCGGCGTCAGCTTTTTGCTGGTTCATTTTACGGCGAGAAATGTCTTTTATTATCTGCCTTTCAGGGTGCTTAAAGAGTATGTGGAGCGGATTGAGCGGGACGGACATGCAAAGAATTTCAAATATGAGGAACTGGACCCAAAGTATTTCGTCACCCGTTCCGGGGCGGCGCTGGTTCACTATCTGGAGGCGTTGAATACGGACCTTATGGAGAGAAGGGATAACGCAACCGGTTCCTGATTAAAAGCCACTCTTTCTTTTTTGGGAAACTTATAGTATAATTAGTATGTTTATCCGGACATAACGACGCTATATGATTATGATAAGCGGTGCATAGAAATAAATGATGAGGAGAATAGATATGGGAAAGATAATATTGACCGGCGACAGACCGACAGGAAGATTACATGTAGGACATTATGTCGGCTCATTAAAACGGAGGGTGGAATTGCAAAATTCCGGTGAATATGAGAAAATCTATATTATGATTGCCGATGCGCAGGCACTTACCGACAATGCGGATAACCCGGATAAGGTGCGGGAGAATATCATCGAGGTGGCATTAGATTATCTGGCCTGCGGCATTGACCCGGCAAAATCCACAATTTTAATCCAGTCCCAGATTCCCCAGCTTACGGAACTGACCTTTTATTATATGAATCTGGTTACAGTGTCCCGATTGCAGAGAAATCCGACGGTTAAGACAGAGATTAAGATGCGTAATTTTGAAACCAGTATCCCCGTTGGCTTTTTTACCTATCCCATCAGCCAGGCGGCGGATATTACGGCGTTTCAGGCGACCACTGTTCCTGTCGGGGAGGACCAGATGCCGATGTTAGAACAGACCAAAGAGATTGTCCACAAGTTTAATACTGTGTATGGGGAAGCGTTGACCGATCCGGACATTCTGCTGCCGGACAACGAGGCCTGCAAGCGGCTGCCGGGCATTGACGGCAAGGCCAAGATGAGCAAATCCTTAGGCAACTGCATTTATCTTTCTGAGGAGCCGGAGGAGATAAAGAAAAAAGTGATGAGCATGTATACCGATCCGGACCACATTAAGATTACAGATCCGGGTAAGTTAGAGGGCAATACAGTGTTCACTTATTTAGATGCATTTTGCAGGACGGAACATTTTGAACGCTATCTTCCGGAGTATGCGAATCTGGATGAGTTAAAGGCTCATTATACCAGAGGCGGTCTTGGAGATGTGAAAGTAAAGAAGTTCCTAAACAGCGTAATCCAGGAGGAATTAGAGCCTATCCGCAACAGAAGGCACGAGTATGAAAAAGATATCGCCTATGTCTATGAGATTCTGAAAAAAGGAAGCGAGGTGGCTAGGCAGGTGGCGGAAAAGACGTTAGACGCTGTGAAGAACGCCATGCGGATTAACTATTTTGAAGATGAAGAGCTGATTCAAAAGCATATCGAGAAATATAGAAGCAGTGCAGATTAGAAGGCAATAAGCAACGCCGGAGACAACAGGGCGCTTAAGACGAAAGATCCCGATAAGGAATGGAGATTACAGAGTATGGAAAAGTTACTACACACGCCGGAGGGTGTAAGGGACATTTACGGCAATGAATGTAAGAGAAAACGCAAGGTTTTGGAAAAGATGAATGACGTCCTTGCCCTTCATGGCTACAACGAAATACAGACGCCTACCTTTGAATTTTTTGATATCTTTAATCAGGACAAAGGCTCGGCGGCGTCTAATGAGATGTATAAGTTTTTTGACCGGGAGAATAATACTTTGGTTTTAAGGCCGGATATTACGCCCAGCATTGCAAGATGCGCAGTGAAGTATTACGAGGATGAGGATTTGCCGATCCGCCTTTGCTATGAGGGGAATACCTTTTTTAACACCCATAACCATCAGGGCAAGTTAAATGAGATGACGCAGCTTGGCGCAGAACTCATTAATGACGCGTCTTCCGCGGCGGATGCAGAAGTTATTGCTACGGTGATTGACTGTTTCTTAGCTATAGGGATGAAAGATTTTCAAATTGAGATTGGCGAGGTGGATTTCTTTAAGGGAATTATTAAGGAGGCAGGCATTGATGAAAAGACTGCCGGAGAACTGCACCGGCTGATTCATAACCGGAATTTCTTTGGCGTGGAATCCCTGATTCGGGACTTAGACTTAGAAGAGGATGTTAAGCATGTCCTCCTATCCTTTGACCAGTTGTTTGGCGGAAGGAATATGCTGAATAATGCCAGAAAGCTGGTAAAGAATCCGGTATCCTTAGAGGCTATCCGGAGACTGGAAAAGGTGTCCAAGGTATTGTCGTATTCCGGATATGAACAGTATATCAGCTTTGACTTTTCCCTGCTCAGCCGTTATGAATATTATTCAGGCATCATTTTCCGGGGCTATACTTACGGAACAGGTGATGCAGTGGTAAAGGGCGGGCGTTATGACAATCTTTTAGCCCAGTATGGAAAGCCGTCCCCGGCCATCGGGTTTGCCTTTTACATTGACGATTTAATGACTGCCATTTCCAGACAGCGGATTATTATCAATATTGATAATTCCGACAGCATTATCCTGTACGATATCGACCAGCAGAAGGCGGCTGTGCAGCTTGCCAACCTGTTAAGAAAGTCGGGGCGCAGGGTGGAATTAATCCGCAAATCCAGACGGAAAGAGGTTGAGGATTACGCCCAGTACGGAAGGAAACACCATTTCTCCGGAATGTTTTATTTGATTAGCAATACAGAGGTTAAAATCTATGACTTTGTGGCGGACGTGGTAGGACAGGCTTTGGTGGAAGACATCACATACTGCTAAGATGCCATTTGATAGATGCGGTTTTCCAATAACCAATTATGGAATTAAGAGAGGACGACAATGAGATATATTACATTTGCGCTGGCCAAGGGCAGGCTTGCCAGAACGACGCTTAGCTATTTAGAACAAATCGGGATTACCTGCGAGGAGATGAAAGACCCCGATACACGAAAATTGATATTTACCAATGAGAAGCTGAAACTGCGCTTTTTTCTCGCCAAGGCGGGCGATGTGCCTACCTATGTGGAATACGGCGCGGCGGACATCGGCGTAGTGGGAAAGGATACTCTGCTAGAGGAAGGCAGGGACAATATATATGAGATGCTGGATTTAGGCTTTGGCAGGTGCAGAATGTGCGTCTGCGGACCGGCAGAAGCAAGAGATATTCTACAGCGGAATGAGATTATCCGGGTAGCCAGCAAATATCCCAACATTGCCAAGAATTATTTTCAGACCAAAAAGAACCAGACAGTAGAGATTATCAAGTTAAACGGCTCTGTGGAGTTGGCGCCGATCGTGGATTTGTCTGATGTAATCGTGGATATCGTGGAGACGGGAACCACCCTTAAGGAGAACGGCTTAGAAGTGTTAGAGGAGATTTGCCCCTTATCCTGCCGTATGGTGGTGAATAAGGTCAGCCTGAAGATGGAGCAGGACCGGATTTTAAATATCGTTAAAGAGTTAAAGACACTGCTTTATGAGCAGTAATTTGCAAAAAGGAGAACAGAGAATGCGGATTGTAAAGCTTACGCAGGAGACAAAACAGAATTTATTAAATGATTTATTAAAGAGAAGTCCCAATAATTATACGGAATATGCGGATACGGTTCAGGAGATTGTAGACAAGGTAAGGGCAAACGGGGACCGGGCGTTATTTGAATACACAAAGAAATTTGATAAAGCGGAGATTACCGCCGATAATATTCAGGTGACGAAGAAAGAGATTGAAGAAGCCTATCAGGAGGTAGACGAACATTTATTGGAAGTCATCAGGAAGGCGCTTGTCAATATCCGTACCTACCACGAGAAACAGAAACAGTTTAGCTGGTTTGACACCACTGAGACGGGTACGATGTTAGGGCAGAAGGTAACTCCCTTACAGGCAGTGGGCGTATATGTGCCGGGCGGCAAGGCGGTTTATCCCTCCTCTGTACTGATGAACATTGTACCGGCCAAGGTGGCCGGAGTGAAAAAGGTGATTATGACAACTCCCTGCGACGCGTCGGGCAAGGTCTATGCCACAACCTTAGTGGCTGCCAACGAGGCGGGAGTAGACGCAATCTACAAGGCAGGCGGGGCTCAGGCCATTGCGGCCCTTGCCTTTGGCACCCAGTCTGTGCCCAAAGTAGACAAAATCGTGGGACCGGGCAATATTTTTGTGGCGCTGGCAAAGCGCGCGGTATACGGATATGTCAGCATTGACTCCATTGCAGGACCGTCAGAGATTTTAGTGCTTGCAGACGAGACCGCCAATCCCCGGTATGTGGCGGCAGATTTATTGTCCCAGGCAGAGCATGACGAGCTGGCCTCCGCTATTTTGGTTACGACCTCGAAGGAACTGGCGCAGAAGGTGTCTGATGAGATTGCCGGCTTTTTAACGAAGCTAAGCCGCAGCGAGATTATTAAAAAGTCCCTTGACAATTACGGATATATCCTTGTGGCTGACGATTTGGAGACTGCGATTGAGGCGGCTAACGACATTGCCAGCGAACATTTGGAGATTGTGACAAAGAATCCTTTTGAGGTCATGATGAAGATACAAAATGCGGGCGCAATCTTTATCGGAGAATACAGCTCCGAGCCTTTGGGCGATTATTTTGCCGGACCCAACCATGTCCTGCCAACCAACGGAACCGCCAAATTCTTCTCTCCTTTGAGCGTGGATGATTTTGTGAAAAAGTCAAGCATTATTTATTACTCAAAGGAAGCCTTAGCGCCGGTTCATCAGGATATTATTGATTTTGCTGCAAGCGAGCAGCTTACCGCCCACGCTAATTCCATTCAGGTGCGGTTTGAGAAGTAAAAAGCATAGGAGGCGGCAGCATGGAAGAAAAAATGCAGTTTGCGGTGTTGATTGACGCGGAAAATGTCAGCGCAAAATATGCGCCGATTATCTTTGAAGAATTGGAAAAATACGGATTTGCTTCCTGTAGGAGAATATACGGCAACTGGTCAAAGGGCATAGGCTGGAAGGAGGAAACGCTTCTTGAGTATTCCATTATTCCGATCCAGCAGTTTTCCTACACTGCGGGCAAGAACAGCACAGACATGGCCATGGTCATTGACGCCATGGATTTGCTGTATCAGAATAAGGTGGAGGGTTTCTGCCTTGTTACCAGCGACAGCGATTTTACCAGGCTTGCCATGCGGCTCCGGGAAGAGAACAAGTATGTCATCGGCATGGGAGAGTCCAAGACGCCCCCGGCCCTGACAAGAGCCTGTAACCGTTTTATCCATCTGAATTTAATCGGGGAGTCGGATAAGGAAAACAGCGGCCTTATGGCGAACAGTGTCCATGACGACAGCGAACAGAATTATGTGACCAGTATTCAGGATTTGGAGAAATCCATACTCTCCATGATTAATGAATCCAGCAAGGGAAGGGTGGATTTAGGCGCCATTGGCAGGAGGCTTAGCGAGCGTTATCCGGATTTTGATGTGCGCAATTACGGTTATTCCAAATTAAGCGTATTAATCAGCGAGGAGATGCCGGGCTTTGACATCAGCCGGGAGAACAATCACTATTATGTAAAGAAGGGAGAGTCCTCCATTGAGATGAATGCGATTAAAGACGAGGTCGTTGCAATCATCAAGGGAAATAACGGAGTCATTGACAATCTCTCCATTATCAATGATAAGCTGAAAGAAGAACACAGGGGCTTTGACCTACACGATTATGGGTTCAGCCGGTTTTCCAGCTTCCTTCGCAGCATTCAGGGGCTTTCTGTGGAGGAGAACCGGGTAAGACTGAAAAAGAAAAAATGATACACAACCCCTTGAATCAGTTTTTATGTGGTATTTTATGGAATAATATGCTACAATAACATGCATGAAAACAGATGCGTTTCGAAAATACCTATAGTGAGAATAATGTGAGGAGAGGAATATGGCGGAACGGATTGCTTATGTTGAGAGAAAGACAAATGAGACAGAGATTAAATTGGAGCTGCATTTAGACGGCAGCGGCAAGACCAAGATTGATACAGGAATTGGTTTTTTTGACCATATGTTAAATTCCTTTGCCAGACATGGTTTTTTTGACTTGAAACTTTTGGTAAAAGGGGATTTGTATGTGGATTCCCACCATACGATTGAGGACACAGGCATTGTACTTGGCGAGGCAATTAAGAAGGCAGTGGGGGATAAGAAGGGAATCAGGCGTTATGGACAGAGATTTCTTCCCATGGATGAAAGCTTAGTGCTGTGCGCCGTTGATTTGTCCGGCAGACCCTATTTTTCCTATGATATGGATTTAACCGTTGACCAGGTGGGATACTTTGATACAGAGATGGTTCGGGAATTTTTCTATGCGGTTTCCTACAGCGCAGGAATGAACCTGCATTTAAAGCAGTTTTCCGGCAATAATAACCATCACATTATTGAAGCGGCATTTAAGGCGTTTGCCAAGGCGTTAGACGAGGCAACCCAGATAGATTCCCGGATGAAGGAGACAGTGTTGTCCACCAAGGGAACCCTGTAATGGCAGTTTTTGACCGGCGGCCGTAATTTTTGCCGGAAGACAATGAGGTTTTGGAGGAGAACTATGGAACGGCAGTCAGAAAATGAAGAATTAACCGCAAAATCTTTTGAAAGCACCATGGATTTTGATACCTTTCGCGTAGACGCCAACGGGCTGATTCCCTGTATTACGCAGGATTACAGAACCAAAGAGGTTCTGATGATGGCCTATATGAACCGGGAATCCTTTTATAAAACGTTGGAAACCGGTTTTATGACTTATTATTCCAGAAGCCGGAATAAGCTCTGGAAAAAGGGAGAAGAAAGCGGCCATTTACAGTATGTGAAGGAGCTTCGCATTGACTGCGACAAGGATACGATACTGGCGTTGGTGGCTCAGGTAGGAGCGGCGTGCCATACCGGAAACCCGAATTGTTTTTACCGAACCCTGACCAATCCGCAGGGTTAAGTAGTGATCAATAGATATTTTATGTAATGGAGGATGTAAAAATGGAAGCATTAGCAGGTGAATTTTTAACGTATTTATTCAAGTTTGTGATTTTAGGCGCTGTTGCAGTGGCGGGAGTAATCCTTGGGGCAAAGTATAAGAAGAACAAACTATCCAGACAGGCGGCTGAAGAAGCGGAGAGTCAAAAAGAAGCGTAAGATAGCTGTCGGAAGGGAGATATGGTTGTGAAAAAATACGGTTTAAATGAGCTTAGAAAAATGTATCTTGATTTTTTTGAGAGCAAGGGACATCTTAAGATGAACAGTTTTTCCTTAGTTCCTCATAATGATAATTCATTGCTTCTGATTAACGCAGGTATGGCGCCTTTGAAGCCATATTTTACAGGACAGGAGATTCCGCCCTGTAAGCGGGTGACAACCTGCCAGAAGTGTATCCGCACCGGGGATATTGAAAATGTGGGAAAGACAGCCCGCCATGGCACTTTTTTTGAGATGCTGGGCAATTTTTCTTTTGGGGATTATTTTAAGAAGGAGGCCATTGCCTGGTCCTGGGAGTTTTTGACGGAAGTGCTTGAGATGGACCCGGACAGGCTCTATCCTTCTGTGTATGTGGAAGATGACGAGGCTTTTGATATCTGGAATAAGGATATCGGCATTGCAAAGGAACGGATTTACCGTTTCGGCAAGGAAGATAATTTCTGGGAGCATGGCTCCGGTCCATGCGGTCCCTGTTCAGAGATTTACTATGACCGGGGAGAAAAGTACGGCTGCGGCAAGCCGGACTGCCAGGTGGGCTGTGACTGCGACCGCTACATTGAGATTTGGAACAATGTATTTACCCAGTTTGACAATGACGGCCATGGCAATTATACAGAACTGGAAAATAAAAATATTGATACCGGTATGGGATTAGAGCGTCTGGCAACAGTGGTTCAGGATGTGGATTCCATTTTTGATGTGGATACCCTTGAAGCCCTGCGGAATAAAGTATGTGAGTTTGCGGGCGCAGTCTACCATGAGGACGCCAATAAGGATGTGTCGATTCGTCTGATTACGGACCATATCCGCTCCTCCACCTTTATGATTTCCGACGGTATTATGCCGTCTAACGAGGGCAGGGGCTATGTGCTCCGCCGCTTAATCCGGCGGGCGGCAAGGCATGGCAGGCTTTTAGGCATTGAAGGCACTTTTCTTGCCGGGCTGAGCGAGACGGTAATTGCCGGTTCAAAAGATGGGTATCCGGAGTTGGAGGAGAAGAAAGAGTTCATTTTCCGGGTGCTGACGCAGGAGGAGAACCAGTTTAATAAGACGATTGACCAAGGACTTGCCATTTTGTCCGATATGGAAGCCCGGCTTGTGGAAAAGAACGAAAAGACATTATCCGGCGCAGATGTATTTAAACTTTACGATACCTTTGGTTTCCCTGTGGATTTGACGAAGGAGATTTTGGAAGAAAAGGGCTTAGGTTATGACGAGGCCGGATTTACAGCCTGTATGGAGGAACAGCGGGTAAAAGCCCGTACAGCCAGAAAGACCACCAATTATATGGGTGCGGATGCAACGGTCTATGACGACATCGACCCGGCAGTTACGACGGAATTTGTGGGTTATGATACGGATCACTGCACTTCGGAGATTACCGTCCTCACAACAGCGGAAGCGATTGTGGAAGCGGTGGCGGAAGGAGACGAGGCAACTTTATTTGTGAAAGAAACCCCATTTTATGCCACCATGGGCGGCCAGCAGGGCGATACCGGCGTCATTACCACCAAGGATGCAGAGTTTGTGGTAAAGGATACCATTAAGCTTACCGGCGGCAAATACGGCCATGTGGGCGTTGTGACTAAGGGAATGTTTAAGACCGGCGACAGCGTAGACCTCCAGATTGATGCGGAAGGAAGGGCGGATACCTGTAAGAACCACAGCGCGACCCACCTGTTACAGAAAGCGTTAAAACTGGTTCTCGGCAACCATGTGGAGCAGAAGGGCTCCCTTGTCACGCCGAACCGTCTGCGGTTTGATTTTTCACATTTTTCCCCGATGACCGAGGAAGAACTGTCTAAGGTAGAGAAGTTAGTTAATGAGCAGATTATGGCGGCGCTGCCGGTTAAGATTCAGGAAATGCCGATTGAAGAGGCCAAAAAGACCGGCGCCATGGCTTTGTTTGGCGAGAAATACGGCGATGTTGTCCGGGTAGTCAGCATGTCGGATTTCTCTATCGAGCTATGCGGCGGTACCCATGTCAAGAATACGGGCGTGATTTCTGCGTTTAAGATTATTTCCGAGACCGGAATTGCCAGCGGTGTAAGGCGTATTGAAGCATTGACCGGTGACGGCGTATTTGCCTACTACCGGGATATCGAGAACCGGTTAAAGGAGGCGGCGGGACTTTTAAAGGCATCGCCGGAACAGCTTGTCGATAAGATTACCCACACTTTGTCGCAGCTTAAGGAGCTTTCCTCAGAAAATGAATCCCTGAAGGCTAAGCTGGCCAATGAGGCGTTAGGCGACGTGTCCTCTGATATGCAGGAGGTCAACGGATTCCATGTGATTGCTACGGATGTGGAAGGCGTGGATATGAACGGCTTAAGGGATTTAGGCGACCAGTTAAAGGAAAAGGTATCCGAAGGAATTGTGGTGATTGCCTCTGCCAATGGCGGAAAAGTAAATTTGATTGCCATGGCGACGGAAGGGGCGGTAAAGCAGGGCGCCCATGCGGGGAACCTGATTAAAGAGATTGCGCCGTTAGTCGGCGGTGGAGGCGGCGGACGGCCGAATATGGCGCAGGCCGGCGGCAAGAATCCTGCCGGAATCAAGGACGCCATTGCAAAGGCAAAAGAGGTGGCAGCGGCCCAGTTGGGATAAACCGGTTTGGAAGGAATATCCAGAAACATACCTTAATAAAATAGAGTTTTGCCCCGAAAATTGCGAAGGAAATCAGCAAAATACTTTGACTTTCCCCATTTTTTCTGAGAGACAGTTGTAGTCTAAAATAAGAAATGCAAAAACACATCCTAAATGTTATA
>CANQMR010000004.1 GCA_947625015.1 uncultured Lachnospiraceae bacterium | reverse complement strand
AGAGAATCAAAAAAAGAGTAAACTATCATAACCGTAAAAGGATTCATAGTTATATAAAAGAAAAGCACCATTATAACTGCATCAATACAAACTTCTATTATATGTATATTCATATTTTCCTACCCTCCTATATATTTATCACTGAACTTTTTAGCAATGGTTATTAAATCCGACAACAGCCCATATACAGGAGTATCGGTGATTTGGTCAAGGGCAATGGTAGATAGTGTATTCAAAAATTCCTTCGTTACCTCCCCCATCATTTCATAACTTGAATCTACTTTTGCATAGTCATTCTCAAGTATGCCTTCCCATGCCCGGCCAATAGCAACACCAAGTTCTGCACCATATACAGCAACAAGGGGAATTATTTCTATAATTAAAAATACAGTTCCTAATTCTCCCATCTCAAATCCACCTTTAATCATACCTAAACCTAGTAAATCAAATGCCGTATTTATCCCTAGAGATAAATTCTCTGCCATCTGTAACCAATCATATGCATCATCATATATACTTTTCGCAAGCCCAAACGGATCCAGATAACTTACCGGATTCCCCTCCACATAAGCATACCGGTTCAAGCTGCTTATCCTCTCCAATGTACCCATCAGCACATCCTGATTGATAAACCGCTTAATATCCACATTGTAGTAGCGAGCTCTCATGTAGTAGAGACCGTTGGCATCTGTAGTTACGCCGTATTGTCCGTTATACAGGAATGGAATGGTATCGCTGTATTCACCCTCCAACAATTCACCATATGGGCTGTATTGATAAGCATACTTCACCGTTCCGCTCTCATCCGTTACCGCCATGGTGCTTCCCACATTATTGAAGTGGTAAGTTAAATATCCGCTTTCTTCACTATCCTGTGCAATCAGACCTTTGCCATAGAAATAATATGTAACCTCTTTCCTGCTTCCGTTAATAGTCGTACTCTGCAATACCTGGCTTAACTCCGGCTGGGTGTTGACAACATACTCCGTTCTTGTTGTTCCGGTGGTTACCGCAGTCCGATTATTCTCTGCATCATAGGCATAGGTGGTATCTCCTGCCTTGATCAGACGGTTACGGCAGTCAAATTCAAACCTGGTCATCTTCCCCTGCAACGGGCCATAGGTCATGTTGCCGTCTTTGTCGTATTCTATTTTTTCCCCGTTATAGGTGAGAAGACGGTTATTCTTGTCATAAGTCATCTTGGCGGATGTAACGCCGGTAAAATCCAGTTTGCCCTCATATAGGTGCTTTACCTCTGTGATATTACCAGCCGCATCATAGGTATAATCCTGTTGGTTGACGGTTGTATCCCCACATTTGTCCAGTATCCGGATAAGGCGGCCTGCCTTATCGTAAGTTCTCGTCTCTACCGTCTTATTTGCCCGCTCTGTCTTAACCAGTCTTCCGTTTACATCATAAGTGTATGTGGTGACCCTGCCCTCCCAGTCGGTAACTGTCTTGACATTGCTGTTCTTATCGTAAGTGTAATGCACCTCTCTGCCATCCGGATAGGTCAGGAGGACAAGGTTGCCCAGCTTATCGTATTCATACTTTATTTTATTCCCTTTGGCGTCCTCATATGACGTTACCCGGTTCAGTCCGTCATAGGTTCTGGTAATGGTGTTGACCGTATCCCCTGTGGTCTCCGTAACCGTCAGCACATTATCATTACCATCGTAGGTATACTCGATTACACCGGCCTCGTCCGTCTGCTTCGTAATCCGCCCAAGAGCGTCATACTCATAGACTGCCTGCTGGTCCCGGCTGTTGGTCTTGGTGGCTGCTAAGTTCTGTGCATTGTAGGTATACCGGATATGGTAGTCTTCCCCGATAATTTCATCCGTCAGGTTGGAATTTAGGTCATACTTATAGCTTGTCACCCCGCCGTTGGGATTGGTAAGGGTGGAAAGGTTGCCCATGCTGTCATAAGTAGCACTGGCGGTACTGCCCATAGAGTCTGTGGAGGAGGAAAGATACCTGCCTCCCACATAGGAATAAACGACTGCATTGCCGGTTGCTTTATTCATCTGCTTCACCAGGTTGCCTAAATCGTCATAGCTGTTCTCTGTCACATTGCCAAAAGCGTCGCTTATTTCTATACAGTTTCCCAGACAATCATAGACATAGCTTTCCGTCTTGACGCCTTTGGCGTCATATACAGCCGTCAGGTTGGAATTTAAGTCATATTCCATCCGTCTTGTATTGCCCTCGCCATCGGTTACAGAGATTACATTGCCAAGATTGTCATATTCCATGGACATGGTGACGTCCTGTGTACTGGTATTTCCCTTCTTTGTCATGGAACGGATGCGCCCTGCACCGTCATAGGCAAACTCAGTCACTCCGCCTGCCGCATCTTCTGCGTGGATACAATTCATTGCCTTATCATAGGCATAGGCGGTCTCATTGCCGTTGGCGTCTGTCTGACGGATAACCTGCCTGTACTGATTATACTCCAAGTGAACAAAATTTCCCAGTGCATTTTCTACAGAAGTTAGATTTCCCTCCTTGTCGTACCCATAAGTAGTTGTGGCTCCCGCACCATCTGTCACTTTACTGATCCTTCCGGCTTCATCATATATAAGTGTAGTGGTATTACCATTGGCATCCGTCTGACTCTTTAACAGGCCATTGTCATAATAAGTATATTTTATCTCCCCGCCGTTACTCTGCATCATGGAAAGAATCTGATTCCCTGCGCTGTAGCTGGCAGTCTGCACACCCTGTAGGGTGTTCTTAAGAGACAAGGCGTTCCCTGCGGCATCATATACGGATTCCAGCACAGTCTTTCCGTCAGGACAGGTTATCTTTGTTATGTTGCCATTGACATCATAGGAGTAGGTATAGCTTTTGCCATCCGGCCGTTTTTCCTCTATAAGCCTGTCTTCCTCATCATAAACATAACTGGTGGTATTGCCCTCTGCATCTGTCTTAGTCAGCATATTTCCAAATTCATCATAGGTATAAGTCACCGTTGCCCTGCGACCATCCTCTAGCTCCACGCTTTCCTCTGTCACCCTGCCGGACACATCCACCTTGTAATCCGTTACGGTTCCTGAAGCATCCTCATACTGCACCACATTGCCGTTGGCATCATAAGCAAAGGTATGGACAGAGCCGTTGTAATCGGTTACGGCATGCAGCATATTATCCTCATAGGTATAGTTAATGGTCCCCAATTCTGAAGTCTCTGTGAGAATCTGGCCGTCCTCATTATAGGTATAGCTGGCTTTCAGGCCGTTGCTGCCGGTGACTGTCTCCACCTGTCCCGCCCCATTATAGGTATACCGGATATCTGTGCCGTCGTTACAGGTCATGCGGATAATCCGGTTGTCACTGTCATAGGCATAGACGGTGGTCTTCCCATTGGTTTCCACAACCTTTGTGATATTTCCTGCACTGTCATAGGTGTAATCTGCACCGGTTCCATCGGGCTGACGGTAAGCTGTCATGTCACCATTTTCATTATAGCTATACTCTGTCTTTCCGCCTATGGCAGTTTCATAGGATATTCCCTGTCCATACCGGTCTGAAACCGCTTTCTCCGTAGTACCGTCTGCATTGGTCATGGTGACAGAGAGGGTCCCGTCCTCAAGCTCCTCATACTGAAAGGTGGTCTTTTCCTCCTCCTTGCCATTCGCTGTCTGAGTAAGCACTCGTCCTGCCTCGTCATAAGTATTTTCCACATAGACGGTCTTCTCCCCTTCTATTCCCTTAACGATACGCCCCTGTTTATCGTACTCGTAAGAAAGTTTTACCCCGGTTTTTCCGGTAAGCGTTGTCATACAGTCATTCTTATAACTTAACTGCGTTTTATGTCCTGCGGCGTCCACGATGCTGGTAATCCTTCCCTCCTCATTATAGAAGGCGGTTATGGATTTTCCGGTTGCCTGATCGGTGACTGCCAATCCGTCCTCGCTTCTGGAAACCACCAGCTTCTGCCCGATTTCATTCACATAACCAGTCAAGGAGCCTTCCAAATCAAAAAGATATTTTACCTCTCCGTCATCCGCCACATATCCGTCCTTATTTTTGGTAATCCGGTATCGGGAATCTTCCACGCCATCCTGATAATAGGTACGCTCTAATTGGGCATCATCTTCCAACAGCACTGTGTTATCTTCTACAGTTCCGCAGACAACATTAGCTGTGTCCTCTGACTCGCTAAAATAGATTACCTCACTGGGGTTCTGGTAAAAAGCAAGAAGAGAACCCTTTTGCTCAATCCGCTTTTCATAATTGTGATACCAGCCTTTTCCCAAATCCCCGGCTTTTTCAGTGTACAGAGAATTATAGGACAGGGCGAAATCCAGCCTGTCTGCGCCCGCTACTGCCGCTACCACATGATCCGCCATAAAAGCGCCTGTCATCAGATTGACCGGATCCTTGACGGTCTGGGTGCTGTCGTGAGTGGGTGGAGCGGGATGCGGACTAGGTCTATAGGGTGCCGAATTACTGTTCTGATTGTTTCCGGCTGTATTGGAGGAGTTTGCATTATTCCTTCTTTTACTATTAAACTTTATTATTTTTTTCGTCAAATGAGCAGTAATTGGCTTTATTGTAACCTTTACATCAGTGCCGTTACTATTAACTGTCTCTGCATAATCATCCAGCAGCTTATAATACTCGGTACTTGCATCTCCCGCCCCGCTGAACCAAAATTTATAAGTTCCATATATACTTTCTCCAGCCTTAAGTGTCTCTACTGTCATATTATCTTTGGAGCAAAGAATTACATTGGCATTTTTCTTAGCTTTATCGCTTAAATAATAATTAATGCCGGTGTCGGTAGAGATTGTCGTATTCGTCTCTATTCCATCCACATCTCTGATTACTTTTATACTGGTGCTGGAAGTTGTACTCTCAAAAGGAGGAAAATTCGTTGTTACATAGTGATAATCCTCTTCCGATTCATTGGCCAGTTTAAACTGTACATAATATGCTTCCCCAATATATGCTTTGTCTTCCGGATATATATACAAGTGAAGGCCATCCCCAACCTTTACCTCCAGGCGTTCAGCGGAAATAAGAACTTTTGAAATATATGTCTGAAATGGCTGCAACACCCCGTTAAAATTTAACTTCAGTTGATAACTCCCCGACCGGCTGCCGCTTACATACCATGTATGCGTTTTACTTTCTCCTCCCTTTATGGTGCCGATTTTCCATTTTTTCTGGCTCTTATCCGACTGCATCTCTGCAAAATCTAATCCCTCCGGTAAATTCAAGACCGCCTCCGACTCTTCCAAATCAAATCCTTCGCCAGACTCATTGTTAATCGTCACGTCTATCTGATAGATATTCTTAAGCCATGATATACTAACGCTTACTGTCTTAGTAATAATAAAAATAGGTTTTGATGGATCGTCTGACACATTGTCTACCGTAATTTTCGTATTGCTTCCAGTACTCCCACTGCTTCCGCTTGAACTTCCACTGCCATTATAGGTTGGAACAGTATATTCTACATGATTTTCTTCACTGTTAAATTCCAACATATCTACATTATCTTTGCCATATTTCAGTTTTACTTGATATTCGTATACTTTCTTATTTGATGAGGTATCAATACCTGCATCCTCCATCTGCTGTTTTGTCATTTCATGCGTTTGGAACTGGGCAGTCACAATCTCCCCCTTTTCCAGATTAATAGTCACTGCCTGTCTTTTTCCCGGTTCCACAGTAACCTCTACTTCTGCGGGCAGATAATCCTTCTTATATGCTGCAAACCGATATGTCCCAGCCGCCATTGAAAATGACAACATTCCCTGATTATTCGTAGCATTACCTTCACTGCTGTAACATGGATTTCCATTTATGTTTGCAACTACAGCTGCTTCCGACAGCTTTTCTTTGCCGGACACAACCGTAACGTCTACAATTCCGACATTTTTCATCACTGTTATTGTTGTTTTTCTGGAACTGGAATTACCATTAAAGTCTGTTACCGTCAGGGTCACTTCATATGTTCCCGCCTTGTGATATGTATAAGTACATTTTTCTCCCTGTACTATATCACCATTCCCCATATTCCACTCATAAGAGGCAATTCCATTGTTATCCGTACATATTGGAGCAGAAAGATAAAACTCTATATCCTGTGCTACGGACAAGGCAGGAAGCGGATTAATTTCTGGCGGATAAATATCGTTATCATTAGATTTTCCACGCACAACAGCAGTTGACACATTTCCATATACGTCATAAGCATATAATATATAGACATATTCCTGCTGAGGAGACACCATAAACTCGTAGCTTGTATTATCTTTTCCACTATTCAAAAGAATCATATTCAAATGAGATCTCTTTTCTTCCGGAGCTTCATCATATTGTTCTGCCGGAATATATTGCAGTTTATAAATGTTATAATCTGCATCCTGAAAAGCATCCCAATCAAGCCGTACCTTCCAATCGCCGGGTGTCAGCGTCAGATTACGAATTTTCGGTCCATCCAAATCTAGTTGATATGTTCCAATCACTTCTTCACTTACATTTCCACTGTAGTCCTCCGCCTCATATCGCACTTCATAGATACCGGAATTTAAACCATCTTTTTCCCATGACATTGTAACTTTTCCAGTATTTTTTTTCACAGTTATCTCCCTGATTAAAGACCATTCTGTTTCGCCGGATTTACGATAATAAGCACGTACCTTTTCTACTCCTGTATCGTCAGAATAACCTATTGTCAAATCAGTATTAGTGGCAATTACGCTGTTATCCTCATATATCTCTGTAATTACAGGTCCGGTAGTGTCAGGCGATGTACTGATTAACATTTCCTCTGAAGACAGTCCCCGGACACCATTCTTGTCATAAGCAATAACCCGGAAATAATATTCCATATTATAATGCAAATTACTAATCTTGTAACTCGTATTAGATGTTCTATACAACTGTTTTCCGCCTTTTATATTCCATTCAATTAAATAATAATCCGCACCTTCTACTTGTTTCCACGCCAGACTAACTGATGTTGTCCCGGATTTCTTCTGGATAAGTTCAACCGGTGGCAAACCGGCAATATTAATTTTATATGTCAATATCTCCTCTGTCTTGTTCCCACAGTAATCCGTTACAATAATATGAAGATCATAAGTCCCTTTCAGTTTATATGTATTCAGTGTATACTGCATAGTTTCAGAGAGTTTGACTGTATCCGGGGTATTGGTTACTATCTGTTTTTTCTCAGTTTCTCCCTGTTGTACAAGATAAATCTGCATATGCTTTATCCCGCCATTGTCCGAAGCCGTTATCTGAAGTTCCAGATTCTCATTAATAATATTTCCCGGTATATTTGCCTGAATATTGTCTATTACAGGATCTATCTCCTCTCCTACAGTTGTCACTTCACATTCTTGTGTCGGTTCACCTTTCAGCTTGTACATATTTTCTGATTGCATATAATAGGTATAGTCATCTCCAAGATTAACCTCTTTATCAATATAATAGAAACTTCCTCTTTTATCATTGCTAAATTGACTTATGACTTCCCCATTTCGATACAAAATATATGAAGAACACTCTCCGTCACCGCTTTTGTTAAAATATATAATATTATATCCGTTTTTACTCTCAGCATAAAATCCAGTCGGAATCGGTGGTTTATAATTTCCTGCAACTTTTATAGTATATCCTTTTGATTTATTTCCTCCAGCGTCCACAGCATAAAGGCAGTATGTATACAATTTTCCATATTCAAGTCCTTCCTCTGTATAAGTAGGATTTCCTTCCCTGATTTTTTTCGTTATTTTTTCCCTCGAACCATACGGATAGCAAGATAAGGTAACACTTTCCGTAAGCCGGGCAATCTCGCTGCCGTCTTTCTCCAGAATATAATAGTCAATGTAACTTTCTCCATCCTCGAATGTCCCTGTACAATCAATATTAACTTTTCCGCTTTCACCCGTAATTTTGGGCGCTTTACTATACTTCGGCACCTTATTATCACTATAAGTATTTACTACGCACTCTTCACTTTTTTCGGATTCATTACCAGTCCAGTCCACCGCACTCACTGCATAATGATATGTGGTATGAGGCAAAAGGCCCAAATCTAAATAATATCCCTTGTAAAATTTACCCAGACTTACATCATCACGATATAATATGTAGTATGCAATTTCTGTATTCTCTTCTTCCTTTTCCCATTGCAGTTCTACATAGTAAACATTATTTTTCAAAATTTTTACCGGTTCGGGCTTTTCCGGTTTTTCCGTATCCTCTTTGCTGAATATAACATCTCTTGCAATCTCACTTTTTTCCCTGTTAATTGTATAATTGGCAATATCATTTTTAAATACTGCGCGGTTCAACATAGTTTCCGTATTGTTGAACGTTAGGACTGCCTTTTTCTCCATCGGTGCGCTAAATATAAATGTATGATTACCAGAAGGCAGGAATGCATTAATATTTTCTGTACTATCTGTAAAATTACCTGTAACCAATATAATACCGTCTGTCATATAATCCGAATCTTTAGTTCTAAGATTTACATACATATTTGTTGTATTAATCATATCCTCGGCTTCCTGCATGTAAATCTTATTGTTCATATATAATTCCTTAACACATACAGCGCCGCCTGAAAGATATAATTCACCGTCAACTGTCATTTTTTCAGCATAAATCTTATATCCGCAAAGATCAGATTCCTTGCTAATATTTAAATCTCCATCCACATAAATATCCTTTTTCAATATGGCAGTTTTTGCAACAATATTGCCTTTTATCGTGTTACCCTGTATATCATTCAAATTCTGTATTTGTAACTCTGGAAATTGATACTGCTCCGGCAGTTGTAAAATTCCGTTAACACTTACTGTAATCTCTGACTGAATTTTTTGTGCGTCTGACGCCATAAAATTCCCAACATCCAGAATAATATGATCGTTAGCCGCAGTAATAGCATGTTCTTTTTCTCCCTCAAAATACAAGGACACTCCATTCATAACCGTATCACAATATCGGGAATCTTTCCCAATAACACCTTCAAACCGCACATTTCCAGATATATGTATAGAACCCTTATCCATATATTTAAGGCCGCCGGAAGATAAATTTGCATACAGATCCCCTGCAACATCAATTCGGTCATTTAAATAATTCATGATAATCTCCGCCTTGGAGTTCATATATTCCGGACTTCCATTGCACCAATTTCGATATACCAAATTTAAATTACCATTTACTACAAGCTTTCCGCCATGAATGTATATTTTTCCCTGCCCCGCATTAAAATCGCCGTTGATTGTCAGCGTGTGTCCATTTAAATCCAGCGTACCATCAGATAATATAAAGTCCTCATCATAGACTTCATCCTGTTCCAACACATAACCCTCTGTTCCTTCCCAGACATGGTAGGGACCTGCATATATCAGATTATGAATAACCGTCTGTTCGGTAATCCGGACATCTTCACTGCTGCTTATTCTTAGCGTCTCTATATTAGATTCCGGATTATCAATGTTAATTTCCAAATCCTTACTGTTTCCAGTGGCAGTAACCATATGTTCTCCAGAACATACAAAGCTGTCTGGAGTTCCCGTATCCCTGACATCAAATTTCCCAGTAAATTGAATGTTGCCATTGGTTAAATTTCCTGATTTGCGATTACTTCCATAATAAAAATCTTTGCAATAAACACTTCCGTATTGCATTTCCATTACAAGCGCACTGTCACTTCCATCCTGAAAATAGATGCTTTCTGCTGATATTTTGGCATTGTTGACGGTAAGAACTCCCCTCTCTACAATAATATCTTTCTCTACTTGCAATGAATTTGTAACAGACACATCCGCCTCTATATACAAATTTCCATCTACATAAAGCGAACTTAATATGTTCGTATCGGACATTATTTTAACATCTCCGGCATAATCGGCATAAGATAACTCGCCTTTAACAATAATATAACCGGTATATGAGCCAAGCAAATAACTTTCTAAAATACATGCCCCGTTATCTATGACAATATCAATATTAGATGCATACCTGCGCAAATGACTAATTATATTATCTATAGGATTATCCATGACAATATGAAATTCCCGCTTCTCAACCGAAGTTATACTGTCGAGATAAATATACATATTATCACTTGTAACGAAATTTTTGGCAGATTTACCATACTGATAGAGATTGCCATAGAGATACCATATTCCATTTGTCAGCAATCCGGTATGGTCCGTAACCGACTGTGTCACAAAATCTCCGTATATATAATTTGTGCTATAATTTTGAGACACCAGTTTTGCCTCTGTCTCCCCATATTCGCCATTTTCCCCTATCGACTGGATTCTATAATCACCATATACAAACAATGCCCCTTTTTCTAAATACAAATCTCCAGCCTGAATAAAATCACCAATAACCGTCAATCTGTTGTTTAAATGCCAAGGTTCCCCTTCAAAGTAACAGGAACCATAAATAATACTTTCATCCATCTTTTCCGGATTCAAAATTGCGTACCCATATGTTGTTGGACAGCCATAATCCTCATATTTGTCATAATTACATTGTCCACTAAACCCAATTATTCGATTGCCAAAAAGATAATTCCCTTCGTCATCAGTGGGCAAACCTTCTGTTTTCACTTTAATATTTCCGAATCCGGAAGTCTCCTTCGCAATATAAATATTCTGCATATCTTCCCCGGAAAGCAGTAACATACTATTCCCTTCTGCCAAAAAATCCGTCTCGGGATACAGAATATTCTGTCCAGCCAACATGACTTCTTGCGTAAAATCGCCTTTCAATTCAATAGTTCCGTCTGTAATATTTGTTGTCAATTTGTTATAATGAATTAATGTTATATCTCCTTCCACAAGAAGATAATCTTGTGCGTGTTCCATGGTAAGCTGTATATCGCAACTGCTTTCCGTCTTAAAATCACCTGCAATACGCATGTATCCATTCTCGAATGTAATGTCTCCATCTACACATTGATAATTTCCATATACATTACACTGCCCATCAATCACAAAGTCTTTATATTGGGTTATATTTCCTTCTACAGTCAGCGTATGTCCATTTAAATCGATTGAATTATTTATGGAAAGAGAACCCTTAATCAATAAATCGCTAGATAATCTGATGGCGTCATTATTTGCATAATCTCCTTCAAGCACATTTCCATTTACAGAAAAATCCTTCCATTCGTAATCCGCATTTGGGTCTGAATTTTGTAATGAAACAGAATTTTGTTTTGTTTCCTCTTCGTTTTCTTTTGCCGATTCAGTTTCTTCCACTTCGATTCCCGCAGCTTTTTCCGCCGCCCGGATTACCTCTTCTGCCTCTTCACTGCCATTCTCATAATCTGTCTCTTTTTCCGTCGCATATACGGTTCCCATGCCCGCTGGCACATATTGTCCAAAACTATCAATCCCCAATATCATAATAAGAAACAATGAAATTATTCTTTTTACTATTTTATCTACGCCTCGTTTTCCCATAAATACCCCTTCTCCATTTATTGCAAATCTGTATATATAACTATGATTTGATTTTTTTAACCCTGCTGTATTTCGTATAAATTTTCTTTCCTGTTCTGGTGATCATATAAGCCCTTACTCTGACATAATAGGTCTTATTCTTTTTTACTTTCCACTGCTTTACTGTTACAGCCTTTTTTCTTTGTTTCTGTACTGTCACTGATTTTGCTTTTTTAAACTTTTTCTTTGTCGCATATTGGATCTGATATCCTGACTCGATTCGCCCTTTATTTTTCCCCACCTTTTTAATCTGAATCTTAAGATACCGTTTACTTTTCTTCTTTTTCAACGTCAATTTCCTGATAACAGGTTTTCTCTTTTTAAATGCATTATATTCTTTTAACTCCTGTGCCGTATCGTGAAGGATACTTACTTCTCTCTCCGCAGATGGCTGCATTTCCTCACTCCATGAAGGATTTACTGTTGTCTGTGGCTGCATTGCGGCAGATTGTTCTCCTGTAGTTTCTTTCTCTGTCGTAACTGTCTGTTTTCCCCCACTCTCTTCTTCTGTCATTTTCTGCTCTTCATTGCCGGACACCGCCGACACCATACTTGTACACAAATTCCCATTTGCATCATAAGTGTACTGAATTGTTGAACCATCCGGATACGCAATCCGGGTAATTCTCCCTAAAGAATCATATTCATATTGAATCCCCTGACTGGCAATCACATATACTGGTTCTTCTTGTAAACATACAATTAATATAAATAATAGCATTAATACTAATTTTTTCCTGTACATTGATACTCTCCCTCTTACTTTTTAATTATTACGTGTTTAGTTTTAATTATTATACATTTTTCTATATAAAAAATCCACTTATTTTTTTATTAATATATTAATAATTTACAAGCAAAAAAAGGATAAATTCTAAATAAAAAACATCCACTTTTAACAGTGAATGTTTTCAATAAAAATATCTGCTGTATATTAGCTTTCCCTTATTTATTACTGCGTCAATTAAAGATTTTACTTCCACTCATAAGGCGTTATCTGATATACATAATAATTGAGCCAGTTAAAATAGAGGGTGTTGGCGTGGCACCGCCATGACTTAATCGGCTTTTGTTCCGGGTCGTCTCCCGGATAATAGTTACAGGGAATCTCCGGGTTAAGGCCCCGCCCTATATCCCGCTTATATTCCTGGTCTAAGGTCAGGGTATCATACTCCGGGTGTCCGGTGACAAAGATATTCTTCCCGCCCTCGGCAATAATCAGATAGGGACCGGTTATCTCGCCTTCAGACACAATCTCTAACTTGTCGTTAGCCACAATATCCTCCCTGCTGACGCCGGTATAACGGGACTGGGGCACAAGAAAAGAATCGTCAAAGCCCCGGACTAACGGCGTCCGCTTGTGGAAGGTATAGTGCTTGTAAATGCCGGAGAGTTTCTTTGGAAGGTCGTATTTTCTCACTCCGTAACGGTAATAAAGCCCCGCCTGGGCCCCCCAGCAGATGTGCAGGGTGGAGGTCACATTTTCCTTGGACCAGTCCATAATCTCCGTAAGTTCATCCCAGTATTCCACATCTTCAAATTCCATTTTCTCCACCGGCGCGCCGGTAATAATCATGCCGTCGAAGCGGCGGTGGCGGATTTCCTTAAATGTGGTATAGAACCGCTCCAAATGCTTTCTCGCCACATTTTTCGGCTCATAGGTTCCTGTGCGGATAAAGGAAATATTGACCTGTAAAGGCGTGTTGGCCAGACTCCTCAAAAGCTGAAGCTCCGTATCTTCCTTTAAGGGCATCAGGTTTAGGATTACCACCTCCAACGGACGGATATCCTGGCTCATGGCCCGGTCTGCGTCCATGACGAATATATTCTCTTCCTCAAGTATTTTCTTAACCGGCAAATCGTTGTCTATTCTGATTGGCATAGCTGCTCCCCTTTTCTGTCTATTTTATACAATGCAAACAAACCCATGAATCGGGTTCAGTAAATATCACACCATCCCGCTAGCTTAATTCCCCTTCTGCAAGCCTTATATAATCTTCCTCCGAAAGAATGGGAATCCCCAGTTCGGCCGCCTTTTTGTTCTTAGATGAACCGGAATGAACATCATTGTTAATGAGATAATCCGTATTCTTTGAAACCGAACCGGTCACCTTGCCCCCTAACTTCTCGATATGTTCCTTTAATTCATTGCGGTTGGCAAAATGCTCCACGCTTCCTGTAATAACGAAAACCTTGCCCGCTAACGTCCGGTTCTCCGCCTGTTCTTCTTCGGCAAAGGTAATCTCTTTTAAAAGCTCCTCTACCAGTCTGCGTTTGTCCGGATGATGAAAATAATCATAAAATGAGGCTGCCAGCACATCGCCAATTCCTTCGATGGCGTCCAGTTCCTCTATGGAAGCCTCCATAATCTTTTCAAAATCCTGCCGGAAATGCGCGGCAATCACCTTGGCGTTGGCAAGACCAATCCCGCCGATGCCAAGACTGTAGATAAATTTCGGCAAAGTAACCTGTCTGGCGGTATCCACAGACTGAATAATATTTTCGTAAGATTTCTCCCCAAAGCCCTCCAGCGTTACAATCTCCTGCCGGTAGCGGTCCAGATGAAAAATATCCGGCAGCCGCCTGATAAAGCCATGGGCAATAAATTTCTCCAAAGTAGCGTCAGAAAGGCCGTCCATATTCATGGCGTTCCGGGATACAAAATGGGAAAATCCCTTAATCTGCTTGGCGCTGCACTCCGGGTTCAGGCAGTACAAAGACTGCACGTCATTGATATTCTGCAAGGTAGTCTCCCCTCCGCAGGCGGGACAGGTCTTTGGAATCTCTAAGTTACCGCTTCTAGTCAGATTCTCCGCCACCTGGGGAATAATCATATTGGCTTTATATACGGTAATCCGGTCCCCGATGCCAAGGCCCAACGCCCGCAGTATGCTTACATTATGAAGGCTTGCCCTTGTCACTGTCGTTCCCTCTAACTCCACCGGTGCAAAAATGGCAACCGGATTAATCAGCCCAGTTCTCGACGGAGACCATTCCACGTCCAAAAGCGTCGTCTCCGCCTGTTCGTCCGCCCATTTAAAGGCGATGGAATCCCTGGGGAATTTTGCAGTCCTGCCAAGGCTTTTTCCATAGGCAATATCGTTAAAGGAAAGCACCAGACCGTCGGAAGGTATATCATGATCCGCAATCCGTCCGGCAAAATCCATAACCCGTTCCTCCAGATTCTCCCCCGTCACCGGAAAATGCTCCACCACATCAAAACCCTGCTCCTTAAGCCACGCAAAACGCTCTGTCATCCGGCTGCCAAAAACTGAACCGGTACCGCCGTTTTTTTCGTCGGCGTCCGCCACTAAAGCAAAGGCGTAAAAATGCACATGACGCTTTGCGGTAATCTCATTATTTAACTGCCGCACCGAGCCGGAGCATAAGTTTCTCGGATTTTTGTAACGCTCCTCCGCCTCGGCAATCTCCTCATTCATCCGGTTAAAATCCGAATATTTGATTACCGCCTCCCCCCGGATTACAAGATGCCCCTGATAAGGAATGACCTTGGGGAGATTGACAAAGGTTCTGGCATTGTTGGTAATCACCTCGCCAATCTCGCCGTTTCCTCTTGTCACCGCATTCTTAAGCTCTCCCCCCTCATAGGTAAGCACTACGGTAAGGCCGTCTAACTTCCACGAAAGCACGCCCTCGTGGTCTCCAAGCCAACTGACCAAAGCGGCAGTTTCCTTCGTCTTGTCCAAAGACAGCATGGGCGACGGGTGGGCCTGCTTTTCCAGTTCGCTTAACACCTCGTATCCAACATGGACGGTAGGGCTGTTGGCCAGCACAATCCCCGTTTCTTTTTCCAGCGCCGCCAGTTCATCATATAATCTGTCGTACTCTAAATTAGACATAATCTCCGTATCTTTTTGGTAATAGGCTTCCGCCGCCTCGTTCAGTCTGCCGACCAGTTCTTTCATGCGATTCTGTTTTTCCATAAATCCGCCTTCCTTACCTATATATTCCCATCCGCTTGTATTTTACTGCCAGATTTTCTTTTTCCATTCCGTTGTGCGCCTGTGTCCGGCTTCCTTTGCGTTACTGTGCCCGGCTTCCAAGCTGCCGCCGCAATTCCATAATCTCTTCTTCCGTTGCGCTCCTTATGCCGCCCGGCTTCATCTCGCCAAGCCGGATATTCATAACCCGCACCCGGCGCAGCTCCTCTACCCGGTACGCAAAATGCTCGCACATTCTCCGGATCTGGCGGTTCAATCCCTGCGTCAGGATAATGGAAAACGTATTTTCATTTAACTTCTTCACCACGCATGGCCTTGTGACCTGCCATTCCTCTTTATGCTGGTCATAGATCCGCACACCGGCGGCCATCCCCTCTAAAAAATCTTTCGTAACCGTCCGGTTGACCTTAACCACATATTCCTTCTCATGCTTATTTCTGGCCTTGGCCACCTCGTTGCACAAATCTCCGTCATTTGTAAGCAGTAACAAACCCTCGGAATCCTTGTCCAGCCTGCCGATATATTTCAAATCGGCGGACAGGTCGAAATTGCGGAAAATCCCAGATTCATCCCCCCGGTATGCAGTACAGGCATAGCCCTTAGGCTTATAGAACAGCACCAGCTTAAAGGGCTCCTCATTCCGAATCTGCCTGCCATCGACACAGACGGTATCCCTGCCGCTTACGCTCATGCCTACATCTGCCTTTACTCCATTGACCGTCACCCGACCGGCGGCAATCCACTCATCCGCCTTTCTTCTGGAGCAAACGCCGGATGCGCTTAAATATTTATTCAACCGCATTGTCTCGCCCATTATATTTCCATCTCCGGCTGCTGAGGAATAAAGCCCTTTAATTCTCTCGGTGAGGCATTGCCATTGGCAAGCATCCACTCCCGCCGCTCCGCATAAAGCTCCGCCTTGGTCGTCTCAATATATCCGTTAACAGGCAGCACTAACAGCATTCCCGGAATTGCCAGCAATCCGCAGGAAAATACCGCCAGCAGTATCTCTTCCAGCACAAAGACAAGGTACCAGCCAAAAAATGAGAGCTCCAGCACAAAAATCTGCCACTTATGCCCCTGCGTCATGTTCCGGCTAAGCTCCCTTGCACGCTCGGGAGAAATATCCGGATTTTCTGCCATAATCCAGCTCACAAAATAGTACTGATAATACTTGACAAGTCCCGGAAAATAGAACAGCAGACTCCAGCCCCAGATCCGGATATTCGTAGAAAACATGCTCTTTACAATATTCATATATTTTCCCTTTTTAAAGGAGGAGAATATATCCATAAATTCACTGTCCCTGTGCCTGTTCCGCATAAAATAACGGCGGTATCCCACACCAATCGGTGCATAAGCAAAGGTTCCCATGGCAAAAGATATTACTATTGCCAGAATCCATATTATAACAATAACCAACAAAAGTACGCCGACGATAATCAAAATCTGGTTCATTACTTCCGAACCGGCTGCGCTGAGGCTCCTCTTTACCTCTTCTCCAAAGGCGTCCATATTATCTTCTATAGATTTGCTGTCATCATATGTGTAGTCCACATCCACGTCAAATATCTCATCAATCAGATCTTCTAACTGCCAAATGAGCTGGCGTCCAGTCGCCGCTTCTCTGCTACGGCCCATTGCATAATGATCATCACTATCCACACTGCTTCCAGAATTGTAACCAGATACAAATCTGGTTCCACTGCCACCTGTGTGAAGTCCGCTCCAATCTGCACTCAACAGACTGCCCACTAACACGACCAGCATAATCATCCAAAAATTATGCTTAAGCGCCTCTTTGGCATTTGCCTTTAAAAGTTTTCTATTAATCGGTTCCATACCCTCTACCTCCTTACGCGTATCTTTAGCAGATAACAATAAATATTCCCCATTATCATACCATAGCGGCCCTTCATTTTCAAACCTTTCTTCACACCTTCTTTCCCACCCCCAACGCAACATATTCATCCCCCGCTTTTATCCTTTCCGATTCTGCGGATATTTTTCTGTTATCTTCCGGAATATTCGTGAATTACCGCCGCAAGGTAATCCTTATCCCGATTTTCCCGACACGCGGTTTTTTAGAAATCCACTGCCGGACGCTCCTGCATATTGCACGTGCGAAGAAGTGTTTGAGCGCCGGGTTTAGGGTGCTGGGCAAACATTATGCAGCCACGCTTGCGCTCTGTCGAAAACGCAGCGGTACATAAGCGAAGGCCCTGTTCATCATATACTTAATGGCAGATATGTCAAAGGGCCTTCGCAAGTACCGGCGTTTTCAAAGGGGCTGCAAATGTTTCCCAGCCACCCCTTCCCGGCGCGAGTTCTTCGTAAGCACGTGCAATCTAATATGCAGGAGGGTCCGGCAGCAGGATTTCTTAAAACCGATGGCAGTGCGGGAAAATGGGAAAGGATTATCCGGCGGCGGTTTCACAAATAAAAACTTAAAGATAACAGAAAAATATCCGCAGACATTAGAAAATTATGCGGGAAATAGATATATTGGAATTTTTTGAGAAAAATACTTGAAAAAATTAAGGTGCGCATATATAATGTAGATGAATGCAATGAGGTGTTCTTACAATTATTAAGGGCATCTCATTTTTTCGTATATTCAGCAAAGGAAGTGATTTCATGGATAGTATTGATAAAAAGATACTGCATCTGTTACAGGAAAACGCACGATACCCATTGAAATATCTGGCAAACAAAGTATTTTTATCCTCACCGGCCGTCTCTGCGAGAATTGACCGGCTGGAAAAAGCACAGATTATTACCGGCTATCATGCCGCCGTAGATCCGGCTATGCTGGATTATCATGTGACTGCTTTTATCAACATGTCGCTTGATCCCAAGCAAAAGCCCGTTTTTTATCCCTATATTGAAGCCTGTCCCAACGTACTGGAATGTAACTGCGTCACAGGAGCATACTCTATGCTGATTAAGGTGGCCTTTCCCAGCACGATGGAGTTAGACTCCTTTATTGGCCAGCTTCAGAAATACGGCAAGACGGAAACCCAAATCGTATTCTCCACCCCGGTAAAGCCAAGAGGCATTGACATCTATGCCAAAGAAGCGCCGGAAGAAGACAACAGCGAAGATTGATATAAAACAGGAGACATTAAATGCTGACAGCCGCGCTATCTGCATCCAATGTCTCCTTATCACATTCACATCAAATCTGTACGGATATTTACTGGGCAGGCTGCTCGCCCTGTCCTTCCACTGACTGTCCTTCTTCCGGCGCAGGCTGCTCCTGAGGCTGTTCGCCTTCCGGCTGCTGCTCCTGGGATTGGTCCCCTGCTCCCCCGTCTTCCGCCGGAGCTTCCGTCGTCAACTGGTCTGCCATGGAATTGGTCTCCACATTCCGTCTGCTGATAATCTCATAAAATTCCCGCAGGGAGGCGTCTTTTTCCTTTAATTCATTGTTCTTCTTCTCCACAGAGCGGTATATCTTCTGAATATCTTCATCTCCCTTAATCTTTTCGATATACGCAGCCGCATCCTCTGAAAGCTGTCCATTATTGACCAGATAACCCCTTGCGCCGTTAATAAGGTAAAGGGTAAGAATATCATAGGGATTCGAGTTCACACCGGTTATCGTCACATTCGCCACCACAAAGGCCACATAGCTGCCCTCGTCAAGTCCTTCCTTTGTGTACACCGTAATATTGTCATAGGCCGTAATAAATTCCGCCTTCTTCTTCAAATCTTCATTGTCATTATATTGACTGGAATCCGTCACCATATCCTGCAAGGCAAGATTATCGCAATCCGTAATGGCTTTGAGATAGGCTGTGACAAACTCAATAACCTCCTTATCTGCATCCTTTTCATAAGGAATAATGGTGTCGTGCTCCTTATCCACATCCACCTCGGAGGTCAGGACTTTTTCTTTCTCCTCCGCACTGATATTCACATTTTTTTGAAAAGGATTTCCCAATACAATATAAGCAAGTATGCAACAGAGTACAAACAGGCTCCACCCCAGTGTCAGTTTAAGTTTGGGACTGATTACAATGGTGCTTCCTCCCTTTTGTATCTCCGTATCTTTCAGATGAAATTGCTCATAAGAATCCGATAGTTTATCAAATACATTTTTCTTCATAGTAATCTCCTAAATTACAATCCTACAGTCTATTGCCAATTCATTGTAACAAAAGAAAAAAAAAAAAGCAACAATCGTTTGCACTTTCTGAAAAAATGTAGTATTATATTAGATACGTTGCACCAGTAGCTCAACGGATAGAGCAATGGCCTCCGGAGCCATGTGAGGAAGTTCGACTCTTCTCTGGTGCATTTTTTATAACATTCTTTATAATATATATTTGAATTTAGCCGAATACTATAATAAAGAATGCATACAAAAGGAGTGATTTTTATGGCAACTAAATCTTTTTTAAAAACCATAGATATTCATGATAAACATTTGGCAGATTCCTTTGTCACAGCAATACAAAAAGCTGAAACTACTGAATCAAAGCCTGTAGAATATAAAAGTACCCCAAAAGAGATAAAAGGAGCAGCTGCTGTCAAGGAGTTTCTTGAACGCACAAAGTAACAGTTATGAGTTCTTCATACAACCAGATCAATCTTACAGATATATTAGAAGCCTATGGAGAGGAAGACACCAAAAGATTCCTCTCCTGTTTTTCTTGCCCGCTTAATAAAGATATTCAGGCTTTTTTAAAAGAAAAAGCCATTGCTTTTTCCCAATCAGGCTTAGCCAAAACTCATTTGGTTTACTGGCAAAGCGAAGATATGACAGAAACAGAATTAGTCGGATATTATTCTCTTGCACCTAAAATATTATCAATAAAAAAAGATGCTGTCAGCAAAACAAAATACAAATCCATATCAAAATTTGGCGTCCATAATCCTTATTCTAACTGCTGTGATATTCCCTCCATATTGATTGGCCAGATAGGTAAAAATTTTTCAAGCGGAAATGAAACCTTAATAAGCGGAAAAGAACTATTGGGACTGGCACTTGAAAAAGTTAAAGAAGTTCAAATGGAATCTGGTGGACGATACACATATTTAGAATGTGAAGACATACCCGAATTAAAAGACTTCTATACCAATAACGGATTCACTGAGTTCGGAAAACGAACACTGGATAAAGACGAAACAAATATAAATGGAAATTATTTAATACAATTTATCAAAAAATTATAAATCTTTTATATGTCAGGAGAACTTGCCTTGCACTATCATATCTATTGCAATCAGAACAATTTGGAAGCAAATTATCAGGACGCCATAGCGGAATTTACCAAACGGCTCTCCGCCTACTGCACCGTTACCCTGCACACAGGACAGGAATTGTCCCTTCTTAGCGGCGGCAGTCCGGCCCGCCAGCATTTTCTCTGCGTCGTCCCCGGCGTCTCCTCTTATTCCTCTCCCGAATTTGCCGGATATATAGACCGGCTCCAGCAAAGCAGGCATTCTGCCATACACATTACCGTAGGCTTTCCCAAAGCCATGGTTGAAAATGCGTTAGCGCCGCTTCCGGAATATTCCTTCGATACCCTTTCCCTTACCCGGCTCGCCCTTCCCCCGGCCCCTCTTACCCTGCTGCTTTATGAACAGCTTTACCGGGGATATACCATTTTGCAGGGAAAAACCTATCACAAATAAACCGTATCCTCAAATCTCCAGCGCACCGGCCAGCTCCTCTAACAGCGCCACGCGCATAATCTGATGAGGAAAGGTCATTTTAGAAAAGCTAAGCTTTAAATCCGCCCGCCGCTTAACGGATTCTGGCAGGCCTAAGGAACCGCCGATTACATAGGTAACGGTTTCATATCCATAATCCATGGCTTTTTCCATATACTTCCTATGTTCCCCTGTGGTCATTTCTTTTCCCTCAATGCAAAGGGCAATTACATAATCCTTCGGCTTTATCCGTTCTGACAGCTTATGACATTCCTTTTCCAAAAATACCTCCCGCTTGCTCTCCGACAGTTTATCCGGTATGGCGGCATCCGGAAATTCCACGATATTTATCCGGTGTCCCCTGCCCTGCAATCTGCCGCATATGGAAGAAATCTGTCTCCGGTAAAACTCCTCTTTTATTTTTCCAATACAAAATATCTGAAAATTCATAATTTTAAGCTCTTATTTTTCAAAAGTTTTCAAATTGTTTTTTTCAAAGTCATAATTTGTTCATATTTATCTTATATATTATATATAAAGATTTTTTCATTTTTCATTTAATTCTCCCTTATACTTATAAAGAAAGAGACCAGTTGTCTGGTCTCTTTTGATTTACAGGTTATTGTTCTTCATATCCTCAAACTCTTTCAACATTTCCTCAGAAGGCGCCTTGGTGGCAAGACTGATTATTACAATCAGCGCCAGGCTGATGACAAATCCGATCGCTAAGGAATAAAGTCCCGTCTGCGCGCCTAATGTATTGATAATCTCTTTTCCGGCCGAATTTATCTCCCCGGTATGGAATATCGGAATATAATCCCAGATGATAACCGTTGCCGCACCGGACACGATACCGGCAATGGCTCCCGGAAGATTTACCCGCTTCCAGTATAACGATAACAGGACAATCGGACCGAAGGCAGCGCCAAAACCGGCCCAGGCGTTAGACACCAGCCCCATAACCGAACTGTCCGGATTCAAGGCAATCAGATAAGCAAGAACGGCGACAACCACTACCGTCACCCGGCTTACGGTTAATACCACTTTGTCGTCTGCATCCTTTTTTATCACGCCCTTATACAAATCCTCCGCCACTGCGGAAGCCGTAACGAGAAGCTGGGAATCCGCCGTAGACATAATGGCCGCTAAGATGCCGCACAGGAACAGTCCGCCGATAAACGCCAGATTCATATCCTCCATAAAAATCTTCTGTATGATTTCGATAAATACATTTTCCGCAGAAATCTCTGTGGTCTCTCCTAAAATCTCCGGGAACAGATAAGCACGCCCCACAATTCCGATAATCACCGCAAAGCTTAAGGAAAGCGCAACCCAGATAATTGCGATTACCTTGGACTTATTCAGCTCCTTTTCATCGGACACCGCCATAAACCGCACCAGAATATGCGGCATTCCGCAATAGCCAAAGCCCCATGCAAGCTGTGAAATTATATAGATAAAGGATACCGGCTGTCCGGAATCATGCATGATGTTAAGGAAAGAACTGGCTCCTCCCTGCACGCCGGAAGCATTCAGCACGCTGACCATGTTCTCCGGTCCCACAAAACAGTATGCGATAATCGGTACCAAAAGGATTCCCACCAGCATCAGCGTACCCTGGATAAAGTCCGTTGTACACACAGCCATGAACCCGCCTAAAAAGGTATAGATTAAAATCACGACTGCGCCAATAGTCAGGGCCAGCTTATAATTCACGCCAAAGACGGAAGAAAACAGCTTGCCTCCGGCAGTTAAAGCCGAAGCGGTATATACCAGAAAGAAGATAACAATGACAATGGAGGACGCCACCAGCAATATCCGTTTCCGGTCATGGAAGCGGTTCTCCAGATATGCCGGCAGGGTCAGGGAGTTATTGGCCCGAATCGTATACCTTCTAAGTCTTGAAGATACAAAAAGCCAGTTACACACCGTACCGATAAAAAGCCCCACCGCAATCCAGGCCTGTCCGGTACCAAACGCATATATGCTTCCGGGAAGTCCCATTAAAAGCCAGCCGCTCATATCGGACGCCTGGGCCGACAATGCGGCTACCCAGCCGTTTAAACTTCTTCCTCCTAAGAAGAAATCTTCTGAATTTTTAGTTTTTTTGGCATAGATTGCGCCGATGACAATCATAACCAGCATATAAACTGCAAATGCCAGAAAAACTCCTACTAAAGAACTATTACTCATAACCTCTTTCTCCTCGTAAATAAAATTAGCAGATAAATCTGCGCAGTCTCCGGCCATCTATCTGCCGTCATGCACATACTTAACACAAACAGGCATAATCATAGCACATATCCGAAAAAAAATCCAGTCCTATTCATCCCTGCTTTCAATAATTAAGACCGCGCCCTCCCGAATCGCTATAAATGCCGTATCTTCCACAATCCGGTTGCTGACGGTAAAACTGCTTCCCTGCCGGATTGTCTTGTCCTTAACCGGATAATCAACGCCGGTCATCGTCAACCCGGTTACGGATGGCGTCAGGGGAATCAGGGACAGATATGTTCCATACTGCTCCTTCTTTGGAATACAATATTCTCCTCCGCCTTTTAAATAAGAAATCCGGTTGCAGGAATCTACAATCCGGCATTCCACGCCCTTATCTGCCGCAAGGCCTAACAGTTCCACGTTGGCCAGCACATGGTCAAGCCTGCTTCCCGTAGCTCCCAACAGCGTGATCTCCCCGGCTCCCATATCGATTGCTTTTTGTACCGCCAATTCCGTATCCGTCGCATCCTTTCGGGCCGGGTAGCGCGCAATCACCGGTTTTTTCTTACCAGAATCTGCTTTTCTTTCGTATTCATGCAATAAAGAACCGTCCACCGTATCAAAATCCCCGATAATATAATCCGGTTCCAAGCCAAGTTCATGGACATACTGAAGCCCCTTGTCGACCGCATACAGCAAATCAAAGGAATTGGCACGACAAAAATTTCCGGCAAATTCCATATCCAGCCATCCGCCGGTCACAATCAACGCGCAGCTCATTCCAGTCTCCCTTCTGCCATCAGGCTCTTTAGTTTGCGGACATTTTCCGCCGCATTGCCCCGGAACACAGAAGAGCCGGCCACGCACACATTAGCGCCGGCCTGTATGACGCTTTGGATATTCGCTGCGCCGATTCCGCCGTCCACTTCAATCCAAAGTTCGTCCAGTCCCTGCTCATCCGCCATCTTTCGGACTTCCTCCACCTTGGACATACAGTGCTCAATAAAACTCTGTCCGCCAAAACCAGGATAGACGCTCATGACTAACGCCATATCCAGCATAGGCAGGTACGGCCTAACCACTTCCGCCGGCGTATCCGGACTGATCGCCAGTCCCACCTTAAGGCCGAAGGAGGCAATCTTGTTTAACGTAGCCTTTACATCGCTGCAGGATTCATAGTGTACCGTAATAATATCCGCGCCCGCCTTCCGAAAATCCTCCAGATAACGAATCGGTTCCTCAATCATCAGATGCACGTCAAAAACAGCGTTGACAACCTTCCGCACCGAAGCGATTACCGGCGCGCCAAAAGAGATGTTAGGCACAAAACGCCCATCCATGACGTCAAGATGAATCATCTCTGCCCCTGCTGCCACCACTGTGGCAATATCATTGCCCAGCGTGGAAAAATCTGCTGATAATATGGAAGGTGCTAAATAATACATATGCTCTATCCTTTCCTAATACCTTTTCTTTGTCTTTAATTCCTCAAAAAACAGGCGGTAATTCTCATAGCGGGAATCCGCAAGCTCCCCCTTTTCCACAGCCTGTTTCACGCCGCACTCTTTCTCTCCGATATGGTTGCAGCCCCCATATTTGCAATAAGGTTCAAATTCCTTAAATTCTCTGTAATAGTCTTTAAGCTTTTCTGCTTCCATATCCGAAAAATACACAGAACTAAACCCCGGCGTATCCATTAAATAAGTGTCTGTTCCAAGGGGGATAAATTGAGAATGTCGGGTAGTGTGCTTTCCCCGGTCAATCTTCCGGCTTAAGGCGCCGGTATCCATATTCGCTTCCGGATTCAACAGATTGGTTATGGAAGACTTGCCCACACCGGAAGGCCCTGCCAAAGCTGTCGTCTTCCCCGTCAAAGCGTCGCGCACCTCATCCATGCCATGGCGTTCAACGGTACTGGCAAAGATGACCGGATAACCGCTTTTGGCGTATATACGCTGATAGAAATCCTGTCTGCCGCTGTCGATTAAATCCACCTTGTTAAAGCACAGAACTACCGGTATTGCCTGACGCTCCATCGTAACCAGATAGCGGTCTAAAAGATTGAAATTAGGCTCCGGCTTGGCGGCGGCAAAGACTACCATCACCTGGTCAATATTGGCGACCGCCGGACGGATTAGTTCACAGCTTCTTGGGAGGATGTTTTCAATATTGCCCTCCGCGTCCGTCTCGTCCAAAACGGTAATCTCCACATTATCTCCGACTAATGGCTTCCGGTTCTGGTTCCGGAAACCGCCTTTCGCCTTACAGGCATAGACCTTTTTGCCGGTATGCACATAATAAAACCCTGCAATTCCTTTGATAATCTTACCCGTCATCATTCTTCAACAGCCTTTAACTTTGCCTGTGCAGAAGAAGAAAAATATGCCGTAATATCTTCACCGTTTTCATTCTTTACACTGTACACTAAAGTAGCGTTTTTACTGCTTAAATTCTCCACTGCCGATGCGCCGGACAAATCTATCGGAAAAGAATTTTCCTGATAATAATCCTGAATAACCGTATAGCTGGCGTCGCCAACTTTCAATATAACGGATACATAAACCGCTTCTCCCTCTTCAAAGCTGTAACTGCTGTTGGTAACAACGCCGGAAAATGTAGCCCTGTACACAAGGTTTTTCTGTTCCTTGCCCTTGCTGATTGTAATGTCAACGGCTGTGCCTTCCTTAACCTCTGTTCCCTCTGCAATACTTTGACTGATGACCTGGCCCTCCGGAATTGAATCATGGTATTCCTGTTTTACATTTCCCAGTTCAAGATTTACTTCAGAAAGAGCAGCTTCCGCCTCGGAAACCGTCTTCTTTTTCAAATTGGGAACCTTGGAAACTTTAACTTCTTCTCCCTTGCTTACCTTAATCGTCACAACTGAACCCTTCGCAGCCTGCGTGTTGCCTGCGGGATTCTGGCTGATTACCTCTCCTTCTTCCACATCCTCACTGTATTCTTCTTCTTCGACGACTGTAAATCCTGCCGCTTCCAGCGTCACTTTTGCATCTTCAGCCTTTTTGCCTGTCACATCCGGTACGGAAACTTTCTCAATTCCCTTGCTGATTACAATCCAGACTTTATCCCCTTCCTTTAGGACCTCTCCATCCTGAATATTCTGGCTGATTACCTTTCCTTCCTCTACCAGATCAGAGTATTCCCGCTCTATATCGTAAGAAATCCCTGCTTCCTCCAATGCGGCGGCGGCCTCGGCCTCAGTCATGCCAACCACATCAATCATGGTAAGCACTTCTGATTCAGCGGAAGTTTTTTCCTCTGTATTTTTCTTCTTTTTAAATCCGCCAGTCACAGAAACAATCGCGATAATGATAATGATCGCAATCAAAACTGTGGATGCAATAGCGCCGATGGTGATAATCTTTTCCATTTTGGGATCGATCTCTTCATTTCTTTCTTTTTCGTCTTCCTCATCAAAGAGATCATCCTCTTCCTCATCCTCAATTTTATCATCCTCATAAAAGCTGTCATTCTGATTTGCTTCTTCAGTCTCTACATGCGTAACCGGGAAAACAGAAAGTTCTTCCGGTTCCTCCACAGCAGAATTTTTAATTACCGCCAGTTCCTCATCTGTAATCTGAATTGTCGGCGCGTTGTCTGACATCATACCGCCGGTTACGCCTACTGCCGCATTGGGATCGACGGCAATCTTGTGCAGATCTGCCAGCATGGCGTTCGTTGTCAAATATCTTCTCTCCGGCTTTTTCTGGGTTGCCTTAAGGACAATCTTTTCCAGACCCACAGGAATATCCGGATAGTATTCCCTCGGCGGAATCATCTCGCTTTGGATATGCATCAGGGCAACCGTAACGTTGTTCTCTCCCTCAAAGGGCACCCTGCCCGTCAGCATCTCATACAAGGTAATTCCTAAAGAATAAATGTCAGAACGCTCGTCAGAGTAACCGCCCCTTGCCTGTTCCGGCGATATGTAGTGCACGCTGCCCATAGCGCTGGAAGCAATGGTATTCGAGGTGGCGGCCTTGGCAATGCCAAAATCCGTTACCTTCAGCGTACCGTTGCGGGAGACAATAATATTCTGCGGCTTAATATCCCGATGAATGGTGTGATGTTCATGGGCAACCTCAATTCCGGACGCAATCTGGATGATAAAGTCTAAAGCGGTCTGATAAGGCAGACGGCCGTTTTGCTGGATATATTCCTTCAGGGTAATTCCCTCTACTAACTCCATCACAATATAGTAAAAGCCATTCTCCTCCCCCACGTCGTATACATTCACGATATTGGGGTGGGAAAGCCCTGCCGCCGACTGAGCCTCCGCCCGGAATTTGTTGACAAAACTCTTGTCGTCACTGAACTCCGGCTTCAGCACCTTAATAGCCACATAGCGGTTTAACACATGACACCTGGCCTTATAGACCACGCTCATTCCGCCGGAGCCTACCTCCTCTATAATCTCATATCGATTTTGAATTATCATTCCCTGTTCAAACATATCTTCACACCTCATTTATTGCCTGTTCTACAACCACAACGCCTATATTGTCTTTACCGCCATAATAATTGGCGCGTTCTATCAAATCATCACAAATCCGGTCTGTAAACTGCTTTTGCATCACAATATCCCGAATCTCATCATCCTCAATCATATTGGTCAGCCCGTCCGTACACAGAAGCAGTTTTTCCCCCGGTTCTAACTGAATTTCAAAGAAGTCCGGCACCGCTTCATTTCCGGTTCCAAGCGCCCTTGTAATAATATTCCTCTCCGGATGAAACCGGACCTTGCGCCTGTCTAGCTGTCCGGTACGGATTAATTCTTCCACAAGGGAATGGTCTAAGGTAATCTGTTTGGGTTCCTTTCCCATGACGTAAAGGCGGCTGTCACCGATATTGGCCACATACACCTTCGGTTCCGCGGCCACAGCCACGACGAAGGTGGTTCCCATTCCTTTCAGCTCCTTATGCTCCGACGCCTCTTGCAAAAGCATGTCGTTCACTCTGGCGATTCCCGTCTTTAAGATTGTAATGGGATTCACATACTGGCAGGTCTTTACATAGTCCACAAACCAGGAAACCGCATGGGCGGACGCATAATCTCCCGCCTGATGCCCGCCCATCCCGTCTGCCACAATATACAGATTGGGAAGGTTGCCCACATCCCTGTCAGAAAAGTAGATGGTATCCTGATTCATACTTCTGACCATGCCAATATCTGTTTTACCGTAGGATATCATCTAAACCCTCCTTTAGCCGTTCTCATCCATATATGCCTTCCTGAGCTGTCCACAGGCAGCGTCAATATCTCTGCCCATACCTCTTCTAATAGTAACATCTATTGCATTTTTTTCAAGTAAAAGTTTAAAATTTTCGACAGAATCCTTGTCTGTACGCCTGTATCCCCGCTCCTTAACGGGATTGATAGGAATCAGATTCACATGGCAGGGAAAGCCTTTTAGCAGGGCGGCTAGCTGTCCGGCGTCCTTGCCGGTATCATTTTCCCCGGCTGCCAAAGCATACTCAAAGGTAATCCGTCTTCCGGTTTTTTCAAAATAATATTTGCACGCCTTAAGCTCCTCTGCAATGGTATAGCGCTCTGCAACGGGCATCAGCGCCCTTCTCTTTTCATCATTTGGCGCGTGCAGAGACAAGGCAAAGGTAAGCGCAAACTGCTTATCCGCCAACCGGTAGATTTCCGGCACTAACCCGCAGCTGGAAACCGTAATGTTTCTCTGGCTGATATGAAGGCCGTTCTCATCCGTTATCAGGGTGATAAAGCGGCACAGATTATCAAAATTATCAAGGGGCTCCCCGGTTCCCATAACCACTACATGGGAAACCCGCTCTCCGGTAATCCGGGTAATGGCATAAATCTGGTCTAACATCTCCGACGCCGTCAGATTTCTGGAAAGCCCGTTCAGCGTGGAGGCGCAGAACCGGCAGCCCATGCGGCAGCCCGCCTGAGAAGAAATGCAGACCGAATTGCCATAGCGGTAAGGCATGAAAACACTTTCAATCACATTGCCGTCCGCTAACCGGAATACAAATTTGTTGGTGCCGTCCGCTTTTGACACCAACCGGTCCGCCACAGTTAAAGCGACATAATCTTCAGCAATCTTCTGCCGCAAAGCCTTGGGCACATTGCTCATCTCTTCCGTATCCCGCACCAGTTTTTTATGGCACCACTCATATACCTGCTTTGCCCTAAATCCCGGATATCCCCACTTTGTCATATGCTCTGTCAGTTCCGGCAAAGTCATAGATTTTATGTCCATTGTTCCCCTCATTTCTTCCTAAACTCCGCGATAAAAAAGCCGTCGCATTTTACCAGTCCGGGGATTAGCTGAAGCATATTGTCCTTGATGACAAAATGTTTCAGTTCCTCCGGCACCCTGCTTCGGATATCCTCCGGCGCAAAGGGAAAATGCTGTAAAAACCATTCCGCATTTTCCTTATTTTCCGCCGGGTTGATGGTACAGGTGCTATACAGCAAAAGGCCCCCCGGCTTTACATAGTCCGCCGCATTGGCAAGTATGGTACGCTGTAGATTGGCAAGCTCTACAAGCTGCTGTTCTTTCATATGATATTTTATGTCATTCTTTTTGGAGAATATGCCAAACCCGGAGCAGGGCAGATCCGCAATAACAATATCCGCCCATTCCTTCTTATCTGTATCCGGCACTAACGCATCCCATTTGACAGGACGGATATTCGTAAGGCCTAACCGCTCGATATTCTCATGGATTAATTCCAACTTCTGCTCCGACACATCCCTGGCCTCAATCTCCGCCTGCTCTCCCAACATCTGGGCAAAATGGGTTGCCTTTCCTCCGGGAGCCGCGCAAAGGTCTAAGATGTTAATCGGCCGTTCTTTTTTTCTGATATCGGTAAGATGATATAGAAGCATGGAGCTTTCATCCTGAATAAAAATCTCCCCTTCCGAAAAACCGGGAATCCGTCTGGGATAGTTAATGTTCTTTAGATGAAAGGCCTCCGGTACATAGCTGCCCGCCTCCGCTTCAATGCCCTTTTCCCTCCACCGTTTCATTAAGTCTTTGCCGTCCGCTTTTTTTGAATTTACCCTGACCGTCAAATCTGCGGTCTCTAAGGAAGCCGCTAATATCTTCTTTGTCTTTTCCACCCCATACCAATCCGCCATATGCCGGATAATCCAGGCAGGCATGGAATAGGTAACAGACAGGCAGGCCACAAAATCCTCTTCCCATTTCGGGTAGGAAATCTCTTCCCGGTTCCTTGCCACGCTTCGCAGCACACCGTTGACAAAACCGGATAAATTCTGAAAACTTTTCTGCTTCGCCAGCTTCACACATTCATTGCAGGCCGCCTCATCCGGCACGCTGTCCATATAGAGAATCTGATAAACGCCCATGCGCAAAATACAGCGAATGGCCGGTTTGCATTTAGCCGTCTTCCGGCTACTGAAACAGTCAATGACATAGTCAAGCCTCACCTGATATTCCGTAACTCCCTCCACTATGCGGGTAATAAACGCCCGGTCCTGCTTGTCCATAAACTGTCTGCCGGAAAGCATCCGGTTTAAGACGTCCTTGACAAACACATTCTTTTTTTCTGCTTCCAATAAGATATCCAAGGCCAGCAGCCGGATATTTTCTTTTGCCATATTTTTGTACCTTTCCCAAATTGCCTGTCTATTCCCCTAACCGGATTCCTTCCTGCATATCGTATCCCCGCAAAAACGCCTCTGCATCCATACGCTTTTTCCCCTCTAACTGAAGAGTTAAAATGCGCAGGGCTCCGTTTTTACAGCAGACGGTAAAGCCCTTCTTATCCACTTTAGCCACAGTCCCCGGCTCCATATCCGGATATCCGGATACCACCTCGGCGGCAAATATCTTCATGGATTTGCCCTTTATCGTCGTGTATGCGCTGGGCCATGGGTTCAGTCCCCGGATCAGCCGCTCTAGCTTTTCCGCATCCTCCGTAAAATCAAGCCGTCCCATATCCTTAGTCAGCATTTTGGCATAGGAGGCAAGGCTGTCGTCCTGTTTCGTCCGCACTGCGGTTCCCTGTTCTAACTGCTCTAGAGTGGTTAATAAAAGTCTGGCTCCGGTCTTAGAAAGACGGTCAAACAAAGAACCGCCGGTCTCATCCTCCGCCAACGCCACCCGCTCCTGACAGATGATATCCCCGGTATCCAACCCCTTTTCCATATACATGGTGGTAACGCCCGTCTCCTTAAGGCCGTCGATTACCGCCCACTGAATGGGGGCCGCGCCCCGGTATGCGGGAAGCAGGGAGGCATGTACATTGATACACCCATAGGGCGGAATTTCCAATATGGACTCCGGAAGAATCTGGCCAAACGCCACTACGACAATGACATCCGGGGCAATCTTTTTTAACTGCTCGACAAATCCTTCTTCCCTTACTTTTTCCGGCTGGGCAACCGCCAGCCCGTATTCCATTGCTTTTTCCTTTACCGGCGTATAAGTCAGTTTCTTTCCCCGGCCCTTTGCCTTGTCCGGCTGGGTAACGACCAGCGCCACCTCATGCCCCGCCTTCACAATGGCCTCTAAGGTATCCACTGCAAAATCCGGCGTTCCCATATATACAATCTTCATCACACCACCACCTGACTTTTCTCTGTCCATATGCGAAACTTTTCCGTAACTAAGGAAAGGGCTGCTATCTGCTGCCGCCCTCTCCACCGGAATCCTCCGGATATTCCACATCCCGCAGGGGCTCGCTGGCCACATCCTTATAAAGGATTCCCTCTAAATGGTCCACCTCATGGCAGATTGCCCTGGCCAAAAGCCCTTCACCTTCAATGGTTACTTCCTCCATATCCGCATTTAAGCATTTGCAGACTACGCGGTTCGGTCTTGTGACGACCGCCACCTTTCCCGGCAGGCTTAGACAGCCCTCGTCCCCGGTCTGCTGACCCTCTTTTTCCACAATAACCGGATTGACTAACACATAAGGCGTCTCACCGTCCACATCAATCACCACGATTCTCTTTAGCACGCCCACCTGAGGAGCCGCTAACCCTACGCCGTCTGCGTCATACATGGTATCAAACATATCCTGGATTAATGTCAGGGTACGCTCCGACATCTCTTTTACTTCCTTGCATTTCTTTCTTAAAATATCATCTCCGTCATACCTTATCTGTCGCAGTGCCATGTTCTTTCCTCTCTCCTTATCCTTCAAACTACATAATCACAACTAAATACACATTCTAACACATTCCGTCCGACTTGTCACTATCTCCGGTCCACAAAACAGGCGGCTGTCCGCCTTAACCGGAACCTTAATAGGAATGTAAAGGGTCAAAATCAAATGTCACCTGGCAGCCTTTTTGCGTCCGGCTCTCTAAAAAAGCCTCCGCCCTGTCCTTTATTTTGGTCAGTTCGCCATATTCCTTGTGCTTTAAATAAATCACTCTGCGGTACCGGTCGTTTATCTTGACAATGGTGGCGTCGCATGGGCCGGTTACCCTTACCCCGGCATGTTCTCCCCACTCTGTCAGCTTTTCTGTCAGCCGGCCGGCAAAGGCGCAAAGCGCGTCATAGTCCTCCTGCTCCATGAACACCGCCAGCACATGGGTAAACGGCGGATAGGCAAGCAGTTCCCTGTAAGCCCGTTCCTCTTCATAAAACGCCTGATAATCCTGTCTGGCAGCGGTCTCAATACAGTAATGCTCCGGCGCATAGGTCTGAATAACGACATCCCCTTTAAGGCTGCCCCTTCCTGCCCGGCCCGCCGCCTGTGTCAGCAAATCGAAGGTACGCTCGGCGGAGCGGTAATCATTTTCAAAGAGGGTCAGGTCGGCGGCCACCACGCCCACCAGCGTGACATTGGAAAAGTCATGTCCCTTTACAATCATCTGGGTGCCCACTAAAATATCCGCTTCCCCGTTGGCAAACCGGCTCAATATCTGCTCATGGGCGTCCTTATTCCGGGTGGTATCCATATCCATCCGCAGAATTTTAGCCCTGGGAAAAAGCTTTGCCGCCTCCTCCTCTACCTTCTGGGTGCCAACGCCAAACCCGCCAATGTACCGGGACTGGCACTCAGGGCAGAGGGCCGGCCGCTTCTGCTCATAGCCGCAGTAATGGCATACCAGCTTTTCCCGATTGGTGCCGGAAAAATGACTGGTTAAGGACACATCACAGTGAGGGCATTTGAACACATGCCCGCAGCTTCTACAGGAGATAAAACCGGTATGTCCCCGGCGGTTCAAAAACAGTATAATCTGCTGTCCCGCATCAAGCCGGTCCCGCATCAGTTCCTGTAATCTGTTACTAAATATTCCCCGGTTTCCCCTTTTTAATTCCTCGCGCATATCCGCCACGAACACCCGGGCAAGGAAAGAATCCTCCTTTGCCCGCTTTGACAGCGTCAGCAGTTTGTAGTCGCCGTTTAGGGCATGGTAATAGGACTCTACCGAAGGCGTGGCGGAGCCTAATAACACGCTGGCCCCTGCCATCTGTCCCCGTTTTATGGCTACCTCCCTGGCATGGTATTTTGGGGGGTACTCGCTCTTATAGCTGGTCTCATGCTCCTCGTCCACGACAATAAGCCCCAGATTGGGAAAGGGGGCAAAGAGGGCGGACCGGGGACCGATCATCACAGAGACCTCGCCCTTTTTTGCCTTTTCAAACTGTTCGTACCGTTCCCCCTTGCTCAGCCGGGAGTTCATAATCGTCACCCGGTCCCCAAACCGTTTGCGGAACCGTTTGACCGTCTGATAGGTGAGGGCAATCTCCGGAATTAACACAATCGCCTGTTTTCCCATGGCCACAATGCGGTCAATAACCTCAATATAGACTAACGTCTTGCCGCTTCCGGTTACGCCCTTTAAGAGATAAGTTCCCTGCCGTCCCTTTTCGTAATCTCCTAAAATGGTATCAATGGCAGTCTTCTGCTCTGCGTTGGGACATTCCTTGCCGGTGCCCGCTAACGCATCTTCCCGTTTTTCCTCCTCACTGAAAATCTCCCTGTCATACCCCTCTTCCTCGATAGCGATGACCTGTTCATTTTCCATGGCTTTCAATGTCGCGGAGGAAATGTTCAGCTTTCCGGTGACAATGGGATAAGCAATGACCCGGACGTCCATCAATTCCACTAACAGCCGCTCCTTTGCCCTGGCATTTTTCTTCCGGTAAAGCGCAAGCTTTTCTAAAGCCTCCTGCCGGTCAATTAACAGCCTTACCTGCCGTCTGGTAAGCCCTCTCACTTTTTCCCTGATGGGCATTACCGTCTTTAAGGCGTTAATCATGGTAGAGCCATACTGTTCCCGGATAAAAGCCGCCAGCTCAATCAGGGAATCCTCCACAGCAACCGCACCCTCGTATACATCTGCAATCTCTTTAAGCCGCTCTTTTTCAAAGACCGGCGTTTCCGAAAAAGAAACTACATAGCCGCTTCTCATGTGGCTGCCCCGCCCAAAAGGGACGGACACCTTTGTGCCTATTTGCAGCTTATCCCTTAATCTGTCCGGCACCTTATATTGAAAGGTACGGTCTATGGCTTCATGAGAAATATCGATTATGATATCCGCATATTTTGGTGACATCTTCTTCCTCCAGTATCTCCCGGATTAAATCCCGCTCATCCATATGGTGTTTCGTTCCCTTAATCTCCTGATAATCTTCATGCCCTTTTCCGGCCAACACAATTACATCCCCTTTTCGGGCGTTCATCACCACATACCGGATGGCTTCCTTCCGGTCGATAATCTCCACAAATTCCCCGTCCGTCTTAGAAATTCCGGTACGGATATCGTCAATAATGGCCTGGGGTTCTTCATTTCTCGGATTGTCAGAAGTAATTACCGTAAGGTCCGCTAACCTCCCGGACACCTCGCCCATTTCAAACCGGCGGTCCTTAGAGCGGTTTCCCCCGCAGCCAAACAAGGAAACCAGCCGTTTTGGCTCATAGGCCCGAAGAGTGGTTAAAATACTCTCCAAGCTCACCGCATTGTGGGCGTAGTCAATAAGCAGCGTAAAAGCGTCGGAAATAGGGATCATTTCCACCCTGCCCTTTACATGGATATCCGTCAATATGGAAAGAATCCGGTCAAGCGGCACGCCCATTTCCCTGGCTACGGCAATGGCGGACAGGGAATTATATACGGAAAATTCTCCGGGCATGCTGACTAAAACTTTAGCCTCACACTTTCCTTCCAACTGATAGGTAATGCCGAGTCGCCCGTCCTTTCCATACAGTTTTCTGTCCTTGGCAATATAATCCGCCCCCTCCTTTGTGCCAAAGGTAATCACCCGGCAGGTATGGTCCTTAAGAATCTGCTCATAATGGGCGTCGTCCGCATTAAAGATTCCCGTCTTACAAAGAGTAAACAGTTTGGCCTTCCAGCCCAGATACTCCTCAAAGCTCTTGTGTTCATTCGGCCCGATATGGTCCTTGGACAGATTGGTAAAAATACCGTAATCAAACGAGATTCCTGCCACCCGGTCAAGCATCAGCCCCTGGGAGGAAACCTCCATCACCACGCTGTCAAGCCCCGCATCCACCATTTCCCGTAAGGACTGCTGGATGACCAGGGATTCCGGCGTGGTATGGCTGGCCGGAGTCGCCTGATTCCCGATAATGGTCTCAATGGTTCCAATCAGTCCGGTCTTATGCCCCGCCGCCTCTAACATGGCCTTAATCATATAGGTTGTAGTCGTCTTTCCCTTCGTTCCGGTAATGCCGATTACGGTCAGTTCATCTGCCGGGTGTCCGTAAAATGCGGCCCCCATCATTCCCATGGCGTAACGCGTGCTCGGTACCTTGATGATTGTCGTCTCTCCCACTTCCGCTGTATCAATATCCTGTTCCACCACAAGGACGGAGGCTTTCTTTTCGGCCACTTCCTTCGCATACTTATGCCCGTCAAACACCGCCCCTGTTATACAGAAAAAAAGCGCGCCCTCCCGTACCTTCCGGGAGTCGTTTTCCACTGCGGTAACCTCTGTGTCCAGACTCCCCTGTACCAGAGTATAATTAAGCCCCTCTAATAATCCCTCCAACTTCATATCCCTAACCTCCTATTTCAAATAACTTTCTGCATAAAGAAAGGGCAGGCTGTCCTGCCTGCCACCTGTCTACTCCTCGTCTTCCTCATCGCCTACAATCTTAACCTTGCCCTGATAAAGCTCCTCTACTGCGGCAGACAACGGTTTCTTTCCCTCCGCCTCCACTAAAGGCTCCTCTCCGGCAATAATCTGTCTCGCCCGCTTTGCTGTGGCCAATACAATGGAGTAACGGCTCTGTACAACCGGATGCTCTCCCTGCTCAACCTCACTGTTAACGACTGCCATTAAATCACTGTAAGATGGATGAATCATGAAACTATCTCCTTTCGAATATCCTTTAATTCATTTTTTGTCTTTGTAATATATTCCCTGTTATTGGCGGTTTTACAGCTCTCCGCCACGATCACAGCATTTACATTGTCCACACAGGTATCCAAATCATCATTGATGACCAGATAATCGTATTTTTCCATATCGTCGGTCTCTTCATAAGCCCGCTTTAACCGTTTGGCAATTACCTTTGCATCCTCGGTGCCCCTTCCCTCCAAACGCTTTTTCAGATTGGCGGCGTCCGGCGCGGTCAAGAAAATCAGCACTGCATCCGGGTACTGCTCCTTTACCCGCATGGCGCCCTGTACCTCAATCTCCAAAATGACATTGTTGCCTTTGGCAAGCTCCTCTTCCACATATTTCCGGGGCGTGCCGTAATAGTTCTCCACATACTGGGCCCACTCGATAAAACCGTTATAGTCAATGAGATTGCGAAACTCTTCCACGCTCTTAAAATAGTAATCCTGCCCGTCTACCTCTCCGGCTCTTGGCGCTCTGGTGGTGGCGGAAATGGAAAGGCTGTAGTGATATTTTTCAATCAGCTTCTTTACAACGGTTCCCTTGCCTACGCCGGAAAATCCGGAGATGACAATCAACACACCTTTTTTCTTCATATGCCTCCCCCTCTACTCAATATTCTGTATCTGCTCCCTTACTTTCTCAATCTCGGTCTTTAAATCAATCGCCTTGTTGGAAATCGCTAAGGAATTTGCCTTGGAAAGTATGGTATTGGCCTCCCTGTTCATCTCCTGGGCAATAAAGTCAAGCTTGCGTCCCACATTGCCGCCCTCTAATAGAATGGCCCGGGTATTTTCAATATGGCTTCTAAGCCTTACCGTCTCCTCATCCACACAGATCTTATCGGCGTATATCGTAACCTCTGTGGCAATCCGGCTCTCGTCTATCGCCGCCCCTTCTAACAGCTCTTTCACCTTAGCTTCTAATTTGTTCCGGTATTCCTCAACCAAAGAAGGGGAATAGGATTCGATGTATTCCACCATGGCAAGCATACCTTCTAATTTCTCCAACAGATCCGCCTTTAATGCTTCTCCCTCCACTGTTCTGGATTCCACAAACTGTTTAGCCGCCTGGTCTAACACCACGACAAAATCCTTCCAGAGTTCCTCCTCGTTCTCTGACTGTTCCTCTAAGGTTAATACCTCCGGATAACGGGACAGGGAGGCCGCCGACAGATCGTTTTTCAGTTCAAAGGTATCTGCCATCTGCTGTATATACTTCACATATGCAGACGCAATCTCCTGATTGTACTTTACGCAGACATTATTCTCCGTATAATCCTCATAGGTAATGAAAATGTCCACCTTTCCCCTGCCAATATAATTTTTCAGATAATTCCTGATGGAAGTCTCAAAAAAATTAAGTTTTTTTGGCATTTTTATATTCATATCGCAGTATCTGTGATTCACCGATTTCATCTCAATCACAATCCTGCGCTCTTTTGTCACGCTCTCTGCCCGGCCAAAACCGGTCATGCTTTTGATCAAGTGCCTCACCTTCTTTATCCTAAGTATTTGTCAACTAATAAATTATAACCGAAACCCCATAGAAAAGCAAGTTTATTCCATTCCGATTCACTCCGGTAATTCCTGATTGCCATTCATGGCGGATTCAACTTCTTTAATACCCTTAATATCCGGCAGCGCCACCATGGAATAGTTGGTGTGGTAGATGACATAACCGGGATTGGCTTTCGGCGGTTTCTTTAAGTTTCCCCTTCTGGTATAGTCCACCTCCACCTTGGGACTGGTCCTGCCGGAGGAATAATACGCCGCCAGCCTTGCGGCCTCCTCGTAGGTGGCGTCGGGAACGTCCCCGGCTCCCTCTAACTTCACGATTACATGGGAGCCCGCCATCTCCTTGGCGTGAAACCAGAGGTCTTTAGCGTCTGCCACCTTGAACGTCAGCCTGTCGTTTTGCAGGTTGTTTTTCCCCACATAGATATGAAAGCCGTCAGAAGAAAGATAATGCAAAGGCCTGCTCTTTTCCGGCTTCACCCCGTCTTTTTTGGCCGGCTTTGCCTTAAGCAGTCCGGCCAATACCATCTCCTCCTTAATGTCTGCAAGATCCGCCTCGGAGACTGCCAACTCCATACTGTTTTGTATGGACAACAGATGGGTAAGCGTCTCTTTGCTCTCCTTCGCCAGCGTGAGGGAGGCCTCGTATGTCCGCTTTAACTTATTGTATTTCTGAAAGTACCGGGCAGCGTTTTCCTGGGGCGTCAAATCGGGGTCTAACGGAATCGTCACCTGCTCCCCGTTATAATAATTATCCACCGTAATCTGCCGCGCCCCTTCTTCTGCCTGATACCCATAGGTCTGTAGCAATTCCCCATACAGGCGGTATTTTTCTCTCTTATCCGTATCCGTAAGCTGTCTGCGCTGAATGTCGTATTTTTTGGCCGTCCGCTCGATGGCCGTTGCCAGAACCTTGCGCATATCCGTTGATTTCTGGTGCATCCGGGAATACACGTCCTTTTGGGCGTAAAATTCCTGCAACAGGGCGGATATATCTGTATAATGCGCAAGCGTAAGTTCTTCATACATGGTAAGGGGAACGGCGCAAAAATCCACCGGTTGCCCATCATCATACACAATTACCGGCTCATAGTTCCCTGCCTTTATCCGCTCCAAAAGCGTCTGCAAACAATTCCAGAGATCCTCTTTGTTTGCAGGCGCTAAGCTGTCTGTGCTGAAACTGCCATCCACGCCCGCCTCATAGCAGAGTTCACAGGCAATCCCTTTGGAAAACCCGGTAACCGAAGTATAGATTGCCTTTTCAATACTCATGGCCTTCCCTAAGACCTGATCCATAAAATATTCCCTGGTAAGTGTCAGGGGATTGGCCTTAGTATTGGGCGGCAGTACATAATCATGGCCCGGAAGGACCTCTCTGACAGAGCTTATCTGGGCGCCAATCCGCTTGATGGCGTCAATAATCCGGCCGTTATCCTCCATAAAAATAATATTGCTGTGCTTCCCCATCAGCTCAATCACCAGATACTTGGTCCTGATATCGCCCATTTCATCCAAATGTTCAATTTCCATGCGGATAATTCTCTCAAAATCCGGCTGCTCGACGGCGGTAATCCGACCGTTGCCGATATGCTTGCGCAAAAGCATACAAAAATTAGGCGCTGCCGCCGGATTTTTCTTATTCTCCGGCAAAAAATATACCAGCGGCAGGGTTGCGCTGGCGTTTAACATCAGGCGGTGGGTTCCGCCCTGATTCTTAATGACCAGATTAATCTCATCCTTTTCCGGCTGATATATTTTGTAAATGCGGCCGCCGATAAGGCGCTGCCGCATATCTCTTACGATATTGGAAATCACTACTCCGTCAAATGCCATGACTCTCTCCTTTATCCGTCAAACAATCTCTGTATCGTCCTGTGGTATTCCCGGCTAAACGCAGGATGTCAACGATATAAGTCCTCATACTGCTTAGCGGAGCTTGCCCAGGAGTAATTCTGGCTCATTGCCCGCACCTGCATATCCTCCCAGCTCTTCTTCTGGTTATAAAATACTTCCTTGGCATAGTTGATTGTGTTCAACAATTCCTGCGCATTATAATTGGCAAAGGAAAATCCTGTTCCGGTCTGTTCATATTCGTTATACGGAATAACCGTATCTTTAAGGCCACCGGTCTCCCGCACAATAGGCAGGGATCCGTAACGCAGCGCCATCAGCTGGGTTAAGCCGCATGGCTCGAAGCGGGAGGGCACTAATATAGCGTCGCAGCCGCCATACATCTTATGGGAAAGAGCGTCGGAAAAGTATATGTTCGCGCTGACCTTTGCCGGGTGGAAATTCTGATAATATTTGAACATCTCCTCATAGTGATGATCGCCTGTTCCGAGGACAACAAACTGCACGCCGTCCTGACAGATCTCGTTCATCACCGCATCCACCAGATCAAGTCCCTTCTGGTCCGTCAGTCTGGATATGATTCCCAGAACAAACTGATTCTTATCCTCCGGCAGGCCGACCTCCTTTTGCAGGGCAAGTTTGTTGGCCGCCTTATTGCGCTTAAAATTCTTCACATTATACGGTTTGGCTAAATTCTTGTCCTTTTCCGGATTATAGACGTCATAGTCGATGCCATTCACAATTCCCACCAGGGACTGATTCCTTGCCCGCAGCAGACCGTCTAAGCCCTCGCCGTAATACGGCGTCTGAATCTCATAGGCGTAGGTGTTGCTGACCGTAGTAATCACATCTGCATATACCAGTCCGCCCTTCAGCATAGACGCATCCCGGTGAATCTCCAGCTTATCCGCCGTAAAAAGATAGTCCGGCAGACCGGAGCAGTAACGGACATGTTCGATGCCCCATTTTCCCTGAAATTGCAGGTTATGTATCGTCATAATGGACTTGATTCCGCCAAAAAAAGGATTGCCCGCAAACAAGGTCTTTAAATAAACCGGCACCATACCCGCCTGCCAGTCATGGCAGTGGACAATATCCGGGCGGAAACCGATTACCGGCAGAATCGAAAGCGCCGCCTTGGAAAAATAGCAGAATCTCTCAATATCCCATTTGGCCTCGGTATAAGGGGTAAGCCCGTTAAAATAATACTCATTGTCAATAAAATAGACCGGCACGCCCTCGTATTCCATGTACATAATACCCACATACTGGGAGCGGTTCCCGATATCCATCTGAAAATTGGTGATAAACCGCATTTTTTCCTTGTACTTGGAAGGAATACACATATAGTTGGGAATAATGATGCGCACATCATACTCCTTTTTATCAAAAATCTTGGGAAGCGTTCCCACCACATCCGCAAGACCTCCGGTCTTGATAAAGGGAACACATTCAGAAGCAATATAAGCAATTTTTTTCATAAGACTTGTCTCCTTGTTCATCATCATATCAGGCAAATATATACTTTTACCAGTATAGCATAAATCGCAAAAAAACAAAAGCCTGTTTTCACAAAAAACAGGCTTTCCGGAAAAATAAATCTTGCTAAAGCTACGCTGAAAATTCGTCCATGCCGTACCCTTTCATCCGGTACTCTAACCGGAGTTTATCCGCAATCAGGGCAATAAATTCTGAATTGGTCGGCTTGCCCTTGCCGGAGTTGACGCTGTAGCCGAAAAGTTCCTCCATGGACTCTAATTTCCCCCGGTTCCACGCCACCTCAATGGCATGGCGGATCGCACGCTCCACACTGCTGGTGGTTGTGCGGTATTTTTTGGCGATGGTGGGGTACAGGTACTTGGTTATGTAATTTAATATTTCCGGGTCCTTAACGGACATGATGATACCTTCCCGTATATACTGGTATCCCTTGATATGGGCGGGGATGCCAATCTCCCGTATCATTCTGGTCACGTCGTTTTCGAGCGCGGAATCAAACAAAAACTGCTTCTGCTCTAATGTCATGCCGGCCCGCTGCTTTTCCTGCTGTTTCATCTGGTAATGGCTTTCTAATATTCTCTCCAAAATCCTTGCAATAAACTTAGGGTCCTGATTATACATAAAATAATAATCTGCGCCTAATTTATAAGCTAAGTCAATGACCGGCTGGGCGGACACGTCGGTAAGGAATACAAATTTGCTGCACTGATTATTCTGTCCGCTGCACTCCTGCAAAAGACTGATTCCATCCCCCTCTTTCAGACAAATATCCGCAATGATCAAATCCGGTTCGGTAGCATGTACACGCTCGACAATCTTTTCATAAGATTCGCTTATTTTCTGAATGGCATACTCAAACTGCTTCATATACCCAATTATTGCCCCAACCTCTTCTCTTTCCTGAGCGGTAGCAATTAATATTTTCATGCTTTCTCTCATATTTCATACTCCTATCTCTGATTTTGCAGTATACTTTCCGCATTTTTAAACAGACCGCTGTTATTCTGCATTTTTTGACTGATCGAGACGAATCCTGTCCGCCATAAGTGCAATAAATTCAGAATTGGTCGGTTTACCTTTATCCGCCTGAATCGTATATCCGAACAAATCATGTATCATATCGATATTTCCCCGTTCCCATGCCACTTCAATCGCATGGCGGATTGCCCGTTCCACTCTTGTATCCGTTGTTCCGTACTCCCTGGCAATGTCCGGATATAGCTGCTTGGTCACTGCATTTAAGATGTCCATGTTATCCACAGCCATAATGATTGCCGTCCGCAAATACAAATAACCCTTGATATGGGCCGGTACGCCAATTTCATGGATCATCTGGGTCACTAAAAGATTCAAATCCTTTTCCCGATTCCCCTGCTTGACCACAATGTCTTCAATGGGTACTGTCCGATTCGTCAGGTTATTGCTCTTCGGTATTTCCATAATGCACTTTTCCAAAGTATTTTCATCATTTTCCCAAGGCAGAAATTTTACATTCCGCCTGCTTTTTAATACATTTAAAACCTTTGTCTGTTGAGATGCTGCAACTAAAAGAAAACTGATTTTATCGAATTGTGCTTCAGAACGAATTTTTTCTATTACTCCGATGCCGTCTAATTTCGGCATTACAGGATTTAATATTACAAGGTCTGGCATGTCCTCACGAATATGTAACAGTAATTGATCCCCTTTTTCATAAGTTCCTAAAAGATGACATTGGGCCTGCCGCCTCACAATGTCTTCCATTCTCCTTCGCATGATTGCATCATGATATCCAATCATTACATTAATCATACATTCCTCCTAAATTATATGAATATTCATCACAAATAATTCCATCCATTGACACAATTACTGTGACATCGACCATTTATGACTATATCAAAAGGAAAATGCTTTTAAAAGTTAACTCACAACAATGATGCGACAAACTGCCAATTAAAAAATTGTGCCGTAACACAATTTTTTAATTGCCGTTTAAGAAAAAGCTATTAAATACAAGATATTTCATAAAATTTACCATTTCACAGATTTCTACAAAAAACGACACCGCCAGTTTACATTTATTTAACTAATTTTGCACCTGTTCCTCATTTTTCCGCATAGTTTCAACAAAAATCCCATATCCTTTTTTTGGTTCATCAACAAAAACATGGGTGACCGCCCCGATTAATTTCCCATTTTGTATAATTGGGCTTCCGCTCATGCCCTGAACAATTCCGCCGGTAAGCTCGATGAGCCGGTCGTCTGTGACAAGTATTTCCATTTCCTGGTCTCCATTTTCATTTTTATGCAGATCCACTATCTCTATTTCATATAAATTGCTTTCTCCGCTTATGCAGGACTGAATATAGGCTGCCCCCATTTTTACTTCATCGGCGGCCGCAATCTCTAACGCCTTTTCGCCTTCTAATTCCTGTTGAAAAGAATCGGTAACCGTACCATAGATTCCATACAACTGGTTGCCGTCAATCTCGCCCACCACATTTTCCGTCTCATAGGCTATCATTCCTTCAATCTCGCCCGGACTGCCCGCGCTTCCTTTTTCCACGCCAAAAATATCCGCCGTATAGATTTCTCCGCCGGATACCTCAAGAAGTTCTCCGGTATCTGTATCATTGATGCTGTGGCCCAACGCGCCAAAAGTATTTCCGTCGACATAGGTTACTGTGCCCAGTCCCTGCAAATCATCCCGCACCCAGATGCCCACCTTGTACTCGTCCGTTCCCGTCTGTACCGGCTCCACTTTAACCTCAATCTGTTCCTCGTTGCGCCGGACGCCGAATATCAGCGTTTCTCCGCCGCATCCGGTAATCGACTCGATCAGCTTCTTTTTCGTCTGCATTTGCATCCCGTTCAGGCTTACAATATAATCCCCCGGCATCAGTTTATTCTTAGCCGGCGTGGTATTTTTCCCCTCCATATCTGTCACCTCGCCGGTGTCGATTACCAGAATACCGTTAGTGTTAATGTATATCCCCACAGTCTGTCCTACGGGAATCACTTTATTTTGCGCAGTTTCCGCCTTTGTCTCCAAGGTATTGCTAACCCGGGCCAGTTGTTTTTCTTTCTGTTCGGCCCGGTATCCAAGACCGGCCACCACAAGGACAAATAAGATATTCACTGTGAGCAGGGTTTTTAAAAATATTTTATATTTACGCATTGCGGTTCTCCTTCCATAAAAAAAATAACCCATAATAAATGCCTTTACCTTTATTATGAGTTATCTTTCTTATCTCAATCAGTTAACCTTTGCCTTACCTGCCAATTCTTTCATTTCCCTTGCGCTTTTCAAAACCGTATCGGTAATCTCCACGCCGCCGATAAGCCTTGCCAATTCCATAATTTCCGCTTCCCTGTCAAGACGCTTAATTCCTGTTACCGTCTTTCCATCATTTACCTGTTTTTCAATCAAGTAATGGTGATTTGCCATGGCCGCAATCTGGGGCAGATGCGTAATGCAAATCACCTGATGACAGGCGCCGATTTTATATATCTTTTCCGCCACCATCTGGGCTGTGCGCCCGCTGATTCCCACGTCAATCTCGTCAAAAATCAAAGTTTCCACCTTATCTTCCTGCGCAAGACAGGACTTTAATGCCAGCATAATCCGGGAAAGTTCCCCGCCGGAAGCCACCTTCCAGAGCGGCTTTTCCTCCTCGCCCACATTGGTGGAAATGATAAAATAAGGATTGTCCACACCTTCCGCGCTGTATCCGGAAAGAGGTTCAAATACCATATCGAAACGCACATCCAAAAAATTGAGGTCCACTAACGCCTCGCGAATCTGTCCGCAGAGCTTATCCGCCACTTTCTTTCGCTCCCTGCTCAATTCCCCGCAGGCCGCCGCAAGCTTTTTCTCCGCCGCTTCCATCTGCTCTTTTACCTGCGCAACATAAGTTTCCTGATTTAAAAGGCTCTCATATTTCTCATCCAAAGCCTTCCCATAGGAAATCACTTCCGCTAAGGTCTTTCCATATTTTGATTTCAAATGATTAATCAGATTGAGCCGTTCCTCCGTCTGGCGAAATTCCTCTTCGGAAAAGGTATTCTCCTCCAGATATTGTCTGGCCTCCCTGTCAAAATCCCCTAACAGTTCAGAAGCCGTTGTCAGCGTATCTGCGGCCCTGCCGAGGGTTTCGTCATATTCGCAAAGAGGCAGGATTTCCCGTAAGGCCCGGTCTACCGCCTCTCTGGCCGTATTCTCCGTAAGGCCATAGGCGGCGGATATGCCCTCCGCAATATGTTTGCTGTTAGCTGCCCGCTTATAGAGCTGCTCTAACTCCTCGTCCTCACCTTCCTTTAACATCGCGGCGGCGATTTCCTTTCTCTCATAATCAATTAAATCCATCTGCCGCTTTTTTTCTTCCTCATTCATCGTATTTTCAGAAAGCGCATTTTTTAATTTGGTATATTCTTTAAAAAATCCGCCGACTTTTTCCTTGATAGGCGCCAGGGTTTCCTGCCCGTAGCGGTCGAGAATCTTTAAATGATTGGCCGGCACCAATAAGGACTGGTGCTCGTGCTGGGCGTGCAAATCCAAAAGCAGGGCCGCCACCTCCTTTACCTTGGAAAGGGTTACGGTCTCCCCGTTTATCTTGCTGACGCTGCGGGTTCCCATAATCTTTCTCGAAAGCACAAGCTCTCCTTCCCCGATATCCGGAACCTCCAGTTGCTTAAGCCTCTCTATAATCTCTTCATCCTCCACTGAAAATAACAGTTCCACCAGACCGTACTCTGCGTCCGCCTTCACAAAATCCTTCGGTGCCTTGCCGCCTAAAGCCAGCATAATAGAACCGATTACAATGGATTTTCCGGCGCCGGTCTCTCCGGTCAGTATATTCAGGTTATCAGAAAAATTAATGTCAATCTCATCGATTAACGCCATATTCTTGATATGTAAATTTAACAGCATACGCTCCCTCCAACTTATTCGTCAGATGCCACCTTTTTAATTCCAGCAATAATTTCCCTGCAATATCTGCTGTTTCTGACAGCGCAGAAAATGGTGTCGTCCCCTGCAATACAGCCCATAAGTCCCGGCAGCTTCATATTGTCAAGAGCCGCCGCCACCGCCATGGCCATACCAGACACAGTGCGGATGACAATCAGATTCTCCGCATAGTCCATATTCAAAATGCCTGCACTCAATACCTGATGATACTTCTGCATCACATCGGTATCTTCATTTTGAATCAGCACATAGCGCTGTCTCCCGCCGTCGCCGGACACCTTCGTCAGCTTCATCTCCCGGATATCTCTGGAAATTGTGGCTTGGGTGACGGAAAATCCTTCCTTGGAAAGCTCCGCCAACAGCTCGTCCTGCGTCTCGATATCCCGGCTTTCTATGATTTCTTTAATCTTATTTTGCCTGATTTCTTTCATTTTCATACTCCGTTTTCCAAATGATTTGATTAAAAATAATGGATTCCGATTTACCAATGATTTGCAATTTTTTCGCGCAAAACTTCATAAAAGCTGACGTCAAACAGTTTAACCATCTTCGTAATCGGCTTCGCCTTTTTAATCAAAATCCGGTCCCCGGCGGAAAGCAGCGTTCCCGGCTGCCCGTCAAAGCTGACAATGGCCTCCTCCTTCTGGGCCTTCCGCATTTTTAAAATCTCCACTGCGACTTCATCCTGGCTGGAAAAGACAATGCTTTTAGAGGTCAGGGAATGGGGAGACACCGGCGTCACAATCATCAGGTCCGTCTTTGGCGATACAATCGGCCCCCCTGCCGAGAGATTATAGCCGGTAGAGCCGGTAGGCGTACTGACAATCAGGCCGTCCGCTTCATAGATATCCATCACCTTTCCGTTCACATACACCTTAAGGCCGATTACCCGGGAAAATCCCGCTCTGGAAACAACGATATCATTGAGCGCCACATCCTTAAGCAGCGGCGCATCTTCCCCGCCTTTATAAATCTCCCCCTGAATGTTCATCCGTTCCTCAATCTCATAATCCCCCGCCATCAGCCGGTCGATAACCGGAAAGACCTGTTCCGGCTCAATCTCCGTCAGAAATCCGAGCGTCCCTAAATTCACGCCCACAATGGGAATATTCATCTTTCGCAAATCCCGGCTGACCTTTAAAATGGTCCCGTCGCCCCCTAAGGCAATCACACAGTCATAATCCCTGTTTTTTTCAATCTCATAGGAGATAATCCCGTTAGTGTCGCCTACCACCGTCTGGCTTGTTCCGCCATGCATGGCAATGTATTCCTCAATCTTTTTTGTCAGAATCAGGTTTTCATCCTTTGTATAATTGGTTGCGATTAAAAATGTTCTCATTCCATCACCTCCTGGCCGCACAAGCACCACAGGTCGCCTAACTGCGGTCTAACGCCTTGTGGGACGCCTCGACAACTGCGTCTGCCTGAATATCTTTCGCCCGGTCCGCCGGATTCTTAGTCAGATAGAGCAGATACTCAATATTGCCCTCCGGCCCCTTAACCGGGGAAAATTCCAAGCCTAAGGGAGTCAGTTCTATGGACCTTGCATAATCGATTACCCTTTCAATTACCTCCCTGTGCACCTGCCGGTCCCTGACCACGCCCTTTTTTCCTACCTTTTCCCTGCCCGCCTCAAACTGGGGTTTAATCAGGCAGACAAGCCTCCCCTCTTTTGTCATCAGATTTTTTACCGGCTCTAACACCTTTGTTAAAGAAATAAAGGACACATCAATGGAAACAAAGGAGGGCGGCTCCGCTATATCCTGCGGCGTCACATAGCGGATATTGGTCTTTTCCATGCATATCACCCGCTCATCCTGCCGCAGCTTCCAGTCTAACTGCCCATATCCCACATCTACAGAGTAGACCTTTGCCGCTCCGTTTTGCAGCATACAGTCTGTAAATCCCCCGGTAGAAGCGCCTACATCCATGCACACCTGATTGGTCAAATCAAGGAAAAAGCATGACATCGCCTTTTCCAGCTTCAGGCCGCCCCGGCTGACATAGGGAAGGGGATTTCCCTTTACCTCAATCTGCACTTTATCCTCAAAGGACGCGCCCGCCTTGTCCTCTTTTTGTCCGTCCACATAGACAATTCCGGACATGATAATCGCCTTTGCTTTTTCTCTGGAAGGGGCAAGCCCCCTGCTTACCAAAAGCACATCTAACCGTTCCTTCATAAATACCGCTCCACTGTCTCTAATACCCCGTCTGCATCAATGCCTAACATCTTTCTCAACTGGGCTACGGTTCCATGCTCCACAAAAGCGTCTCCCACATTTAAGTTATGTACCCGGATATCCCGAATATCGTTTTGCATATAAAATGCGGACACAGCCTGTCCGTATCCCCCTCCGCTGACATGCTCCTCTAAGGTGATGACGGCCGAATGACGCTCCGAAAGTTTTCGTAAAAGGTCTTCATCCAAAGGCTTCACAAACCGGGCATTGACCAGCGTAATCTTCTCTCCTTTTTCCAAAAGCCTGTCATGCACATAAGCGGCGGTCTCCACCATATTTCCCACCGCAATTAAGGCAACCTTTTCTCCTTCAAATAAAACTTCGCTTTTCCCGTATTCTATGGGCGCTAACTGCTCCTTCAGCCCGTCGAAAGCCGTTCCCCGGCTGTACTTAACTGCAATGGGGCCGTCAAATTCCATGGCGTAATCCATCGATAGACTAAGCTCATACCGGTTCTTCGGGGCGAACACCGTCATATTGGGAATCTGCGTCAGGTACGCCGTATCGAAAATTCCCTGGTGGGTGGCGCCATCCTGCCCTACCAGACCGGAACGGTCAATGGCAAATATCACATGGAGCTTTTGCAGGCAGACATCATGTAAAATCTGGTCATAAGCCCTTTGCAGAAATGATGAATAGACCGCCACGACCGGCACCATTCCCGCTTTGGCAAGACCTGCCGCAAAGGTAACTGCATGCTGCTCCGCAATTCCCACGTCAAAAAAGCGTTTGGGATATACATTGGCAAACCGCTCCAAACCGGTTCCGGAAGCCATGGCGGCAGTGATTGCCACCAGCTTGGGATACTCTCCGCCAAGCGCTAACAGCTTTTTCCCGAACACATCCGTATTGCTCATCTTTTCTTTTTTTAACAAAGGCTTTCCCGTCTTTAAGTCAAAGGGCTCCACGCCATGAAAATGCTGGGGATGCCGTTCCGCATAGCGGTACCCCTTCCCCTTTACGGTCTTTACATGCACCACCACAGGGCGCTTCAGCCGGATTGCCGCCTGAAAGGTCTCCACCATCTTGAGAATATTATGTCCGTCAATCGGACCGATATAGGTGATGCCCAGATCCTCAAAGAACATGCCCGGAACCAGCAGTCCCTTGATACTGTCCTTACCGCGTTTCACCGCTTTGGCAATTCCCTCGCCAATGGCAGGAATATTCATCAATCCCTTTTCCACGCTGGACTTCACTTCATTGTAAGCCTGTCCCACACGAATCTTGTTGAGATAATTAGACATGCCGCCCACATTTTCATCAATGGACATCTCGTTGTCATTTAATACAATCATGCAGCTGCTCTTTAATCTGGCCAGATTGTTAAGGGCCTCATAGGTCAGCCCGCCGGTAAAGGAGCCGTCCCCGATTACCGCAACGACCGTTCCCTTAATATTCTCCAGCTCGTTGGCCTCCGCCATGCCGATTGCCGCGGATATGGAGGTGGAACTGTGTCCCGTATCGAAAATATCCGTCTCGCTCTCCACCCCTTTCGGGAAACCGCTCATTCCCCCAAACTGGCGCAGGGTGTCAAACTGCTCCTTTCTTCCGGTCAGAATCTTATGCGTGTAGCTCTGATGCCCCACATCCCAGATAATCTTATCCTCCGGGAGGTTTAACGCAAGATGCAGCGCCATGGTAAGCTCCACGCAGCCAAGATTAGAGGCTAAATGCCCGCCCGTCTTAGAGACATGCTCCAATAAAAATGTGCGGATCTCCTCCGCTAACGGCTCTAGTTCCTCATCTTCAAATTGTTTGATGTCGTTGGGTTCCTTAATCTTATCTAATCGTTTCATCCTGATTCCAAGCCTTTTCTAATTCTTTCTATGTATGAGATATTCGGTAAGCTCTGTCAAAAATTCCGCATCCGGTCCAAAGGAGTTAAGCAGGCTCACCGCCTCCTTTGACAGGCGTTCTGCCTCCTTTTTGGACGCGTCTATGCCATGCAGCGTCACATAGGTAACCTTTTCATTCTTTTCATCACTGTGAATCGGTTTTCCCAATTCCTCAAAGGTTGCCGTCTCATCTAAAATGTCGTCCTGTATCTGAAATGCCATTCCAATATTATACGCCACTTTTTGGAGCTTTTCAATGGCGCTTTCATCTGCCCCCGCTAAGATTCCCCCAATGAGCATGGAAGCTTCAATTAAAGCGCCCGTCTTATTTTCGTAGATAAAGGTAAGCTGCTCCTCATTCAGTACGGAGCCGGTCAGCTCCACATCCGCCACCTGTCCGCCAATCATGCCGTAAATGCCGGGCTTTGCCGCAAGGATTGCCAAAGCCTGCTCCACATGCTTTCGCTCACTTAACTCATTTCTTAATTCTTCTGCTCCCCGGTCTGATAACCCTGCACCCGATGCAGCATATTTGCTTTCCAGAAGGGCAAACGCCTTAACCGCCGTCTCATAGGCGTAGTTTAACAGGCTGTCCCCCGCAAGAATCGCCATGGCCTCCCCATACACGATATGAGCCGTCTTTCTTCCTCTCCGGTAATCGTCGTTGTCCAACGCCGGCAAATCATCATGAATCAGGGAGTAGGTGTGAATCATCTCTATCGCCGCCATAAAGGGTTCTATAAGCTTGTCCCGTCCGCCTGAAAGCTCGTAGCTGCTCATCATAAGCACCGGACGGATTCGCTTGCCGCCGGCCGACATTGTGTATTCCATAGCCTCCAGCACTGTTTTCTGAAACGCTGCTTCCCGCGGCATATATTCTTTGATGATATGCTCAACCATCTCTGTCTTTTTCTGCAATTCCTGTTCAAAATCCATAACTATTCCTCTTCCATATGAAAATTTTCATCAATAAGAATCATTTCTTTTTCAATTCCGGTCAGCTCTTCTTTACAACGGGATACTAATTTTGCCCCCTGTCCATACAGAGCTATGGATTCCTTCAATGAAATCTGATCCGATTCCAACCTGGCAATAATCTCTTCCAGTTCGCCAAAAGCCTCCTCAAGATGAAACTCCTTTTCCCCGGCTTCCTTTTTTTTCTTAATCTTACTCTCCTCTGCCGCCATACCCACTCTCCTTTTCATTTCTGACCTTCGTTACCATACCCGAAAAATTACCGTCCCTAAGCACTACCAGAAAAGCATCCTTTTCCTTCACGTCCGCAACCGACTGTATGGCATTTCCATTTTCGTGTTCGATATATCCGAATCCGCCGGTCAGTTTTGCAGTAGGGCTCAAACTATGCAGGCGGGTAAGTAAAAGCTCGTATCTGTGCTTTGCGCCTGTCATTTTCTTTACGATAATCTGGTAAAGTTTGTCCTGCAAAGTATCCATATATATTTTCTGATTGTCAAGTTTTGCCTGTGGGGAAAGGCTGTCCAGTCTGGCGGACAACATGCCAAGTCTCTGTTCCTTCCCGGCAAATCTCTTTTCCATGGCCTGTCTCAGATTTTTTTCATACAAAACTGCCTGATGCAGGAATGACATTACATCAGGTATAGCCAGTTCGCACGCAGCGCTGGGCGTCGGCGCCCGCAAATCCGCAACATAATCTGCAATCGTATTATCTATCTCATGGCCGGTGCCCGATATAATCGGCGTATTGGCCGCATATATGGCCCTTGCCACAATTTCTTCGTTAAAAGCCCACAAATCCTCAATGGAACCGCCGCCCCGGCCAATAATTATGGTATCTAACCCCAACTTATCCAAAGTCTCTATTCCTTTTACTATGGTCTGGGCCGCACCCTCTCCCTGCACCCTGGCCGGATACAGATAGAGCTGTACAAAAGGATTGCGGCGTCTGGCAATGTTTTGTATATCCTGAATGGCAGCGCCGGTCTTAGCCGTCACAATTCCCACTTTTTTGGGAAATTGGGGAATCTCTTTTTTTACCTCAAAATCAAAAAGCCCCTCCTCATACAGCTTTTGTTTAAGCCGCTCATATGCCTCATAGAGGTTTCCCACTCCCTCTTTGCGTATGCTTCTCGCATAAATCTGATATTTACCATCTCGCTCATAAACCGCTATGCTGCCGGATATAATAATACTTTGTCCATTTTCCAGGGTAAAATCAAGACCATTGCGTCTTGCAGAAGAAAACATTACTCCGGCAATCACGCTGCCGGATTCCTTCAGCGTAAAATAAATGTGTCCGGATGAATGATATTTGACATTGGATAACTCCCCTTTTACCTGTACGTTGCGAAGCAGGTAATCATTGGCAAACATATTCTTTATGTAGGTATTAATCTGTGAAACAGAATAAATGGTCTCCATAATTATCCTTTCAGGCTCATTTCCACCTTACCAAGCACCGCATTAATAAAACTTCTGGCTCCGTCGTCACAATAAAGTTTACTAAGTTCTAACGCTTCATTAATGGCTACTTTATCGGGTATCTCATCTTCAAATATCATCTCATAAACTGCAATCCGCATAATTGTAATCTCTGCCCTGCCGATCCGATTCAGGCTCCAGCCTTCACAGTTTTGTGCGATCTTGTCATCTATATCAACAATTTCTTTCAATATTTCGTTGACTTTATTGCGAATATATTCCTGATTCTCCTGACTTTTTCCTGACAGCTCCTCCATGGAATATGCAATCTGCTCTTCCATTTCTCCTTCTTCCATAAAAGGCTGCCGAAATAAAATCTTAAACACTTCCTCGCGTATTTTACTTTTTAACATAATTTTTCCTCTCTCTAGCCGTATCTAAATCCAAATTCCCCTAATGCCAAAATGTTTGCAAAAACAACGCAAAAATCCCAATAATCATTGTATAACAGGAATAAGGCTGCTTTCAGCCATATGGAATATGTGCCAAAGCAGCCTTATCAAATCCGCATTATGCCTTTACTTTCTCTTCCTTATCGATTGCCACCCCTGCAATTCTTACCCGTATCTCTGATACTTCCAATCCGGTCATCGTCTCGATTGCCTGTTTTACTTTCTCCTGAACCTCTTTAGATACTTCCATTACGCTGTAACCATATTTCAGTTCCAGAGATAAATCTACCTTTACATTGCCCGGCGTAACAAATACCTTAACCCCTTTTGAAAGATTCTTCATTCCCAGTCTGCTTACCAGTTCATTCGGAATATTGCCATACATCTTGGCAACGCCATCAACTTCTGTCGCTGCTAATCCGGCAATGATTGCAATTACCTCGTCTGCAATCTGAATATCACCAAGCGCGCCGGTCTCCTTTATATTATAGTTACCGCTGCTTTGAACATCTGCCGCCATATCCACTCCTCCTTCTCCACTTCGTGATCAACAAATAAATCATACGTATTATAGTATACCAAATATACATGTTATTTTGCAATCTTTTTACAAAAAACTTTAACATTCCTCTTCCCGGTGCGCGTCCTTCATCAGTGTGTGCAATAAAATATACGCAAGCGTATGCGGCAGGGTTTCTTAGAACGGTTATGTTTAGTTGGCGGTGGTAATCACAATCTGGCTTAATTCGCAGCCGGTCTTGCGCATGATAATATCTTCAATCTGGGTGCGCTGCGTATCCGTAAGTTCCGGAATGCTTAAGGTGACGTCCACGCTGTCATCGGATATGCTGACAATGGAATCAGGAAAACCTTTAGCCGTAAGCTGGGTTTCTGCGGAGGTCTCCTTCTCCATGCGCTCTGTCATGGAGAGCATTTCGTTAATAGCGTCTTTTTTGGCGTCCTCAGAAAGGCTTTCGTTATTGATAATCTCTAAAAGCATTTCTTTTGCTTTAGAACGGGTCTGCTCCCGGTTAAGTTTTGCCTGAGACAAGGAGACGGAAGCATTGGTCAGCACCGTTTCCCCTACCTTTTCTGCGTCTATGGGTTCTCCATTTTCGTCCAGGCTGGCCTGTGCAAGATCAGTGCCGGCTTCGCCCGGTTCTTCTGTCTGTACCGCATTTTCTGCATTTTCAGCTACATCCGTACCTGCCGCTTCCCCGTTAACCTCTGCCGTCTGTTCCGGCTGAACGTCTTCAAGAGCTAATTCCTGTCCTTCTATGGTGTCCTCTACAGCCGCGCTTACCGCCGCGTCATCTGAATTACCGCTTGCGCCTTCACTTTCCATGTCTTCCACAGAAGTGTTCAATACCTGCTTGTCACTGGTAAAATTCAGATATCCAGCCACTGCAATCATGATTGCCAATGCAGTAATAATCACTTGATTTTTTTTGAATAGTTTTTTCATAAAACTCCTCGCTTTCTGCTTTTTGCATTACTGTTGCAATTTACATACTACTATTTTATGGGCATCGATTGAAAATAATGCCATTACTGCCTCTTTAATATGAAGGGCAAGTTCAGAATTGTCGCCCCCTTCGCATACGACCAAAACCCCCTGTATATCGGGATAAAGTTCCTGTACGACGACGGGCGCCGTATCCCCTCCTTCTTCAATCAAGACAGTTTCCTGGTCACTCCGGATTGTGGTCTCTTCAGACGCTTTTCCCTCCTCCTGAGTTTTTAAAGATTCGCTCTCATAAGGCTGGTTCTTGTCTAAAATCTTTTCCCCGTTATCCTTTAATGTGATCATGACCAAAACCTTTCCTGCGCCCTCCATACCTCCAATAGTTTGTTCTAACTTATTCTCCAGCCAATCAATATATGCATCTTTTTTATCTGTTTCCACAGTTTTATCTTCTACAGGCGCATTGTTTTTTTTATTCTGCTTTTCGCTCTTGCCGGAAAGATCGGAAATTGGCGTTGCAATCAGCAGAAAAAATACGCCCAGCAAAAACAAAATTACCGCCTTTTCTTTTTTCTCCGCAGATAACTTAAACAGATTACCGATATGCATAGCTGATTACCACCTCCTCCCCAAACAGATTCTTTAAATATTGTTCTATTGCGCCCAAAGACTTAACTTCACCTTCAAAAACAATAGTAATCTCTTCCATTTCCCCGGTAGGTTCGGCTCTTGCGCCAATCCTTTTCACCGGATATCCCGCCTCTTTTAAATTAGCCGTAAGCTGTATGCCAATCGCTTCCTCATAAAGTTCTAAATCCGAATCTGTAATCTCCCCTTCGCCTGTCTCTAACATCAAAAAATTCCGGATATAAGATACGTAGGCATTACTATCTACCTGAAACAGTTCCATCAGCGGATGCAGCATAACCAGAATAAATAACATGCCCACAATTAATCCAATATGTTTTTGATACGCCTTGTTGGGACATAGCATCAAAATAACCGATGCAAATATACCAAAAAGCAAACCGCTTTTTACCCATGAAAAAATCCATTCCATAAAAACACTCCTTTACCCAGCGTACAATTTAACATTGGTCGTCAAAATTACAATGGCGATAGAAAGGATAAACAAAATAATTGACGTGGCGGCCGCCCGGAGTAAAATCCCGGTACCGTCCGCCGCCCCCTGGATTCCTGCCAGAATCCTGCTGTCGCTGATTGGCTGAACCAGCGCCAGTATAATCCTATACACGATATAAAAGCAAAACATCTTAATCAGGGGAACGCTGCCTAATACGATTAAAATTATTACCGCCGCCACGCCTATACTATTTTTAATCAGTACCCCCGCCCCCAGTAAAATTGTGCTAAGTCCGGATAAGGAAGCGCCTCCGGGCAGAATGGACAGCCCTTTTTGCAGAACATTGTATTTCGCATTATCATAGACAGGTACTAACATACTCTTCATCATATTCAGTCCAATAATTCCCGTCACCATACCCTTAAGCAGAAACAGTAACCCCTGCTTTAGCAATCCGGCAAGTTTTGAAAACCTGTCCTTTATATTTATCTGGTTAAGCAGGACAATGAGAAAATAAATCCTTATTCCCGGCAATATTACGTTAATTAATAATTTTTCCACAAGAGACAGCATCCATAAAAACATCGTATTCACCATATGAGAGGTGGTAAGTCCGCTGCACAGAATAATCGACATATAAAAGGCGGGCAGCATACACTGCATAATTTCCCCAATATAATAGATCGTGTCTTCCGCCATACCATAAACCAAAGTAAAAGATCGGATCAGCAAAGCGGCAATCATCAGATATGTAATATAAAATCCCTGGTCTCCAATGTAGCTTGCCTTTAAAATAGATGAATAATTATTAAAAATGGCTGCAATTAAAACCAGGACGGTTAATCGGATAATCAACTCCCGGTTTTCCACAATCTCTCCGGAAATTCCATCAAAAAAACCATCCGCCGCTTTTGACACAGCCTCCTCGACCTCGCCATTCATCAGTAATTGAAAAATTTCAGAAAAAGAGATTTCTTCCGTCTCCCCATAAGCATCCCCAATGTCTGCCAGTTTGTCCTCTATGCTGTCCATATCCAGATTGTCATAAAATTCTTCATAATAAGAATCCACATATTCCTGAGCTTTGGCCTCAATTCCCATATTCCACAATAACAATAAAGCGCAAACCATTGCCGGCCATACCTTTTTCATCATGCTTCCTTCCCCGCTCTCTCCCTGTTCTGAAACATTTTCCGACCAACCGGCCGATGCTCTACAATACGGACGTTATGGTCTCCACAATAGCCATCAGTATAGGCATACTCATCACCATCATAGTCAGCTTTCCCCCTATTTCAATCTGCCCGGCCACCGCGGAAAATCCGGACTCCCGACAGATATTAGAAGCAAATTCACAGAGATAAGAAATGCCGATAATTTTGATTAATATTTCAAAGTAACCGGATTCCAGACCAATTTGTTCCATCACATGATTGAGAAAATCAAAAACAAAAGTCAAGCGGTCTGTAATATAAAATACGACATACAGACTAAGCGTCAAAGATAAGTACACCCACAACGGACTGTTCAAGCTCTTTAATTTAATCGTAATCAGCACGCCGATCATCACTCCGCACAGAATCTTAAAAAAGCCCATAAAGTCCCCCCTATATACCAAACAACCCCTCCATAGCAGAAAAAAGATCGATAAAATATGGCAGCAGCCAGGTAAGTACAATAATGATTCCCGCCATGGTGACAAAAAATGCCTGGTCGTCCCGCCCGGCATGTTTTAACACCTGATTAAGCAGGGAAATAACAATTCCCAAAGCCGCAATTTTTATAATTATTTCATTAGACATAGCAAACCCCTTATGTACTCCTGCTTTCTAATTAAAATAATATCAGCAGGGTCATGAATCCTCCAAATAAACTTAATGTAACAATTACCTTTTTTTTCTGTTCCATAGTTTCTTCCAGGGTCTGACGATTTTTTTCCATGTGAAGCAACGCATAGTCAATGGCTTTTATCTGGGCGTCCACATCTGCGCTGCCCAGCTTGTCCCCAAGTTCCCTTAAAGGTTCCACATCCTCTTTAACCAATGCAGAAATCTGATACAAACGGTTAAGTTCTTCACTCCAGATTTCCGAAAAAACCATATCCTGTTTTAAGTTAAGGCGCTCCGCCAGCCCTACAAGCCAGTCTGCCAGAATCCCCTTTGCACCCTTTGACAGGGTCTCGAAACATTCCGGTAAGGTATCGCCCATATACTGTATCTGGCTTTTTAACTGAATAAAAATGCTGTAAAGCCCCCTCAGTTCGCATTTCCGCCGGTCAAGGTTCTGCCCCATCGACAGGGAGAGGTATCCGGCCGCACCCATGACAAAAACTATCCCTGCCAGCTTACAGATAAAAACCATGCTTTCCCTCCTCTCTGTTACCAAACCGCCCGCTATCCGTTTTTTAAGCGCCTCCCGCCAAAGCAATTTTCCCATCATAAAGAACGCTTCCCCGCTCGTCAAATATACTTTCTATGGTTCCCGGAACCTGCCTGCCGGACAATACGATAAAGCGTTTAAAAAGTTTTTCCTCCACTAATTTCCGCAGTACCGGTTTATTTTTTACATCATCAACGGATGCGCCATGGACAGTGGCTAACATCTGGCAGCCGCAGTTCATCACATAGGCAAGGGCGTCAATGTCCTCCCGCTTTCCAATCTCATCCACCGCAATGACTGCCGGTGACATGCTCCGTATGAGCATAAGCATCCCTTCCGCTTTAGGACAGCAGTCTAAAATATCCGTCCGGATTCCCACGTCATTTTGCGGAACCCCTCTGTAACAGGCGCCAATCTCCGACCTTTCGTCCACCACGCCCACGCTGACGCCGGGATGATTGTGAAAGCCATCGGAAATCATTCTCACTAAATCCCGTAGCAGAGTGGTCTTGCCACAGCCCGGCGGAGAGATAATCAGTGTATGACAGATTTGGTTTCCCTCATATATATACGGCATAATCTCGGTACCGCAGCCTTTCTTCTCATGCGACATTCTGATATTAATAAAAGAGATATGTTTCACGCTTTTTACCTTTCCTTGTTCTAAAATCACCTTTCCTGCCAGCCCGATACGATGCCCGCCCTGTACCGTAATAAATCCCTGTCTGATTTCATCCTCATAGGCGTAAAGAGAAAAACTGCTGATATATTCTATGGTTTCCCTGATATCCCCCGACTGGATTTCATATGCATCCTCCGCCTCCTTAATCAGGCTGCCATTTTCCGCCACAAAATACTCTTTTCCTTCATAGAGAACAATAAAGGGTTCGTTCATCCGCAGCCGCAGTTCCTGCAACTCTTCAAAATCCAGTTGGGATGCTTCTAATATTTTTCTTATCTTCGCAGATACTATCTTCAAAATTTCTTTTTTCTTTTCAATCATGTTACCCGGCCTTTCTTTAAAAGTATAATTTTCTGTCCGTTCCATTTTGGGACAAACAGTTTCTCCCTACCTTTAGTATATGTCCACCGGTTAAAAATATTACTCCATCTATTTCTGAATATGCCATATTCTTCCATATCATTTTAAAAAAATATACAAAAAAACAGCGTGGTTTGCACCACGCCGTTTTACCATATCTCTTTTGTTGGAATGTAAAAATAGTTGTAGTCTTATCCTGGTAACTGCAAATACTTTCACATTTCCCTGGTTACATATTATGCTCTTGAAAGATACTCCCCAGTCCTTGTATCAATGGAAATCTTATCTCCCTGATTGACAAACAGCGGCACATTAAGGGTTGCTCCGGTCTCCACAGTACATGGCTTGGTTGCTCCGGTTGCCGTATTGCCCTTAACGCCCGGTTCGCACTCCGTTACCTCTAAGACAACGGTAATCTCCGGCTCAATGGCAAATACGTTGCCCGCATGGGAAACCACTTTCACATTCTCATTCTCCTTAACAAATTTAAGGGAATCGCCAACCACATCCTTACCTAAAGCAATCTGGTCATAGGTATCATTGTCCATAAAGTAGTACAAATCTCCATCCTGATAAAGATACTGCATATTCTTCCGGTCAATGTGAGCCGTCTCACATTTCTCTGTAGGACGGAACGTCTTCTCCACCACGCCGCCGTTCACAATATTCTTTAACTTGGTACGGACAAAGGCTGCGCCTTTACCCGGCTTAACATGCTGAAATTCTACAATCTGATAAATATTCCCTTCAAATTCAATGGTTACGCCATTTCTAAAATCACCTGCTGAAATTGTTGCCATTACAAAATCCTCCTTACCATAAGTCACATATCCTCTGCACTTATAACCACAATCTTCCACGCCATAAGCACTCACATATCAGCATTATACTGTATAATCCATTCTTTTTCAACACAAAAATTACTTTTTCCGTTTCCCGGCGGCGCCCTTTCTCTTATCCACCCTTTTTATAAAACCGCCCCGGGATAATCCTTTCCCATTTTCCCGCACTGCCATCGGTTTTAAGAAATCCATCTGCCGAACCCGCCTGCATATTAGATTGCACGCGCTTACGAAGAACTCGCACCGGGTTTGGGTGACTGGGAAACATTTGCAGCCCCTTTGAAAACGTCGGTACTTGCGAAGGCCCTTTCTTAATCTGTTATTCAGCAGATAATAAACAGGGCCTTCGCTTATGTACCGCTGCGTTTTCAACAGAGCGCAAGCGTGGCTGCAAAATGTTTGCCCAGCACCCCAAACCCGGTGCTCAGACACTTCTTCGCGCGTGCAATATGCAGGCGGGCCCGGCAGTGGATTTCTAAAAAACCGCGTGTCGGGAAAATTGGGATAAGGATTACCCTCGGGCGGTAATTTACTAATCATATGGCGGATAAGAGAAAAGGCGCCGCCGGGAAACGGAAATAAGGATATGGGAAAAGGAAGGGTTATTGGGGTTGGCTGCTAAGGGCTTCTTCGGCGGCCTGTAAGGAGGCGTAGCCGTAAAGGAGCGCTGTGTTTGTCATGATTATGCGGGCAAGGTTTTCGTCCTTTTGGTTTAAGTCGACAATCCACCGGCCATAAAGGCTTAAGGTGCGGTCAGAGTAGGTCATGAGTTCGCCCTTTAAGTAGGTCTCATAGGAGGTGTTACTGGGCGTATCTTCAGCGGAACGGATACTCCGGGCATTCATGGCCATATGGGGATAATCCTTTGCAAAATCCTCCATCCACTGTACCTGAATCTCCGCAATCTGATTGATGATTGCCCGTTTCTGTGATGGACAGGGAGGAAGCTGTTCTTTGATTGCCTCGTATTCCTCCGGGACGGTGGATTCCATCATGCGTCCATATTTTTCCGTAATCAGGTTCCAGCCCTTCTGGTTGGCCTCGACAAAATCCTCGTAAAAGCTCTCAAGAAGTTCCTTTGGCCATGCCAGATACTGGCTTTTCCGCATAAGGGAAAACGTATTCCAGTTATCCTGGCACTCCGCCCTGCCACCTCTATTCTCCACTTTATCAAAGGCATCCCACTCTAACTTTACAATGGCCTCTACCAATTCTTCTTTTTCCATATGCTTTTCCTTCTTTCTATACCTTTATTGTATATACTGCTAAAATGATCCGGTAACTTTCGCCAGGGAAAATCCAACGATACGTTTAATCGAGAGTCTCCACCAGCAGATACGGGATATGCGCCTCCAGATAGGTCTCCCTGCTTTTTGTAAGTCCTTTTTCCAAAAGCAGTCCGCTGATTAGGGCTGCAATCTCCTCAATGGCGGCAAGCACCCGGTCTTCCCGGTTCACCGTCCCCACCCATTCAATGCAGTCGCGCTGCTGATAGACAGCCGGGTCCGGAGACTTACATAGCAGTTCCTTTAATTTTCCTAAAATGTCCTGGCCTTCTGAAAGCAACTCCGCCCCTTTTAGCATCCATTTCTTGTGGGGGGCATATTCCCGGTTGATGAGATAGAGAAATTCCAGCACATGCTCCTCAAAGGAATGAAGAAGTACCGTCGCTCCCGAAGAATCTCCCCTTTGCATCAGACGCTTGTAATTATACTGTCCGTCCTGACAGATTTCGCCCAGACACTGTGCCACCTTCCGCCGCCACAGCTTTTGGGGATACCCCTTTTTTAACGCCGTATAAATGCGGCCAAAGACGCCGTTTGCTCCGGCAAAAATCTCCCCGTTGGTCACTGTCTTTAACTGCCAGTCCTTTACCTTTAACCATGCGTTTTCTGTAAGCGCGGCATTTTCTAACAGATACGCCACCTCTTCTTCTTCCAGATTCAAAATCCGTCCGAGGAAATCCTCTATGATGATTACCCCGTTCCGGGGCATATCCGTCCGCTCCACCGGCCTGTCAAAGCCCCGGAATGCCGGGGGCAGGCCGTCATAAGCCTTCTGTAACCGTTCACCGTACTGTCCGTACTGCCGCCTGGTGACAAAAAGGGCAAAGCCCGGTCCAAAATCATGGTCCTTCGATAAAATGTCGTCCAGCCCGAAGCAGTCGGAGCCCTCGCCTACCTTGGCAATCGTAAAGGCCGCGTCATTTCCCGCTTCTTCCCCTTTAAGTTCTTCTTGCAATTCTTCAAACACCTTTTTTCCAAACTGCTCATAATATGCCCGGCAAAGCACAAGCCCCTTTAAAGCCTCCGGCTTTCCCAATGCCTCACAGCAGGTTTGCAGATTGGAGACAATACGGAAATAAGCGTGGGTTACTCCCACGTGCCGCCTTAATACGAGCATTGCCTGTTCATACCTGTCCGCTGCCTTTTCATACTCTCCGTATGCAAACCAGACATCCCCGGCTACCGAAAGGGCGGCGCTGTAATGAAAATCCTCCTCGCGGCCGTCCTCAAATATAGCAAGCCCCTTTCCCACCATTTCCTTTGCCTTCTCTTTCTCTCCTGCCCGGTTATAGGAAGCCGCCAGATTCGTATAAGTCACTCCCTGCTCGATGACTGCCTCCGGATAATGCAAGACAATGGAAAGGGCCTGCTCTAATTCCCCGCACGCCTTATCAAACTCGCCCATTTCCTGATAGAGCAGGGACAGATTATTATGCAAGCTGGCATAGCGGAAATCCCCCGGCTCTAACACCTGTTCATAAATATCAAACACAATATGATAATATTTCATGGAATCCTCAAGCCTTCCGGCCGCCCGGTAAGCATTGGCGATATTTAAGCAGCTTGTTCCGTAATGCACCGTTCCGGAAAGACCTGCCCGCTCCATAAAGGAGGGCAACTTCTCACAATAGGCCATAGCCTTGCCATACTGGGAGGTATCCCTGTAAAACCCAATCAATTCATTAATCAGGGTTATGGCGCTGCCCGCATCGCCTTCCTTTAACGCCTGCTCTAAATATCCGGATAAATAATCTTCCACCTTTTCACCCTGATTCGTATCAAAAAGCCGGTCTAACCCTGCAATTACATTTTCAATATCCACTCCTCTTTCCCTCCGTCTGTTAAACTGATACTCGTTTCCTTCCCCGGCAGTCCTCTGCCGAACGCTTCCCATCCTTTATCTGATGACTGTCTCTTATACTTTGTTCGATGCCGCTACGCCCTCGGCGCGCTGCCTTTTATCCGTTTCACCGTCTCCTCGTTTTCACCGTCCTCATGGTAGCCGACCGCCACCACAATTAAAGTTACCCCAAGCTCCAAAGCCGCCTCCATCTTCTCAATAAACCCGCTGGATATACCGGAATCCTTTGTGACAAAGTACCGAATATCATACTCCTTTAAGGTGGCATAGTTCATCAATTTTGAAAAAGGACTTTTCATGCCGATTATATGACGGCCAGTAATCTCCATTTTCTCACAGGAGCGGATGACCTCGCTGTCTGCCGGCACCCGGCAGTAAATGCGGTTCTTATAGTCCTCAAGCTTCGTGTATTCATAAATCCCGGAAGCGCCGGTAGCCGTTAAGACATTGCCCTTTGTATCCTTTAAATACTCCACTGCCGCCTCTATGCTCTCTACAATGATAATCCTCTCACTGTCTGCATTTTTATCCAGCTCTCCCTTAACGGACAATTCTCCCCTCGTCGCTAACTCGTTAATGGCCGCTAATTCTCCCTTTACGGCCAATTCCCCTTTTACCGATAATTCTCCCTTAATCACAAATCCGGTTCTCGGAATTGCCAGTTCATGCCTATTCTCCTTTTTGCTCATGCGACCACCTCCATTAATATTCTTATTATACACCTTTTTTCACAAAAGAAAAAGAGTCCGGGAAATTTGTTCCCAGACCCGATTGACCTGTTGTATGCCTGATTCCTTATTGCGTCAGAATCCCCGGACTTTTATCTTTATATTATTTTGCGGTTATGTAGCCCTGGGCTTTCAAAAGTTCGGCGCAAAGTACCGCTCCGCCTGCCGCTCCCCGGACGGTGTTATGGGAAAGGCCGATAAATTTCCAGTCGTAAATGCTGTCCTCCCGAAGACGGCCTACAGACACGCCCATTCCCTTTTCATAGTCCACATCCAAAGTAACCTGAGGGCGGTTATCCTCTTCCATATACCGGATAAACTGCTTTGGCGCGCTGGGCAGTTCAAGCTCCTGCGGCACGCCCTTAAATTCCACTAACTTCTGGATTAACTGTTCCTTAGTTGGCTTTTGCTTAAACTTCACAAATACCGCCGCAGTGTGGCCGTTTAACACAGGCACCCGGATACACTGGCAGGTAATCACAGGACTTTGTGCCGGAACAATTTCGCCCTTTGCCTCGTCGATGTGTCCCCAGATACGAAGCGGCTCCTTTTCCGACTTTTCTTCCTCACCGCCGATATAGGGAATGATATTGCCCATCATCTCCGGCCAGTCCTTAAAGGTCTTGCCCGCTCCGGAAATTGCCTGATAGGTAGTGGCAACCACTTCATAGGGCTCAAATTCCTTCCATGCAGTCAGAACCGGCGCGTAACTCTGTATGGAACAGTTCGGCTTTACTGCCACAAACCCTCTGGCAGTTCCCAAACGCTTCTTCTGAAAATCAATAATCTTCATATGCTCCGGATTAATCTCCGGTACCACCATCGGCACATCCGGCGTCCATCTGTGGGCGGAATTATTCGACACAACCGGAGTTTCCGTCTTCGCATAGGCTTCCTCAATGGCCTTAATCTCATCCTTTGTCATATCCACTGCACTGAAGACAAAATCAACGGTAGACGCCACCTTTTCCACTTCATTTACATTATGCACAACAATATTCTTCACTGCCTCCGGCATAGGGGTATCCATCTTCCACCTGTCTCCTACTGCCTCGACATACGTCTTTCCTGCACTTCGGGGACTTGCCGCAATGGTTGTCACCTCAAACCATGGGTGGTTTTCCAATAAAGCAATAAATCTCTGTCCTACCATACCGGTACCCCCAAGGATACCTACTTTTAATTTCTCGCTCATCGCTAAATTCCTCCTGCGCTATAAATCTACATAATCATACTCTAATCTTATGAATTTAGCAAGTTTTTTTATTGTGAATGGCAATACAAAATTCCACGCCATCCTCTTTGTTCTCCACCGAATAATAGCCTTCGTGAACCTCCACAATCTCCCGTACTATGGCAAGGCCGATGCCGTACCCCTTTCCCCGGCTCCTCGCCTTATCTACCTTGCTGAACACATTCCAGACATCCGCCAGCTCGTTTTCCTCAATCCTGCTGCCGGAATTATATACCCGGATCTCATAATATTCCCCTTCGGCGCAGCCTGTAACATGAATCTTCATATCATCGCCGGTTCCATGCTGCAACGCATTGTTAATCAGATTGTAGACAGCCCGCTCTAATAATATATAATCTGCATATATGGAATCTTCTTCCTCAAAATGGTCTGTATAGACAAACCGCCTTTCCATATTCTCTTCATAAAAACGCTTCCTGATAGCGTCGAATAACCGCTTTGCCGGAAAACTTTCCCGGATCACCTCATCCGCGCCCTGCTCCAATCTGGATAACTCTAACATTTCCCTGACTAGGACGTCGACTCTGGTACTCTCATTGGAAATAATTTCACAATATTCCACTGCCTTCTTTGGATTCTTCGACAGAATTGTCTTTAACCGGTCTGCATATCCCATAATTACCGCAACCGGCGATTTAATCTCATGGGAAAGATTCCGCACCAGCTTCTTTCGTTCCTCAATCTCCTTCTTCATCATGGCCACATTGTTTTCCAAATGCTCCGACATCTTATTAATTGCATTTCCCAGTTGTCCCACTTCATCCTCTGTGGAAACCGTTACCTTTTTATCAAAATCAAGCCGGGAAATCCGGGCTGCCGTTTCCGTCATTTCCTTAATCGGCCTGACCATACGGCGGCTTAAATAATAAATGATAACGACCACACCCAAAAGCATGGGAACACCGATAACCAGTTCAAATACCATCGCCGTATAGGTGGCGTTAATCAGGCTCTCATAGGAGCGGGAAATTATCACAAAACGGTCTTCCGCTATCTTCTTTAGAAGCACCAGCCTTACCGCCTGACGATCTCTCATCGTGGTTTTTCTTGCAAGGAATACGCTCTCTCCATGGTATAATTTTCCATCTTTTGTGTCCATTTCCTTGGTAATAAACGGCCAACTCCTGCTTTCCCGGATATCACTAGTCCGGGTCGTATAGATTACATGCTTATCCTCGTCAAGGACTGTAATCTTGATATTATGGTTCTCATCTAATTCCTCCATATATTCCCTGACCGCCTGTTCGTTATCTGCAATCCGGTCTTTCAGCCCTTCTGCAATCTTCTCTACCTGCTCTCTGTAGGCAATCGTGGAAAAGGGCGCCATAAACAGATACGTTAAAAGCAGATTCAGTAAAATGAACACACTGCTTAACACAATCCCGGTTATGCAGATTTTCTTCCAAAGTGATTTCTTCATAATGTTTCCTCAAAGGCGTATCCGGTTCCCCGGATTGTCTTAATATATTTCCCCGCTTTTCCAAGGCTTGCCCGCAGCATCTTGATATGGGTATCAATGGTGCGGATATCTCCCTCATAATCATAGCCCCAAATCCGGTCTAATATCCTGTCTCTGGTCAGAACAATATTCTGATTCATAATCAGAAACTCCAACAGACGATATTCCTTATTGTTCAGCACAACATTTTTCCCGTCTACATATACCTTATGGGACTGCCGGTTCATCTCCAATATGCCCACAGTGATTTTATCAAAATCCTGGGACTTAGTCATGCGCATCAGATTCTTCACCCGCTCTAAAAGAATCTCATAGTGGAACGGCTTGCTGACAAAATCACTGGCACCATGCCGCAGACAGTCCAGCTCGCTGGCAGAATCACCAAGCGCCGTCAGCATCAGTACCGGAACCTCCGACTTTTCCCTGATTTCATCTAATACTGCCAAACCGTCCATTCTGGGCATCATAATATCCAGTATCACCATAGAAAGATCAGGATGCTCCCAGAACAGTTCTAATGCCTCCTCGCCATCTCCCGCTTCATATACAGTAAAGGCATTCTCTTCAAATATTTCCCGGACTAAATTGCGCAGCAATTCATCATCATCTGCGATCAACAAACTAATTGCCATATCTTGTCTCCTCCCATATATCTTGCAAACTAACTATATTATAAAATCACACATATAAATTTATACTATCGCTTTTATATGAAAAGTAAATGGAAAATGACTGTCATACAATTTCTGCATGGCAGTCATTTTTAATTATCGATTCCACATTAAGAATTTATTCAAGTTATGTGCAAAACATGGTATAAGCTAACCACAAGCTATGGCGCAGGAAATTTATCCGGCGATTACCCTGACCTTAACCACGCCGTCTACCGCCGCTAATTCCGCCTCGCTGCTCTCATCCACCGCATTTTCCACATCCAGAATTGTATAAGCCCAATCGCCCTTGGATTTACTGACCATGTTGGAGATATTAATTCCCTGCTTGGAAAATACGCCGGTAAATCTGGTCAACATATCCGGAATATTCTTATGGCAGATTGCCACTCTTGCCGCAGTCGTGCAGACGCCGGCGTCACAGGCAGGATAATTTACAGAGTTGACAATATTTCCATTCTCCAAAAAGTCTGCAATCTGCCTTACTGCCATAATCGCACAGTTATCTTCGGATTCCTCCGTAGATGCGCCTAAGTGCGGCAGGGCAATCACATTGTCAAGACCCGCCATTGCAGGATTCGGGAAATCCGTCACATACTTAGCAACCCTGCCGGAGGCAAGCGCAGCCTTCATATCTTCATCATTTACCAGCGTATCCCTTGAAAAATTCAGGATGCGTACGCCATCTTTCATCAAATCAAAGGCCGCCTTGTTCAGCATCCCCTTCGTGCTGTCCAAAGCCGGGACATGAATGGTTATGTAATCACATTCTTTATAGATATCCTCCACATCCGTAATGTGCTTGATATGGCGGGATAAGGACCATGCCGCATCTACAGAAACATAAGGATCATATCCATATACGTTCATCCCAAGACGAAACGCTATGTTGGCAACCTTGGCCCCAATGGCGCCCAAACCAATCACGCCTAATTTCTTGCCTAAAATCTCATTGCCCGCAAAATTCTTCTTTTCTTTCTCCACTCTCTTGGCGATATCTGCATCCTCCGCATTGGCCTTTACCCAGTTGCAGCCGCCCACTAAATCCCTGGAAGCCATCAGTAGGCCTGCCACCACCAACTCCTTCACGCCGTTGGCATTAGCTCCCGGCGTATTGAATACAACAATTCCCTTTTTGGCGCAATCCTCCAAAGGAATATTATTGACGCCGGCGCCCGCTCTGGCAATGGCGGTTAATCCTTCCGGAAGTTCTAACTCGTGCATGGAAGCGGAACGGACCAATACCGCATCCGCCTCACCCATATTATCTGTAATTTCATAGTTATCTGAGAATAAATCCAGACCGCAGGCGGCGATTGGATTTAAACAATGAATCTTAGCCATAATAGCTCCTTTCCTAAATCCCTTTTCTCTGATTATTCATTATTTTGGCAGGTTTTCTTCCTCGAAGCGTTTCATAAATTCTACCAGCTTCTCCACACCCTCGATTGGCATGGCATTGTAGATGGAAGCACGCATGCCGCCCACTGTTCTGTGTCCTTTCAGGTTCACAAATCCTGCTGCCGTTGCCTCCTTGACAAACTTGGCGTCTAATTCCTCATTTCCCGTAACGAAAGGCACATTCATCAAAGAGCGGTCTTTCTTTTCAACAGTTCCCTTAAAGAGTTTAGAAGAATCTAAGAAGTCGTAAAGGATTGCCGCCTTCTTTTCATTGTGTATCTTCATGGCCTCTAAGCCGCCCATCTCCTTAACCCATTTGAACACCTTGCCGCAGATATAGATGCCATAAGCAGGGGGCGTATTGTAAAGAGAATCTGCATCTGCCTGTGTCTTATACTTTAACATGGTCGGCGTTCCCGGAAGCACATCCTCCCTGATTAAATCCTCTCTGATAATTACCACTACCACACCGGCAGGCCCTACATTCTTCTGCACGCCAAAGTAAATCAGTCCATAATCCTCTACATTTACCGGCTGAGACAGAATATCAGAAGACATATCTGCCACTAAGATCTTGCCCTTTGTGTTGGGAAGTTCCTTATAAGCGGTTCCGTAAATGGTGTTGTTATGGCAGATATATACATAATCTGCATCCTCGTCAATATCCAAATCACTACAGTCCGGTATATAGGAAAAAGTCTTATCTGCCGAAGAAGCCACAGCCTTCACCTTTCCATACTGCTTTGCCTCTTCAAAGGCTTTCTTTGCCCACTGTCCGGTAATGATATAATCCGCAACGCCGTTTTTCATCAGGTTCATGGGAATAGCCGCAAACTGCTGGGACGCCCCGCCCTGTAAGAAAAGCACCTTATAATTGTCAGGAATCTTTAACAGATCCCTTAAATCCTGCTCTGCTGTCTGAATAATCTCCTCAAAAGCCTTTGAACGGTGGCTCATCTCCATAACACTCATGCCGGTGCCGTTATAATTCATCATCTCGTCTGCTGCCTGCTTCAACACCACCTCCGGCAATACGGAAGGTCCTGCTGAAAAATTGTAAACTCGTTCCATTTTTTATCCTCCTAAAAGTCCTTATCTATTATATTCTGTCGGCTGGCAATCATTACACTGCGCCATTCTTCAAATCCTCTTCTGAAAAACAGGTTGAAATCGGCTGTCCTGCTGCCACCATAGGCCATACCTTATCATCCTGGTCAATCTGGGCGTCAATTACACATGGCCTTCCTGCCTCTAACGCCTTTTTAAAGGCGTCCTCAAATTCCTCAAGTGTAGTAGCCTTATACGCCAAAGCGCCCATACCCTCTGACACCTTAACAAAATCCACCGCATCATTTAAGACAGTGTTGGAGTAGCGTTTGTCATAGAATAACGTCTGCCACTGGCGCACCATGCCGAGAACATGATTGTTAATCACAACCTGAATAATGGGGATATTGTAGCGCACTGCCGTAGCAATCTCATTCATATTCATGCGGAAGCAGCCGTCGCCGGCAATATTCACCACTACTTTATCCCTTCTTCCAACCTTGGCGCCAATACTGGCGCCCAAACCATAACCCATGGTTCCAAGCCCACCGGAAGTAAGCAGCTGTCTCGGCTCTTTATAACGGTACATCTGCGCAGCCCACATCTGGTGCTGTCCTACATCTGTTGTGATAATTGCATCCCCTTTTGTCAGTTCATAAATCTTGGAAATGATTGTCGGGCCGGTAAGGATATCCTTCGGATAGGTATCCGGATATTTCCGGTCTAACGCTTTAATCTCCGCTAACCATTCCTTATTATCTTTCTGCTCAATCACCTGATTTAATCTGGTTAAGACCTCTTTTGCATCGCCCACAATACAGGCGTCCACAACCACATTCTTGTTAATCTCAGCCGCATCTACATCAATCTGGATAATCTTGGCGTCATTGGCAAATTTCTTGGCATTACCGATTACCCGGTCTGAAAACCGTCCGCCAACCACCACCAGCAAGTCGCAGGCAGTCACGCCGAAATTGGAAGTCTTTGTCCCATGCATTCCAATCATACCGGTATAATGAGGATCGTGGCCATCCATAACGCCTTTTCCCATCAAAGTATCACAGACCGGCGCATCCATCAGCTTCGCAAACTCCCGAAATTCCTTATAAGCGCCGGAAGCGACCACACCGCCGCCCGCCATGATAAAAGGCTTCTTGGATTTCTTAATCAGCTTCGCTGCCTCGGCAATATCGTCTTCCTTAATCGTATTCGTTATCGGAGAGATTGGTTCCGGTTTCTTATATTCATAGTCTGCCAGATTCGCCGTCACATCCTTGGTAATATCCACAAGGACAGGCCCCGGCCTTCCCGTTTGGGCAATCTTAAAGGCACGTCTGATCGTAGAAGCCAGCTCATGTACATTCTTGACAATAAAGCTGTGCTTGGTTACCGGCATAACCACTCCCGCAATATCTACCTCCTGAAAAGAATCCTTTCCTAACAGGGAAACACCTACATTAGCTGTAATTGCAACTAAAGGAATAGAATCCATATAAGCTGTTGCAATCCCCGTTACCAGATTCGTCGCCCCGGGACCGGAGGTTGCCATGCACACGCCTACCTTACCGGTAGCCCTGGCATAACCGTCAGCTGCATGGGACGCACCCTGCTCATGGGAAGTCAGCACATGGGTAATCTCATCCTGATGCTGATAAAGGGCATCATATACGTTCAAGATGGTGCCGCCGGGATAACCAAATACGGTATCCACGCCCTGCTCCTTCAAACACTCAATAATAATCTCTGAACCTGTCAACTGTTTCATTTACATGTCTCCTTAATTCTTGTAATCTATATATCCTCTTAACAACTCATTATTGTACTGTATTTAGGGGGAATCAGTCAAGTTCTAATACTGCTCCCCGGTTTCCTGATGTTACCATCTTAGCATATCTTGCCAGATAACCGGTTGTCACCTTAGGTTCTCTCGGTGTCCAGGCAGCTTTACGCCTTGCCATCTCCTCATCGGAAACCGCAAGTTCTAAAGAATGATTGTCAATATCAATCTTGATAATATCTCCCTCTTCCACAAAAGCAATCGGCCCGCCTACTGCCGCCTCAGGGGAAATATGCCCGATAGACGCTCCGCGGCTTGCACCGGAAAACCGCCCGTCGGTAATCAGGGCTACGGAAGAACCAAGTCCCATTCCGGCTATGGCAGAAGTAGGATTTAACATCTCTCTCATACCCGGACCGCCCTTTGGTCCCTCATAACGGATGACCACTACATCCCCTTCGACAATCTTACCGCCCTTGATCGCTTCAATGGCATCCTCCTCACAGTCAAAGACTCTTGCCGGACCTTCGTGCTTCATCATCTCAGGAACCACTGCGGAACGCTTTACCACAGAACCGTCCGGCGCAAGATTGCCCTTTAATACAGCCAATCCGCCAGTCTTGCTGTATGGATTATCCATTGGCCGGATAACCTCCGGATTTTTATTCACATGTCCTTCTACAGCCTCGCCAATCGTCTTTCCAGTTACCGTCATGCAGTCCTCATTTAACAATCCGGCGCTCTTTAACTGGTTCATTACCGCATAGACGCCGCCCGCCTCGTTCAGATCCTCCATATAAGTCGGACCTGCCGGCGCTAAATGACAAAGATTCGGCGTCTTAGCGCTAAGTTCATTCGCCAGGGAAATATCAAAGTCAAAACCAATCTCATGGGCAATGGCCGGTATATGCAGCATAGAGTTAGTGGAGCATCCCAATGCCATATCTACGGTCAGCGCATTCAAAATCGCATCTTTTGTAATAATGTCCCTTGGCCGGATATTCTTATTATACATATCCATAACAGCCATACCCGCATGTTTGGCAAGTTTCAAACGCTCAGAATATACTGCCGGAATGGTTCCGTTGCCCGGAAGTCCCATACCTAACGCCTCCGTCAGACAGTTCATGGAATTGGCCGTATACATACCGGAGCAGGAACCGCAGGTCGGACAAGCCTTACATTCAAACTCATTCACATCCTCTTCTGACATCGTGCCTGCCGCATATGAACCCACCGCCTCAAACATAGAGGAAAGGGAAGTCTTATGTCCCTTTACATGACCGGCAAGCATAGGACCGCCGGATACAAATACCGTCGGCACATTCACTCTTGCCGCCGCCATTAAAAGTCCCGGCACATTCTTATCACAGTTAGGAATCATGACTAAAGCGTCAAACTGATGGGCAATGGCCATACACTCTGTAGAATCTGCAATCAGATCTCTCGTCACTAAAGAATACTTCATACCGATATGCCCCATGGCAATTCCGTCACAGACAGCAATAGCCGGGAACATAACCGGCGTACCGCCTGCCATGGCAACCCCCATCTTAACGGCCTGGGCAATCTTATCCAGATTTATATGTCCCGGAACAATCTCATTATAGGAACATACAATACCAACTAAAGGTTTCTTCATCTCCTCTTCAGTCATGCCCAGCGCATTAAATAAAGATCTGTGCGGCGCCTGCTGCATACCAACTTTAACATTATCACTCTTCATAATCTGTCTCCTTTACATTCTTTTATTATAGCCTTTCAGCAATCAGGTCTCCCATTTGCGTACAGCTGACCAGCTGTGTTCCTTCCGATACAATATCACAGGTGCGGTACCCATCTTCAAGGACTTTCTTCACTGCCGCCTCAACCGCATCGGCTTCCTTGTCCAGATCTAAGGAAAACCGAAGCAGCATAGCCGCAGACAGGATTGTGGCAATAGGATTTGCCTTATTCTGTCCTGCAATATCCGGTGCGGAACCGCCGCTTGGTTCATACATACCAAACTTCGTCTCATTGAGGGAAGCGGAGGCTAACATTCCGATGGAACCGGTTACCATAGACGCCTCGTCAGATAAAATATCCCCAAACATATTCTCTGTCAGGATCACATCAAACTGCGCCGGATCCTTCACCAACTGCATAGCGCAGTTATCCACCAGCATATGCTCTAACTGAACCTCCGGATAATCCTTTGCCACTTCGTTGACTACAGCCCGCCAAAGTCTTGATGAATCTAATACATTCGCTTTGTCTACCGAGGTGACCTTCTTCCGGCGTTTCATTGCAATGTCAAATCCCCGGATTGCAATTCTTCTGATCTCGTCCTCGGTGTAGGTCAATGTATCAATAGCCTTTTTCTTACCGTTCTCTTCAACCGTCTTCCTTTCACCGAAATACAGGCCTCCGGTCAGTTCGCGCATAATCATCATGTCAAAGCCCTTTTCAGAGATTTCCTCCTTCAGAGGGCATGCGCCTCTCAATTCGGGATATAATAACGCCGGTCTTAAGTTGGCAAACAGATTCAATTCCTTGCGGATTTTTAAAAGTCCCGCCTCCGGTCTTAAATGAGGTTCTAACTTATACCATGGGGAAGTGCTGGTATTGCCGCCAATGGAGCCCAACAGCACTGCGTCTGCCTTCTTTGCCCGTTCCACTGTCTCGTCTGTCAACGGTTCGCCGTAAGCATCAATGGAGCAGCCCCCCATTAAAAGCTGGTCATACTGAAAGGTATGTCCATACTTTTCCCCAATCCGATCTAAGACCTTCATTGCCTCTGTGACAACCTCCGGTCCAATGCCATCTCCCTTGATGACCGCTAAATTAAAATTCATCTTCCTTCCTCCCGGATTACTTATTATTAATATAATTTACCAGACCTTCCGCCTTGATGATCTCCTGCATAAAGGGCGGAAATGCCTGTCCTTTAAACTCCGTCCCCTTGGTCCGGTCATAAATCATTCCGCTGTCAAAATCAATCTCCACCTCGTCACCAGCATCAATTCCCTTTGCCGCCTCCGGACATTCAATAATCGGAAGTCCGATATTAATGGCATTGCGGTAAAAAATTCTTGCAAAAGTCTCCGCAATCACACAGCTAATTCCACTGGCCTTAATTGCTATCGGGGCATGTTCCCTTGAGGAACCGCAGCCGAAATTCTTATTGGCTACCATAATATCGCCCGGCTTTACCCGTTTTACAAAATCCTTATCAATATCCTCCATGCAATTCTTTGCCAGCTCCGCCGGATCAGATGAATTTAGATATCTTGCCGGAATAATAACATCAGTATCCACATTATCTCCATACTTGTGTACTGTTCCATGTGCTTTCATTATTCTTAAACCTCCTGTTTGCTCATTCTTCTTATCAAACACTCCATATCTGTCTGATGCTTTCCTGTCGGATGCCTGATATGCAGTCTTAAATTCCTGTTGTCCAGGCTTTCTTTTCTATCCTAATTCTCTAACTGGCATGGACAGGAAATCTTGCCGGTTACCGCTGAAGCTGCTGCCACCGCCGGAGAAGCCAGATAAATTTCAGAATCCACATGCCCCATGCGCCCTACAAAATTCCGGTTAGTTGTGGCCACTGCTTTTTCCCCTGCCGCAAGGATTCCCATATGTCCGCCAAGACATGGACCGCAGGTTGGCGTAGATACAACTGCCCCTGCCTCCACAAAAATCTTGAGCAAGCCTTCCTCCATTGCCTGTAAATAGATTGCCTGGGTAGCCGGAATCACAATTACGCGGAGACCCTTTGCACAATGTCTTCCTTTCAACACCTCTGCGGCAATCCGCAAATCCTCAATCCGTCCATTGGTACAGGAGCCAATTACCACCTGATCAATGGCAATATCCGGAACCTGACTGATTGGCTTTGTATTCTCCGGCAAATGAGGGAACGCCACAGTGGGCTCTAAAGCGCTTAAATCAATGGTATACACCTCGTCATATACCGCATCCTCATCTGCCTCATAGACCTTATACTCTTTCTTGGAATGTTCCTTCATATAAGCAATCGTCTTATCGTCCACAGGGAAAATTCCATTCTTGGCCCCTGCTTCAATGGCCATATTCGCCATGGTAAAACGGTCATCCATCGAAAGATTGGCAATGCCGTCTCCTACAAACTCCATCGACTTATAAAGGGCGCCGTCTACGCCAATCAGGCCGATAATATGTAAAATAACATCCTTGCCGCTTACCCATTTCTTTGGTTTCCCGGTCAATACAAACTGAATCGCAGAAGGTACCTTGAACCATGCCTTACCGGTTGCCATTCCGGCCGCCATATCCGTAGAACCCACTCCGGTAGAAAATGCGCCCAATGCGCCATAGGTACAGGTGTGGGAATCTGCGCCAATACAGGTCTCTCCGGCAACAATCAAGCCCTTCTCGGGAAGCAGGGCATGTTCAATCCCCATCTCTCCCACATCAAAGAAATTAGTGATATCCTGCGCATTCGCATACTCCCTGACACACTTACAGTGCTCTGCGCTCTTAATGTCCTTATTCGGGGTAAAATGATCAAGCACCATAGCGATTTTATCCTTGTCAAACACCTTATCCGTCTTGAACTTCTCCATCTCATGGATGGCTACCGGCGTTGTCACATCATTTCCTAATACTAAATCCAAGTCTGCCTCAATCAACTGACCTGCTTCTACCGAGGGAAGTCCTGCATGGGCAGCAAGAATCTTCTGTGTCATTGTCATTCCCATAACCATTCTCTCCTTTACTTATTGATTAAATGCATATACAGTATAGCATAATCCTATTTATAATTAAAATATATATATAGAATATATATCATAACATAAATTCATGCATAGTATTCAAACCCTTATAGCCTTATAGCAGAATAGATCGGACATATTCTATATCCAAACCTTCCTCTTTCGCTATCTCCTCGATGTCCTCTCCGGCTGACCTTCTCTCAAATATCCGCTTTGCCAGGCGTATTCCTTCTTTTCTACCTTCTTCTCTGCCCTCTTTCTTTCCTTCTTCTCTTCCCGCTATCCTTCCATTCATCTGGCCTTCCTCAAAAATCTCCCGCACTGCCTTACACATATCAATCCCACCTTCCTCGTTCTCATAATTCTCTGAATCTACAATCAAATCCATGTTCATGAACTTAAGTTCCTGGGCATCTGTTTATAAAAAACTACTCTGATATAATTCGGCTTCTCCGCTATGACTTTTAGCTAATTTTTCAAACTCTTGATTGCACCCAATCCTCTATAGCAGAATGGATCTGACATATTCTATATCCAAACCTTCCCCTTTCGCTATCTCCTCGATGTCCTCTCCGGCTGACCTTCTCTCAAATATCCGCTTTGCCAGGCGTATTCCTTCTTTTCTACCTTCTTCTCTGCCCTCTTTCTTTCCTTCTTCTCTTCCCGCTATCCTTCCATTCATCTGGCCTTCTTCAAAAATCTCCCGTACTGCCTTACACATATCAATCCCACCTTCCTCGTTCTCATAATTCTCTGAATCTACAATCAAATCCATGTTCATAAACTTAGATATCATCATATAGGTATCCGCTTCCAGATTACGATATTGTACATTCCCATTAATAAAATTCCACAGATCATCTTTGCTGTCCCGGTGCTTTAGAATATCTAACACCAGCTTAAGATCCGAACGGTAACCGCCTGTATCTCCCATATTCTGGAACTCTACCAGATTAAGAGGCCAGTTCCCAATATAGGGGCGCACCAAATCCGGAAGCCCGATATCCAGCATATCCCACAGACACCTGCCGGCATCCCACTTGTCGTCTCCTGTATAGAAAATCAGCGTTATCACAGGAATCAGCTTATCCTCTTTGGCAAAACGTCCCAGATACGCATCTCCGGACAGATCCTTCCTCTGTGCATGTTGGTACTGTATCCGGCTTACCTGATCCGAATATTCCAGGCAATCGTACATCATGCTCCGAAAAGGCATACAGTAATTGATATGTTCCTGATGCTCCACACAGCAGACCATCAGCAAAAGCTTTGTGTCTCCAAACGTTACCACTCTGGAAATATCCCGTTCCCTGCGAATCACATCCATACCAGTACGATCCTTAACCACTGTCCGGTAAGTCTCGTTCCATGGCCTAAGCGCCTTCTCATCAATCACATGCTCCCCATTAAAACAAACCGCATTAAACAAATCTGCAAACCGGTCATCCCGCGATAAAAAATGAACTACAATATTCTCCTGTTTCCCCATAGCCATTCCTCCTTGTATTATAATCTTCCGTCGACACTTAGGCAACCTAAAATTATTCCCAGACAATTTCCAAAACATTGTCAGTTGTCAAAGTACAGGTTTAATTTTTCAATCCAGGTTCTTGATAAATTCATTGTATCAAAATAAGTGTCCCATTAACCGGACTTGAAAAAATAATTTTATTGATATAATATAATTTTATTGCATAGATATTAAAATATATAATAACTATCATTTATGGAATGTGTTTCTTACAATACATCTCCGAATTGTAAAAAAGACAGATGCCTGCAAAATCATAAAAGATTATAAGACTCATAGAAGAAAGGAAAATCCAATGGAACAGAATTTAAACCATTACCGCATTTTTTATGAAGCCGCCAGAACCGGCAATATCAGTCGGGCGGCAGAGAATCTTTATATCAGCCAGCCCGCTGTTTCCAAATCCATCACCGGATTAGAACATTCCCTCGGACAGGCGCTTTTTATCCGGAGCAAAAAAGGCGTAAAGCTGACGGAAGAAGGCAAGACCCTCTACCAGCACTTAGAAACCGCCTTTGCCTCCATTGACATGGCGGAAAACACCTTAAAACGCATTAAAAATCTGGGCATGGGACAGCTCCGCATCGGCGTTTCAACCTCGCTTTGTAAATATGTGCTGCTGTCCTATCTACAGGATTTTATCCGGGAAAATCCCCATGTCAAGGTTTCCATTGAATGTAATCCCACCTTTGAGACCATCCAGCTCCTTAAGGCAGATAAAATTGACATTGGATTAATCTGTGAGACGAAATTAGACAGGGACTTTCATTTTGCACCCCTGCGGAAAATCCACGACACCTTTGTCACCACAAGGCTTTATCTGGATAACCTGATTTTGCGGGAATACGACGCCGATAAAGGAAACACCCATTCCGACAATGAAACAAGTACCGGAAAAACCCCTCTTCCGCCCATGACCGGTCTATTGCTGTTTGCGGAGGATGATAAGAAAAAGGTTCCCGATATCCCCTTTACCGAAAAAGAGATTCTGGAAAAATCCAATCTCATGCTGTTAGACAAAGGAAATATATCCCGGCAATACATCGACGCCTATATGGAAAAGCACCGCATCCAGCCGGGACAGATTTTGGAAATTAACAATATGGATCTGCTGATTGATTTTGCCGCCATTGGCATGGGGGTCGCCTGTGTGGTGCGGGAATTTGTGGATTCCTACATTGAAAGCGGCCAGGTCATAGAAATTCCCATGGATTATGAAATCCCGGAACGCACCGTAGGCTTTGTGTATAACGAACATGCCATCGGCACCACAGCAAAGCGTTTCCTTGACATTACACACTGAGCCCTACAGAATGATCAGCTCCATCTGGAAAGAAAGCTTTAGCCCTATAGAATAATCAACTCCTTTGGAGAATGAGAAAGGCACTCGCATCCACTCTCCTTTACCACCAGCAAATCCTCAATGCGGACGCCAAATTTCCCCGGCAGATAAATTCCCGGTTCATCCGTAATCACCATATTCTCTTTGGTTACAACGTCACACTTAGGGGAAAAACGTGGTTCCTCATGGATTTCCAGTCCCACGCTGTGCCCAAGGCCATGGCCGAAATACTCCCCATAACCCATATCGGCAATATAATCCCTTGCCGCCGCATCAACGAAGCTGCACTTTACGCCTGCGCGAACTGCCTCCATGGCCCGGCGGTTTGCCTCAGACACAATCTCATATATGCGCCGCATTTCCCCGGAAGGCTTTCCCAACGCAACAGTTCTTGTCATATCAGAACAATATCCCTGATACACACAGCCAAAATCCATGGTGATAAACTCTCCAGGTTGCAGCTTTCTGCCGCTCACCTGTGCATGCGGCATGGAAGAATTAGGGCCACTGGCCACAATAGTATCAAAACTTAACTTAGCGGCGCCCTGCCGCTTCATGAAAAATTCCAGTTCCAAGGCGATTTCCGCCTCTGTCATCCCCGGCCGGATCATTTCCAATATATGGGAAAATGCTGCATCGCCAATGGCCTCCGCTTTGGCAATAAGGGAAAGTTCTTTTTCGTCCTTCACCTGACGGCTTTCCTGAATCGTCTCCTGTGCCAAAATGAACTCATATTCTCCACAGGTCTCGCAAAACCGCAGATACCGGGAAAGCGGCATAGCCGCCTCAATTCCCACAACCGCCTTAGCGTTACCGAATACACTGCTTCCCGCACCGGCTCCGCCTGATACGCCTTCCCCAACAAGCTCTCCAAGCAGCTTTCTAACCACAATATGATAAGGTTCTTTTTCTAACGGCGACAGGGGAATATCCGGACACTCCTTCTCCACCTGTTCATAATAGCGGGAATCCGTTGTAATGAAGCCCCGCCCGTCTTCTGCGCTCATTAAAAATACCGCCTCTCCGCCGGTAAATCCTGTATAGTAATAAAGGTTCGCCGGACTGTCAATCAGCACAGCCGCCATTCCCTGTCCTTTAAGTTTTTTCCTTAAAACATCCCTTCTTGCCTGCCACATTTCCAAATTCTGTCCTTTCCCTGTTCCTGCAAAATTTCCTGTTTTCCCGGCTTCGCTGTCAAAGCCAACGCTTACCGCCCTGCCGCACGTTACCGAAATCCGTTTTTCCGCCCGCCGCTGCTAAAATTCCGTACTCTCGAAATTCATTTTCCGTTTACCGCCGGAACCCGCACTTCCGAAACTCACTTCCCGCCCGCAGCCGGAACCAATTTCTCCAGTCCCTCCCCCATGCTGTCTTATTCCCTGCCCACAGCCGGAATCAGTCTCTCCAGCATTTCCTCAATGCTGTCGCAGTTTGCGTCCACCGCCACATCAGCCGCCCGCCTGTACAAGGGCTCCCTCTGCTTCATCATCCCGCATATGGTGCCGTAAGGGTCTTCCCCCTTTAAGAGGGGGCGGTTCCCGTCTTCCTTTACCCGTTCATAAATGACCTGGGGAGCCGCCGTTAGGTAACAAACCCGGCCAATCTCCCTTAAAAGCCTTGCATTTTCCGGCCGCAGAGGCATACCGCCGCCGGTGGCGACCACCGTATTTTGCAGGGAATCCCGCAATCCGGCCAACACTTCCGTCTCCAGCTTCCGGAAGGCTTCCTCCCCTTCTTCCGCAAAAATCGCTGAAATCTTCTTTCCCGCCTGCCGCTCAATATATTCGTCCGTATCCAGAAAATCCATGTCGAAATGCTTTGCCAAAGCCTTTCCAAAAGTGGTCTTGCCGCTTCCCATGTAACCGATAAGGACAAGGTTATCTTTCGGGTACACCCTCCGCCTTAACTCGGTATAAATCTCCGCCGCCACGTCCTCCGGCACTGTCATGTCATGCCAGAGTTCATAGGCAATAATTCCCTGATAAAGCAGCATTTTCAGGGCGTTAAATGCTTTTCCACCATGCGCGGATACCAGTTTCATGAACTTAGTTTCCGCCGGATTATAAATAAGGTCCACGCCGATTTTTACCCTGTCATAAAATGAACCGTCCTCAATTACTACTTTGTCTGCATGAGGCGCCAGTCCAATCGACGTTGCCTGAAAGACAATCCATTTTTCCGGACCGCCGTAAAGTTTCCCATAATCCGCCAGGGCCATAGGACGTATCACCTTTCCAGCCGGGTCAAGCATACCGGCAATCTCCTCCGCCTTTCCCACAGTGCGGTTCAACAGATAAATCTTTGCCGCCCCCTCTATGAGACACATATAGATAACCGCCTTTGCCGCCCCGCCTGCGCCGAGAATGACCACTGTTTCCCCCTTAAGGGAAATTCCGTCCTCCTTAATCTGCCGCCTGAGCCCTGACATATCCGTATTGTACCCCTTATAGCCGCCTTTCTCTTCACAGCGGACCAGCGTATTGACCGCTCCGATTGCCGCCGCCGCCGGGTCTATCTCCACTAAAGCATCCATCACGTCATTCTTATGGGGTACAGTCACGTTAAGCCCCTTTATGTTCAACGCGTAAGCGCCCTTCACTGCTGCGCCAAGCCCCTCTTTTTCCACTAAAAAAGGCACATATACGGAAGGAATACCAAGCCGCTGTCCCAGTCCATTATGAATCACCGGTGACAATGTATGCTCCACCGGATTACCAATCAAACCAATCACACTGGTCTTTCCATTAATATCCATCAAATTCCCGCCTCCCTAAATGCTTTTTCTTCCGGTAGAGCCACTTAACCAGCTTTTCCGGCAGTCTTTTCAGTATAATCTGGATTTCCTCCTTCGGGTCAATGGGGTCCAATAAAATACTGTACATCCCGGCCCGGTTTGCCCCCCAGATATCCGTAAAAATCTGGTCTCCCACAAACAAGGTATTACCAAGGTCTGTCCCCAGCTTCTCCATTCCCTCCTGATACCCCCGCTTAGCGGGCTTCCAGGCTTTATAGACATATTGGACGGACAAGGGATCCGCAAAGGTACGCACCCGCTCCTCATCATTGTTAGAAATCAGGCAGACGCCGAATCCGGCCGCCTTTAACCGCCGGACAAAAAGTTCCGCTTTCCCGTCCACCGGCTGATCATGAGGAACCAACGTGTTGTCAATATCCATTAATATTCCCCGAAATCCCCGGCGGTAATATGCTTCAATGGGAATATCCTCCTTTTTATCATAATATCTTCTGGGAAAAAATACATTCATCATACTCTCCATCAACATAAAATTATATCTGTCTGTGACGTCCTATCCCTCCTTAAAAATCGTAAAAGGCTGCCACATTTTCCATATCTCCATTATGTAAGTATAACACAGACCACTGCATTTGACTACCTTAACCGCTTCTTTAACCAATAGGATTGCAACATCCAATTCCGGCTGTTTGTTATATGCAAAAAAACTGCCAGCAGGTTTATCCTGCTGGCAGAAGTCTTATCAGAAGTCTTACAAGAAAACTTATAATTTGTACTTTTGTTTATCTATCATATCCAATCGGAACTGATACCTTGGAATGGAGGTCCCATTCTCATAGGTCAGATCAAAGAGGTTCGGAACCAGATTAATCTTAATCCGCTGATATGACGTCTTATTGTTTGCATCCTTCGCCCAGATTACCAGATACGTATAATTACCGTATGGATCAAAATACTCCGGCTTCAGTTTCAGCAAATCAATCTGTTCGCCATTCTCTGTACGCATATACAGATTAGCTTTCAATTTACCAACAATCGGATTGCTGGGTTCACCCGGATCAGGCGCGTCTGCACCGTCCTCCTGATATACTTCCAGTTTACCGGCCTCAATATCCTTCTCATAATCTGTACTCAGATAATGATAGAGCAGGACATGGTTGTCATCTGCGGTATACTTGTTGGAGTAATCGCCGCCGGTAATGCCATAGTTCAAATCATAGAAGACATACATCTCCGCCAATGTGGTCTGGGAATTTACCTTAACCTTGTAATCCATCTCCGGCGTATCATCCTTGGAGTATACAGTATAATTATACTCGCCATCCTCAGTAATATAAGGATTCGTATCCTGATTATCCGCTGTCAGATTCTTATTCGGCTTATTCTTTTCATGTATGGTAATCTTCGGTTTTGATCCCTTGTTCCGCACTGCATTTACGATTACATTCATGTAAAGCATACGCTCATCATTGTTATCTTTTTTCGGACCGGTAACAACCGTATGACCGGCGCCACAATAGTTTACTGTTCCCTTACCAACCTGATAACTGTACAGGAAATAAGCATCCATGCCGTCATAGGGTGAGGCGGCAAAGAGAGAAGAACGATCTTTATTTCCTTCACATCCCGCCAACGTATACCATACGGCTGCTCCACTATCCTCTAAGTCTAAAGCATAGGTCTGCGTGTGAGTACCCGTTATGCGCAATTCTGAACTAATGGTAAATGGGTATGTAGTCACAATACCTGTATTTACCTGAGATGCTCTGCTGGTACCGCCAATCGCTGATTGTGTTATACCTTTATTCCAAGTAAGAGCGGACTGTTGATTAAACTCAACATATTTATATGGTGATGAATTATTAGAGGTGGTTTCAAAAATAGCAACCGAATCCGTAATTCCTATTGGCGAAATCACACCAAAAAATCTTCCGCCATTACCAACTGATGTTCTATGCTCCAAACCATACTGCCACATTACGCGATCTGCCAATTCTTCAGAACCAATAGTGGAAAGTTCTGAAAAATAATATTTATCAGCATCTGAAGTAATATATTTAGGATATTTCAATAATCCTGTATACGTGGTCGATGAAAGAGTTAAACCTGTATAAGTTCCCTGACCATTTGCAAGACTGGTTAACCATTCATTTGTACCATCAGTTAACTCCCATTGTGTCATTCTGGCAATTCCAAATCTATACCCACTTGTTATTGAACTAATTGTTCCATTGGCATAATCTGTATCACTATCATAAAGCCTAAATGTAATATTAAAGGTACCTCCCGGTGAAACCAGATCTCCTTCAGTTATATTTGCAACATAATAGCAATCCCCTTTGCCATCAAGATCTCCTATCGGATTCTTATATGTATCTGAATCCAAGACCACATCAACAGTAAGATTTCGATTAGTCACCGTAACCGGACCATATAATCTCTTATTCTGCGTATCACGAAGATAAATTGATTCTGCAATTCGATCTGTTACTGTATAAGTATCCGCAGTCCCATATTCTGTATCAACAACATGAAAACGGTCAATACCAAAAGTAGTCCTGAGCTGTTCAGTCAACACATGGGAACCACTAGTCTTATAACGTGATGTCGTATCATGGGTTGTCAGAACAGAACCGCCATTTGCGAGATAATCCTTGATATCCTGACATTCCTGTACATTCAAATCTTTTCCGCCAAAATCCTCGGCAAATCCCAGCACAACCATATCATAGTTATTAATCAGCCATTCATCACTGGTATAGGAATAGCAGCTATACTTTTTATAATTGTCATGCGCCTCAACCACTGCGTCATGATAAGGTACCCATTGACTATATAAATCAATAAATTCACCTTTTTCTTCGCTGGTATAGTAACCAAAATACATGAAATACATATAATATGCCTTATGATCAATCCATTGCTGGATTCTGTCCGCAGTAATTTGAAAATTACTATTAGGACCAAGCGTAACTGTATAGGGAGCGTTAGTCTTTAGGTTAGTAAGATATTTAATCAGAGCAGCCTCCGTACCTGACGCCTCTAAAGCGCTCTTAGCCGTCTCCCATTCGGTATAATATTCATCCGCCTTAGCTGTATAATAGTCCACCCAGGTCATGCTGATTGGATTTCCATCCTCGTCATTTCCAAACGCATTCCCTTCTTCATCTTCTGTCGTTGTGGTCAGATTGCCTTCCGCATCCGTATTGCCGGAAATTATCTTTGCATATTCATTCAATTCTTCAACAAACAAAACTGTAGTTGAAAAATCATAATCATCCAATAATACATCTGCAAAGTTGGAATCCCAGTCCTCGGACCCGCTGGTTGACGTATCCAAATCAGATGTAATCGGTCCTGCGGTGTCATACTTCACAATACCAAATTTATGTTCATGTAAGCCCATATTCTTTACCCTACCAAAAGAAGCGTTAACACCTGACACATTCAAGTAAATACTACCATTATTGGTCAGATTATATTTGGGCCTGTACTTTGCCATCTGACATTCTGTACACAGATACAGGGAATGTCCGTCAGACTCTCCATAATTATCACTTGGATTATCCACCTTATCCATAGGCATAATCTGCAAAATATTTACTTCTTTTTTATCTACTTCATCTTTTCTCTTATAATAAGCATACCCCTTGGCAATATCACAAGCGCCTTTAGAGCCCTCTTCAACAGCCACAACCTTCCAGCTTACCAGTCCGAAAAAGTCATCATAATCAAACTCATAGGTAAGGGTTACCGGAGACGGGGTAGCGTCCTTGCTGTAATTATAAGTCTGGGTGTCTACTAACTCCTTTACATCCTTAAGGCCGCCGACTTCTACTGTTCCCTCCGGGTCAAAAGTACCATTGCCGTCCTTATCAATAAGAAGCTGCAAGGTCATCTTGGCAGAAGTCTTTCCGCCGACCGGCGTAGCTGTCGCCTTAATCGTCATTTTTCCATCTTCATTGACATTGTATGTGGTCTCATTGCCCTGTATATAATTCTTGGGCATGGACACGATCTGTAATGCCGGTCTGGTCTCAGACTGCTCTACCAGATTCAGCATTGCATCATTGGTATCTTTATTAAATAAATGTACATATGACTTGATAGATGGACCAAACTTATCATTTTCATTATAATGTTCAGAATCTTCAGTATTCTCAGCTGTAATATCCATATCCCATAAAATGTTGTTTGCATCCGCTTTCTTTCCGTAAGCATATTCCAATAGCATATACATTCTGGAATCCGGGTCAATATCATGCGCAGCCAGTTTCTGCATACGAGACTTATCTTTTACCGCTTCATAAACTTTTGATACTGCATTGCTAAAGATAATCGGCATACCCGCATCAATATATGCTTTCAGTTCATTCAGTTTATCGAAAGTAATATCGTTACCATTCTGTACCACATTGGTCACGTTAGCGCCATCAATTTTACCAAATGGATCACCTGCATTTGTGGAAGTGTTCGAAGGATATGTAAACAACTGGGAGATATTACCAGTATGGGTATACATATCAAAACTAGTTAAATACTGTGTAACCGCATAAGTCCTATACTTACTCAAGGTACCATAATTTCCTGAATAAAAACTCTTCATTGTATACGGAGTCAACGCAGTCACATTGCCGCCAATATACACCAAATCATAAGTTTCCAACACAACTTCTTTTCGGGAAATAAACTCCTCCGTAGACATCTGGTCAATGGTAATCTGATTATAAGGCAGTCCCAGTGCCTTAACCAGTTTAGCCTTGGAAAGTTCAAATTTATAATACTCTGTCTCTCCATCTACCTGATCCTCGCTGACGCCGGATAAAATCTGATTAGGATTCAAATAATAATTACATTTATCCCATAGTTCAGAAGTTGTGATGGCGCCTTTCATTTCTACCTTTTCACCTTCTTTTGCTGCCAATTCCAAATCAATCGGATAACAAGGTTGCAGTTCCAAAACCCGGTAAGTCTTACCATTGGCGCCTGAAGTCAGACTTCCCCTGTAATCAGAAGAATTAATCAGATCTGCAATAACCTTTGCAGACGCCAGTCCTTCATCACCTGCGTCTTTCAAAGAAGTAAAGAAACCATAGGAAACTGACATTACATTAGCGTATCTGGCAACGCCCTGATTGCTGATCAGCAAATCCATCAGTTTCAGGTAATTACTGCCGGATACATCTACACTGCCGGTATTTTCCTTGATATTCTTTTTATCATAGATAATATATTTACTGGTTTCAGACAAACTCTTTAATGCACTATAAGCCGCGTCGCTGATTGTCGTATTCATAATGCTGTTTTCAAGAATAACAAAATCATATCCCGCAATACTCTCCGCCGTCACGTTAGCTACATCTAATGTAGTATATTCCAATGCAGACGGTTTTTTTGAAGCATCTCCATAATAAGCGGAGTTAATTACGTCAGGATAATTCTGCATTTTTTCTTGAATCCAGCCAGTACCGATTACCAACACCTTTCCTGTAGGAGTATTGTTATTAACATTGAATTTCAGGAAATAAGAATTTCCCTGGGAATTAAAAAACTGTTGCGCCTCTAAGTTTTCATCCCAATAAAATGTACGGTACCGGATATAGTTACCGGAGATTGCCGTTACCAAATCCGAATAGGTTCTGGCTGCTGCGGTTACACCGCTGCTGCTTGTCACATAATCCATAATAATCGGACGGTATGTGCCCAGAGAATAGGTATGCAGCCAGTTATAAATCTCCTCACTCATATTACTTGTGCCTGTATATGAGGTATATGCCGGACTGCTCAGATAGATTAAATCTGCTGCATCTAAAATCTGCTGGTAGGTAGAACTGCCTGCCGCATCGCTTAATGACGTAGTACTATTCACATTCAACAGTGTATAAGCCACATTGGGATTCAAAGCTGTATTCATCTCTTTAGTCTGGCTCGCACTCTTGTTTGCGTTTAATACATATTTTGCAAAATCGTCGCTAGACACATATGCATCCAGACCGGAACTGCTCTGTCCGACTGGCAGAATCTCCACAATGTTAAACGTCTCGTTGGCGTATGAATTATCAATAATCATATCAATATTGCTTTTATAAATCATATTGTCGGCAAAAGCGCCGCGCTGAGAAATCTGCGAATCAATCTTTTCACTGCCGCCGTTACTATTTCTTGTGGCAATCGAATAAGAAATTACAGAAACAGCTACTATAAAAGCAACCAAAGCCGTTATTGATATCAGGTTTACTATTTTTTTTCTGTTCATGCTTTTTCTCCCTTCACTTATCTTCTAACTACTGTAATCTTTATTCCTCTTACGATTCGCCATTATCTGCTGGTGGATTTTCCGAATTGCCACCGCCGCCGCTATCTTCCTCACTGTTTCCTCCGGTTCCGCCTCCGTCTTCGTCATCGCCGCCTCCGCCGCTGGTCTGGTATGTGGCCTCTTCTACCGTACCATTCACGTATTGTTTCAGTTTTTGCGGTTTAGCAGTCAGTGAATATGTGGTCCGGCTGCTGATGCTTTGCCTTCCGTAGTAGGTATATCCATATCCACGCGGTCCGTTATAGATAAAATTAAGGAACAGGGTGTTGCTGTCTGCATCTGCTGATACATAATAATCCTGTGTCAGCAGTTCTGTCAGCACGCCGCTCGTACTAGAGGCCTTGCTGGGTAGAATATCCTTTGCATACCCATAACCGACATACCCGCCTGCAACCATATTCCATGAAGTATCTGCACTAGAGGTAATTGCCGTCTCCGAATCCGTTACATACACATTAGTACTTTTCTCATACGTATAATAACGGTACATATACACACTGTATGCATAATCAACGCCAAGTTTACCTGTCGGTACAGTGGAAGACATTGTCCAGTCAATCGTATCTGTCTTTAAATCCCTATAGGTAAAACCATATATTACATGCCCCAGATAATTATTCTTATCGTCTGTCGGGTCAGGGTCTAACACACTGTACTCCATATAAATATAATCCGGCTTTATATAGTAGGGACTTGCATTGCGCACAAACTTCTTATTTGTCGCATCATAATCATAGGACAAGGCGCGCAATGAAAATACTGCCGTATCAGTAGTCCCCAAATCAGCAACCTCCTCATATAAGGAATTATCTGACAAGGGATAACGCTTGCCGTCCGAAGTAATAATCTGAAAATCTGTATTCAGAATCACATCTTTTGATTCGTCTGTTGCCTTGCCATAACCACTCACATAATTAGGATAATTATCCGGCACAAAATCATAGCCCGGACAACTCTTCGACGCAACCGCAGTTGCAGAGTAAGAATTGTTATCCCCATATGTCAACTCATAGAATTTTCCGTCTTTAGAAGAAATACGTACATAATTGGCGGACATCATCATGCTTTCCAAATTGGCATTTACTGCGTCAGATTCCTTCTGCACTTCCTGATTACTAAGGGTTTTCTTATATGCAGCTGATGTGCTGGACATAAAAGACACAACCATCAACATGACAATGGAAATAATTGTCATTGCAATCAACAATTCAATCAGTGAAAATCCACGATTCAGTTGTTTTTTTCTCTGTATTTGTTTTAGCACATATAACACCTCCAGCCTTTACTTAACGGAATGTCGGCCGGTAACTGCATCTAAATGAATCTTCGCCATTACCCGTCCGTTATATTTAACCTCATAATCACCAGCGCCATAGACAACTGCACTATTGGACTTATTAAACATAATAATAAACTGCTTCTCATCCGCCTGTGTAATGGCGTGTTCCTGAACGGCAGCTGAAGGTGTATAAGTCACTTCATTTACCACATCTGAAAGCCATACCGGATCTATACCTGTCTTTGCTGTAAAGGTACCTCCTGTAACATAACCAATCTCGATCTTAGTCGCTGTCCTATTCCCATTAGGCTGCCCGTTCCATATCCTCATGCATAGTTTGGTATCATCCGACTTGACATCCGACAAAGCCATAGTCTGTGTGTATAAGGCAGTAATCTGGTTATCCAGGCTTGTGGCCGCCGCAGTACATTTTGCCTCCTTGACAATACCAAGATTGGCAAAAGCCATTGCGGTAAGAATCGCCATAATCGCTATTACAATAATCATTTCAATCATTGTGTATCCATGGTTTTTTTCCATATTAATCACCACCTACTTCACATTCTTAACCCAATTACGGAATCCAATAATATCCTCAAACTGGACAGAACTGATATCCCTTAAGGATTTGGTTGTCACATCACCGTCACCGGTATTATCTACATAGAAAGATTTATACTGTCGGAACAGTTCGTAAAATTTCACACCGCTCTTGTACTCAATCTGCCGTTCGTCACATTCACGCAGAATTGACTTGATAATCTCTTCATTGGCAATAAAACTCATGCTATGTGTGACGTAAATCTTGCCGCCGGCAACAATCAAGCCCTCAAAATTCTCCACATCATCTGTAAAGGTTACATCACCGCGGCAGATAACAATCCCCTTGATATTCTTATCAGATAACTTCACATCTCCATCGCTGACATAAATATCATAGCCGCAGAGCAAATCCTTCTTAATCCATTCATCCGTAAGATATGCGTAATTGAAGAAATGGTTAATCGGCGTAATATCGCTTTCACTCAGGTCATGTGCCTCCGCTACTCCCTCAGGATTTCTGCTGGAAGGTGACAACAGCCACTTGGCCTCTTTATACTGCTGCTGTAATTTACTGGTAACCGAATTAGCGATTGTCGCAGCAGATGCGTTCTCTGTAACAATGGTACTCTCCGGCGTTGCATTTTTATCATCATCCGGTTCGCCACTGCCATCATCCGGCTGTGTACTTCCGGTGGTAATGCCCGCATTATGCTCGTCAATATTTGCATTAATCCGCTTTACCGCCTCCGTCAAAGGAGCCAGACTGCTGCTGTTTGCCTTAATTGTAATGGTATTGCCTGTCTTGATTGAAATAGCAGAATTAGAGTAAATTGTGCTGATATTGTTGTCCTGTAACTGCAATTCCCCTTTATCTGTAACCGCATCTTTCACATCAAGCATCTTAACCTTAAAATACGGATAATCCGTAATATTCTGCATACCCAGCACTTCGCCATCGGTCGTTCCGGCCGTTGTCTCGGAGAACAACTGCGCATACTTTTCAATATATTCGTTCATTGATTCATTGGCGTCTGAAAAATCCAGGAAATAATATGTCTTTCCGGATATAACCGACTTAATCACCGGCACCTTAGCCAGATTATCCCAAATCGTCTTGCCGTCATCTGTTTTCCAGAAATCATTATTTCGATAACCTTCAGGAATTGACAGATACAACTCACCGTCTTTTGTCTCCGTTACTGCCCAGTTTGGAATATAGGCAAGCTGATTACTCTTTACAGAAATCGCCTCGCCTGTACGGTAATCAAGAATGTTAGAAGGTTCACTGTCCTTGGTAGAGACAGAATAGTTATCTGTTGCATTTCCATCCTTATTCTTTACCATTGAATTGTATTCATAACTCTTAACATCAACCGTATCATCATCTTTTCCAATCTGCTGATCCGGTATTTCACCCTTGTCGTTAGCATTCTGATCCACATAGTTCGTTCCATCCACATTGGTAACCTTAACTTCTGTTGTCTTGGTCTCCTTGGAAAGTTCTACATAGGCCTGCCCGGCAATGTACATGGATTCCACACCTTTCAAATCCAGGCTGGCGTTCTCCCCATTAATAATAATTGCACTACTGTTGTAATGGTTCTGGCCTTCAATAGTCGTTCCATCTTTAATTGCATCGCTTACCCTATTAACATAAGAGCGTCCGTCCTTCGTTACCACGCTTCCATTATAGGTTCTGTTATCTGTAGAAGCATAGTTATATCCATAATAATTACCGGTCAGCGAATACATACATCCTGTAGCATTCAACTCCAAATCGTCAGAGATATAAGCATCTGCACGCATAGTAAGCGTAGAACCGTTTACCTCGTCTGATGTATTGCTTGCCTTCAGGGAATATCCGCCAAGGACAATACCATCAGCCCACACATCAGCCTGAGTTTTGGTCGCCGCAGCTATGGTTAAATCCGCACAGTTCATGGCAGCTATAGTACCCGGAACAATAATGCGGTCAGCAGTAAGCACTACATCTGAGCCGCCAATATAAAGTCCGGAATACATACTGGTTTCCCGCTTGCCGTCATACTTCTCATTGTCATAAGAATCTTCATTAATCACATTATATCTTCCACCCTGAGCCGACTTATCCTTATCCTCATCCTCGCCCTCACCTGAAGGGGCAGCAGGCGTTGTCGCCTTACTCAGATAGTTGGGATTATCTTCATCCGTAATATTGTAATCTTTGTTATAAAAATCAGCCGCAGCATACAGATTACCCGTTATATCCACCTTTGTCGTTGCACCGGTAATCTCCACGCCCAAATCCGAGATAAGAGAAAATGAATATAAATCATTTAACTCAGCGCTGATTGTATTAAAGGTTACATCAAATTCCGGACTTGTGACAACAATATCCGTAGTCAATGTCTGAATAAACTTATCGGAAGCTGCATCTGACGAGTCAGAAGCTCTTGCAATCTGTGTAGAATAATATGCCTCTCGTCTAAGCGTTACATCTGTGAACACAATACCCTCAACACCGTCAATCTGCTGTTTAACAATGTTGCCGACAGAAAGCTGAACACCTTCTGCATTAGTAGATGCATTATATTTATTGCTGATAAAATCATTCAGATACTGGGTTATGTTCGGAATCAGATTAGTTCCGCCTACATCATCTATGTAATACTTGCTGATCTTCTGCAAATAAGTACTTTTAAAAATACTATTTGCTTCTTCATCCGTCATCGTTACATAAGACTTACTGTTGGTGTCATAGTATACTAAAACTTCAATCGTGTCATTGTAGGCATCACTTAACATTGTCATTGAATCTGTACCGATTCCCGCATAGATTTCGTCCATGGCCTGCTCCAGATAATAAAAATTATCGCGGGAATTAATATCATAGGCCTTTAATTTATACAGGACGCCTATTGCAACTAACAAAGCGGTTACCAATACTGCAAGAAATGAAAGAGTTGCCACAACCATAATATAAGAGTTACCCTGATTTTTATGTTTCTTATGATGTTTCCTGTTCATCTTAATCATTTAGCAAATCTCCTCCTTTCGTTCCCTTTAATATCGGCTCCAAGCTAAGTTTCTTTGTTCCATCCGGCTGCGTCACATAAATTTTATTCCGCAGCGCCGTAGGATCATCCCCTTCTTCCATCCAGAGTTTAACTGTATAGAGTCCAACTCTGGCGTCCTGTGAATTTTGAAGCTGCTTTACATCATCCTCAGCAATCCCGGTGCATATAGTCTCATTTCCGTCATTAAGCGCCGAATACTTTCCAAAAGAAAACTTATATTCGCCACCCGTATCGTTCAAATTGCTGGAATTAACCGACAAGTCGCTTGCCTTGTAATATACCTTTGTATTGGTCTTATTAACTTTCGTATCTTCACCAAAGTTAGTATACACAGAAAAGTCTTTGGAGTCTTTAGACTTCAGCATGAAAATCTCCACATCTTCTCTGGATTTGTTTGTTGCACTCTCATTCCGGTAAAGATCTGTTCCCGTCTTATCCATAATACCCTGAACTGTCGCATCTGCATTGTCCGTAACATCTTGTGAATACGTCTCCGCTGTCTCCACCACAAAGAAATTTGCCTTATCTTCATCATCCAATCCGCTTGTATCAAAAACAATATAATCTTCATCAGCATAATCCTTATTGTAAATACATGCGTTATACATCAGATAAATGTTAGGCAGTTCAGAAAAACTTGTCGCATACACTGTATACACAATATCATTCAGATAATCACTGACGGGTTTATTACTTTCTGTAGCAACCAAACTTTTATCATGGTAAGTCAGATAACAGGCAACCACATATTCCTTAGATGTTGCATCCTGATATACACGCACAGTTATAATTCTTATTCCCCGGTCAGAAGCAAAAGTTGTGGCCGCCTCCTGTCCTTTCAATATCTGTTCATATCTCTCTGGTGCATACTGCTTTAACACCTGCAATTTCTGTGTATACATAGCCTGATAGGCAGCGTCGTCATAATTGGCAAAAGTACCGTTAATCAACGCAACCTTAGTATAATCCAGATTTTCCACTGTAGACGTAGCCAGATTGTTCACATCCGTATACAAAACATCTGCTTCATCCTGCGTCTTCATATTCTTTACCTTCTGCTCGTTTTCAGCATACTCTTTATTACTGATTTCCAGAACATAGGCGTAATCTTTCTTACCTGTTGCTGATCCCAGCTCAATCTTTCCAGACATGGTATAAGTATCATAATTCAGTTCTTTTTCTATCATCTCTTCCGGTTTCTTATCGGCGTCCTTATATAATGTGTACTTCAAGGGAGCCACAGAAGTCCAATCCGTCACCCAGGATGATCCCGGACTCGCCGTATCACTGGATTCACCGGTTGTGTATATGCTGCTGCTGTCCGTTCCCAGATTCTTTACATAATCCCCGGACATAATCTCACTAATCGGCGCATCTTTTACATACTCCATGACATTCTGTGCAAAATCATTACGATACTGTAGCGTCTTAGAATTGTTAGACATCTTCAATGAGCTAATAATTCCTGACACAATAGGCGTTATCAATAATGCGAAGATTGCCATGGAAATCAAGACTTCTACCATTGAAAAACCCGTATTTAATTGTTTTCCTTTATTCATCTTATTCCAAACCGTCATGAAGACCTCCTCAATTCTTCTTTTCACCTGTACAGAAGAGAGAGAGAATTTATGGTAAACTCTCTCTTCCCTCTCTCTGCATCATCTACTTATAAACCTTAACAGAACCTGTTCTGCCTGTTACATTTACTCTTGGCGACGTTGTATCATCACCGCTTACCTTCACATATACCGGAAGTTTTGTAGAATTGCTGACAGATACCCGGATTCCTACCTTATCTTCAGCATCTTTTCTTGCAGACGACTGAATTAACAGCTTAATATCTTCAGCGGCCGTAACCTCAGCTTCATAAGATTTGGAATTATCCAATGTATATTTGCAGTAATTCTTGCCGTCCTTCTCATAAAATTCAAAACTTAAGGTTGATACTGTATTATCACTGTTAGAAATAACGCTTGCTTCCTTGCCGGTGCCATTCTGTCCCACTACCTTAGCCGATACATCACTGGTAGCCGGATTCAGCATTGCATAGAAGTCATAATTGCTTTCCAGAGCGGCTCCGTCGTTCTCATCATATTTATTCAGTGAAGATGAAGAACTGCCGCTTCCTGCCGAACCGCCGTTAAAGATATTGTCTACGCCAACCTCTACCTGGTTTAAGTCAATGTTCCGCTCTGTCCGTTCTGTGCTTTCAATCGCATAACACATCACGTTCAGGGAGCCCCGATAGCGGTCATTCTCCGCATCATATGAAATATCTATGGAGTTGACGGTCATCCGGTCAGCATAAGTATCTACATAAGTAACAACATCCTTTAAGGATTCATAGGAACCTGTGTAATCTAATGGAAACGCAGCGCGATAGCAGTCATATGAGGCAGCCGGTGCAGCTTCGCCGACAGTCAGTCCTCCAGCTGCATTGGGGTCCGCCGCTGCTTCTGTTGCCGCCGCATCCGTAGACGCTGCTTCCGTTGCCGCCGCATCCGCCGGGGCTGCGCCTAAAGTCGCATCTCCGCCGTTCATGCCCAGGGTATAGAACTGCTCCTGCTGGCCCAATCCCAACGTACCGATTGTAAAATCATTATTGTCCTTAATTCCCTGCATGAACATAATCGTAATTTCCTGATTCAAATCCGGCGGGAAAGAATTTAACACCCGGTCAAATTCCTGTTCATAGCGCTCTGTCTCCGACAGATAAAACTCGCGGTCTGCCTGTTTGCTCTGTAAATCTGCCAATTTAGCCTGTAAAGTCGTAATCTCACTGTTGATTGACTGCGTTTCTTCCCAATTGGGCTTTGCCACATATATAATTGCCAGAATGGCAATTGCAACTCCTAATATTCCTAATAATATTGCTTTTTCTGTATCGCCTAACTTCATAACCATCCCTCCTATTCAGCCGTAGTTTCCCCTAAGGTGGCGTCTGCTGCCTCCCCTTCTTCCGTTGCCGGTTCCGTTGATACATAAATCACCGAAACAGAAAATGTATAAGTTGCTTCTCCTGACTCCTCATCCACTGACTCTGAAATAGAAGGCACATAAGCCTCATCTATACATGCAATGGTCTTTAACTGGGTAATAAATTTGGCAATCGCATCATAACTGCTTGAAATGCCGGACATTGAAACCCCGCTCTCATTAGAACTGAAGCTGTTGATTACAATCTCTTTAGGGAGTTTATCCTCTAACTCCTCAATAAGAGTAATCACATTCTCGTTCAGATTCTTGGTCTGTTCATACATCAGTTCAATATCATCATATTTGGCCTTTACTGTGTTGTACTCGCTGATAATCTGATCGATGTCTGCAATGGCTGCAATCTGGGCATTCAAATTATCCCGTTCGGCAGAAGCATTATTCTTTAACACTGTCGTCACCGCAACAGCACCGACGCCAACGATAATACCAACCGCACAGGTAATAATACCATATTTCAGGTAATCTCCGGAGCCCGCTTTCTTCGCCTTAGCCTCTACCGGCAGGAATCCCATCGGAGCAAAAGCTGCGCCGATTGAAGAAATCAGATAGACCGGATTATATATCTTCAAATCAATCTTGGGATCAAACTTGATGTTATACAAGCTGTCCATAATCCGGGTCTGAATATTCAACTGAATTTTAAACAATCCGTCAATACCGCGAATCAACGCACCGTCGCCGGTTAAGAACACGTCATCAATAGGTTTATCCGGATTCTTAGTGGAGTAATAATCAATTACGCGGCCGATATTATTAATCAGATACCGGAAAGCGCCTGTCGCCGCATTGTCATCAAAATCAACTGTAATCAGTCTCTCATTCTGTAAAAGTGTCATGGCCGTTGTCGCATCTACGCCTTTTTCATCCATAATCTCTGTTACAACCGCATTGGTTCCGTAAGGAACTGTTCTCTGTAGTAACAAAGTATCGCCTTTCACAATATTCAAAATCGTAGATTCACTGCCCAACTGAATTACCATGGTCGTCATGGTTGCACTGGTCTGGGTCTTAATCAACTGGAACATTGCGTTACCGACATAATCGATGGACTGCACATTAAGACCCAGCATACTGCCCAGTTCATAATAGCTTTTTACCATGTTAATCGGCGCTGCAACTACCATAAGTTTAATCTGTTTGGTCTTGTCTTCATTGACCACATGCTCCAAGATAGAATGAGAAACAACGTAATCTTCTATATTAACCGGGAAATACTCGGATGCATTGGCATCTACAATTCCCTTTACCTTGTTCTCTTTTACTTCCGGAATAAGCACCTCCCGGTTTACAACCTTAGATGAGGATAAGACAAATATTGCATTCTTATTGGTTATTCCGTTTGCATCTAACTGCTCCCGGATTGCAGAAGCAATCCGCTCCACATCCCTTAGCGTACCGTCTTCATAGGCATCTTCAGGTGTCTCAAATATTAACGCATTATGTATATTAGTTTGTTTTTTTATTGAAGGCGTCACTTCAATAATCGTAATACTTTCATTTGTTATCTCTACTGTTAAGACTTTATTACTTTTCGCCATGTCGTAGCCTCCCTCGCTAATCAGAAGTTCTTAATAGGGTGTCACCCCCATCATGTTCAGGTACCAGCTTACAAGCTGTTCACCGCATATCATTGTTATATAAACGCCCAAAGATAAATACGGGCCGAAGGCAAATTGTCTGTCCGCCTTCCTGATTTTCATCAGAACCAAATGTATAACTGACCCTGCCACACATCCAATTCCCAATGCTAAAAAATTAAGTTGCCAGCCTAATAGTAAGCCAGTTGCTGCCATTAATTTGATGTCGCCGTCCCCTATTACATGTTCGATCTTTGCTTCACCCTGATATTTCTCCCGAAGAACCGGCGTGAAAATCCTATCTACAAATAATAAAAAACCGCTGACCGCAAAAAGACCAATTAAATAATCTACCCAATTAGAAAAATCTGCAAATAAATGAATCAGTCCGCATAAAAAAATTATAACATTGCACTCCAAAGGAATATACTGGGTCCGCCAATCCACTACAGACAGTAAAAACAACATAGCGGCGGCAATCCCATATAAAACTCCTCTTATCCCCGTTCCTCCTGACCAGAGAGGAAGCAGAAAAATCAAAAAAGCCACAGTGGAACATCCGGCTCTGCTTAACATGGAATCCCGACTAATGTAGGGACATTGTCTTTTCATCTTCCAAAAAGAGACAAACATCCATTCTTCAAGATAATCCATCTGCCGGAACCTCATTCTGCGTCTTGCAAAACAATCTTTCTGTCCGCCGCACTGACGGCATGTAACACCATCCTCAACCGCATTGATAAACGCAGACAGCGAAACAGCAAAACCCGAAAGCCAGGCAAACAGAATATCCGTTCCACCTATTAATAACCATTTCATAAAGTTTCCCTACCAGCATCAGACACATCTTTCCGGATGTGTCTGATGCAATAATTAATTAGTTAGCTGTACCTGAATGTGTGGTTGTATCATCCGTCAAACATGAATCAGCTGATGGGAATACCAGATGGCTTCCACCAATTCTTACATAGACAACATTGCTTGTACGGTTAAGTGCAAACTCAAAAGGTCCTCCAGTTGTGTTATTAGTACCCTTACCTACACATTTCTTAGACTTAACCTTTGGTGCTTTTGCACCAACCGTATCTTTTACCGCAGTCATAAATGAATCAGTAGCGGTATCATAAATTGCATTAAGATCCACCCAAGAAGTAGCACCAGAGCCATAATCATAAACAGAAGCAGCATCATATGCACCCTCGTTTGAAAGCGCTGTCTGGATTGCGGTTGCGATTGTGTTACCTGTCTGGATATCCGTTGAGATTCTAGACTTGTTGATGTACTTAATCAACGCCGGTGCCAATGCACCTGCCAAGATTGCCATAATGGCAATAACGATAATTAACTCGACCATTGAAAAACCTTTGTTTGTTTTCATAATCATCTCTCCTTTACTTATAAAATTTTTATTAAAACTGTTGTGGTCAGCAACAGAATTAACCATACACCTCGCCTTGCCAGCTCTCTGCTTCGCAGTTTGCTGCGGCTTGTCGCCGTATACGAATATCCGCGAAACAATCTGACTGCAAGCAAGCTTGCGTAGATTGTTTCCCAGATATTCGTGCAAGGCTCGTAAGAATTACATATTGTCGATGCCTTCGTACATACTTAAGATTGGACCGTATACTGCGGCAACAATCATACCTACAATACCCGCCATCAGCACCATAGTCAGCGGTTCCATGGCTGCGGTCAGAGACTCCGTTGCCAAATCCACTTCCCTGTCATAAAGGTCGGCAACTTTCTCCATCATATCCTCAATATTACCGGTCTCTTCTCCAATCTTAACCATCTGCACCAGCATGGTGGGGAATACTTCCATATCCTTTAACGGCTTTGATAAAGGAAGTCCCTTTGCCACCTGGGACTTTGTATCCATCAAACCGTCCCGGAAGATCTTATTGTTCATCATCTTGGCTACCATCTCAATGGAGTCAAGCATCGGAATACCTGCACCCATCAGGGTACTTAAAGTTCTTGCAAACTGGGAAGCATTCTGCTTGATTACCAAATCACTGAAAATCGGCGCATTAATGGCAATCTTTGCTGAAAGCAGCTGTCCGGTCGGAGTAGCAAGGAACAACTTAAGCGCTACAATGATACCTACCACAACAGGTATCAGGATAAACCACTTGGTCAGAATAAAATCGCTTCCCGCCATCATAATCCGGGTAGCCAACGGCAGTTCCGTTCCCATCTCTGCAAACATATCCACAAAAGTCGGAATAACCGCAACCATGACTACGATAATTACCAGCACCGCTACAATCATAACGATAATTGGATAAGTCAGGGCGCCCTTAATCTTGCCCTGTACCGCATCCGCCTTCTCGAAATGAGTAGAAAGTCTCTCAAAGGAGGTCTCCATACTACCTGTAGCCTCACCTGCGCCTACCATGTTAATCATCATTGGCGGAAATACACCGGGATTCAGTCTCATGGCGTCTGACAACGTACCGCCCTTCTCCACATATACCTTCGCCTCGACCAGCGCCGCCCGCAAAGTCTTATTGTCCATCTGTTCTGAAAGCATCTCTAATGCGGTAATTACCGTCACGCCGGCATTCAGGATACTGACCATCTGCTTACACAGAATGGACAAATCACGATTCTTAACTTTCTTCTTAATACCAAAGCCGGACTTCGTCTCCCCGGCATCCTTAATCTCATTGACGGTAAGCCCCTCTGCCTTTAACTTCTCCCTTGCCTTGGAGATATCAGCAGCGTCAATGGTACCTTTTCTTCCCTTACCGGCCTTATCGGTCGCCTTATAATTAAACTGTGCCATATAACTACTCCTCCACCATTCACCCTTTGTCCATACCCTGTAAAACCCCTTACTATCTAGATATGCAGTTCCGTATAAAATATGAACAAATTATTAACATTCTATTGCCTAACTATGATAATAAACCATTTTCGTCAAAATTGCAATAATAAATTAACATAAAATCAATTTTCTATGAATTTTGTACAATTTTTTACATTTTCTTCTTTAATGCCGTCTGGTCCTGGGCGTAAATTAGTGCATTTTCACGACTAATTGCCCCTTCTCTGTACAATTCATACAAATGATCATCCAAAGTAATCATTCCCTGCTGACGGCTGGTCTGAATTGTGGACTGGATCTGATGCGTCTTCGCCTCACGAATCAGGCTCCGGATTGCCGCGCTTCCAAACATGACCTCAAAAGCAGCCACACGCCCTCTGCCGTCTTCTGCCGGCACCAGTGCCTGAGAGATAACTCCCTCTAAGATCATTGCCAGCTGGACACGCGTCTGCTGCTGTTGATGCGTCGGGAATACGTCGATAATACGGTCGATGGTATTCGCTGCACCAATGGTATGCAGGGTTGAGAACACCAAATGTCCGGTCTCGGCAGCGGTAATCGCTGTGGAAATGGTCTCCAAGTCACGCATCTCTCCCAAAAGAATAATATCCGGGTCCTCACGAAGAGCGGCACGTAAAGCATTGCCATAACTTAACGTATCCATGCCTACCTCCCGTTGGTTCACTACGGATTTCTTATGATGATGGACATACTCAATCGGGTCCTCCAGCGTAATAATATGATCCGTCAAATTCTCGTTAGCCTTGTTAATAATAGAAGCAAGGGTAGTGGATTTACCTGAACCCGTAGGCCCCGTTACCAACACCAGGCCTCTCTTTTTCTTATATAATTCCACGACCTCCGTAGGTATGCCTAACTGATCCGGTCTGGGAATTATCGTCTCCACCCGCCGGTAGGCGGCTGCCATATTGCCCCGGTCCATAAACACATTTACACGAAAACGGCCGGTTTCGTCGGAGTCAAAGGAAAAGTCCACTTCTCCCCGTTCCTTCAGAAGCTGCTTATGACGCTCATGCATGGTCGCCCCAATCATCTCTGCCGCATCTGCGGGCTCTAAGGGCGGGCTCTCCACCTCAATCAATTTACCGTTAATTCGAAGTTTCGGTGGAATCCCCACTGCAATATGCACGTCAGAAGCCTTCTGTTCCACTGAAAATGCCAATAATTCTTTGATGTCAATCATGTCTTTTCCCCTTTCCCTGTTACATTATATCTCGTCGCCTGACGGCTCCGCATATATTTCGTCAAATGCCGCCTTATGCAGGCACAGGCGGCATTCGGCTTATCTCATCATATTAATATTCGTCTCCTGCTTCATATACAATCTTCCGCATCTCGGAGATTGACGTAATTCCACTTAATACATGCTTTGCACAGCTAAGTTTTAACGTCATCATGCCCTCTGATAACGCTTGTTTTTCAATTTCATTGGCCGGTGCATTGGTGGCAATGACCTGCTGAAGACCTCTCGATACCGGCATCATCTCATATACACCGATACGTCCGGTGTATCCGGTGTCATTACAAAGCGGACAGCCAACCGGTTCATAAATTACCACATCCTCTTCTCCTGCCACGCCTAACTGGCGCTTCTCGTTCTCCTCTGCGTATCTTGGCTGTTTGCAGGTACACAGTCTTCTTACCAGACGCTGGGCAATTACCCCTACCAGCGCATCACCAGCGGTATAGGGCTCTATCCCCATATCAATCAGACGGGTAACAGTGGATGCGGCAGAGTTGGTATGCAGGGTAGATACCACCAAATGTCCGGTAATCGCCGCCTTAACCGCAATATCCGCCGTCTCGCCGTCACGAATCTCACCAATCATGATAATGTCCGGGTCCTGACGCAATATAGAACGAAGCGCCGCCGCAAAAGTCATATCCGCTTTCTCGTTTACCTGACACTGGTTAATCCCTTCAATATTTGCCTCCACAGGATCTTCTACAGTGATAATATTCACATCCTCTGTATTCAATTCGCTTAACGCCGTATACAGCGTCGTCGACTTACCTGAACCCGTAGGCCCCGTTACCAGAATAATTCCATGTGGATTACTCAAAATACCATCAAACACCTTCTCCTCTTCCGGAGTAAAACCAAGTCCGGACTTAGGTCTGGTCAACCCCTCCTTGGAAGTAAGACGCATAACCGTCTTCTCTCCGTACACTGTAGGCAGCATAGACACACGAATATCAAACTCCTTACGGTCTACCATAATGGAGATACGACCGTCCTGCGGCTTTCTCTTTTCAGAAATATCCATTCCGCCCATAATCTTCAAGCGGGCGCAGATACCGGAAAGTAAAGAATAATCATATGACATAACCTGTTTCAGCGCACCATCTATACGATATCTGACGCGGACTGAAGTCTCAAGAGGCTCGATATGAATATCGGAAGCTCTCTGTCTGACACCGCCCTCCAAAATCTGCTTTACCAACAGAACAATAGGAGAATTTTCAATATCGGCATTCATCTCCTCTTCCTCTGCCTCTGAAAGCATGGAAGCCTCCCGCTCTTTCCTGTATGCTTCAGCGGCCTCCATCGCCTGATGGCTGCCGTAATACTTACCGATCGTCTCTGATATCTCATCTTCCATCGCCAACAGCGGTTCTATCTGGGTTCCCGTAGCAATGGAAATATCATCAACCGCAATAATATCCATCGGATCTGCCATAGCCACCCGCAGTACATTGGGATTGGCCTCGTCAAACCCCAGAGGCACCACGTTGTATTTCATGACAATCTCTTCCGGGATGGTAGACAATACTTCATCATCAAACTTGCAGCCCCTCAGATCTATATATTCAACCCCCATCTGCTGGGTCAGTACCGCAATAAATAATTCCTTGCTGATAAACCCTTCCTCCAGAAGCGTCTGTCCTAATTTCTGTCCTTTCTCCTTCTGGATGCTAAGCGCCTCTTGCAACTGTTCTTCTGTAATCGCCCCCGCTGCAACCAGCAAATCACCGATTCTTATTTTCTTTCTTCCTACTCCGATTCGCATACGCATGACCTCACAAATAATTTTAGATAATCATATTGTACCACATTACCAAAAAAAAAGAAACCTTTTCTATAATTTTGTTTATTTGCACAAAAACCAGCAAAAACCTTTGTGGAAAAGCACTTTTGCTTATTTTCATCATAAAATAAGGAAAAACCCCTTTAAGGTGACTTCTATGCAGACATTCAAACAGCCTCTATCCAGAGAATCCGAGCTTTACTATTTGAAAAGAAGCAAAGAGGGCGACTTAGAGGCAAGAAACATTCTGGTTGAATATAATCTACGGCTGGTTGCCCACATTGTCAAAAAATACAATAATTTTGACCGGGATACCGACGACCTGATCTCTATCGGCACCATCGGCCTGATTAAAGCCATCAACACTTATGATATGGAAAAAGGCAGCCGGTTAGTCACCTATGCCTCCCGCTGTATTGAAAATGAACTGCTGATGATGCTCCGCCAGGAACGAAAGTGTTCCAGAGAATTTTCCCTCTATGAGCCAATCGGCACCGACAAGGAAGGAAACGAAATCAATCTGCTGGACATTGTAGAATATGAAGGAAAAGATATTGCCGAACACATTATATTAGAAGATAATATCAAACAGCTCTACCAGTCGCTGCGACAGCAGCTGGACCAGAGGGAATTTCAGGTACTTACCCTGCGCTACGGACTTTTCAATCAGGAACCGCTTACCCAGCGGGAAGTAGCCGACGTCCTGAAAATTTCCCGCTCTTATGTATCGCGCATTGAAAAAAAGGCATTACACAAGCTGCGCAGGGCTTTTGACATTTTCCCTGCGTAGGATTACCCCCGGCGGTACGGTTTCGTCAAAATTTACGATAAGCGGCTCCTTTGGATGTGGAGCGCTGTCTACCGTTTCTCCCTTTTCGTTCACAATGGATTTTACCGTAAGCATTTTATTGGTTCCATCGAAAAGCATTGCCTCCACCTGCTCGCCGACAGAGAATTTATTGCGTTGAATAAAACAGGCTCTCCCCTGATCATCCACCGTCTCCACTCTGCCAATATAAGTGTAATCCTTTACATATTCATTGCTGTCATAGACCTGGGAAGTCTCATCTGTTCCGCCAAAGTAAAAGCCTGTGGTAAACTGCCGGTAGGTACACTTCCCAATCTCTTCCCTGTAATAGGGAAGCCTGCTGGTATACAGTTGCGGCGACTCCAGATAATCATCTATCGCCATGCGGTAAGTTCTCGCCACTGTAGCCACATAGAGCGCAGTCTTCATCCTTCCCTCAATCTTAAAGCTGTTAATCCCAGCCTCCGCCATCTCGGGAATATGTTCCACCATACACAAATCCTTAGAGTTAAATATATAGGTTCCCCGTTCATCCTCATCAACCGGATAATATTCGCCGGGGCGTTTTTCCTCCACCACTGCATATTTCCAGCGGCAGGGGTGGGTACATGCGCCCTGATTGGCGTCCCGCCCTGTAAGATAATGAGACAGAAGGCACCGTCCGGAATAGGATATGCACATGGCGCCATGAACAAAACTTTCTATCTCCATATCTTCTGGAATCTGCCGCCTGATTTCCTTAATTTCCAACAGGGAAAGCTCTCTGGCGGAAACCACCCGCTTCGCTCCCAGATCATACCAGAAACGATATGTCCCATAATTGGTATTGTTGGCCTGCGTACTGATATGGCGTTCCACCTCCGGCAGAATCTCCTTTGCCAGCATAAAAACCGCCGGATCCGATATAATCAACCCATCTATGCCCAGAGGCTTTAGCTGCTCAAAATAGGTGCGAATACCTGAAATATCCCGGTTATGGGCAAAAATATTGGCTGTCACATAAAGTTTTACCTTCCTGTCGTGGCAGTAATCAACCGCCTCTTTCATCTCTGCAAGCGAAAAATTATGGGCCTTAGCCCGTAATCCATAAGCCTCACCGCCAATGTATACCGCATCCGCCCCATAATCCACCGCTACTTTTAACACTTCCAGGCTTCCTGCCGGAACCAGTAATTCAATATCTTTCATCATATTCCTCACCCGGCTTACTCCATATTCCGACCGCTGCATTTTACTGAAAAAGCCACGCCGTCCCCTAGGGGAATTACCGAAGTGGCCAGCAGCTCATGATTTTTCAACATATACAAATATTCCCGCATGCGGCCATGAATTGTGCGGTTCCTTCTCTCCACTACATATCTGGAATCCAATACCTCCCCCTCCTGTAACACATTATCCGACACCAACACGCCGCCTTCCGCCAAAAGACGCAGTACTTCCGGCAGGAATCGGATATATTGGCCCTTAGCCGCATCCATAAAAATAAAATCAAAACCGCCCTCAAGTGTCTTTAACACTTCCGTGGCGTCTCCTTCTAACAGGGTAATCCGGTTCCCAACACCGGCTCTTATCAAGTTCTCTTTCGCTTTTCTGATTCTGGGCTCCCAGTTTTCTATTGTTGTAATATGGCCTTCTTCAGGAATATAACGACTCATAAAAATGGCAGAAAACCCTACAGCAGTCCCTACTTCTAACACACGCACAGGCCGTTTGACAAGCAGCAGCGTCTTCATCCACTCTCTTGTCTCCTTTCGAATAATCGGCACCCCGTCCTCTATAGCCTCTCTTTCAATTTGTCCCAGCACACCCTCCATATCCGGAATCATGGACTGAATAAAAGAGGTAATTCTCTCGTCGGTAATCATTTATCCTCCTCACTCTGCTGTCCGCATATCTTTTTGCAGATCTCCTCCGGCGTCATTGCAGGACTCAACATATATTCCCCCGACTGAATCCGGTTATTATACTTACCCAGATAGGCTCTTGCTAAAAACAGATAGCGGCTGCCCACAATCCCACATTTTTCCAGTGTAACCGCCACATCCCATGCATTTTCCCCCTCTGGAATGGTAACTTTGCTTTCCTGTTGGGAGGCGGCAGATTCAGGCAGATCAGCAAACAGCTTGTAGGAAAAATGATATGCCCCCACAAATCCTTCCACCAAAACAAATATTAAGATCATATTGATTAAAAGCCGCAGACTGATACGCAATATACTACCTGAAAATCTGTCTTTGTCTCCTGCCATCTTCTCACCTACTCCATATAACTGTAATCCAATTCCAGCCCGTCTGCAATCAGCTCATATACCCTTGTCATCTTCCTGGAGAGGATCTGCTCTGCAATCAGAAATTCATTGACTAAAGGATTACGGAGTACCTTTTCATACTCCAGGCCTAAATTGTTAATCTCATGGTAACGGTTAATGCCGTCGTCATAGCTTTGCAGCTCATAATTTCTTCTCCGGAAGACATTCATGGCCTGATAAAGCTCCTGATTCTCCCTAAGCCGGTTGAGGGCTGTAAGATAATTCCGGTATTCCGGACTCTCTTTAATTGTCTGATTCAGCCGTTCAGCTTCTTTTGTTATCATACCGGACTTCCTTTCCCAAACATACACATGTCAGTTATTACTAAAATACACATCAAACCCTATGATGCTGTCTTTTTCTACACTTCCGTAATAATCGGTAAAATCATGGGGTTCCGCTTGGTCCGTTTCCAGAGGAAATCCCCCAACTCGTCCTTAATGGAAGTCTTTAACTTACCCCAGTCCGTAATATTCCGTTCCAAGCAGTCGTTTAAGGCGTCTTCCACCACGTCATGACATTCGTCCATCAGATTCTCTGATTCCCTGACATACACAAAACCTCTGGAGACTATATCCGGCCCTGCCACTAACAGGTTGCTGTTCTTTTCCAATGCAACCACCACAATAATCAAACCATTCTGTGAAAGGTGCTGGCGGTCGCGAAGGACAATGTTGCCCACATCTCCGACTCCAAGGCCGTCCACCAACACACCCTGAGAGGTCACATGGCCGGTAATCTTGGAAGAATCTGCGGAAAGCTCTAAAATCATGCCGTTGCTCAAAATCTGCACATGGTCCTTTTCCACGCCCATCTCCATCGCCAGCTGGGCATGCCGCTTTAAATGCCGGTACTCTCCATGTACCGGAATCGCATACTGGGGCTTGGTCAGGGCATAAATTAACTTTAACTCCTCCTGGCAGGCATGTCCGGATACGTGGGTATCCTGGAAAATCACCTTCGCCCCCTTCATCTCTAACTCATTGATAATCTTGTTAATGGCCTTCTCATTGCCGGGAATGGGGCTGGAACTTAGGATGACCGTATCCCCCGGCTTGATGCTCACCTTGCTGTGGATATTGGCGGCAATCCGGCTTAAAGCCGCCATGTTCTCCCCCTGGCTTCCTGTGGTAATCAGCACAATCTGCTCGTCGGGGTAGTTCTTCATCTGTTCTATGTCAATTAAGGTATTATCCGGAATCTGGATAAATCCAAGTTCAGAAGCCGTATTGATCACATTTACCATACTTCTTCCCTCGATAATCACCTTCCGCCCGTACTTGTCCGCACTGTTGATGATCTGCTGGACCCTGTCCACATTAGAAGCAAAGGTGGCAATAATCAGGCGGCTGTTCTTGTTCTCGGAAAAGAGGATATCAAAAGTGCGTCCCACTTTCTTCTCGCTGGGCGTAAAGCCCGGTCTCTCCACATTGGTGGAGTCCGCCATCAGGGCAAGCACGCCCTTCTTTCCAAGCTCCGCATACCGCTGTAAGTCGATAGTCTCCCCGAAAACCGGAGTAAAGTCCACCTTGAAATCGCCGGTATGCACCAAAATTCCCGCCGGGGTATAGATGGCAAGGCCGGAAGAATCTGCAATGGAGTGGTTAGAACGGATAAACTCTACCCGGAAACAGCCTAAATTAATGGTCTGTCCATGCTTTACCACCTTCCGTTTCACATTGTTCATCAGATTATGTTCTTTCAATTTGTTCTCAATCAGTCCCATCGTAAGTTTGGTCGCATAAATCGGCATATTCATTTCTTTCTCTACATAGGGGATCGCGCCGATGTGGTCCTCATGTCCATGGGTTACTACCAATCCCTTTACTTTCTCGATGTTCTCTTTCAGATATGATACATCCGGTATCACCAGATCAATTCCCAACATATCCTCTTCCGGAAATGCCAGACCGCAGTCGATTACAACAATGGTATCCTCATACTCAATGGCTGTAATGTTCATGCCGATCTGCTCAAGACCTCCCAAAGGAATAATCTTCACGCTGGGCGCCTTAGACGTCTTTCCCTTCCTGTAAGGCTCCCCTTTCTTCATATTCATTTTCAAAACTCTACCTCCATATCACTGTCCGCTAACAACTCGTCAAAAATCGAACCTAAACTTTGCAGTTCCGCTTCGTCCTCCACAAATTCATAGGTTGCCTCTCCATCCTGTTCCGGATTTCCGTTCTCCTTAAGAATATAACATTCCAGTTCCCCGCTGTCGTCGTCTTCCTTCTCCGCCGGCAGTACCAGATAATAATTCACACCCATTAACTGCGTCTCTTCCAATACATAAAATTCCGTTTCCTCCCCATCCTCAAAAGTAATCACAATCGTCTCTAATTCTTCTTCCATTCCATTTCCTTTCCTATTTTCCTGTCCTTTTATCTTCCTCTCCTGATAACGCTCTTTTCCTTCACCGCTTCTGCTTATCCAGATAACCCTGTAAGATAACAGAAGCCGCCAACTTATCCACATAGCGTTTCCGGTTCTCCCGGCGCACACCCTGCTCCATTAAAACCCGTTCAGATTCCACAGTGGAGAGCCGTTCATCCTGCAAGAACACCTCCAAGCCGGTTCTGCGCTCTAACGTCTCCTTAAATTCTTCCGTTGCCTGCGCCCGGAACCCTTCCGAATTATCCATATTTTTCGGATATCCAAGCACGATAAAAGAAACCCCATAGGAATCGATTAGCTCCTCGATTCTCGCCAAGGTTCTTCTAAGTTTATTCTCCGACTTTCTCTCTATGGTCTCTACAGGCTGGGCGGTAAGCAAAAGCTCATCGCTTACGGCAACGCCGACCGTCTTACTCCCATAGTCCAGTCCCATAATCCGCATCATCCGTCTCCCGTTATTTGAGCTTTGTCTCAATATAGTGCGACAACAAAACCTCAATAATCTCATCCCGCTCCGCCTTCATAATCAGACTTCTCGCATTCTTATAGCTGGTTATATAGGTTGGGTCTCCGCTCATTATATAACCAACAATCTGACTTACCGGATTATACCCTTTCTCGGAAAGGGCGTTATACACATCCTCAAGAATCTCTGTTACCGGCAGATCGTTATCTTTCACTACTTCCACAAATTGTGTGTTAAATGTATTCTGGTTATTCATCATATCACGTCCTCACTTCAATGTCTCTATGATAATATAATTTTCCAAAAGTTGCAAGTCGTATCTTATTCTCTGTCGGAAAATCCCCAGCGTTTTCCCAATTTTCCGACAAAGTCAGGACATTTTTACCGCAAGAAGACGGTTAACTAAGTTCTGATCCGACTTTACCCTCACTTTAACGTATCTTTTTGTATGTCCGGTGAAATACTGCCCGTCCTCCGGTATATTTTCAGGAAAACCGGACTTTGAAAGAATCTCTGCCTTAGCTAACTTTTCCCCCTCACTGCTACAGTCAAGAGTTTCCTCCACCAACACCTCTTCCACTATGCCGGAAAGTTTTCCTTCAAAGTCAGCCTTTTGTTCCCCGGTCAGTTCCAGCAGCAGATTGCTGCGGATATTCTTTATCTCCTCCGGCACATGGTCCGGCAGTTTCTCCGCCGCCGTTTGGGAGCGAAGGGAGTATTTAAACACATGGATTTCGTAAAGGCCAAGCTTTTTTAAATTGGCAAATGTCTCGGCAAACTCTTCCTCTGTCTCTCCCGGAAAACCTACAATCACATCTGTAGTAATGGCCGGCCGGTCAAAACATTCCCGCAACAGCCTGCATTTATCCATATACTCCTCTATGGTATATCTGCGGTTCATCCGCTTAAGGGTTGCGTTGCAGGCGCTTTGCAGGGACAGGTGGAAATGCGGGCAGAGCTTTTCGCTGTCCCTGATCTTAGAAAGAAATTCTTCTGTGATAATCCGGGGTTCCAACGAGCCTAAGCGAATCCGCCTAACCTCCGGAATCCTGTCTATGGCCTGGACAAGGCTGCCTAAGTCGTTTGGCTCCTTCACGCCGGAAAAATCCGTTCCGTACGAGGATATATGGATGCCGGTAAGCACAAATTCCTTCACGCCGGAGGCGGCAAGCCGGGAAATTTCCCTTATGATCTCCTCCGGCTCCCTGCTTCTCACCCTGCCTCTGGTATAGGGAATGATGCAGTAAGAGCAGAACTGGTTGCATCCGTCCTGAATCTTGATATAAGCCCGTCTGTGGTCAAGCCCCTCCGCCCGGAGGCTTCCCATCTCCTCATATTCCTTTTGCCCGCCTATGGGAACATAGCAGTCCATGTGAACATGATCCCCGGCCTGTTCTCCCGCCCGTTCCCCGGTATGTTCAAGGTAATAATCCTCTAACACCTTAACAATCTCTTTTTTCCGGTTGTTGCCAACCACAATATCCACATGCTCGTCCCCAAGGAGCTTTTCATGCTCTGCATTAACATAACAGCCTGCGGCGATTACCACTGCCTTTTCATTCTGCCTTCTCACCCTGCTTAGCATCTGCCGGGATTTCTTCTCCGCCATATTGGTTACGGAACAGGTATTGACAATGCAAACGTCCGCCGGAACGCCCGGCTCCACAATCTCCATTCCTGCTTCCCGCAGACGCTCTGCCATGGCGTCCGTCTCATATTTATTCACTTTGCAGCCCAGATTAATCAGCAGGGCCTTTTTATTCTGTAATAATTGTTTTTTCTTATCCATTGGTTATCCCTATTGACTTTTGTTGTCCAAAAAGTTATCATAATAGCAGTAATGCGTAACGCATAATAGTATATTCAGGAGGAACAGTTATGAAATCAGTTAAGATCTCGTTAAATTCTATCGACAAAGTCAAGAGCTTTGTCAACGATATTGCCAGATTCGACGCCGAGTTTGATCTGGTATCCGGAAGATATGTCATTGACGCCAAATCCATCATGGGCATCTTCAGTCTGGATATTTCCCAGCCCATCGATTTGAATATCCACACAGACGGCGATGACGCTGAGATTATGGAAGCGTTGAAGCCATATCTTATCTAACTGAAACGCAGGTATCAGAAGGCTGTCAGACGGCAGCCTTCTTTTATTTTTCATCTTTAGATTTCGACAACCTCCACGCTGCCAAGCGCCTTCTCCATCAATTCATCTATTACATCATCAAGCTTTGTCTCTGACCGCTTAATGACGTCCAGCACAGGTTTCGTGACCGGATGCTTTGCCACAAAGATGGTACAGCAGTCCTCATATGGCTGAATCGAGGTCTCATAGGTGCCAATCTGTTCCGAGATATCTACAATCTCCTGCTTGTCCATGCCGATACAGGGCCGGAAGACCGGCATCATACACACTTCATTGGTGCAGGCCAAGCTGTGCATGGTCTGGCTGGCCACCTGTCCGATGCTCTCCCCCGTAATCAACGCCTGGCACTGGTTTTCCCCGGCTAAATGCTGGGCAATCTTCATCATATAACGGCGCATGATAATCGTGAGCTCCGCATGGGGGCATTTTTCGTAGATGGCTAACTGAATATCCGTAAAATTCACGATATGCAGGCGGATATGCCCCGCATAGCCGGCCACAATCTTCGCCAAATCAATAACCTTCTGCTTTGCCCTCTCGGACGTATAGGGCGGCGCGTTGAAATACACCGCCTCTAACTCCACGCCGCGCTTGGAAATCATATATCCGGCTACCGGAGAGTCAATGCCGCCGGAGAGCAAAAGCATAGCCTTTCCGTTGGTTCCAACCGGCAGGCCCCCAGCTCCCTTAATGGTTTCCGAATAAATGTATACCCTGTCCCGGACCTCGATATGTAACATGACATCCGGTGCATGGACGTCCACAGACATACCGGGCAGCGCTTCTAACACAAAGTGCCCGATTTCACTGTTTAATTCCATGGAATGCATAGGGAACGCTTTGTTGGTCCGTCTGGCATTGACCTTAAACGTAAGGTCCCGTTCCCCGTAACACTCCTGCATGTAGGAAACGGCCCGGCTCTTAATCGCCTCAAATTCCACGTGTTCTTCCACCACAACCGGGCAGATGCCCACAATGCCGAATACCTTCTTAAGCTCCGCCGTCAGGTCCTCATAATCATAGGCGGATTCCGCCTCTAAAAAAATCCTTCCATATTCCCGCCGGATGGAAAATTCCCCCAAGCCGGCGACATGCTCTGATATCCGTTTGCACAGAACCTCTTCAAATACATAGCGGTTCTTTCCCTTGGTGCCAATCTCTGCGTATTTAATCAAAAACGCCTTGTATTCCATTGTATTTCTCCCCCTTACTTTCTGGTAAACCGGCGTAGTTTCGGCAACAGTTCTTCCAATACCTTTACTGTATACTCCGCCTCCTCTACGGTGTTTTGCTCACAAAAACTGAATCGAAGTGTAGAATCCAGCAAATCTTTATCCAGTCCAATCGCTTTTAACACGCCGCTGACTGCCGGATGATTAGAGGCGCAGGCGGAGCCTGCGGAAACGCAGATTCCTTTCTCCTCCAGGGCATGCAGCAAAACCTCGCTTTTGACGCCGCGGAAACTTAAGCTGGCAATATGGGGAGATTCCCCTGAATTATCTGTGACGCCTTCTATGGCGGTCGCCCCGGCAATCAACTTTTGTTTAACTGATTCCATTTTTGTGATGTTTTCATCCAGATGATCATACATCACCTCCACAGCCCTGCCGAACCCGGCAATGGCGGTCGTATTTTCGGTGCCCGAACGTCGTCCCTTTTCCTGCCCGCCGCCGTACAGGATGGGCTGAATCTTCACAGCGCTGTCCACAAATAAAGCGCCGCTTCCCTTCGGTCCATGGATCTTATGGCCGCTCATGGACAATGCGCCAATCCCTATCCGCTTGGGATAAATCAGCCGTTTTCCAAAAGCCTGAATCGCATCTACATGAAACACAATGTTCTTTCCATGCCCTTGATTATATTTCACAATTTCAGAAGCAATCTCTTCCAGTGGTTCCACTGCGCCAATCTCATTGTTAACCGCCATGACAGACACCAGAATCGTCTCCTCATCAAGGACCTCCCGAAGATGGTCCATATCTACCTTTCCATTCGCATCCACATGAAGAAACGTAACCCGGAATCCCTGTTCTTCCAAATAGAGCACTGTATTGATTACCGACGCATGTTCAATCTTGGTTGTGATAATGTGATTACCCGCCCGGCGGTTTGCCATGGCAATGCCAATCAAAGCCAGATTATTGGCTTCGGTTCCGCCGGAAGTAAAAATCAGCTCCTTGGGTTCACATTTTAGCTGCCTGCTGATAATCTCTCTGGTGCGTTTCAGATAATTTTCCGCCTCCACACCTTTTCTGTGCATAGAGGAGGGGTTGCCGTATTCCTCCTCCATGGTCTTTACCATAATGTCCCGGACTTCCGGGATGACTTTCGTTGTAGCCGCATTATCAAAGTATACTTCCATTTTTCTTCCTCTTCTTCCTATCATCAATCAGGCAGAATATCACATACAGGACAAATGCGCCTACAGAGATTACCTTTCCATACAGAGGCGACGGCGTCCGGTACTTAAACTCAACCGTATGCTTCCCCTTTTCCAGCGGAACACCAAGCAAAGCGTCAGCCACCTTAACACATTGGGTTTCCTTTCCGTCTACATAAACCGTAAAACCATCTAAAGCCTGAATTGACGTCATCATAATTCCTGACTGTTCGGCCTCAATAGAGCCTTTTACATAGTCTGCCTCCTGTGTTTCAATTTGATACACATTGCTGCTTAACTTTTCATAGGCGGCCGCATAGGCGTCCTCGTTAAACTTTGCAAATTCAAGCACAAGAATACCTTCTGGAACAGTGAAAATTGAAGGAACCGGAACTGCACAGATTGTCAGTGTTTGTCCCTTATTGATCTTTCCAATATGAAACATCTGCTGTACATTTATCGTCAAATCTGAGCGAATGAGTTCTCCATCCACAAATATATTAATATAGGCGCCCCAGTTAGCAATCTCTGCCATATATAAATCGTCAATATCCTCTGTCACCTTATATTCCGCAATCATCGTATCCTGTTCATTTCCATACTTCATCTTATAATCATATCGGTATACGCCCTTTTCCGCCCAGCGCGGATCTTCTTCCACCTTTTCTCCGCCTGCTGTGTAACAACTCAACTGAGGCTGTTCAATCAAATCGAAAATTTCAGTTCCGCCAACCGCCTTTTTCACAAAATCATTTTGAACGTCAAATCCGACTGAAAAGTCTGTATTCCAATCTGTTATCTGTTCATCTACCATATAGCCTAATCCGGCAAGGCGCCTCGTTCTGTATAAAGTATATCCGTTTGTTGTCTCCACCTCGTCTGCGTCGCTCACCTGACAGGCACCCGTAGCTACATAATACCGAATGTTCGATAACAAATTCACCAAAGGAGACGCTCCATAATAAGAATATTCCACTTCTCCGTTATAAGGCATTCCCAATTGTTTGTGCATCCGCATCTTATATCCGTTAATACTGGACAAAAAAGCGGAATCCGATGCTTTTGAAGTTACCAGGCCCATATTCAGTGAACAATCCATGTATTCCATTCTCTCGCCGTCTTCCATAACCGCCTTTTCCGCCAAAGTCACAGCCTGCTGATTACCCTGTTTATTGTAATATCCCTCTACATTATAATCATTTAACGCTACAAAAGCGCTGGAACACATTTCTAATATACCGATTACCGAGACGGCAAGCAGTATCTGTGAATAAGTAATGTGTTTTTTGCGAAACAGATACAGCAAAATCATGGTAAGCACAATCAATAAGATCGTAACCAAATATACAATATATGACTCAAATCTATCCAGCAGCAAAAAAGTTATAATAAACAACACGCCATCCGCCGTTCCCACCGCACAGATCTGTCTCAGCCGCAGTTCTTTCAGATGAATCAGCACCAAGAGCACCAAAAAGAGCATTACAAATACAAACAAATAGGAGAAACGATGATACACTGCATTAGGCACCGCAAAACAATGCCATACAAGGCTTAAGGGGCCATAGAAAAAACTGACGGTCAAAACTAACGTTACGCCAATCAAATAGAGCTTTTTCTTTTTATCCATTTTAATAAATAAAAACGCCCCTGCCAGTACTGCGGCCAATACGGAAAAATAAATGTTGGGGTCATAGCTTGCCGCAGACGCAATCGGTGTCAGCGCAAACATCTGCTTTATAAAATCATATGGTTTAATCAGCATCCCCTGTAAATAACTGAGAAGCGTGCTTTCCTGCGCTACATCCAGCCTCCCCTGCGCCAATATCAAACCGCCGATCAGACTATTAAATACGGTCAGGGCCGAAAGGAGCGATACGCCCGCAAACAGAAAAAATTTTCCTGCCCTTTCCTTTTTCTCCGACAAAAGCTGAAAAACAAACCACATGAGTAAAAAGATACATACGCTAAAAGATATATATATGTTACTCAACATGGAAAATGTAAGCAAAAGATAATACAACTTCCAACGTTTTTCCATCGCTATCTTTTCAACCAGCAGCAGTAAAACAGGGAAACAGATCATGACATCCTCAAATTGAATATAACCCATATAATTAAGCATGCCGGTTCCCATTCCATAGGCAATACCAAGAAACAAAGAAACCATTCCCTTATGCCTGTGCAACGTATTATAACGGGTATTTTTGAAAAAATATACCATGCTGACTGTTACCAGCGCCCATTTCATTCCCATAATAAACTGTACCACATTGGGAATCCAGGTTTTAGGCAATACCAGCACCAGCAGGGTGAAGGGAGAAATCAGGTATCCGCTAAGCGTATGGAAATCCGTTCCGCCTCCCACATTCCAGGTAAAGGAAAGCGCCTCCCCGGCGTGCACCTTATTCCATAATTCATAATAAAAAGGCACCAGTTGGGCAGACATATCCCCCCTGAGCAGACTGCCGTCCCCAAACAGCCAGATACCGTCATAAAAGCATCGTAAAAGCAAAATCATCCAAGGTATGAGGAAAGCCAGAATATAAATTCCATATTGATTGATAACTTTCTTTATCTTCCATAATTTTTCCATTCCCGTCTCGGATTTACTGAGCGCTAATCCATAGTCATAAAAACACAACAGCAAAAATAAGGCAATACTGAATACGGAAATTAATTTCCCGTATTTTATCTCCGGCGTATCATATACAAATTCAATATTATGTTTGCCTTTTGGCAAAGAAACACCGATCATCGCACCGGCTATTGTTACATAATCGCTTTTTTTCCCGTCCACTATCACAGAGAAGCCGTCCGCCGCCTGAATGGAGGTCATCATCACGCCCGCCTCTTTTGCTTCTATGGTGCCGCATAGATAATCCGATGTTTCCGACTCAATATGGTAAGTATTTTGGCTCAATTTTTCATATGCCTTCGCATAGGCCTCTTCATCAAAACTTGCCAGTTGAAGTACCCAATCGAATCCTCCCTGACCGTTCAGTTCATATTCCGGAAGAACATATACCGACACTTTTTGTCCTTTCCTGACATTTCCAATATGATAGGACCACTGCGAACTGGCTCTCTCGTTTGTAAACAGCATTTCACCATCCAGAAATACACTTACTGCCTCTCCGTTCCCATTGATCTCAGACGACAAATATAAATCCATTTCCTCATCGACTGTAAATTCCGCTTTCAACATATCCCTGCTGTCGTCATATTTATATTGATATTTAACTGCATAAGTTCCATATTGCTCCAATTCCTTGTCCCATACAGATACTGTATCATTCCCGCCGTTTTCATATGTCATTTCCACTTTTTCTGCATGGAAAATCGGAGCTTCTCCTGTCGCATACTCCACAAATTGATTTTGTACATCAAAATATGTTCCCTTATCAATATCCCATTGTAAAACATCCGAATTTACCATATAGCCAAGGCCCGCCAACCGGTTCATCCGATATAATTTATAATCCTCTGTCTGCGACACGATCCGGGCGTCGCTGTATTCTGTATCCGAATCGCTGATTCCATAACGATTATTGAAAAGCAGATTAATTAAAGGGGAACCTCCACTGGTTAAATATCCAACCCTTCCCATGCACGCCATGCCTAATCTCTGATGAAATTCCCTGTTCTGTCCGTTAATACCGGATGCAAATCCTCCATCTGTATTGATTCCCGCTATCAAACCCATATTATTGGTAAATTGGGACCATGCAACCCGCTCTCCCGGTTCAAGCGTCGTATCTTCTAACAGTCTGAGCATCTGCTTTTGTTTATTATCTTTCAGAAAACTTACGCAATCATAGGATTTTAAAGCCACCTGTGCATTTATGCAAAGCTCCGCAATGCCAAACACAGCCAGAACAACAAGAATCCGGCTATAACTTATATCTTTTTTACAATAAAAAAACAAAAGAATAATATATATAATCAACAACGTAATTGTCGCTATATACACAGCAGGCGTCTCGTATTGATCAATCTTGAAAAATGCAAGAAAAAACAAAACCAGTAAAACCGCTCCTATGCCTGCCACATGCCTTTTTTTCAGATCCTGCATATGCGTAAAAGTAAGCAGCATCATAAAAAGGATTACAAAAACAAATAAATTGGAAAAACGATGATACACGCCATTGGGCACCGCAAACAAGTGCCAGACATAACTGAGGTAACCAAAAGAAATGCTTGCTGCCATCAACCCAAAAAGTATGATTAAATATACTTTTTCTTTTTTATTCATCTTAATACAGAGTATAAAAGCCGCTAATACAACTCCCAACACAGAAACATATATGTTCGGGGCTAAATTATCCGCTTCTGCAATAGGAGATAAAACAAAAAACTGTTTAACAAAATCTGAAAAATTAACCAGTATCCGGTATATATATCCGGATATTATACTATCTTTTTCCGTAGAATAACGACTGTAATTTAAAACCAGGGCGCTGCAGATACCGCCGGCCGAAGTCAATGCCGACAGAACTGAACTTCCTGCAAATAACATGAATTTTCTTCCTCTTTGTTCTACCTTCCCCATCATCTGAAATCCAAACCAGAGCAAAAGGAAAATACAAACACTGTAAGTTAAATATAAATTACTGAACATACAAAACGTCAGAATCAGATAGTACAGTTTCCATTTTTTATTATCCACCATGCGCTCTACTAACAACAGTAAAATCGGGACACAATACATTACATCATTAAACTGAATGTACCCCATAAAATTCAACATTCCGTTTCCCAACGCAAAAGCCAGGCCTAAAAACAGGGACACTAATCCTTTATGGATTTTCAGCGTATTATATTTGGTATTATACATATAATATACCATACTCAGGGAAACCAGCGCCAACTTGGTCACCATAATAAACTGAACAACATTCTCAATCCAATCTTTAGGAAAAATCAATACCAGCAGCGTAAAAGGCGAAATTAAATAGCCTAAGATAGAATGGAAGTCTATCCCGCCGAACATATGCCAGGTGTAAGCAAAAGATTCTCCGGAATGAATTTTGTCCCATAATTCATAATAAAAAGGCACCAGTTGGGCAGACATATCCCCCCGCAGTAAAGTTCCATTTCCTGTTACCCAGGTATTGGCAAGCCATGAATGAATCACCACCACCAGCCAGGGAATAACAAAGGCCAATATATAAAACCAATATTTTTTTAATATATCTTTAATCCTTTTCATCTGTTATCCTCCTTCTTTTCTCCATATAACAAACTAACATGAAAATAACAATTCCCAATATGGACATGATACATCCTATAACAAATCCATGCGTCGAATATTTAAACTCTATTTCATATTCACCGGTTGATAGAGGTAATCCGATTAATGCATTTCCAATTATATTATAATCTGCCTTATTTCCATTGATATACACATCAAACCCTTTCATATCCTGAATCGACGTCATCATAATTCCATCTTTATCTACAGAAATGTTCCCTTTTATGCGATCTGCCTGCAAGTCAGTAATATGATATGTATTTTTCGATATCAGATTATAAAAAGTATCAAATTGCGCTTGGTCAAATCTGGCAAACTGCATATAAAAAGCAACTTCATTTCCCGTCTGGTCCATTACATAATTATTAATAGATATCTTATCTCCGGCTTTAATATCTTTTAAATGAATAATATTCCGGCCTGATTTTATCGTATCCTGATAGAATAGCTGATTATTCACATAAACAGAAGAATAATACTCTGTGCTTCCCTTTATGGTAAAGTATAAATCCATATCTTCTTCTGCCTCAAATTCAATCATGCTGTTTTCGCCATTGTTTAAAGACAGATAATGATAGGATACGCCTGCTTCTTCCAGCTCTTCTGTAACAGGTGATAAATCATAACTATCGCTGGCACAATGCGTAATTTTCGGCGAAAAAACCTTAAACACCTCTTTAACCTTTCCATCTGTCGCATATTCCACAAATTCATTTTGGTTAACAAAATTGGACAAATCGCTTCCTTCCCAGTTCATTATCGCATACGGCAGCATATATCCCAAACCAGCCAAACGCTTCATCTTGCATAGTACCATATTATCCTGCGCCTTCAAAATTTCACAGTCGCTAAATTCTGTCTCATATTTTCCCGCACCATAACCAATATTAAACAGCACGTTCATCACCGGAGTCCCACCTGAATAATCAACCGCGGCATCAGAAACCCGATTCATACCAAGGTTATAGCATAAATCCCCCAGATTCCCATTAAAGAAAGAAACATATCCTGAAACACTTGGAAGACCCGTCTTCATTCCCATTCCATATCCTGCGTCCTGAAACGCAACCCTTTGTCCCGCTTTTACATTCAAGTCCTCAACCAGTCTTTCTGCCTCTGCCACATTTCCGATCTTTTCCGGCTGTAAGGCTTCATACGCCCTCCACTGATAATATGCATTTGCGCTTATTTCTAAAATACACAGACAACAAAATATCCGTATAAATATTTTATTGCTAATACTTTTTCTGCGATTTAATATAAATAATATATTATACAGTACAACTAAAAATAATGTGCCAAGATATACATAAACCGCTTCAAATTTTTCAATGGTAAAAAATGTACCAAAGAATAAAGCCAAACTAATGACCATCGCAATCAAACAATGTTTTAAGGTAAGCTGCTTTAATCTTCCGATTACGTCCAAAGCCATCACAGCTAATAGTAAAAGAAAACCAAAGGCATATCGATTATCCGGACCATGTGGAATAGAAAATCCATGCCAGGCATAATTAAGCGCACCTATAAAAAATGAACATAAAACCAGGAAAAAAATTAAAATTTTGGTATATTTTATATGTTTGTCCATTCTAATCGCAAAGAAAAAAATACATAAAAGCAAAATCCCAATTGACAAATAAGTTGCCGTACACATATTGTTTTCATCAATATAACTAAATATATAAAACTTTTTCAAAAATTCCGGAAATGTCTTAGTCAAACTTCTGATATATTCATGGATTTTATTTTCATTTCCGGTCGTATACCTGTTACCGACATTTAAAACACTCGGTATCACAACAATCATTGAAGATAGTCCTGCCAAAAGGGACACACAAAAAAAGGATTTACTTCTTGTCACCTTATCTTTATCTGCAACAGTCCATATATTTATCAAATACCACAAAAACAAAAAAATACATATTGGAAAAGCAATATAAAAATTACATAATATGCATAATGTCAGGCATACATAATACAATTTCCAATTACCCTGGTCCATCATTTTTTCAATTAACAAAAGCAAAATTGGAAATAAAATAAGAGAATCCAACCAGTTGAAATAATTTAAAATATCAATAAAAAAATTCCCCAAAGCATAACATACGCCTAACGTGAACGCCACCAATTTTCTGTTCTTCTTTAATGTATTAAACTTTGTATGCATAAAAAAATACACAGCGCTTAAAGATAACATCGCCCATTTTAACACCATAAAAAACTGTAAACCGTCATATAAAAAACTTTTAGGCATTAACATCAGGATCAACGTTGCCGGCGAAATTGCATAATATATCATATTCAGATAAAAGTCATATCCGCTCATCGCATTCCAGCTATAAAAGGACAAATCGCCACTGTGTAATTTATTCCATAATTCTTCAAAAATATATACATACTGTACACCCGCATCTCCCCTGAGAATACTTCCGTCGCCGAATATCCACGAATTTCTGGTAAGCAGATGAAGCAGAACAATCACACAAGGCAAAAAAAACGCTGCGACATATACCCAATATTTCTTAATCCATGTAACACCCTTTTTCATATCCATTCTTCCTTTCCTTACAAATATCCCAGTCTATAGATATTTTGCAAAGCACCTCGATTTTCATTAGCATATTCCTTATGAAATAAAGAATCTTCGAACTGTATCTATAATATAATCTATCTCACTGGCCGTCAGGCCATAATACATGGGCAGTCTGATCAGACGGTTGCTTTCTTTCGTCGTATATCTGTCTTCTCCAAAAAATCTTCCATACTTTCTTCCCCCTTCGGAAGAATGCAGCGGAACATAATGAAAGACTGCATATATACCATTTTCTTTTAAATAGGCTAACAGGCGGGTACGGGTTTCCAAATCCTTTACCTTCAGATAAAACATATGCCCGTTATGCTCACACTCCGATGGTACAAAAGGAAGCTCAATATCTCCCTGTGTTTCCAGCTCCTGCAAACCGTTATTATACCGTTTCCACGCATTAAGCCGCATATCGTTTATCTTGCCCGCCATCTCTAACTGCGCCCATAGGTAAGCGGCGTTTAACTCGCTGGGAAGATAGGAAGATCCTCGCTCTACCCAACTGTACTTGTCCACCTCGCCCCGGAAAAACTGATTCCTGTTGGTTCCCTTTTCCCGGATAATCTCCGCCATATCAGTCAATCCCTCTTGATTAATCAAAAGCGCGCCGCCTTCTCCCATACTGTAATTCTTAGTCTCATGGAAGCTGTAGCAGCCTAAATGCCCGATGCTGCCAAGCATTTTTCCTTTATAAGTTGCATAACACCCCTGAGCCGCGTCCTCTATTACCTTAAGGTCATGCCTTGCGGCAATGTCCATAATGGTATCCATTTCGCAGGAAACTCCCGCATAATGCACCGGCACGATAGCCTTCGTTTTCTTTGTAACCGCCTCCTCAATCAGCTTTTCATCTATATTCATGGTATCCGGGCGGATATCCACAAAGACAATAGAGGCTCCCCGCAAGACAAAGGCGTTCGCTGTCGACACAAAAGTGTAGGACGGCATAATGACCTCATCCCCCGGCTTAATATCACATAGCAGGGCGCTCATTTCCAGCGCCGCAGTTGCCGAAGTGGTTAATAATGCCTTATCAGTTCCGGCAGCGTTTTCCAACCAATCCTGACACCTTCTTGTAAAATTGCCATCCCCGCTGATTTTGCGGCTGCCGATGGCTTCTTTCATATATTGTTCCTCTTTACCCACATAGGGCGGTTTGTTAAATGGGATCATCGGTATTCCTCCTGATGCTTTACAAAAATATGGTCAATCCCCATTGGGACATAGCCGTTTATCATCAATGCCCTTAACTGGGCGGGATTATTGGAGGATACATGTGTTGTCACCCTTTTTCCTCCGGCTCTTCTTACAATTTCCTGTTCTTTCTGAATAAGGCCAAGGCCGGTGTTACGATACCGCCGGTATCCGCCGCCCAGAACAGATTCATAATATACCCCATCGGCAGTTTTTAAGATAACAAAACCTGTGGATTCCTCTTTATATAAGATTACATAAGGCGTTGCTCCTTGTTCAATCAAATCATGAATCCAATTACAATATCGTTTTGCAGCCACATCTTTTCCAAAGACATAATCCTGGGAAATTCTGTCGGAATCAAACATTCCAGCCATGACTTCCCTTTGCAGGATATCTATATCCTCCTCTGTCATTTTTCTATAAGAAGTTGCATTATACAGACGCTGATGCAACGGAGTTCGCACCGGTTCATGTAAATCATGTTCCACCTGTATCAAATCTTCTATATAACGATATTCATGGTCCTGCACAAATTCACATAAGTCACCACGTCCACCGGGAATCTTGGCTACCAGATAGGCTGCCGCTACATTTTCAAAAGAATCTGCAATGTCCTCAATCCGATCATTCATCTCAAATTGAATCTCTGCTGCATCTACGCCCAGATTTCGCTGTTCCCAGACTGCATTAATTATTTTCATAATAAATCAACTACTCCTGTTTTTCCGGAATTGCCCACAATATGGTATGAAAACCCCCCCGCAGATAAAATTTATAATCCGGCAGAAGCTTTGCGATATATGTGGGAATTTCTAACAAATCATTTTTTCTGTGATAAAGACAAATCGCTAAATAAGGCCTGTTCTTTTTCAACATGTCCTCTGCTCCCTTTAACGCCCCCAGTTCAGAACCTTCTATATCCATTTTAATATATAGCGTGCCGTGGATATCGAGATTAAGGTCATCTAAACGTTTCACCTCTAACGCTTCGGCGGCGTCATCATTTATTTCCACAAACCTTCCGCCCTCTTTGTTTCCATCTTCCGGATATTTAAACGAAAGCCTCTGGTTTTTCTCTCCTACGCCATATTCAAATACTTCCAGTTGACTGACTGCATTTTTAAATTCCTCATTATTCCGTATACAGTCTGCGTTTTCCCGATCCGGCTCAAAGGCATAATAGCATATATGGTTTTGCGGTATTTTATTGCAAACCGGCAATATGCTGTCACCAATATACGCGCCGCAATCAATAACTGTAGCTTCTCCGCCACAGCCTTTACCAAAATCATAGCTTAGCCAGTAATCCTCTTCCATGTGATACATATCTTTTATCTGTGTATACGGCATAATCTCATAGGGGTCGGCAAATGTATCATACGGTTTACTTTCCGTCAGCAATCGGTATATCTCCAGCGAAAGCTCATCCTGAAACAGTCCTCTGACAAATTGATACCCCGGGTCTGTGAGCGGTATCCTCTTTTCCTTTTCCAACTCTTCATCGATACAGAAAAAACGCAGCGTTGTATACGGATTGACAACAAAAAGATTTTCTTCTCCGAATTCATACTGAGACAGATATTGATGAACTATATCGGGCACAAACCATTGTCCTATCGCAACGATAACTGCAGTATCTCCACCGGTCAGGACCTCCCTGTAACACTCCGGCGACTGAATCTTCAACCCCTTAAACTCCGTTTTGGTCCGTTTTTCAGGCTCTAACAAATCCATAACGCCAACCAGTTTTTGTTCAATCCCATCAATCTGTCGATACAACCGCTCAGCCATAACGCCGCCGCCTAAAAAAATAATTTTAGAATAATCTTCTAATTGTCTCATCATTTATCTCCTTTTTGTTCTTCATATTATCGGTGTCATTCCTATAGTAAAGAATAACAGCATATGCCAAGTATAATCAATACAGCTCCGGTTATTTTCAGCGACGTTATCTTTTCTCCAAGGAAAAAATAACTTAACACCGGAATATATATATATCCTGCCGCCTCTAAAAGCGCGCCAAAAGACAGCGGCACGCCTTTATATGCATACATGGTTAACAGGGTGGACACAAAAAACATCCCATATGCTGCAATAACCCTCGGATTCAGATATTCGGCAATCACGCTCTTATATTGTCTGCCTGCGCTTTTTTTCAGCAAGATCTGGGAAACGGAGGACACAAACACAGACAGTAGAAAAATAATTATATAGTTCACTTGGAAATCCTCCTGATTTCATCAATGATATAACAATAAGAACCAATTAATACCAAAACTGCGCCTACTATCATATTCCATCGTATCTCTTCGCCAAAAATGAGTATTCCCCACAAAATCGCATATACAATTCCCACGCCTTTACTGGCATAAGCGACAGACAGAGAAATATGTTTAAGCACCTGCTGCCATATAAGCGCATATACAAACAGTACGCATAACAGCAAGGCATAATATATTATAAACTTTTTAGACAAAAATATCTGCCGTCCTGCCAGTTTAGAACAGATTCCGCCTAAAGACACAATAAAAACAGCGAGCTGAAGTACAATAAATGCCTTCCAGTTATAACTTTTTTCTTTCATTCCCATTATCCTTTTACCCAAACAATACTATATATATCAAACAGCATATAATGTTAAATCTAATATTCCCCTGCTGTTTGCATTATTTCGAAGATATAATTTATATTTATTCTGAGTCAACAATGAATCTAAAAACATTGGTATTTCAAATAAATCTGTTTTTTTATGGTAAGCCCTTATTGCTAACGCAGGTTTATATTTTTTGATAACATTTATTCCTCCTTTAAGCGCCTCTAGCTCACTTCCTTCTATATCCATTAAGACAGCCGTAATCGAGCCGTATTTTTTCTCTAATGTGTCGATGCTGACCACATCAACAGCGGCATATTGCGACATATCTTCAATTTCATTTATATCTGTTATTTTTCCAGCCTGCCCTCCCAGCAGACAGAAATATACAGTCCCGTCCTTACTATACACGCCTTTTGATTCCAAAACAATATTGGGATAATCTTTGCAATTATCATTCAAGATTTTGATATTACTTTCATCCGGCTCTAATGCAACAATTGTTGCTGATATATTCTTATCCTCTAAGGTTTCTGCTGTTTCGATTGCCGTTTTGCCATTATATGCACCGCACTCTACAATTACCCCCCCCGAAACTATGTTCTTAAAAATCAGTTCATGCTCGTAATCATGCATATGATCTGTTTTTAAATTACAAAAATCACCTGCTTTTCCGGAAATGCAGGCATTTAAATATTCAACCATAACTCTTCTTGAAAAATCGTCTGCTAATAGATTATACGTTGTTTCAAATTCTTCATAATGATTAAGAAAAAAAGGATAATCAATAAAATCCCAATCAACATAACAATTTTCAAAATCCATTATTTCGATATTGGGGGCAGAGAGTAATATTTCATTAATTTTTCCCTTTAAAAATTCTTCCCGCTCAACTATTGTTTCAAAACCAATAATTAATATAACATCGCCATAAGATTTTAATTGGGTTAATCTAACCAGCTCTTTATCATTAGAAATTGCTGTGTCAAAATACTCGTCATCAACTACACAAAAATCAATTAAAATCCCCCATTTATTTAATCTCGATTCTAATTGTTTTGCATAAATCCCGGCTCCAAAAATACCAATTTTTTTATCACTATGCAGTAAATGATTAATTTTAACATAATAATCATTTTCTTGATAAATCACGCCGCTTAATAGCTTTTTCATAAGAATATCACCTCTTACATTCTATCTCTTTTACATATATCTTTTACCACATACTGGGGAGAGTTATTAATGCATATATATATACGGCCAATATATTCCCCAATTAACCCCAGCATAATCATAATAAGCCCTCCGACAATCAGCGTAATGGAGATCAGCGAACTCCAGCCCTGCATAATTGACGGATTTAACAAACGTCGTATAATCGTATAAATAGCATATATAAATCCCGCAATCGCCATGCCAAAACCCGCATAGGCCCCTAGCTCTAACGGCCGCACTGAAAATGCAGTAAATCCATTCAGCCAAAGTGAAATCAAAGATTTAAGGCTGTATCCGGAGGTACCTGAAAAACGATCCCTATGATTAACCTGCACAAAACCAATGTTTCTTGTGGTCCTATATAGCAATCCTCCGATATACGGGAAAGAATGTCCATATCTGGTAATCTCTTCCAGTATATATCTGCGCATCACAAAAAAACTGCTTCCCCTTCTATTGTCTCCCTTCATGCCAAAAACATATGCTGATGTTTTACTGGCAAAAATCGATCCCAGACGTCGAAACCAGTTCTGATGCGTTTCCGGATATGATGCATATACTACATCATATCCTTTTTCCAACTCGTCAATTAATGAAAACACCTCATTAGCCGGAGTCTGCCCGTCATCATCCAAAGAAACCACATAATCGCCGGTACAATAATTATATCCGGCCATGAGCGCCGCATGCTGTCCAAAATTTCTGGTCAGATTAATACCAATAATATGACTATCCTCTTCTGCCCGTCTGGCAATCACATCCCAGACGTTATCCGGAGACCCGTCATTCACCAATATAATTTCATAATCTAATTCCTTTCTTTGCCCCATGGTCTCTTCAATTTCATTAACCACCAGAATAACCGTCTTTTCAGAACGATAACAGGGGATCACAAAAGAAATCTTCTCTAATTCTTTCATTTTCGCACCGACTTTCTTTCCTGCTAAAACACAAATGCGCATGATGCAATGTGTTATTTATTCACCATCTTTATTCGGTATGGCATATAAAATAAGTTCTCTGAATCCTTTATCATATCTTCTCATATAAAATTTATATCCCAATTGCAAATTCATTAGATAAATAGGAATATCAATAATATCTTCCGGTTTATGATACAGACATATTGATAATATGGGGGTAAATTTTTCAATAACTTTTTTTGCTCCGTAAAGAGCTTTAAGCTCTGTTCCCTCAATATCCATTTTGATAAGGATATCTCTATTATCAAATTTATCAGGATATTCTTTATACAAATCATCAATAGTTAAAGCACTTACTTTAGTAGAACCATTCTCATTTATGCCTGATCCTTCCCCACCGCCATCCGAAAAAGAAACCATCCCTTTTTTATCGCACACCGCACTATTTATTATCAATGTTCTATTACTATAATCAGCAAGATTTTCGCTTATTTTTTTTACATTTTCTTTATCAGGCTCAACAACAAACGAAAATGTATCACCAGCAAAACGCGCAAAAAATTCTTTCGTGTCCTCACCATCATAAGCGCCACAATCAATTAACACAGCGTTATGATGCATATTAAAAAGTGATGTATCATAATATCTTTCATCTATTGGCGAAAGAACCCCATCAGAATAACTAAACTCACCACTTATTCTCTGTTCTACAAAAGAAACAAGAACTTTCCTTGACAGTTCATCCGCTAAGTTGTCATAAATTTTTGTAAGCAAACTATCATTTGATTCATAAAATTTCCTATCAACACTGTATATTTGAGGTTCCACCCAAAAGTGAGAAATAATATCATAAAATTCAACATTGTTTATTGAGTCGGGATATTTCATTTTATATGGTTCTAATGATCTCTTGTCAAATGTAGAAAAAGCTACAATAATATCATATGGTTTACTAGCTTCTGACAACACCTGACTTATACTTTCAACAACATATCCCTGTACTCTCTGACCATCCTGCCAATAAACATCATCAACGCATACATGAAACTCAGTTATTCCCTTTTCTAGCAAATATGATATTATTCCAACAGCTCCTACTCCAGCCCCTAATACTATTAATGGCTGTCCATAATAATTGTCTATATATTGTTTTAAATAACATTTTGTTTCCGATATTTTTTCTATAAATTTCATAATCAATTCCTCTTGATAAAAAATATACCTTTTAAACCACAAACTATAAAAAATATTTTACTACTTTTTTATAACTTCTGCAACAAATTTTCCTGTTGTAAAGAATAACGAGAATTTTTTGCAAAAAAATTCCCATACAGACTGTCCTGCATGGGAATTAGGTATACCTTTTTCTTTATCTACTGGTTTTCCTCTTATTTCTTCTTGCTAAATCCCTTCTTCTTATGCCCGCCGAAGCTGAAATCGCCGGAAGAATCCGTTGACCTTCTGGCCGTAGATCCGGTGGCCTCGTCAAAGTTATTCAGTATGCTTCTCTGCTCCTCAGTAAGCTTGTCGGGCACCTGTACCACTAAGGTGACATAATGGTCGCCCCGGACATTCTTATTCCGCAGGGTGGGAACGCCCTTGCCCTTTAGCTTCACCTTGGTATCCGTCTGAGTACCGGCCTTAATCTCATAATCCATAGGTCCGTCTATGGTATTAATGGTTATATTACCGCCTAAAGCAGCCTGGGTAAAGGTAATCGGCTCTGTGGAAAAGATATCATACTCCTGCCGCTGAAACTGCGGATGCCGGTCTACCAATACGGTAACCAGCAAATCGCCTCTGCCGCCGCCATTCACGCCCGGTTCTCCTTTTTCCCGGATGCGGATGCTCTGGCCGTTGTCGATACCGGCCGGAACCACCACCTGAATCTTCTTCTTACTCTTTACATATCCGGTACCGGAACACTGGGTACATTTATACTTAATTACCTTACCGGTTCCACTACACTCCGGACAGGTCTGCACGTTTCTCACTACGCCAAATAAGGACTGCTGGGTAAATACCACCTGGCCTTTTCCGTTACACTTGGTACAGGTCTCCGGCGTGTGTCCCGGCTGGGCGCCGGTTCCATGGCAGACCACGCACTCGTCCTTTAAGGGCAGCTCTAATTCCTTCTGACAGCCAAATACCGCCTCGTCAAATTTTACCCGGACGCTGGTCTTGATGTTTGCGCCTTTTATCGGCCCGTTGGACTGGCGGGTTCTGGTACCGCCGAACATATCTCCAAAGATATCGCCGAAGATATCTCCCATATCGCTGAAATCGAAGCCGCTAAAGCCGCCTCCCATACCGCTGTTCGGGTCAAAAGCCGCATGGCCGAACTGGTCATACTTCGCTCTGGTATCCGGGTCGCTCAATATTTTATACGCCTCAGATGCCTCTTTAAACTTCGCCTCCGCCTCCGCATCACCCGGATTCATATCCGGATGATACTTCTTGGCAATCTGTCTGTAAGCTTTCTTTAATTCTGCATCGGTGGCCGTTTTAGAAACACCAAGGACCTCATAATAATCTCTCTTTGTCTCTGCCATCTTCCTCACCCTTAAATTTCTGTATAATCTCCATCAACCACATCACCCTCGGAGTAATCAGCAGGGCCTGTTGCACCGGTTCCTGCATTAGCTCCCGGTCCATTCTGCTCATAGAGTTTTGCAAACAGGTTCTGTGCGCTGGTCATCAATGTCTCCTTAGCGTTCTTAAGCTGTTCTACATCATAGTCGCTCATGTTCTCAGGATCTGTACTCTCTACCAGATTCTTAAGTGCGGCCAAGTCGGCCTCTACCTTTGTCTTATCCTCATTCGGGAGCTTGTCACCTACATCCTGCAATGCCTTCTCTGTCTGGAATACCATAGCGTCAGCGTCATTTCTTGCCTCAATGGCCTCTTTTCTCTTCTTATCCTGTGCCTCGTACTCTGCCGCTTCTTTCACTGCCTTTTCGATATCCTCATCAGACATATTAGAACCTGCCGTAATCGTGATGTGCTGCTCCCTTCCGGTTCCTAAATCCTTCGCGGATACATTTACGATACCGTTCGCATCAATATCAAAGGTAACCTCAATCTGCGGTACGCCACGTCTTGCCGGTGCGATACCGTCTAAGCGGAACCGTCCCAAAGACTTGTTATCTCTCGCAAATTGACGCTCGCCCTGACAGATATTGATATCCACTGCATCCTGATTGTCCTGTGCAGTAGAGAAAATCTGGCTCTTCTTGGTAGGAATGGTGGTATTTCTCTCAATCAAGCGCGTTGCAACGCCGCCCATTGTCTCGATTGAAAGAGAAAGCGGGGTAACGTCTAACAAAAGAATCTCGCCTGCGCCTGCATCTCCGGCTAACTTACCGCCCTGAATAGATGCACCGATTGCCACACACTCGTCCGGATTAATTCCCTTAAACGGCTCTTTGCCGGTTAACTGCTTTACCTTATCCTGAACTGCGATAATACGGGTGGAACCGCCTACCAGCAATACCTTGTCAAGCTCGGAAGCGGTAAGTCCGGCATCCTTTAACGCGGTCTGAACCGGTGTTGCCGTTCTCTCTACCAGATGAGCGGTCAACTCATCGAATTTAGCTCTGGAAAGATCCATATCAAAATGCTTTGGTCCATCCGCTGTCGCAGTAATGAACGGAAGGTTGATGTTGGTTGTTGTGGAAGAAGAAAGCTCCTTCTTCGCCTTCTCGGCAGCTTCCTTCAATCTCTGCATAGCCATCTTATCCGTAGACAAATCCACGCCTTCCTGTTTCTTAAACTCATCTAACATATAGTCTGTAATGACGTTATCAAAGTCGTCACCACCTAACTGGTTGTCACCAGCAGTTGCCAGCACTTCAATGACGCCGTCGCCGATTTCAATGATAGACACATCAAAGGTACCGCCGCCTAAGTCGTATACCATAATCTTCTGCTCGCTCTCGTTATCAAGACCATAAGATAGGGCTGCGGCTGTCGGCTCGTTGATGATACGCTTTACATCCAGTCCTGCAATTCTTCCCGCATCTTTGGTTGCCTGTCTCTGGGAATCAGAGAAGTATGCCGGAACAGTGATAACGGCCTCGGTTACCTTTTCACCAATATAGCTTTCTGCGTCTGCCTTTAACTTCTGCAATACCATTGCGGAAATCTCCTGTGGAGAATACTTCTTGTCGTCAATGGTTACTTTATAATCAGAACCCATATGTCTCTTGATTGAAGAGATTGTCTTGTCTGCGTTGGTAACTGCCTGACGCTTTGCCGGCTCACCGACAACTCTCTCGCCTGTCTTGGTAAAAGCCACAACAGACGGTGTTGTTCTTGCGCCCTCTGCATTGTTGATTACCACCGGCTTACCGCCTTCCATAACGGCTACACATGAATTTGTTGTACCTAAGTCAATACCAATAATTTTTCCCATGATTTCATTTCCTCCTATTCATCTTTCATATCTTATAAATATATGCTCCAAACACGCTGTGTTTAGTTGGCTACTTTTACCATACTGTGGCGAAGCACCTCATCCTTATACATATAACCCTTCTGCAATTCCTCGGCAACAATGTTGTCTCCAAGTTCTTCGTCCTCCACATGCATTACCGCATTGTGAAGGTCCGGGTTAAATTCTGTGCCCTCCGCATTCATCGGGGTTACGCCAATCTCCTCCAAGGCAACGATGAGCTGCTTATAAATCTTGTCAACCCCCTGCTCAAAGGCTCTTTCCCTGTCCTCCTCAGGGATGGCCTGCAAAGCCCGTTCAAAGTTATCCACCACCGGAAGAAGTTTTTCCAAAACCTCCTTGGCGCCGATGTCATACATCCGCTTAGATTCCTTTTCGTTGCGGTTCCTGGCATTTTCAAATTCCGCCAGAAGGCGTTTGTATTTGTCATTGGCTTCCTCTACAAGCTCTTTTTGCTTATTAAGCTCCACCTCCATGGCCTTGCTGTTGCCGCCACCGCCGGAGCGCCGATTGCCTTTCTTGCCTTTCGCCGGTTTGGGACCGCTTTCCTTTTCCACCTGCTGTTCTTCTACTTCTGTCTCCTCAGTGGATTCTACGGCAACCTCCTCCACCTTTTCCTCGGTGGCTTTGCCTTCCGGCTGCTTTTTCTTTGTTCCGTTACGGTTGGCATTACTTTTCTTCTTTTCTTCCACTCTGACACCTCTACTCTTTCTTCTTAAATATCGTATCTAACTCATCTGTAAGATTCTTAAGGGTACTGACCACTTTCTTATAGTCCATGCGCTTTGGACCGATAATTCCGATAGTTCCCTTGCCGCCGCCGTCCAACTCATAGGTAGCCGTTACAATACTGCAATCCTTCATGTTGGAAACCGGAGCCTCCTCGCCAATGTATACCTGAATGCCGGTGGCATCGCTGTTGTTCAGGGATTCGTCAATCAGTTCATTTAATCCCTGCCGTTCCTCTAACGCCTCTAACAGCTTGGTGGTCTGCTCCACATTGCCAAGTTCCGGATACTTTAACATATTCGTCGTTCCGCTGGTGTAAATCTCCACTTCGTCCGCTTCATGGATGGCCTCTGCAATCCCCTGGAAAATGTTTTCCATGATGTCTGCAAATTCCCCGGCCTGATTCTTAATGGTGTGAATCATCTCTAAATTGATGTCCTGTAAGGAAGCTCCCTGTAAAAAGGTATTCAACAACACATTCAGCTTAAGCAGCTCGTCATTGGCAAGCATCCTCTCCACTTGCATCAGTTTATTCTTGATTACATTCCCATCCACCACAATAACTGCCAATAACTGGCTGTCATCCACCTGGGAAAGCTGAATAAACTTAAGCTTGGAGTTCTGATACTGGGGTGCCGTAACCAGCGTGGCATAATTGGTATTATAAGCCAATACCTTTGCCACCTGCTTAAGCATTGTCTCCATCTTATCCACCCGCTCTAAAAGCTGGGTCTTCATCTCTTTCATCTCCGTATCCTTTTCGGACATCATCTGATCCACATACAGGCGGTAACCCTTATCGGTGGGAATCCTTCCTGCGGAGGTGTGGGGCTGCATAATCAACCCAAGCTCCTCTAAATCCGCCATCTCATTCCGAATCGTAGCGGAACTTAGGTTCAGGTCCGTATATTTGGATATGGTTCTCGACCCCACCGGTTCCCCGGTCTCCAAATAATTAGAAATAATGGCCTTCAAAATCTTCAGTTTTCGTTCGTCTAATTCCATGCACCAGGCTCCTTTCCTTCTCCTGGGGCTTTCTTATATCCCATTGGATTCTTCTGATTATTAGCACTCAATCTTTCCGAGTGCTAATATCCTTATATAGAGTAACACCCCACCACCCATTTGTCAAGAAAAAACTTACAAAAATTCCATATTTTCTGCCCTCCACTCTTCATACATTATCTCCCCGGCGTTTAACGGGTATCTTTCTATTATCTTTCGGAATATTCGTGAATTACCGCCGCAAGGTAATCCTTATCCCAATTTTCCCGACACGCGGTTTTTTAGAAATCCGCT